>DASZYB010000025.1:0-18302 GCA_035545575.1 Opitutaceae bacterium | reverse complement strand
CTGCGCGTATGGGACGGCGGCATGGCGAGCCACGGCGGATTCGTCGGCGTCGCGGTGGCGCTCGCGTGGTTTGCGCGCCGGCGGCAGCTTTCGTTTTTCCATCTCGCGGATCTGGTCGTGTCGACCGCGCCGGTCGGACTGCTGTTCGGACGCATCGCCAACTTCATCAACGGCGAGCTTTGGGGGAAAATCAGCGAGGTGCGCTGGGCCGTGATTTTTCCGAAGAGCGCCGAGCCCGGCACGCCGCTGCACCAAATCCCCGCGCGGCATCCGTCGCAGCTCTACGAGGCCGGGCTCGAGGGCGCGCTCCTGCTCGCGTTCATGCAGTGGCGGTTCTGGCGCAGCGATGTCGTGCGCGCGCGGCCCGGCCAGCTCAGCGGCGAATTTCTCATCGCGTATGCGCTCGTGCGAATTTTCGGCGAGCGTTTTCGCGAGCCGGATTTCGGCGTGTCGCTGATCTTCGGCCTGAGCCGCGGGACGTTCTACTCGGTTTTCGTGATTCTCGCCGGGCTCGTGCTGATCGCGCGCGCGGCGCGCCAGAAGGAAAAGCCGTAGTTTCCACGCGAGAGTCGAGCCAGAGATCGAAGTCGCCCTGCCCCGCGGCCCGCCGTGGAATGCGGCGATCCCGCGCTACACGACGGTGCCGGCGGGAACCGTCACGCCCTTCGGCACGAGCAGCACGCCGTCGCGCACGATCACGAGGCCGTCGGCGTAGGTGCCGTCGGCCTTGCCGGTGGCATTGAGCACGCAGCCGTCGCCGATGCGGGTGTTCTTGTCGATGATCGCGCCGTTGATCCGGCAGTTTTTTCCGATGCCGAGATGCGGACGACCGCGCGTGGTGTTCGCGGCGAGCTGGTCCTCGGTTTCGTAATAATCGGAACCCATCACGATCGTGTCCTCGAGCACGGAGCCTTCGCCGATGAAACACCGGATGCCGAGCACGCAGTGGTGGAGCGACGAATCCGTGATGATCGAGCCGTCGCCGATGACGACGTTGTCGATCGCGCACTTGTTGAGCTTCGACGCAGGGAGAAAACGCGGGTGCGTGTAGATCGGTGCGGTCGGCTCGAAGAAATTGAACGGCGGCAGCGGCTGCGCGAGCGCGAGGTTCGCCTCGAAGAAGGCGCGCACGGTGCCGATGTCCTCCCAGTAGCCTTCGAAGATGTGGGCGAAGAGTTTCTTTTTGCCGAGCAGGCCCGGGATGATCTCGCGGCCGAAATCCGCCATCGAGTTGTCGAGCGCGTCGGCGAGGACGGAGCGGCTGAAAACGTAGATGCCCATGTTCGCGAGGCAGTGCTTCTCGGCGGACGGCATCTTCAGGCTCGCCTCGAGTTTTTCGCTGAGCGTGAGGCCGCCGATGATCGCGGGATCCTTCGGCTTCTCGACGAAGCGCACGATCGAGAGATCGTCCTGCACCTGCATCAGGCCGAGACCTTCGACTTTTGAAACGGGAAACGGAATCGCCGCGAGCGTCACGTCCGCGCCGGTCGCGATGTGCTGGTCGATGATCTTCCGAAAATCCATCCGGTAGAGCTGGTCGCCCGAGAGGATCAGCACGAGGTCGTGCGGAAAGGAGCGGAAGTGCACGAGATTCCGGCGCACGGCGTCCGCGGTGCCCTGATACCAGTCCGAGGTCTTCTCGGTCTGCTCCGCCGAGAGGATGTCGACGAAGCCGCCGCCGAACGGGTCGAAGTGATACGTATTCTGCACGTGTCGGTGCAGCGAAGCGGTCTGGAACTGCGTGAGCAGGAAGATCCGGTTGATGTCGGAGTTGAGGCAGTTGCTGATCGGGATGTCGACGAGGCGGTATTTGCCGGCGAGCGGCACGGCGGGCTTGCAGCGTTCGGCGGTCAGCGGATGCAGCCGGGTGCCGCGGCCTCCGCCCATGATCACTGCCAGCACGCGTTTCTGAGTCGTCATAAGGGGATTCTCCGATCCGGGGATTCTTCTTGGTAAAACCTTGCCCGACCTTTGCGCGCAGGGTTAGTTTGCCAACACAAAACCAAATTTCTCTTCCCGAAAAACATGTGCGGCATTGTCGGCTACGTCGGTAAACAAAAAGCGGTCTCGATCCTCCTCGAAGGCCTGAAGCGCCTCGAATATCGCGGCTACGATTCCGCGGGCGTGTGTGTGCTGCAGGGCAACCGGCTCGATGTCGCGAAGAAGGCCGGCCGCGTCGAAAATCTCGTCAAGGAAGCGGCCCGGCACAAATTTCACGGCACGACCGGCATCGGCCACACGCGCTGGGCGACGCATGGCGGCGTGACCGACGCCAACGCCCATCCGCACGTGAGCAGCGATGGCCGGTTCGCGCTGATCCACAACGGCGTGATCGAGAATTACGGGCAGATGAAGAGCTTTCTCCTCGAGAAAGGCTACACCTTCGCGTCGGAGACCGACACCGAGGTGCTCTGCAACCTGATCGCCTACCACTACGCGAAGGAGCCGACGAGCAACAACGGCCACCATCGCTTCCTCGACAGCGTGCGGAAAACGCTGCGCCACGTCGAAGGCACCTACGGCATCGCGGTGCTCTGCGTCGATTATCCCGGCGAGATCGTCGCCGCGCGCAAGGCCTCGCCCCTCATCCTCGGCGTCGGCGATGGCGAATATATCCTCGCGTCGGACGCGTCGGCGCTCATCAGCCGCACGCAAAACGTCGTCTACCTGAAGGACGGCGAGATCGTGCACCTCACGCCGCTGGCGTTTTCGATCACGACGCTCGACCAGCTCGATGTCTCGCCCGTCGTCGACAAGATCACGTGGTCGATCAAGGACGCCGAAATCGGCGCGCACGCGCACTTCATGGAGAAGGAGATTTTCGAGCAGCCGCTCGCGCTCGAAAACACCATGCGCGGCCGCTTCTCCGAGGACGGCAGCACGGCGAATTTCGGCGGCCTCAACGTCACCGCCGCCGAATTCCGCCAGATCGATCGCTTTCTCTTCTGCGCCTGCGGCACCGCCTGGCACGCGTGCCTCGTCGCCGAGCACCTGATCGAGCGCTTCGCGCGCATTCCGGTCGAGGTCGATTACGCGTCGGAGTTCCGCTACCGCAACACGCCGCTGCACAGCAACACGCTCTTCTTCGTCGTCAGCCAGTCGGGCGAGACGATCGACACGCTCGCCGCGCTGCGCGAAGCGAAACGCAAGGGCTACAAGGCGCTCGCGATCAACAATGTCGTCGGCTCCACGATCGCGCGCGAAGCCGACGGCGGCATTTACCAGCACGTCGGGCCCGAGATCGGCGTCGCGTCGACGAAGGCGTTCACCTCGCAGCTCATGCTCGGCGCCATGGTCGCGCTGTATCTCGCGCGGATGCGCGACATGAGCTTCAGCGACGGCGTGCGCTACGCCAACGCGCTCAAAGGCGCGCCCGACCTCGTGCGCAAGGCGCTCGAGCAGGCGGAGCACATTCGCGAGATCGCGAAGCGCTTCGCACATTACCACGACATGCTTTTTCTCGGCCGGCTCTCGCTCTTCCCGCTCGCGCTCGAAGGCGCGCTGAAGCTGAAGGAGATTTCCTACATCCACGCCGAGGGCTATCCCGCCGCGGAAATGAAACACGGCCCGATCGCGCTCATCAGCGAAAAATGCCCGAGCGTCTTCTTCGCGCCGGCCGGCGAGATTTTTCCGAAGATCGTCTCCTCGATGCAGGAGATCAAGGCGCGCAAGGGCCCGATCATCGCGATCGTCACCGAAGGCTGCGAATTGCCGCGCGGCCTCGCCGACGAGGTCATCACGATTCCGGATTGCCACGAAGCCGTGCTGCCGATCGTCGCCGCGATTCCGGTGCAGCTCCTCAGTTACTACATCGCCGTCGAGCGCCAGTGCGACGTCGACAAGCCGCGCAATCTCGCGAAATCCGTCACGGTCGAGTGACGCTTCCCGCGTCGCGGCCGCACGACTGCGACGCCACCGACGCGGCCTCCGCCGTTCGCCCTGCCTCAGCGGTCTCGCAATTTCGCGCCTCGCTCGCCGCTATAAAAACGCGTTCGACTGTGCCGGCGGGGCGCCGTCTTCCGCCTTGCCGCGCCTTCCACCGCCGCGCATATCCCGTGCTTCGCCGATGAACATCCATCCGAGCCGGGAAGTTTTCGCCAGTCTCGCCGCGCAGGGAAACGTGATTCCCGTCTACGCGGACCTGATGGCCGACTTCGAGACACCCGTCTCCGCCTACGCGAAACTCAAGGAGAGCGGCCCGTCGTATCTGCTCGAATCCGTCGAGGGCGGCGAAAATCTCTCGCGCTACAGTTTCATCGGCTGCCGTCCGCGGAAAGTTTTCATCTGCGGCGCGCAGACGACGGAAATCCGCGTGCCCGGCCAGGCGACGCAGACCGTCCCGACGCCGCGCGATCCGCTGCAGCTCATCGAAGAGGAAATGCGCGGCTACAAACCCGTCGCGCTCCCCGGACTCCCGCGCTTCACTGGCGGCGCCGTCGGTTTCGTCGCCTACGAATACGTCACGCGCATCGAGCCGACGGTGCCCGCCGCGCCGGCCGACGAGTTGGGCAGTCCCCTGCTCTACTTCATGCTGTCGGACTCGCTGCTGATTTTCGATCGCGCGAAGCAGACGCTCCGCCTCTGCGTCAACGCCCACATCCGCGCCGCCGCCGCGTCGGGCTCGCCCGCGAGTGCGATCGACGCCGCCTACGACGCGGCCGTCGCCGAGCTGCGCGAACTCTACGCGATCCTCAGCCAGCCGCGCGAACTCGCGCCCGCGCCGCTCGTTGATGTCGGCAAGATCGCGGTGCCGGCTGGAAATTTCACGCAGCCGTGTTTCGAACAGGTCGTCGAAGACGGCAAGGAATACATCCGCTCCGGCGACATCATCCAGTTCGTCCCGTCGCAGCGTTTCACGCGCGAGTTCAGGAAATCGCCGCTCGATCTCTACCGCGCGCTGCGCACGGTGAATCCGTCGCCCTACATGTTCATCCTCGAGGCCGGCGATTTTTCCATCGTCGGCGCCTCGCCGGAAGTCCACGTGCGGCTCACCGACGGGCTCGTCGAAATCCGCCCGATCGCCGGCACGCGCCGCCGCGGCGCCACGCACGACGAGGATCTCGCGCTCGAAAAGGAACTGCTCGCCGACGAAAAGGAGCGCGCCGAGCACCTGATGCTCGTCGACCTCGCACGCAACGACATCGGCCGCGTCTGCCGCTACGGCAGCGTGAAGGTCCCCGAGATGATGGTGATCGAGCGCTACTCGCACGTGATGCACATCGTCTCGCAGGTCGAAGGCCAGATCGCGCCCGACAAGAACGCCTACGATCTCATGCGCGCGACGTTTCCCGCCGGCACCGTGAGCGGCGCGCCAAAGATCCGCGCCATGCAGATCATCGCGCACTACGAGCCCACGCAGCGCGGCTTCTACGCCGGCGCGCTCGGCTATTTCGGCTACGACGGCAACATGGACACGTGCATCATGCTCCGCACTGCGCTGCTCAAAAACGGCCGCATCCACATCCAGGCCGGCGCCGGCATCGTGGCGGATTCCGTTCCCGCGTCCGAGTATCAGGAGACGATCAGCAAGGCGTCCGCGCTCTTCAAAGCCGTCGCGATGGCGGAGCAGTTCTAGCGCGTCAGAGATGTAGGTCGGGGTTTATCCCCGACGTGTCGGGCGTGAAGCCTGACCCAGAAAAACGGCTACCGCGTTTTGAAACTGCTCTTGCGCGCCGCGCAACGGTTCCGTCCACCCGCCGGGCCGCGCTCACGGCTGCGGCGTCGTTTCCTCGCCGAGCTTCCGCCCGACCGAGCGCAGGTAGGTTTCGATCGTGCTCGCTTCGCCGAAAACGAAGCGGCCGAGAAAACGAAAAAGCACGTTCTTCACCTCGCCGCGCTCCGTGATGCGCAGCACGCCGCGGCCGCTCTCGTTCGAAAACTCATACGTCCACGTCCCGCCAAACGGCAGGTCCGGGTCCGCGATTTCCGTGACGATCCGTTCGCCCGGCCGATCTTCGCGCACGACAAACGCGATCGCGCCGTGCCGGCTCGTCTCGCGAAAGCTCACGCGGCCGTCGCGCGGCGGCAGCAGCTCCACGCTTTTCAAATCGGTCCGCCACGTCGGCGCCGCCGCGAAATCGCGCGCGATCCGGTAGAGCTCCGCCGCCGGCCGCGCGTAACTCGCCCGCCGCGTCGCCACGTGCTCGCGCGGCAGAAACGCGCCGATGAGCGCCATCAACGCGACGATCGTCGCCAACGCCCCGAGTCCGATAAAAATCCATTTCATGTTACCACCGCTTTCTCCTCGGCGCTTCCGCCTGAAATTCGCGCGCCGCTTTCGCCAGCAGCGCCAACCCGGCGATCGCGCGCGTCTGGTCCGCCGCCGCGAGCCGCGCCAGCACCGCGCCGACGCGACGCCGGTCCAGCACCGACGCGCGGCTCATCGCCTCCGCGCCGGCCGTCGTGAGCGTGAGCTCCGCGTGCCGGCGATCGCGCGGATGCGGCCGCCGCGCGAGATAGCCGAGCGTTTCCATGCGCTTCAGCGCGGCCGATAAGGTCGAGTTCGTCACGCCGAGATGCCGCGCGAGCTGCGTCGCGTGCACCGGCTCGCATTCGTCGAGATGCGCCAGCAGCGCGGCATCGTGCGCGGAGAGGTGATAACGATTCGATTTCGTGCGCACGTGATCGACGTGGCACGCGAGGTAAATCTGCGGATAGAAGCGCTGGATCGCGCGGACCGACGGGCTGGACATGCCGCGCAGACTACCGGCCGGAAATTAGTTCGTCAAAACGAAGCATCCGCGCACGCCACCCTCGCGGCACTCCCGCGAACCGTGCCGATTCATGCGCCGAACAGCTCGTCCGGCTTGAAGAAGCGCGCCAGCTCGGCCTTCGCGTTTTCGTCGCTGTCCGACGCATGCACGATGTTTTTCATCATGTCGGCGCCGAAATCGCCCCGGATCGTGCCCTTCGCCGCCTTGCGCGAGTCCGTCGGCCCGAGCAGGTCGCGCACGCGCTGGACGATATCCTTGCCCTGCAGCGCCATCATGATGACGGGCCGTGAACTCATGAACTGCTCGATCTCGGGATAAAACGGTTTGGCTGCCACGTGCGCGTAATGCTCGCGCAGCAACGCCGGCGACAGCCGCCCCATCTTGCACCCGATCACTTCGAAGCCCGCCGCCTCGAAACGACTCAGCACCGTGCCGACGACGTGCTTCTCCATGCAATCCGGCTTAAAGATAACGAACGTTTTCTGCATATGAACCCGCCAACGTAGCTCGCCGCCCGCGTTTGAAAAGCACGGAATTGACGCGGGAATTTCCGCTCGTTTCGCCGCGGCGCAAATCGCTCGCGCCACCCATCTCAAGCCTCCAGCGCCGCCCGCAACGCCGACTCCAGTGTCGGGTGGCGAAACGCATACCCAGCCGCGCCTAATTTCTCCGGCACCGCGCGCGTGCTCGCGAGCAATGCATCGTCCGCCATCCGGCCAAACGCCACGCGTAGTGCCCACGCTGGCACGGGCAGCCACGCCGGCCGGTGGAGCACGCGACCGAGCGTTCGCGTGAATTCCGCGTTCGGCACCGGCGCCGGCGCGACGATGTTCAGCGCTCCTGCACAACGCTCGTCACGCAGCGCGTGCAGGATCGCGCCGACCGCATCGTCGATCGCGATCCAGCTCATCCACTGTCGGCCGCTGCCCAGCCGGCCGCCCAAACCGCAACGGAAAATCGGCCGCATTTTTCCGAGCGCGCCACCCTCGCCCGCCAGCACCGTGCCGAAACGCAGCAGCGCCGTCCGCACGCCGCTCCGCGCCGCGCCCTCGGCGTGCGTCTCCCAGGCGAGACAGACTTCGGACAGGAAACCGTTCCCGATCGCGCTCGCTTCCGTCAGCAGTTCGTCGCCGCGGTCGCCGTAGAATCCGACCGCCGACGCGCTCAGAAAAACGCGCGGCCTTGATTCGAATGCGTTCATCGCGCGCACGAGCGTGCGCGTCGCATCGAGGCGGCTCCGCAGGATTCGTTCGCGTCGCGCCGCCGTCCAACGACCGGCCGCGATGTTTTCGCCCGCGAGGTTCACGACCGCGTCGATTCCACGCCAGCGCGCCGCGTCCCACTCGCCCTTCTCCGGATTCCACGCGATCTCATCGTCCGCCACCGTCGCGCGCCGGACCAGACGCACCACATCGTGGCCCGCCACGCGCAACGCCCGCGTCAGCGCGCGTCCGATCAACCCCGACGCGCCTGCGATCGCGATTTTCATCGGGCCGCGGCCTTTCGCATCTGTTGAAACGCCGCCAGCGCTTCCGCGCGCGCGGTCGCGTGCTCGACGATCGGACGCGGATAGTTTTCACCGAGCCGCACGCCGGCCTGCGCCAAAATTTCCGCCGGCGCCTCCCACGGCGCGTGCACATGCTCCGCCGGCAATTGCGCGAGCTCCGGCACCCAGCGGCGCACATATGCGCCGTCCGCGTCGAATTTTTCGCCCTGCCGCACCGGCGCAAAAATCCGGAAATACGGCGCCGCGTCCGCACCGCAGCCGGCGCTCCACTGCCAGTTCAGCGTGTTCGCCGCGAGGTCCGCGTCGACGAGCGTGTCCCAAAACCACGCCGCGCCGTCGGTCCAGTTCAGCCGCAGGTGTTTCACGAGAAACGACGCGACGATCATCCGCACGCGATTGTGCATCCAACCGGTTTGCCAGAGCTGCCGCATGCCGGCGTCGACAATCGGATACCCCGTCCGCCCTCGCTGCCACGCGCGTAATTTTTTCCCGCCGCGATCCTGCGCCCACGGAAACCGCGCGAACTCCGCGCGCAACGGCCGCTCGGGCGTCGTCGGAAAGTGAAACAGCAGATGGTGCGCGAATTCCCGCCAGCCAAGCTCCGCGAGAAATACGGCCGCGCCCTTGCTCGGCGGAAACACGCCCGAGTCGCGCGACGCCGCCTGCACCGCGCTCCAGATTTGCCGCGGACCGATTTCGCCCCAGTGCAGGTGCGGCGACAGCATCGACGTGCCTTCGCGCGCCGGCACGTTGCGCTCGTCCGCGTCGGCCGCCATCGCCGTCGCGATAAATTTCCGCAGCCGCTTCACTGCGCCGGCCTCGCCCGGTTCCCACGTCTCGCGAAACGCGTCCGCCCAGCCGAGCCGCGGCCGGAGCTCGAATTCCTCGAGCGCGCAGGGCGCCGGCCACTTTGCCGGCGCGGCGAGCGCACGCGCCGGAATTTTTATTTCCGGCTCGACTGGCAGCGCGAGGCAGTGACGCCAGAACGGCGTGAAAACCTGAAACGGTTTCCCTTGTTTGTTCGCGATCGCGTGCGGTTCGTGCAGCAGCGCGCTGTTGAAGCTTTTCACGTCCATTCCCGCCGCCGCGAACTCCGCCTTGATTTGTGTATCGCGCGCCACCGCCGCCGGTTCGTAGCAGCGGTTCCAGAAAAGCGCACCCGCGCCCGTCGTGCGCGCCAGCTCGCGCAGCACGTCGGCGGGCTTGCCGCGCGCGAGCACGAGACGCGAGCCGCGGTCGCGCAGCGTCGCGTCGAGCGCGGCGAGCGAATGGTGCAGCCACCAGCGCGCCGCCGCGCCGGGCCGCCAGCGCGCATCGCCCGTGTCGTCCCAGATAAAAACCGGCACGATCGGCGCGCCGCGCGCGATCGCGGCGTGCAGCGCGGCGTTGTCCCGCAATCGCAGGTCGCGCCGAAACCAGAGCAGCGTCGGCGTCATCCGCAGCGCGCCCGAGTCCTCACAACGCTTCGTGATAGAGCCGCTCGTAGGCGGCGGCGGCGGATTTCCAGCTGAAGTCGCGCGCCATGCCGCGTTGCTGCACGGCGGCGTAGCGCTTCGGTTCGCCGAAGAGCTGCAGCGCGCGCTGCAACGCATCGCGCAGCCCGGCCACCGTCGGCTCGCACATCAGGCCGGTGCCCGCGGCGGGATTTTCGTCCGCGTCGATCACCGTGTCGGCGAGGCCGCCCACGCGGCTCACGATGGGGACCGTCCCGTAAACCTGCGAATACATCTGGTTCAGGCCGCACGGCTCGAAGATCGACGGCATCACGAAAAAATCGCTGCCCGCCTCGATCAGGTGGCTCATCGCTTCGTCGAGCCGCGCGCTGAGCGAGATGCGTTGCGGCGCCTCCGCGGCGAGCGAGCGCAATTCCTCCTCGAGCCGGGGATCGCCGGAGCCGAGCACGATGAGCCGGCAGTCGTGGCCGAGGAAGAAGCTGCGGTTCGCGAGCACGAGATCGACGCCCTTTTGCTGCGTGAGCCGCGCGACCATGCCGAACACGGGGCCCTTGAAATCGCTGGCAAAGCCGCAGCGCTTGAGCAGCTCGGCGCGGCAGAGAAATTTTCCGGTCATGTTGCCCGCCGAGTAGCGCGACGGCAGCAGCGCGTCGATCGCCGGATTCCACACCGCGGTGTCGACGCCGTTGAGCAATCCGACGAGATCGTCCGCGCGCGTCTGCGCGACGCCGTCGAGCCCGCAGCCGAATTCCGCGGTCTGGATTTCCTTCGCGTAGCGCGGGCTCACGGTCGTGACGCGGTCAGCGAAAAGAATTCCGCCCTTCATCAGGTTGAGCTGCGAATAATATTCCAGCCCGTCCATGTGGAAGAGGTCGTCGGGCAGGTTCGTGCGCGCGAAGGTGAGCGCGGGGAACACGCCCTGGTAGGCGATGTTGTGGATCGTGAAGAGCGTCTTCAACGCGAGCGTCACCTGGTGCCGGCGCTCGGTCTCGCGCAGCAGCAGCGGCAGCAGCGCGGCCTGCCAGTCGTGCGCGTGCACGATGTCGGCCTGCGTATCGAGCAGGCGCAGCGTTTCCACGACGCCTTTGCAGAAGAAGATGAAGCGGTCGGCGTTGTCCTCGAAATCGCGCTCGCCGTTGCCGTAGACGCCGCGGCGGTCGAAGAACTCCTCGCGACAGATGAGGTAGACGGTGAGATTTTTCCGCGGCGAGAACACCCGCACGTCGCCCGACAAAAACTGGTGGCCCATCTCGATTTTCAGCCGCAGCTTCCGCTCGGCGCCGGCGGCGTCCTTGTGCTCGAGCGCCGCGCGATAACCCGGCAGGAAAACGGAAACTTCGTGGCCATCGTCCGCGAGCGCATTCGAGAGCGCGCCGACCGCATCCGCCAGCCCGCCCGTCTTCATGTAAGGGAACAACTCGCTCGCCGCATGGACGATTTTCATCGCGCGCAGCTAAGCGGAGCTGTTTCGTCAGGCCAATCCCAAAGCGCCTGCCGCGCGCGGGTTCGGAATATTTCCCATGTCTCTTCGCGATCGCCTGCTCGCGCTTTTGCGCGCGCCCGACTACCGTCCTGCCAACGAATACGAGCTCGCCCACCGGCTCGAGTTGAAAAAAAAAGAGCGCGGCTCGCTCGCCCACGAGGTGCGGCGGCTGCTGAAAAGCGGTGAATTCGCCCGCGGCGGCAACGGCCGGATCGCGCCGCGCGGCCGGGAAGATAAGCCGCGCCGGGCGGACACGCGGCCGATTTTTTCGCCCACGCGTCGCGGCGCGGGCGCGACGCCGCCCGCGATCACGCCGCCCTCTGCGATGCCGTCGGACGCGCCCGAACCCACGCCGTTTGCGGCGGCCGGCCTGCCTGCACGCGAGCAGAAGCGGGCGCGCGTGGCCGCGCCAAAGCTCCGGCCGCACGAGCTGATCGGCCGCATCCAGTTTCGCGCCGGCGGATCGGCCTTCGTCGTGCGCGAAAACGTCGTGGGCGAGACGGCGGAGCCGGCGTTGCAGGTTTTTCCGGAAGACACCGGCGTCGCGCTGCCCGGCGATCGCGTGCTCGCGCGGGAGTTTCCGGGCCGCAAAGGCCGCCGCGCCGGCGAAAAAGTCGGCGGCGTCGTGCGCGTGCTCGAGCGCGAGCGCGCCGAAATCGTCGGCGATCTCCGCCGCGGCCGGCGCGGCTACATCGTGCAGCCGGACGATCCGCGTTTCAGCTACGAGATCGCGGTGGGCGATCCGGCGAAGAGCGGCGTCAAGCCCGCACCGAAGGAAGGCGACAAGGTCGTCGTGCGGCTCGACGCGTGGAACGACCGCCGCGATCCGCTGCGCGGCACGCTCACGAGCCGGCTCGGCCGCACGCACGAGCCGCGCGCGGAGCTGCTGGGGATTTTTCTCAAGCACAACCTCGCGGTCGATTTTCCGGCCGACGTGGAGCGCGAGGCGGCGGCGCTGCCCGACCGCGTGTCGCCGCGCGAAGCCGCGGGCCGGCTCGACTACCGCGACAAGCCGGTGTTCACGATCGACCCGGACGACGCGAAGGATTTCGACGACGCGCTTTCCTACGAAGCGCTTGCGGGCGGCGACGTGCGCGTGGGCATCCACATCGCCGACGTCTCCGCGTATGTGCGGCCGGGCTCCGCGCTCGATCGCGAAGCGCAGAAGCGCGGCAACTCCACCTATCTCGTCGGCGTGGTGGTTCCGATGCTGCCGGAAAAACTCTCGAACGGGCTCTGCTCGCTCGTCGAGGCACAGGATCGCCTGTGCAAAGCGGTCTTCCTGACTTTTGCCAAAAACGGCCGACTGAAGGAGACGACGTTCGCGAACACGATCATCTGCAGCCGCAAGCGACTCACTTACAAGCAGGCCTACGCGTTCATGTTCGAGGACCACCTCGAGAAGATCCGCGCGCTGCCGCTGCCGCCCAAGCACCAGACCGGCTCGACGGGCCGCGCGTTGCGCGACCTGAGCGAGGCGGAGCTGCGCGATCTCCAGACGTGGATCCGCGCGCTGTGGAAAATCGCGAGCCGGCTGCGCAAGGATCGCATGGCGCACGGCAGCCTCGATCTCGACATGCCGGAAACGAAAATCTTCGTCGACGAAAAGGGCTACGCCGATCGACTCGAAAAAATCGAGCACGACGAAAGCCACCAGCTCATCGAGGAGTTCATGCTCGCGGCCAACGAAGCCGTCGCCCACCTCACGCGCACGCACTCGCTGCCGTCGCTTTATCGCGTGCACGACGAGCCCGACGTGGAGAAGCTCGAGGAATACCGCGGCTTGCTCGACTCGTTTGGTATCGCGGTCGGTGACCTTACGCAACGCCGCGAGCTGGTGAAGCTCCTCGAGACACTGCGCACGCATCCGCAAGGCTACACGTTGCGCACGCAGTTGCTCCGCAGTTTGAAAAAGGCGGCCTATCGCGCCACGCCCGACGGACACTTCGGACTGAACAAGAAAGACTACACGCACTTCACCTCGCCCATCCGCCGCTACGCCGATCTCGTCGTGCACCGGGTATTCGAATACTACCTCGCGAAGCACGGCGGGCAGACCGCCGCCGCGCAGCGCGTGACCGGCTACGACCTGCCCCGCGTCGAGCGGCTCGGCGAACACCTGAGCCTCACCGAAATCAACAGCGCGGAAGCCGAGCGCGAAAGCGTGAAGATCAAGCTGCTGGAATTCTTCGAGCGCGAAGTCGACAAGCGGCCACCGACGCGGTTTGCCGCGATCATCACGGACGTGCGCGCCAACGGCGTGTTCATCGAGCTGATCGAGTCGATGACGTTCGGCTTCGTCTCATCGCGCGCCCTGCCCGACGATTACTACTCGCTGGACACGGCCGGCACCGCGTTGGTCGGCCGGCGGGGCAAGCATCGCTACGCGCTCAACGGCCGGCTCGATGTCGTCGTCGACAAGGTCGACCGCTTCAAGCGCCTGATCGATTTTCGTCCGGCCTGAGGCGGAGGTTTGCCCGCTCTTTATTCCCGCGGCGCAACGCGCTTGCTCCGCGCGCGTCCGTTCGTTGTTCTGCGCGCACCAGCTCAACGCTTCATGACCGTTGCCGAGTTCAAAAAGAAATGGGCGAAATACCGCGGAAAAGAAACGTCCGCCTATCAGGAGCATTTCAACGATCTGTGCCGCCTGCTGGGCCAGAAGACTCCGGTTGAAGCCGATCCTTCGGGCACCGACTGGTTCTGTTTTCAGAAACGCGTCGTCAAGGATCTCGAACTTCGCGCGGTGGACGAAGCCGGCGCGGAGCCCGCCCACGACGAACGGGGCTTCGCCGATGTGTGGCTGAAAGATCACTTCGGCTGGGAATACAAGGGCAAGAAGAAGAACCTCACCGAAGCCTACAACCAGCTCCTGCGCTACCGCGAGGCCCTGCTCAATCCGCCGCTCCTGGTCACGTGCGATTTCGACCGCTTCGTCATCAAGACGAACTTCAACGGCACCAAACAGGAGACGCACGAATTCACGCTCGAGCGCATGGACGAGCCGAAGAACTGGCGCGTCCTCCGCGCGCTTTTTCTCACGCCGGAATCGCTGCGGCCGGTGCTCACGACCGCGCAGGTCACGGAGGAGCTTGCCCGAAAAATCGCCGAGATCGCCAAGTCGCTCCAAAAACGCGAGGCCGAGGAGCTCGTCGACGCGAAGACTCGCGCCGAGATGAATTTTGCCCAGCGCCGGAATCTCCGCATCGCCCGCTTTCTCAATCGCGTCGTCTTTTGTTTTTTCGCCGAGGACACCGGATTGCTCCCGCCGAAGCTTTTCACCGAGCTGCTCAAGACCGGCCTCGACGATCTCCGCCATTTCGCGGAGACCCTCGAGCAGCTTTTTTCGGCCATGGCCACGGGCGGCACGTTCGGCAAAGACAAAATCCGCCACTTCAACGGCCATCTTTTCGACGATTCCACGGTCTTCGAATTCACCGAGGACGAGTTGAAGCGGCTCGCCGAAGCGGGCGAAGCCGACTGGCAGTTCATCGAGCCGAGCATCATGGGCACGCTGTTCGAGCGCGCGCTGGAGCCGGAGCAGCGTTCGCAGCTCGGCGCGCATTATACCAGCGAGGCCGACATCAAGACGCTCGTCGAACCCGTGCTCATGGCGCCGCTGCGCCGTGAGTGGGCGGCGCTCAAGGGCGAGCTCGCCGTCGCCTACGTCCGCGAGAAAGGCACCGCGGCCGACCGCGCCCGGCTCACCGCCTTCCAGAAAAAACTCGCCGCCACGACCGTGCTCGATCCCGCGTGCGGCAGCGGCAACTTCCTCTACGTGTCGCTGCAGCTCCTGCTCGGCCTGGAAAAGGAAGTCGTCACCTTCGCCACCCAGCTCGGCTTCAAGCTCACGCCCCAGGTCGACGTGCGGCAACTGCGCGCGCTCGAGATCAATCCCTATGCGTTCGAGCTGGCGCAGGTCTCCGTGCAGATCGGCTACCTGCAATGGCGGCGCGACAACGGCTTCGACAACGACCGCTCGCCCGTTCTCCAAAACCTCGAAGGCTTCCGCAACGAAGACGCGCTCCTCGAGCCGCACTTCGGCCGCAAACATAAAAATCTCAAGGAAGCGCAGGCCGCCGAACACAAGGGCGACGATGCGTTGAAGTTTTACACCGAACGCGAGTGGCCTGACGCCAACGTCATCGTCGGCAATCCACCGTTCATCGGTAACAAGCGAATGCGCACCGAGCTCGGTGACCATTACGCGCTAGCGGTGTTTGATAGGTTTGGCGATCGGTTGCCCGCCACATCTGATTTCTGCTGCTATTGGTTCGAGAAGGCCCGTGACCGCGTTGCACGTGGCAAATGTCAGCGTGCCGGACTGCTGGCCACGGCGGGTTCAAAACAGGTCAGCTCGCGCCGCGCATTCGAACGTATCAAGGAAACAGGAAAAATCTTTTTTGCCGTATCGGATCGGGACTGGTTCGACGCCGGCACAGCCATTCGCATCTGCATGGTTGGCTTTGGCGGCGTCGAGACCGTGGACAAGCCTGTGCTCGACGGACACGAAGTCCTTGAAATCAACGCCGACCTCACGGGCGGACTCAATACGACCGGCAAGCACTACCTGCACGCCAACGCGAATCTCTGCTTCATGGGAACAACCAAAGTTGGCGACTTTGATTTGCCCCACGAGAAAGCCGTGGCGCTGCTTGCCGCAAAAAATTCGGGTCCACTGCCCAATAGCGACGTCGTCCGTCCGTTTCGTAACGGCAGCGATCTTGTCCGTGAGAACTCTGACCGTTGGATTGTGGACTTTGGCGTTGGCCGGACAAAGGACGTCGCGATGGCCTACGCGTTGCCGTTTCAGCACGTCGTCGAAAACGTCAAAGAAGAACGAGAGCGCAATAATGATGCATGGCGACGCAAACACTGGTGGCTGCTCGGACGCAGCATTTCAGATTTTCGCGAAGCCACTCGCAGCCTCAGCCGCTACGTCGGCACTGCTCGCGTCGCCAAACATCGAATCTTTGTCTGGCTCGACAGCGTGGTGTTGCCCGACTCCAAAGTCATCGCAATCGCCTCGGACACCGATTCCACGCTCGGTATTCTTCAGTCACGCATTCACGAGGTCTGGACGCTCGCGATGTGCGGCTGGCACGGCATCGGTAACGACGCGACCTATAACCCCACCGAGTGTTTCGAAACCTTCCCCTTCCCGTTCCCGCTGAACGAGCCGCTGCCGCAGGGCGAGAGCACACCGCAATCCGAGGCCGACGCCGCGCATCACTACTTCATGGCGAAGGAAGATCCCGCGCCCTACGGCGCCGATGCGCACCGCGCCGCCATCGGTGCCGCCGCGAAGGAGTTGAACGACCTCCGCGAACGCTGGCTCAACCCGCCGGAGTGGACGGTCACACGCACGCTCGAATTCCCCGGCTCCGCCAGCGGGCCGTGGTCGCGTTTCGTCGATCCCGCGACGGTCGAGGCGAAGAGCGGCGTCGGCACCGTGCGTTATCCGCGCACCGAGCCGCGCGACGCGGAATGCGCCGCGAAACTGAAAGCGCGCACGCTCACCGCGCTCTACAACGAGCGGCCCG
Organism: Opitutaceae bacterium; assembly: GCA_035545575.1. Taxonomy (GTDB): domain Bacteria; phylum Verrucomicrobiota; class Verrucomicrobiia; order Opitutales; family Opitutaceae; genus ER46. The sequence goes on along the minus strand of DASZYB010000025.1, from coordinate 1,605 downwards.
CGTGGCTCGAGCTCGCGCACCGGAAACTCGATGCGGCCGTCGCCGCCGCCTACGGCTGGGCCGCCGATCTCACGGATGACGAGGTTCTCGCCCGGTTGCTCGCGCTGAATCTCTCGCGCGCAAAACAGGAGGCGCAGGCCGCCACGCTCGCGGCGGGTAAGACGGGACCGAAAAAACCGCAGCGCGAAAAACACGCGGACGAGTTGCTCTGAATCATGGGACTCACGATCCACTACACGCTGCGGCTGCGACACACCGTTTCGTCGGCGCATGCTTTCGCGCTCGTGCAGACGGCGCATCGCCGGGCGACGCAATTGACCCGGCACCGGAAATTGCGCGGCCTCACGGCCATCGTGCCGGCGGCGGAGGAATCGTGGGCCGTCGAGCATCGTCGCGTCGGACCAAAGCGGCAGGATCAATGGGCCGAACTGGCGCCGGTCGCGGGCTGGGTATTCATCGTGCACGTCGGTCGCGACTGCGAACCGGCGATGTTCGGGCTCTGCCGTTATCCCGCCACGGCGCACACGCGCTACGGAACCGCGCGCACCGGCTGCGGCTCGGGCTGGCTGCTGAAGAGCTTCAGCAAAACGCAATACGCCAGCGTGCACGGCTGGGAGCATTTTTTGAAATGCCACCGCGCCGTGATCGACCTCGCCCTGCTCTGGGAAAAACTCGGCGTGGAAGTGACCCTCTCCGACGAAGGCGACTACTGGCCGGGCCGCAACGTGCGCGCGCTGCGCCGCGAGCTCGACGAGATGAACGGCGTGGTCGCCGGTCTCGCGGGCGCGCTGAAGGACGCGGCCGACGGCGCCGCGCGCTCGTCGGTGCAATCGCCCATCTTCGCGCACCCGCAATTCGAGCGACTCGAAGCCGAAGGCGTGACCCAGCACGCGGGGAAGATCGGCAAGGTCGTCGCGGCGCTGCGGCGTTGATTTCATTCAAAAAACGACCGGCGCGAGTTGTGCGCCCGCCGGACACTCGCTATTTCACTTCCTTCCTCATGAAACACTACGACTTCCCGCAGAAATTCCGAGCGCTCTACGACAAAGCCGTCGGCCTCTATGCGAAAGGCCAGCGCGACGCCGGCACGTTTTTCTCCGCCGACGAGACCGCGTGGCTCGCCGCCAACGGCATCGCCGCGCAGCATCTCTACGACTACGCCGAGGATCACAACAACTACAACGGCGAGCCCGGCTTCGAGCACGCGCTCAGCATCGAATCGATCCGCCGCAATTATTTCGTGAACGCCCAGGACGGAAAACCGTCCCAGGTCGTCCTCGATGAAACGAAGATGCCCGCCAAAACCGACGCCGTCGCCGGCATCGAGTGGCTGCCGCGCATCATTCCGAAGACGAAGGCGAAGCTCCGCGGCGAACTGCCGCCGAGCCTGATGTATTGCTGCGGCGGCGATCGGAAATTCTTCAAGCAGCACGACATCATGCCCGCGGAATTCCTCGGTCTCGTCTGGCGTCACGAGCGCGACGACGCCGCGATCGTCGAATGGGTCGCGCAGCGCAGCAAGAAGCGGTGACCCTTCGTCACCGGTATGGCGTCTGTCTTGCAGACGCCGTTCTCTGCCGAAAATCCGGACCCGGCGTCTGCAAG
>DASZYB010000024.1:0-34816 GCA_035545575.1 Opitutaceae bacterium | reverse complement strand
CGGCGCCTTTTTCCGTTTGCTGCGCGCGGGCGAGCTGCGCTTCACTGCGCGCGTCTTCTTCATGCGCCGTCTATCTCGAGTCGGCCGCTCGCGCGCCTTTACCCTGGTCGAACTTCTCACGGTCATCGCCGTCATCGCGATTCTCGCGAGCCTCGCCGTCGGCCTGATCCGCGGCGCGCAACAACGCGCCATGCTCGCCCGCGCGAAATCCGAACTCGCACTGCTTACGCAGGCGCTCGAGGCGTTCAAGCGCGTCTACGGCGACTATCCGCAGACCGGCCCGTCGGCCGCGAATTCGCAGCGCGTCACCGGCACCGTTGGTCCCGGGCTGGCGAGCGCCCAAGCCGTTTTGTTCAACGCGCTCATCGGTGTCTACGGCCCGGCTGGCAGCGCCGGCGGCCGGCTCAACGGCCCGCTGCTCGTGGATATCTCTAAGTTCACGCTCGAGGTGCCGCTCGCGTCCTCCGATCTGGCGACGTTTGCGATTCCCGTCGGCACGCCGCCGGCGAAGCCCGCCGTCAACAACGCCTTCGTCGACCCGTGGGGCAATCGCTACCTCTATTTCTACAAACGCTCCGGCGCCGCCGCGTCGCCGTGGAGCGCGCCGGCCTACGTGCTTTATTCCGCCGGGCCCGATGGCGCGTCGACGAATCTTCCTTCGTCCGTCGGCTTTTTTTCCGGCACCTCTCGCACCGCCGGCGACAACGCCGACAATCTCTACGCCGACCAGCTGCCATGAATACGGTCACCCTCGTTAGCGCGCCAACGCATCGCGTAGGGCGTCTGTCTTGCCGACGCCGTTGCCGGACCTCGCTGCGGTCTCGCGGCGTCGGCAAGGCAGACGCCCCACGCCATTCGCGTCGCGGCGCGTTCACGCTGATCGAACTTCTCACCGTGATGGCGATCATCGGGATCCTCGCGGCGATCCTCATTCCGACCGCCGGCGGCGCGCGTCGCGCAGCGAACAAGGCGAAAACACGAGCGCAGTTCGCGCAATGGACGACCGCCTTCGAGGCGTTTCGCCAGGAATACGGTTCGTATCCGCAGCTCTTCACCAACGGCACGCAGAAACTCGTGAACCAGGGCGCGACCACCACCGCCAATGGCAATCACCTGTTTCACGATCTTCTCGCCGGCGTGCATCGTGACGGCTCGCAGCTTACCGGCGCAACGACCGGCACTCCTGTGCCCGCGGCCGGCCAGAACCCGCGCCACATCCGCTTCGTCAATTTCACCGATTCCGATTTCGTCACGCAGGCCGACGTCACGGCGGGCGACAACACCGCCGCGCAGCTCAATTTCATCCGCGACGCGTTTCACAACACGTCCATCGCCGTGGTCACCGACAGCAATCTCGACGGCGTCATCAACGGCCGCGACGCCAGTGGTGGTTATCCGCCCGTCACCGTCGCCGGCGGCACCACGACCATCCGGCCGACGACCGTCGTGACGACGGGCAACACCGGCGGCATCCACGCCGGCGTGATCTTCTACAGCGCGCCGCCCGGTGCCACGACCGAGAGCGATCTCATCATGAGTTGGAAATGATTCGCCGCGCGCACATGCCGTTTCCCGGCCGATCATGCGCCGCCGCGCGCCGTTTTTCCTCGGCGTTCACGCTGCTCGAGTTGCTCGTCGTCGTCGGCCTGATCGCATTGCTCGCCGGCGGACTCGGCTTCGCGCTCGCCGATGCCGGCGGGAATTCACTCGCGACCGCGCAGAGCACGATCGCGAGCCTCGTCGGCAGCGCGCGGGCGCAGGCCGCCGTGCACCAGACGAGCGCGCGCGTCTACGTCTACGGCTTGCGCCCGCCAAACGGCGATGCGGGAAAATTTCTTCGCCTGCTCCAGGTTTTTCGCGAAGAGCCAGCCGGCTCTGGCACCTATCAGGCGGTCGGCGACGCGGTCTATCTGCCGCGCGGCGTGTATGTCGTCCCGCCTTCGACCACCGGCCTGCTCGCATCCGGCATCGTCTGGCCCGCGGCAAATCCCGGCCTCCTCTCGACGTTCGCGACACCGCAGCCGCAGGCGCTCCGACCCGTGCAGCCCGCCGGCGCGGCCTTTGGCGGCGCCGTCACCGGTTACTACATCGAGTTCGCCGCCGATGGCACGAGCAACCCCGCGATCCAGCCCTACGGCAAACTCGTCGTCGCGACCGCGGCGCTCGCGAGCAATCTCCCGCAGTTCAACAATCCCGCCGCCGTGCGCGGCGTGCTGCTGCGCGCGAGCGGCGCGATCTCGTTCGTCAACGATCCGGCGAGTTTCTGAATGACGCCGCGTGCCCGATTTTTCCCGGCGGCCTGGCGCCTCGCGTCACGCGATGCCGGCTTCACGCTGCTCGAAGTCGTCGTTGCGCTCGGGATTTTCGCCGTCGGCATGATCGCCGTGGTCGCGCTCTTCGCTCCCGTCGCGCGCTCGGTGAGCGACTCCGCCGATGCCGAGGCCGCGACCAACATCGCCGGCGTGCTCGGCGATTATTTGCAACGGCAGACGCTCGTCGCGCACAATTTCACGCTCGTCGCGCCCCTGCTCAAGGTTTCCACGGCCAAATCCCACCAGCTGATCGACGCCGACAACAACCCGAACAACACCGCCAACGATCCACGCGTCGACACGCAGCTTCTCTTTGCCAGCCGCGACGGCACGAAGATCGGCGGCTACACCGATCAGGTCTGGAACGACTTGGTGACGCACCAGCCGTCCGACGCGGAAAAGTTTTTCGAGATCGCGCTCATCCGCAACGAGACGTTGTCGCCCAACGATCCCGCAGCCGACCAGAACGCGATCGTGCTCGCCTACACCGCGCGCATTCGCTGGCCGGCATTCGTGCCCGATGCGACACCGACGAACTCGCGCCGCGCGCTGCCCGCCGGCTTCAATCCCACCGGCGCCGTGCGCTTCGATCACAGCCAGCAGCAGGCGCTTTTCGTCGCCGGCTCCGTGAGACGATGAAAATTCTCCGCGCCGCCTCTCGTCCTTCGCTCCGCGCTGGCACGCGCGCGCTCCGCGCATTCACGCTTATCGAGCTGCTTGTTGCCGCCGGCGTCACCGCACTGATCGCCGGATTCATCGCCGCGATCGTCGCCAATGTCGGCGGCTTCTGGTCGCGCAACACCGGCCGTCTTTCCGCCGAGGCGCAGGCGCGCCATATTCTCGACCAGCTCACGCTCGACTTGCAGGGCGCGCTCTATCGCGACGATGGTGCGACGTGGCTCGCAGCCTCCGTGCTCGCGAATATCAGCAACTCTGGCGGACTGTGGGACACGCGCGGCGCGACCACGAGCTTGTTGAAGCCCGCGACCGCTGCTGGCACCACGCTCGCCTACGATTCCGTCGGCGGCATCGCTACCGACACCTTCGGCCAGACGGGAGTGTGGCTGCGTTTCTTCACGACGAAACGCGGCAGCAACACCTCGCTCGACACGCTCTCGGCGCCGGTGGCCGTCGGCTGGCAGATCATCCGGCGTGCGAGTTCGAGCAATCCTGCAAGCACGGATCGCCGCTACTTTCTCCATCGCGCCGAAGTCCGCCCGGGAAAAATCTCCGCCACCTCGACCAACGGCACGCTCGAAACCGGCTTCGATATCACGACGCGCGCCTACATCACCGCCAACACGAGCGCAGCCGTCGGCGATCCGGCCGAAATCAAATCACCGACGCTCGCGAGCGCCATCGGCGAAAACGTGATCGATTTCGGCGTGCGCTTCTACACGCGCGAGGCCACGACCGGAAATCTCATTCCGATTTTTCCGACGACGCGCACCGACGTCACGCATCTGGCCAACTCGCCTGCCGGCATCGGCCCGCCGGTGAATCAATTTCCGGAAGTGATCGATGTCATGGTGCGCATCCTCAGCGACGAAGGCGGCCGCCTCATCGCCGATCTTGAAGCCGGCAAACTCGGCACCACTCCGCCGAACGGCGTCAGCGCGGCCGCGTGGTGGTGGCAGCTCGCGCTGGCGCATTCGCAGGTCTTCACGCGCCGCATCGTCCTCGTCGCGCAACCGCTGTGAACGCCGCGCGCCGATCGTCGAACGTCCGCCGCCTGCCCGCGAAACGCGCGGGCTTCGCGCTGCTGATCACGCTCACGCTGCTCGCCTTTCTCGTCGTGCTCCTCGTCGGGCTCGCGACTTACACGCGCATCGAGACCGCGATCGCCGGCAACACGCAGCGTCAGGAACAAGCCCGCCAGAACGCGCTGCTCGCGCTCAACATCGCGCTCGGCCAGCTCCAGCACTACGCCGGACCTGATCAGCGCGTGACGGCGACGGCAGAGGCGTTCGGGACGGCGAACGCGCATTTCACCGGCGTATGGAATGCCGCACCCGACGTCGCCGCGAGCACTACGCCGCTCACGTGGCTCGTCAGCGGCAACGAGCTGCTCGCCGCCGACGGCACGCCCAACGCGCTCGCCATCACGCCCGCGAAATCGCTCACCACCGCTGGGGCAAATCCGAATGCCGTCGAGCTCGTCGGGTTGAAAACCAGCGGCAACGCCAACGATGTCGTCGCGCCGCTGGAGCGGATCACCAGCGTCGCGATCCCCGGTGCGGCAGCGACCGCCAATACCGCAATCGGCCGCTACGCATGGTGGGTGGGCGACCAAGGCGTGAAAGCGCCCGTCGCACTCGGTGACCCGACGGTGACTGCGGGGAATTTCAATTTCGCACCCTACGATTCCGCCGAGGTCCTCAGCCGCGTCCGCCAGCAAATCTCCCTTGGTGCCGGCCCCGCCGCCGCGACCGGCGCTCCTGTCCTCGAACCGCGGGACGCCAACAACGCCGTGCTTGTCGCAAACCAAAAAATCAGTGCCTTCAATCAGCTCGCATTCCTAAAAACCTCTGCGACGACCCCGACAGCCTTCGGCCTCACGCAGGTTCAGAAATATTTCCACAGTTGGTCGCCGAACAATTTCAACGTCCTCGCGAACACCAAACTCGGAGGCCTTCGCCAAGATCTTTCCGTTGATCCGACATTGCTCGGTCCATCATTCGCCGCGTGGGCCAACTATGACCCCAAGAATGGCGGCTACATGGAAGATCCGACCGCGACCATCGATCCGAAGCCGCTCCAACCATACTCCGCCGATCCACTTCGCCGACGTTACGTGATGCAGAGCGGGGGAGTGTCGGTGGCACCTGTTGTCAGCTATTTTCTCCTCTCGTTCAATGTCCACACCCAAGGGGGATCACAGGCGGTGCGTCCGTTGGAGGTCCGAGCATTTTGGAAAGTTGGAATGTGGAATCCTTATTCCGCGGCGCTCGTTCCTGAAAATAACCTAAGACTGGAGGTCACCGGTCTTCCGAATATCAGAATAGATGACGACGACCCGACTCATGGTGGAGTGGTCGCGTCGTTGTCGCTCCAGAATCTTTACGGCTCGGCCAATCCAAACAATGCTTTGCGGATTGTTTTACCATGGAATTCGTCGGTTTCAAACGGGGTTCCGGGAGATGACCGAGCGTCTTGGCTTCCGGGACGGGTCTACAATTGGCGTTCCGCGGAAGAACTAACGGGGACGATTCCATTGGCCGGCTATCCTTCGCGCTTCTATGCGAAATCCTACACGTCGGGGGGCGAAGCCAATGGCGGAGTGATCCGGCCGATTTCGTCAGCCCCGGTCGACGGAAATGATTTGTGTCACATCGATGGCGATTCTCGCTCGATCAAGATTAAACTGATCGCAGTTCGTCCGTCCGGCGATGTCGAACTCGCAAATTTTACCTCTCCGCAATTCAGCTCGTTTTCAACCACAAGCCGTCAGCTTTATCTAAATTCAACGCAGTTCGTTTATATTTTTCGCGTCGCAGAATCGACCGAGAACTCGGATTGGTTAAAAACGGCGGGTGCTGATCTTCACGATCCTGCCCCCATCGCAGATGTCTACGCCTTTGGTCCGAATGGAAATTCGCCCGCAGCATATGCTGCGGGCTACGAAGACTCCACGTTTCCGGACCGACTGCTCGACCGAGACACGACCAGCTATACCTATAATGAAGACGTCCCGCTCTTCGAATTGCCCCGTTCGCCGATTCTTTCACTGGGGATGTTGCAACACCTCGCCCTGCCGGGGCAGAGGCCCTTTGCGATAGGAAATTCGTGGAGCATGGACCCGGCGGAGTCGGTTCAGCTTAATGGCACAAACGTAAGTGAACTCTTCGACCGCTATTTTTTTTCGGGGCTTGTCACGAACGTCGCGCCAATCACGGTCGGCACTACGCTCCAACTACCGAATCCGCTGCTCAAGCTATTGCCGAGAAATTCGGCGACCGCGTTAGCGACGACGCTAGGAGACCTTCAGGCGGTGCCGGCCGCGCACACGTCGAAGTTCCTGATGCAGGGCGGAGCGTTCAACGTGAACTCCGTCGATCCGCTCGCATGGACGGCGGTGTTGCGCGCTCACCGGTTCCCGGCGCCATCGTCGTTCAAATATCTCGATGCCGACGCCGGCACGGGCACGGCGGCGGACGATGCGATCGCTTCGGTTCAATCCGGCGACGCGCAGTTCTTCCGCTTCTCGCAATCGGCGCAGGAGACCTACAAGGCCGAGGCCGGGAATTCCGGCGGCACGGCGGCGACGGAGTTGTTTCGTCAAGGCATGCGCACACTAACACCAACCGACGTTTCTGCACTGGCGCAACAGGTCGGCGACCTAGTTTCAAAAAAACACAAAAACACGGACGACACGCAGGCGCCACCAGGGCCTTTTCGCTCTCTGGAAGAATTTCTTAAGCCGTGGCCTCTTTTTGGTGGCCAAAGCCTTCTCGAAAACGCCGTCGCCAATACGGGCCTGAATGCAGCTGTCGCCGAATTCAGCTCCCAGTTCCTGACGCAGGCCGACATCATGACGGCGCTCGCGCCGGTGCTTTTTCCGCGGTCGGATACGTTTGTCATTCGCGCTTATGGCGAGGCCTTGAATCCGATCACGTCGACCGCCGCCGCACCCGTTGTCGAAGGCCGCGCATGGTGCGAAGCGATCGTGCAGCGCGTGCCGGAGTATTTCAACGCCACGGCCGACGACGCCACGGCCTCGCCAAACGCGCTCAACGATCCGCTCAACGCGATTTACGGTCGCCGCTTCAAAATCGTTTCCTTCCGATGGCTCACGCGCTCCGACATCTGATCCACTTCGCGCGAGGGTTCGCGGCGGCGCTGGCGCTGGCGGGATTTTCGCGAGGGCTCGTGGCGGAGACGCCGCCTGCGCCCGAACAGTCGGTGCATTTCACGGTGTTTGCCGCGAAGCCGGTTCAGAATCTCAGCTACCTCCCATTGCTGCGCGGTGCACCGGTGAAGCTCGTGTTTTATCCGACGGCGCGTTCGCCGCGGTATGAGTTTCGCGGCGCCATGCCCGCGCGTTTCATCGACGCCGCCACGGGCAATGTTTTCGCGGAGGCCACGATTCCGCCGGAAATACGCGATGCGCTGCTACTCTTCGCGCCGGTCGAGCCCGCGCCGGCGAGCGGCCTGCGTTATCAAGTCTCCGTGCTCGACGACGGCGCGGCGCGTCACGGCCGGGGCGGGCTGGCGATGATCAATTTTTCCGGCTTGGAACTCCGCGGCACCGTCGGGCCGCAAAATGTGATCCTCAAAGCCGGGCTCAATCCCACGCTGCCGATCGGGCGCACGGCAAAAATTATTTTACGGACGAGCGCGAAAGGCCGGAGCTACCAGGCTTACGCCGACACGGTCGAACTCGCGCCGGCCCAACGTGCGCTGCTGATTCTGTTTCCGCCGTTTTACCAAGGATCGCTCGAAGTGCAGTCGCGGTTGCTGATCGACGAGCCGCCGCGCGCGCCGCGAGCGTCGAAGTAGGCGGTGCGGCGGCGGAATTTTTGATTGGATTTTGCGCAGGGAACCTGCACTTTTCGCGCGCTTCCCCGCCAGGGTAGCTCAGTGGTAGAGCAGAGGACTCATAAGCCTTTGGTCGCCGGTTCAATCCCGGCCCCTGGCACCAATTTTTTCCGTGAGGACCGGATGGGTTTGCTCCGGGTTATCCACGCAGGAACGTAGGGCGCATGGTGCGCCGACCCCATGGTGTGCGGCGCTTCCAGGACGTAAGTTTGCGTGATGCCTCATGCGCCCGGGAGAAAAATTCTCATCGTCGACGACGATGTCCGGTTGCGCGAACTGGCAGAGTTTGCGGCGCGAAAATCGGGTTTATTTACCAGTGTGCTGCTCGCGAGCAATGGCGTGATCGCGCTGCGCCTCGTGCATGAACTCGCCGGCAAGCGTGCGCCCCAACTGCCGGACGTCGTGCTGACCGATCTCAGCATGCCGGAAATGGACGGGTTGCAACTGACGCGCGCGCTCAAGACCGACCCGATCACGCACGATCTGCCCATCTTCATGTTTTCATCCTCGGGCCGGCCGAACGATCGCGAACTCGCGCTCGCCGCGGGCTGTCGGGAATTTTTCGAGAAGCCGCTCACCATCGACGGCCTCGCGGCGATCATGCAGACGATGGCGGGAGCGACGTTCATGGCGGGACATTTCAGTTGACAGTCCCAAACGCGACCTATGCTTTGGCCGTTTTTATGAAAGTCGTCTCCTCCATCAAATCGGCCAAGAAGCGTCACCCGGCCTGCCAGGTCGTGCGTCGCAAGGGCAAGATTTACGTCATCAACAAGGTCGAGCCCCGCTACAAGGCGCGTCAGGGCTGAGCAACGATTTACCACTCACTGCGATGAAAGCCGAAGGCCATCCCACGCTGAACAACGTCTGCTTCCTCGATATCGGAACCGGACGGCGTTTCCTCACCAAGTCCACCATGAAGTCCGCCCGCAAGGAGCAGATCGACGGCGAGGACTATTTCATCATCGCGCGCGACGTGACGATGGACTCGCATCCCGCCTACACCGGCGAGAAGCGCCTCGTCGACACCGCGGGCCGCGTCGAGAAATTCACCTCGAAGTTCAAGCGCGGCACGACGGCGAAGAAGTAAACGCCGCCGCCTCCGCCACCCTTTTCAAAACCCTCCGGCCACGGAGGGTTTTTTTTGTGGCCGCGAATGACGCACATTTCCACGAATGGGATTGCCGATTCGCGCGCATTCGCGTGATTCGCGGGTTCCGTTTCTTTTCCTCATGCGCATCCATCCTTTCCAGGGCTTGGTTCCGAAGCCCGCGCTCGCCGCCGAAGTCGCGTGCGTGCCTTACGATGTCGTCAACGCCGCCGAGGCCGCCGCCCTCGCCGCGGGCAAGCCGCACAGCCTGCTGCACGTCGACCGCGCCGAGATCGACCTGCCGCCGGGCACCGATCCATACAGCGACGCGGTCTACGCGAAGGCGCGGGAAAATTTTCAGGCGTTGCAGCGCGCCGGCGTGCTCGTCCGCGAATCCGAGCCGTGTCTCTACATCTACCAGCAGCAGATGGGCGCGCACGTGCAACGCGGGCTCGTCGCCGGTTGTCACGTCGACGACTACGACGCCGGCCTGATCAAGAAGCATGAGAAGACGCGCAAGGACAAAGAGGACGATCGCACGCGGCTCATCGACACGATTGGCGCGGACACCGGTCCGGTGTTTCTCACCTATCGCGACGCCGCGGCTGTGACTGCGCTCGTCGATGCGAAGACGAAGGAAAAGCCGCTGCACGATTTCACCGCGCCCGATGGCATCCGGCACACGGTCTGGCGCATCGCCGGTGGCGCGGAGTGGGTGAAGGCCTTCGGCGCCGTGCCCGTTACTTACATCGCCGACGGTCATCATCGCGCGGCGAGCGCGGCGCGCGTGGCGCGGCTGCGGCGCGAGCGTAATCCGAAGCACTCGGGCAACGAAGACTACAACTGGTTCCTCTGCGTCCTGTTTCCCGCGAGCGAGCTGAAAATTCTGCCCTACAACCGCATCGTCGCCGACCTGCACGGCCTCGCGCCCGCGGATTTTCTGGCGCGCGTGAAAGCGAGCTTCGGCCTCGAGGAAAACGCGCCGGCGTCGCCCGCCGGCGTCGGTCGCGTGAGCATGTATCTCGGCGGAAAATGGTATGGGCTGCGCTGTCCGATGGACGCGAAAGCCGATCCGGTCGCGCGCCTCGACGTGAGCGTGCTGCAGGACAAATTGCTCGCGCCGCTGCTCGGCATCGACGATCCGCGCACGAGCAAGCGCATCGATTTCGTCGGCGGCATTCGCGGCACAGGCGAACTCGTGAAACGCATCGACGCCGACGGTGGCGTGGCGTTCTCGATGTTTCCCGTGACGCTCGCGCAGTTGATGGACATCGCCGACGCGGGCCAGATCATGCCGCCGAAGAGCACATGGTTCGAGCCGAAGCTGCGCTCGGGGCTTTTCATCCACACGTTCTGAGGCGGGCCGGTGGGGACGGAAATGAATGGGGACGCGGCGCCCTCGCCGTGTTTTCGTCTGTGCAACCGACGAGGGCGTCGCGTCCCCAGCCAAAAGCGAAACGGGTGTTGAGACGAAAGTCCAAGCTGAGGCGCACGCGGCGCGGGCAGAGCGCGTTGGCGTGAATCATTAAAAACATGGGCGAGACGCCCATGCCACGTTCACGCGTTCCAGCGACGATCGTGCGATGACCGGCGTGGCACGGGCGTCTCGCCCATGATTTTTTGCGCGGCCGAGAAAGACTAAACCGAGTCTCGCAAATGCACGCGCCGCCGACCTGCCAGCTTGCATGGCGACCGGCACGGCTCTTGCATCGGCGCCACGCATGACGCTTCCGCTTCTCCTTGCCGCGTCCACCGGCGGGATTCCGCCGGCACTGATTCTCCCGTTCGCGCTGCTGTTGCTGTTGATCGCGACGATGCCACTCACGCCGCCGCGGGTGAAGCACGTGTGGGATCACTATTATCCGCACATCGCGATCGGACTCGGCGCGGTCGTCGGCGCGTATTACCTGCTGAAAATCGCCGGCGGCGGCGGCATTCTTGCGCACACGATGCACGAGTATGTCTCGTTCATCGCGCTGATCGGCTCGCTCTTCGTCATCGCGGGCGGAATCCACATCAAGGTGAAAGGCGAGGCGACGCCGCTCGTGAACATCGTCTTCCTCGCGATCGGCGCCATCGTCGCAAACGTCATCGGCACGACCGGCGCCTCGATGGTGCTGATCCGCCCGTGGATTCGGATGAACAAGATCCGGATCAGCGCGTATCACGTGGTTTTTTTCATCTTCATCGTGTCGAACGTCGGCGGCGCGCTCACGCCGATCGGCGATCCTCCTCTGTTTCTCGGTTACCTGCGCGGCGTGCCGTTTTTCTGGCTGATCGACCACGTGGTCGAGGAGTGGTTGTTCACGGTCGGGCTGGTGCTCGCGGCCTTTTATTTTTTCGACCGCCGCAGCTTCAAGCACATGCCGCGGAAATTGCAGGCCGAAGTCGCCGCCGAGCACGAGACGTGGCGCTTCGAGGGCGGCATCAACGTGCTCTTCCTCCTTGTCGTGATCGGCGCGGTGTTTCTGCCGGACCGGTTTTTTCTGCGCGAGCTCGTGATGCTCGGCGCGGCGGCGGCGAGCTATCTGCTCACGGCGAAAGTCGTGCACGAGGAAAACGCATTCAGCTTCGGTCCGATCAGGGAGGTCGCGTTTCTGTTCGCCGGCATCTTCGCCACGATGATGCCGGCGCTCGGCTATCTCGAGGAGCATGGACCCGAGCTGGGATTCCACCGGCCGGCGCAGTATTATTTCGCGTCGGGCGCGCTCTCGTCCGTCCTCGACAACGCGCCGACCTACGTGAATTTCCTCCAGCTCGCGCAGAGCACCGCCACGGCGGAAAACCCGCGCGCGTTTGCGCAGCTCGATCCGGCCAACCCGGCCGCCGTGCACGTGCTGCTGGCCGAGCGTCCGCTCTTCGTGATCGCGGTGAGCCTCGGCTCAGTGTTCTTCGGCGCGATGACCTACATCGGCAACGGCCCGAACTTCATGGTGAAGTCGATCGCGCACGATGCCGGCGTGCACTGCCCGTCGTTTTTCGGCTATATCGTGAAATACAGCCTGCCGATCCTGCTGCCGATTCTGGCGCTGAGCGGGTGGTTGTTTCTCTGAGCGAGCGATTCGCTTTTCACCCGGCCGCTGCGGACGCGCGTCATGCGCGCGAGACGTTCAAGGCGTCTCCGGCGCGTCGGCCTTCACCTCGTCGCCGAATTTCCGGCGGACCTCCGCCGGGATTTCGATTACCGTCGTGCCGAGATCGTTCAGATCGCGGATGAGAGTAAACGATCGCGACCACTTGCGGCCCACGAAACTCCACGTGCCGTCGCACGCGATTTCATAGCGCGCGAGCTGGCCGTCGCGCACCACAAACGTCGCCGTGGCGCTCGCATTCTCCACGGTGGGCATCGGCAGGAATGGACCGCCCGGGGAGGGAAACGCGATCAGCCCGGTCGTGCCGTCGTGATCCAGCGTGGCGCGGTAGACGCCGGGCCGCAGCTCTTCGATTTCCTCGAGGTGCGGAAGCATGATCGCCACTTCGCGATCGGGACGGCTGAAACCGAACTGGCTGCCCAGATTCACGCTGATCGGCTTGAGACGGATACCCAAACCGGAGCCGCTCGAGCGCGCGGGCGACGCGTTCGGCGGCAGGGGAACCGGCAACTGGCGCAGCGTTTGCCAGCCGTCGGGCGTCCAGAAGATCCAGCGACTCGACCAATAGTCTTCGCGATCCATGATTCCCGGCCACGGTTTCGCGACGGGCCACTCGTCGCGCGGGATGTGGGGGCCGCGCACGAAATTCACCTTGGTATAACCGCCTTTTTCGTGCTGGCCGCCGACGGCGCGCTCCGCGTCGTCGCCGCCCGCCTCGGGCACGCCGCGCGTGTTGCCCACGCTCCACGTGTAGTTCGGCTGCTCCAGAAAATCCTGCAACGCGTGGCGCACGCTCGTCTCGGCATCGGCGCCAAAAGCGGGCGCACACAGCGCGCCGGCGAACCAACACAGCGTAAGGGGCGAGCGGGGCATGGCGGAGGCGACAGCGAAGCCGCGCTGTCCGTTCCACGCAAGCCGGCACACGGCCGGTTGTTTCGAATCAGCGCGCTTGCTTCGGCGCGCGCCGCGCGCGACGCCGCTTTGTGACCGGTTCGGCGCTTGTGTGCCGCCGGCCGCCGCGCCTAACTAGCCGCGTTCCCGGCCGCGCAACACTCAACCGCAGGATCCCGCCATGATCGCCACGCAGGTTCGCCAGAAGGATGCCATCTTCTACTTCGCTTCGTATCCGTCGGAGCAGTTGCTGCAAAAAGTCCGCTTCATGAGCCGCTACTACGACGAGGAAGGCGGCGGCATCGCGGCGGAAGCGGTGCCGGCCGACGACGACGTCGCGCAGTTCATCTCGAAGATCGAGCGCAGCGACAAGGCGTTCCAGCGGCAGGTCGGCAAGGCGAAGGTCGCCGCGATCCGCAATTTCTACGAGACGGCGATCACGCAGCCGCCGATCCCCGGCGTCGTGCTGCTGTTCACGCCGCAAAAATTGAATTTCCGCGCGTGGGACGATGGCAGCGGCATCGGCCAGTTGCAGGAGCCGGATGAAAAATTTCTCATCATCGACGGCCAGCACCGGCTCGCCGCGCTGCAGTTTTTCGAGCGCACGCACCCCGACGACGCGAAGAACATCCAGGTGCCGTGCGTGATCTTCGACGGCCGCACGGAGGATTTCGCGACGGAGATGTTCGTCATCATCAACTCGACGCCGACGCGCATCAACAAAAGCCACCTCGTCGATCTCTACGAGCGCGTGTCGTGGGCGGAGCCGGACCGGCGTTTCGCGGCGCACATCGCCGAGATGCTCTACAGCGAGGGCGACAGCCCGCTGCGCTACCGGATCAACCGGCTCGGTGGCCGCAGCAAGCAGGAGAAATGGATCCTGCAGGCGGAGCTCTTCAACGAGCTGCACCGCTGGGTGAAAAGTGCGTGGCGAAAAATCGAGCCCGCCGGCACCGACAGGCGCGCCGCCGCGAAATACTACGAGATCGTGCGCGATTTTCTGAAAGCGTGCGCGCAAGTCTGGGGCGCAGCGTGGGGCGACAACGGCTACATGGTGACGAAGCCCGTCACGCTGAAAGCGATGCTCCGCGTGTGCGCCGATCTCGCGAGCGCCGATGCCGAGCCCGCCGAAGGCCGCGTGGAACGCTGGGCCGCCCAGCTCGCGCCGTGGACCGAGCAGGCGCGCGAGTTCCGCAACGAAGGTTTCTACGAGCGATTCCCCGCGAAAGGCCAGGTGGAGCGCGTCACGCGCATCCATCGCGAGCTCGGCCGGATCGCCGGCATCGCACCGCGCGGCAAAGGTTGATGCATTTGACCGCGCTTTCTGTAGGGCGTCAGTCTTGCTGACGCCGCTCGGCACGGCCGACGGGGCGCTGCGACCACGCGGCGGCGGCTAGACAGCCGCCCTACAAAAATCGGGTCCGCTCAGCCGCCGAGTTTCTTTTTCGCGTCGGCGGGGACTTCGAATGCCGTCGTGCCGGCGTTGCTCAGCGTGGTGTTCGCCGTCTGGTGGACCTCCACTTCGCGGCGTGTGCCGTTTGCGTTCACGGCGAGCGCGCCTTCGAGTTTCACCTGATACTTGACGAGCGCGCCGTCGCGCACCCAGAGCCGAAACGTGCCCGCGGCGCGCAGCGGCGTGAGCTCGGTTTGGCCGGGATGCACGAGGAGTAGTTTCGCGCCGGTCTCGGAGAGCGTGCCGCTCACACCGTCGTCCTCGGCTTTGAGATCGGTGGAGTTTGCGACGATGATCGCGATCTCCTCGTGTGGCCGGCTGAGCGTTTGCTGAAGATTGCTGAAAGGTGGAGCGCCGCTGCCATCGCCGCCGCGTCCGCCCGGGCCACCGCCGGGTCCGCCGCGTCGCCGGCCCATGCCGGATGCGCCGCCGCGCCATCCGCCGTAGCCGGAGGAGTCGGAGCGAGCCGCGGAGCGAATCTCGTCCGGCGTCTGCCACTTGTCGTTCACGTCGAGCACGAGCTTTTCGTCGCCTTTGAACGCGGCCGTGACCTGGTTCTCGGAATTGCTGCTGCCGCGACCGGAGCGGCGGCGCATCGCGGCGACCATGGGCATGTCGACGAGCGAGAGATCGCCGGCGCGGTCGGTTTTTCCGTCGATCGTGTAGGAGCGAGCGTCGTCGTCGACGCTCGTGCTCCACGTGTAGTTCGGCGCGTCGGGCAGCTTCATCGCGGCGACGAGCGCGGACTCGACGGGGCCGGCGTGCAACGCGGCCGAGGTGCAGATCAACGCGAGCGTGGCAAGGGCGGGGGACTTCATGGGGGCGAGCAAGCGGAACGCGCGAAAGACGGCACAACGGCCGAAAAAGTTTCTCAACGCCAAACCGGCCTGAGATCCGAGGGCCAGATTTGCGCGTTCACTCCGACGCGCCCGGCGCGCGCGCTCGGCTCACGGAAACAGCCCGCGGCTTTGCTTCGCGTCGGCGACGCGCTGGATGCCGAGCGTGAGCGCGGCGAGCCGGCGGCTGAATTTGAATTTCCGCTTCTGGTAGTCGACCGACTCTTTCGCCTTGTCCAGAATGCCGAAGAGCTTCGCGAGCACTTCGTCGCGGCTCCAGTAGAAGTTCGACAGGTTCTGCAGCCACTCGAAATACGAAACGACCACGCCGCCGGAATTGCAGAGCACGTCGGGGATCAGCTCGATGTCGTCGCGCTGCTCGAGGATTTTGTCGGCCTCGTTGGTCGTCGGGCCGTTCGCGGCCTCCGCGAGCACGCGGCATTTTAGTTTTGCCGCGTTCTGCTCCGTGATCACGCGTTCGAGCGCGGCGGGCACGAGCACGGTGCACTTCAACTCGAGCAACGCCTCGTTCGCGATCGGTTCGCCGCCGTCGAAATCGCGCAGGACTTTTTGATAGCGCACGTAGCTCAGCGCTTTTCCGACATCGATGCCGTTCGAGTTGTAGATGCCGCCGGTGTAGTCGGAGATCGCGACGATCTTCGCGCCGTAGCCGGCGAGCGCGATCGCGGTTTCGCTGCCGACGTTGCCGAAACCCTGGATGACGACGGTCGCTTCGTTGACCGACACTTTCAGATCCGCGAGATATTTTTTCACGAGATAGGCGACGCCCGCGCCCGTCGCTTCGCGCCGCCCTTGCGAACCGCCGAGCGCGATCGGCTTGCCGGTGACGACGGCGGGTTCCACGTGGCCGACGTGGTTCGAGTAAGTGTCCATCATCCAGCCCATGATTTTTTCGTTCGTGCCGACGTCGGGCGCGGGCACGTCCGTGTGCGGCCCGACGAAGCTCACCATCTCCTGCATGTAGCGCCGCGCGAGGTGCTCGAGTTCGGATTCGGTGAGCTCGTTCGGATCGACGATCACGCCGCCTTTCGCGCCGCCATAGGGCAGGCCGACGAGCGAAGTTTTCCAACTCATCCACATCGCGAGCGCGGCGACTTCGCCGAGCGTGACGCTTTGGTGGAAACGAATTCCGCCCTTCGACGGGCCGGTGGAAAGATTGTGCTGCACGCGATAGCCTTCGAACACCGTCACGCTGCCGTCCTGCCGCTTCACCGGGAGCGCGACGGCGAGACAGCGGCGCGGATACTTCGTGCGGTCGCGCAGCGTATCGGGAAGATTGATCGCGTCGGCGGCTTGATCGAACTGGCGGCACGCCATGCGAAACACCTCGGAATCGTAGAGCGATGAGACGATGGCTTTGGACATGGGGCGAACGAGGTTGGGCGGCCGGCGGTTCTACGCGCCGGCCCGCGGATTGTTTCCGGCAGCTTGGTCTCGCGCGGCGGGTTTAGCAATTGGCTTCCGACCGGCGGCGAGGTTCAATGTCGCCCGCTTATGCCGCGGCGACGCGGTCGTGATACATGGTCTACCTTTTCCGATTCATTCGCTGGATTTTCGAAAAATTCGCCGCGGCGACGTTCATCGTCGTGCTCGGTCTCGTCGCGTGCGGGCTCTGGCTCTATCTGAAGGACAACGTCGACTTCGACGAATGGCGGCACGATTTGCTGCGGCAGATCGATGGCGAGCGGTCGAAGGTCCACGGCGCGCTCGAAGATGTGCACCGGCGCATGGACCGCATCTCCGCAGAAATTACCGCGGAGCAGGAGCGCGCGAAACAGGCCGACAAGATCATCGCGCAACTCAAGGACCTCGAAAGCACGTGGGACAAATTCGTCGGCAATCCTGCGCAGCAGAAGGCGAACGCGGAGCAGTTGGAAAAGATGACCGCGCTCCGGCAGACGCTCACGGCGAAGATTCAGGCGTCGCAGCAGGAGTTCACGCGCACGACGTGGGAGCGCGACGGGCTCGAGATCGCGCTCGGCAAGCTCGATGCGCGCTGGCAAAGCGTGCAGGCGCAGCAGTCGAAAATTCTGCATTACCTCGAGCGCGCGTGGAATTACCGGCTCGGCCGCGGCTGGATCACGCTGCCGGTGAAGTGGTGGACCGTCGTCGTGCTCGCGCTCTATTTCTTCGGCCCGACGACGGGCAAGGTGACGATGTATTTCTTGGTCGCGCCGCGCATCGCTCGCGGTCGCGCCGTGCGTCTCGTCGACGCGCTGACCGCGATGCCGGAGGTCAGCGAGAGCCAGGCCGCGACCGAAATTGCGCTGCGCCCGGGCGAGCGCCTGTGGGTGAAGGAGAAATTCCTCCAGGCGTCGGACGAAGGACTCGGCCGCAAAACGCGCGCCGTGCTCGACTGGCGGCTGCCGTTCACGTGCCTCGCCACCGGGCTCGTCGAACTCGTGGAAATGCGTCACGCGGGTGACAGCGCCTCCGGCGAGCAACGCGTGACGCTTTCGAAGCACGGCGATCCGCAAAGCGAACTCGCGATCGTGACGCTGCCCGAAGGCGCCGCGCTCGTCCTGCGCCCGAGTTTTCTCGCCGGCGTGGTCGTGGCCGAAGGCGCGCGGCTGCGCATTCGGCGGCGCTGGCAACTTTTCCGCTGGCAGGCGTGGGTCACGCTGCAGTTTCGGTTTTTCGAATTTCTCGGGCCGTGCCGGCTGCTGGTTGCCGCAAGCCGCGGCGTGCGCGTCGAGGATCTGCGGGTGCGCACCGGCGACGCACCGCCGGCGCGACGCACGAACCAGGACGCGACGATCGGCTTCACGCCGAATCTCGACTACCGGCCCGCGCGCGCCGAGACGTTTTGGAGTTACTATCGCGGCATGAACCCGCTCTTCGACGATTTGTTCGCGGGCCGCGGGATTTTTCTCTGCCAGCAGGTCGCGTCCGAAGGCGACGCGAAGAAAGCGCGCAAGTTCTGGTCCGGCGTGTGGAGCGGAGTGATGAAAGTGTTCGGCGTGTGACGATGCTTTCGGCGGGAGATCGCGCCGTAGCGAACGCGCGACACGCCGCTTACGGCGCGGCCGGCGGCGCGAACCGCGCTGCGACGCGCTTGACGCGAACCGCCACGGCTTCCTTGGCGCGAAGATTGGTTTCATCACGCGTGCGCGGCGCAGCTTCCGCCACCGCCAGCGTCATCGTCTCGAGCGCGAGCATCGCCTGGTAGCCGGCGCGCGCGTAGGCATCGTAGAGCTCGGTGGCCTGATCGATGTCTGCGCGCGCGGATTTTTCCCACGCGGCGGCGTCGATCGTCTCCGCGAGCGGCAGCGTGCGCTGCGCGACGTAAAACTCGCGCACGAGATCGGTCATAGTTTTCAGCGCGCGGAGCAACGCGTCGCTGCTCTCCGCTTCGCTGAACCGCCGGACGCTCGTCGCGATCCGGTCGATCGACGCGAGGCTCGGCGCGAGTTCGCGCTGCAAAACATTCGTTCCGCGGCGCAAATTTTTCTGGATGGCCGCCATGCTCTGATGCGTCGCCTCGATTTCCTTGCGCAGCGCACGGTCGGAGGGATCGGCCTTGAGTCGCTCGAGCAACGCCTGCCCGGACTGCAGCGCCTCCGCGTGCTGCGCCGTGAGCGCCGCGTGCGTGTCCTTCAATGCGCCGTGCCGCCGCTGCGCGTGCGCGCCGACCGCCTTGATGTAGTCCGTCAACGCCTCGCCGATTTCGATCGTGACGAGAATCGACTCCGACAAAAAGCGCTGCGCCGCCTCCGACTTCGATTCGCGCAGCGTGCCTTGAAGCCGCTCGATGCGGGCGTTGATCGCAGCCACGGCTTTTTCAGCGGGAGTCATCGGCGAATGCCGTCCGAAACAAACCCGTCGCCCGCGGAGGGCAACGCTCAATTGCCGCAAGAACACTGCGGTGTAGTCCTAACTCAGGCTGGCTTGGAGAGCGCTGCAGAGATCGTTGCCCTCAACTCTGCCTGTTTGTAGGCGGCTTGGGCGGGCACGTGCAGGAGGGGCAGGCTACATGCGGCAAAGACGTCGTCTACGAACTTGTCACGAGTTTTACGCTCTTCTTCTTCATGCGATCGGTCGTCCAATTCGATCCCTGCGAGCGGCGCGAAATCGGTGGCGCGCACGAGCAAAAAATCGACATGTTTCTGATTGATGCGGTTCCGAGCGGCGGTGCGTGTCGATGGCGGCAGACCTTTCGCGGTCGTGACGATGTCTCCGACTCGAACCTTCGCGAACCACGCGGTGCCGTCGGGCAAGGCTCCGTCTAGCACTCCCGCAAAGGAGCGCTCCGCGGGCGTGAGGATTGTGGATCGCGCGGCGTAGAGACCCGCCGTTTTTGCGTTCGGAGTGTTGGTCGATTTTTGTTTTGTCAGCTGTGCGACGAACGCGGCCGCAACAATGAGCACACCGAAGATCAAGAGAAGGAAGACCGGGCCCAATGAGGCGAGAGGGATATTCATGAATGTTCGCGAATCATCGCGAAGTGAGCCGAGACGTGACGGTCGAAAATTAGAAGATCGGAGACTACCGGAATGCCGGTAGTCCACTCGATGCTTTTTCGTGGTGCCCGACAGCCTGCGATTTCGCCGGCGGAGCGTTGCAACCCGCGCGAATCGGCGCTGAGTTTCCGGTTCCGGTGCGGCATCTTTTTCAAACGCGCTGTCGTTTCACCTTTTCCTCGATCATGCTGTTCAAGCTCAACTCCGACTACCAGCCCACCGGCGATCAGCCGCAGGCGATCGAGAAGCTCGTGGCTTCGCTCAAGGCGGCGAACAAACACCAGACGCTCCTCGGCGTTACGGGCTCGGGCAAGACGTTCACGATGGCGAATGTCATCGCGCAGTGCGAGCGGCCGACGCTCATCATCTCGCACAACAAAACGCTCGCGGCGCAGCTCTACTCGGAGTTTAAAAATTTCTTCCCGGAAAACGCGGTCGAATACTTCGTCAGCTACTACGACTACTACCAGCCCGAGGCCTACATCCCGTCGAGCGACACGTTCATCGAGAAGGATTCGTCGATCAACGAGGAGATCGAGCGGATGCGGATTTCGGCGACGAGTTCGCTGGTGTCGCGGCGCGATGTCGTGGTCGTGGCGAGCGTGTCGTGCATTTACGGCCTGGGCTCGCCACAGGAATTTTCCGAGATGCGCATCCCGCTGCGGCGCGGCGGGGTGCTGCCGCGGCAGTTTCTGTTGGAGAAGCTGGTCGACAACATTTACGAGCGAAACGACTACGAGCTGAAGCCGGGTCGCTTCCGCGTTCGCGGCGATGTCGTCGACATCATGCCGGCGTATTCCGAGCAGGGCCTGCGCGTGGAATTCTGGGGCAACGAAATCGAGGCGCTGAGCGAATTCGATCCGCTGACCGGCGACGTGCGGCGCAAGCTCGACCAGTTCGATCTCTATCCCGCGAACCAATACGTCACCAGCCGCGGCAAGCTCGAGCCGGCGATCGCCGCGATCAAGCGCGAGCTTGATGAGCGCGTGGCGTATTTCGAGGGCAAGGGCCAGTATCTCGAGGCGCAGCGCGTCCGGATGCGCACCAACTACGATCTCGAGATGCTGCAGGAAATGGGCTTTTGCAGCGGCATCGAAAACTACTCGCGGCATCTCACGGGCCGCCAACCGGGCGAGCGGCCGTTCTGCCTGATCGATTTCTTCCCGAAGGATTTTCTCCTCATCATCGACGAGAGCCACGCGACCGTGCCGCAGATCGGCGGGATGTTCAACGGCGACCTCGCGCGCAAGCGCACGCTGGTCGATTTCGGTTTCCGGCTGCCGTCGGCGCTCGACAACCGACCGCAGAGTTTCGAGGAGTTCGAGCAGGTGACGGGACAAACGCTGTATGTTTCGGCGACGCCGGCGCAGTTCGAGTTGACGCGCTCGGCCGTCATCGCGGAGCAATTGATCCGGCCGACGGGCCTGCTCGATCCGGAGATCGACGTGCGGACGACGAAAGGTCAGGTCGAGAATCTCATTGCGGAAATCAAAGCCGCGGCGAGTGCCGGCGAACGCGTGCTGGTGACGACGCTGACGAAGCGACTGTCGGAGGACCTGACGAGCTACCTGCGCGAGGCGAAGATTCGCGTCGAGTATCTGCACTCCGACATCGACGCGATCGAGCGCGTGGAAATCCTGCGGAACCTGCGGCTCGGAAACTTCGACGTGCTCGTCGGCATCAACCTGCTGCGCGAGGGGCTCGATCTGCCGGAGGTCGCGCTTGTGGCGATCCTCGACGCGGACAAGGAAGGTTTCCTGCGCAGCGAGACGTCGCTGATCCAGACCGCAGGCCGCGCGGCGCGACACGAGAAGGGGCGCGTGATTTTTTATGCGGACCAGATTACGGAGTCGATTCGCCGCACGGTGGAGATCGTGAAATACCGCCGCGAAAAACAGCTCGCCTACAACGTCGCGCACGGCATCACGCCGCGGAGCGTGAAGCGCGCGGCGCAAGCGAGCCTGCACGTTTACGACGGCTCGGGCGAGCGCGGCGACGATTTGGCGGTCGCGGAGAGCGTCGACGATGCGGCCGCGGTGATCGCGGAACTCGAGGAGGAAATGCAGGAGGCGGCGGGTCGGTTGGAATTCGAGCGCGCGGCAATTTTACGCGACCAGATCAACGCGCTGAAGAGCGGCGACTACAAGAAAGCGGCGCGCGGACCGGCGAAGGAATATCCGCGCGCGCGGGCGACCGCCGCGGCGGTGCGAGGCAAGAGCCGGCGGCGGTGACGGCGATCTTGTAGGGCGGGGTCGCCGAACCCCGCCGTTTTCCTCGGGCGTCTGTCCTTATGGATGCCGAGCTGGAGCTCGGCGTTCCCGGGAGCGCCGAGCTCCAAGTCGGCATCGTTCACGCGCTCGCGAGCGAGGAATCCTTCGCGCCGAGCGCAGGGTGCAATTTGCAAGACGTGTAGGGGAATTTTCTGCTTCCCAACGCTGCTCGCGAATTGCACGTTGGTCTTCCGCGACCGACGCGGTGTGCGGTCGCATTTCCACCATGACCCACGCATGGCGTGCACGGCGAAGCAGCGCGGCGATCTGGCGCTGAGAACGGCTACGGATGTCGTCGATCACCGAATTCGATCCGCTGGAATCTTCGCCGTCACCGCGACCGGCACGGGAGAAAAACGCGGCGAATGCCGTCGTCGTCGCAGGCGCGCGAAATGAAACGCGAGACGAAGACGCGCCGCAGCTCGCGGATTTGCGGCGGTTGCACGAGGCCACGCTGCGCGTCGTGCGCACGCCCGGTTGGGAGCCGGCGCTGCGCGAAATTCTGAGCTCCACCGTCGCGGCGCTGGGGGGAACGAAGGGATTGTTTTCGCTCGCATCGGCGGGTGGCACGGCGCGCGTGGGCGAACCGCCGGTCGTCGTGCCCGCGGTGAGCGTGGGATTTTCGGCGGAGTTCGCGGAACGCGTGAAGCACGATCCTCGTGGCAGAGTGATTTGCGCGGCTTGTGGCGCCCGCGGCGAGCGCGTCGTCGTCGAGGACGCGGCGGCGGATCCGTTGTTTGCCCAGGATCGTGCGCTCGTGGCGACGGGAGAATTTCGGGCGGGTCACGGCGTGCCGGTTTTTCGACGGGACGGCGCGCTGCTCGGCGCGCTTTCGGTGTATTATGCGGAGCCGCACACGCCGGGCGAGCGGGAGAAGCAGTTGCTCGATCTGTATGCGCAGATGGCCGCGGACTGCAGTGAGCGCGCCGGCGCGGAGCAGCAATTGCGGGAACGCGAGGCGCAGTTTCGCGTGCTCAGCCTCAACGCGCCCGTGGTGCTCGCGCATCTCGACCGCGAAGGGCGCGTGTTGTTTGCGAGCCGCGCGATGGCGGAGCGCTGGTCGAGCACGCCGGAGGCGCTCGCCGGGCGGCACCTGGGCGAGGTGATCGGGGACGAGGCTTTCGCGGCCGTCGAGCCCGACATCCGGCGCGTGCTCGGCGGCGAAACGCGCGCATTTGAAATCGACCTGCCGCTGCAGCAGCTCGGCCGCCGCTTCGTGCGCGTCGCGTTTACGCCCGACTGTGGCGAGGACGGCAGCGTGCGGGGATATTTCGCGGCGGTCAGCGACCTCACCGAGCGCCGCCGCGCGGAGCTCGCGTGGCGCGAGAGCGAGGAACGGTTGCGGCTCGCGACGCGCACGGGGAAGGTGGGATTGTGGGACTGGGACATCGCGGCGAACCGTCTCACGTGGACCGATTCGCTTTACGAAATTCACGGAGTAACGCCCGCGCGGTTTGTCGCGACGATGGAGAGTTTCATGACGCTGGTGCATCCGGACGATCGCGTGTCCGTGGCGCGGGAAATCCAGTCGAGCGTCGAGGCGGAGAAAAATTACGAAACCGAATTTCGCGCCGTGCGGCCCGACGGCGAGACGATCTGGCTGTTCACCAACGCTGTGGTGCTGCGCGACGGCGG
Source organism: Opitutaceae bacterium (assembly GCA_035545575.1). Taxonomy (GTDB): domain Bacteria; phylum Verrucomicrobiota; class Verrucomicrobiia; order Opitutales; family Opitutaceae; genus ER46. The sequence continues at coordinate 11,218 of DASZYB010000024.1, read as the reverse complement.
CCGGCCGGTGCGCATGCTCGGGGCGACACTCGACGTCACCGGCCGCAAGCGCGCGGAACTGGCGCTGCGCGAGAGCGAGGAGCGTTTCCGCGCGCTGGCGAGTCATGCGCCCGTCGGAATTTTTCTGACCAACAGCGAAGGCGACTGTCTCTTCGTGAACGCCGCGTGGTGCGCGATGACCGGGCTCGAACCGGAGGCGGCGGCGGGGCGCGGCTGGACGAGCGCGCTGCATCCCGACGATCGCGAACGCATCGCGGCGGAGTGGTATGCGGCGGTCGCGGAGAAGCGGCCGTTTTCGCTCGAGTATCGTTTCCTGCGGCCCGACGGGAAAGTCACGTGGGTGCAGGGCGGCGCGACGGAGTTTCGCGATGGCCGGGGCCGGGCCGGAGGGCACGTGGGCACCGTCGTCGATATCACCGAGCAGAAGGCGGCGGACTTTGCGCTGCGCGAAAGCGAGAAGCGTTTCCGGACGCTCGCCCGCCGCGCGCCGGTGGGAATTTTCATGACGAACCCGCGCGGCGAAACGATCTTCGTCAACGACAGCTGGTGCGCGATTTCGGGCCTCACGGCGGAGCAGGCGCTCGGCGACGGCTGGTTGCACGCGGTGCATCCCGACGATCGCGCGGGTTTGCTGGCGGGCTGGGACGAAGCGGTGCGCAGCGGCGTGGCGTCGCTCGCGGAATATCGTTTCATGCGGGCCGACGGCTCGGTTGCGTGGGTGCAGGGCAACGCCGTGCAACTGCGCGATGCGAGTGGACGACTCACGGGCTACGTCGGCACGATCGCCGACTTCACCGCGCGCAAACAGGCGGAGGAGAGATTGCGCGCGCGCGAAGCGCAGCTCCGGTTGATCAGCACGCAGGCGCCGATCGTCCTCGCGCACTGCGATCGCGAGCGCCGATACCTGTTCGTGAACCGCGCGTTCGCGGAGCGTTTCGCGCGCGAGCCGGAGGAGATCGTCGGGCGCACGCTCGACGACGTGCTGGGCGCGGAGGCGGTGAGCGTGCTGCAGCCGTTCATCGACCGCGTGCTGGCGGGCGAGCCGGTGGAGTTCGAGACCGAGGTGCCCTATGCCGTGCTTGGCCGCCGCCACATGCGCGTATCCTATACGCCGGACTCCGACGACGCGGGCCGGGTGCGCGGCTGGCTCGCGGCGATCGGCGACATCACGCAGCAGAAACGGGCGGAGCGCAACGCGACCTTTCTCGCGCGCCTCAGCCAGGAGCTCGGCACGCTGATCGACCCGGCGGAAATCGCGAGCGAAGCGGCGCGAATGCTGGGCCATCATCTCGGCGCGCAGCGCTGCGGTTTCGTGGAAAACCGCGGCGACGTGGAAGTCGCCGTGATCAAAGGCTGGGTGCGCGATCCGCTGCCAAGCCTCGCGGGCCACTACCGCACCGCGGATTTCGGCGGGCGGGAAGCCTGGCACGCGATCGCGCGCGGAAAAGTGGCGATCGACGATATCACGACGCATGTGCTGACGCGGGAATTCGCGGCAAATTTCACGGAGCTCGGGGTGCGCGCGATCATGACGGCGCCATTTGTGCGTGAAGATCGTTGGGTGGCGGCAATCGCGCTGACCTCCGGGCAACCGCGTGCGTGGACGGAAGACGAGGTGGCGCTGCTCGAAGACGTCGTCACCCGCGTGTGGCCGTTGATCGAGCGCGCGCGGGCGGAAGCCGGGCTGCACGCCGCGCAGGCGCAACTGCAGTCGCACGCCCAGGAACTAGAGCGGAAAGTCGCGGAGCGCACAGCCTCGCTGCGCGAAGCGATCGCGCAAATGGAGGAGTTTTCCTACAGCGTGTCGCACGATCTGCGCGGGCCGCTGCGCGCGATGCACACGTATGCCGAGGCGCTGGTGGAGGACTACGGACCGCAGCTCGATGCGACGGCGCGCAATTATCTCGAGCGCATCCAGCGCAGCAGCGTGCGGATGGAAAAGCTCACGCACGATGTGCTGACCTACAGCCGGCTCGCGCGCACCGAGGTGGAACTCGTCCCGCTGGACGTCGAAAAGATCCTGCGCGAGATCGTCGAGCAATACGCCGAGCTGCAGCCGGGCGTGGCGACGGTGGAGATGCGCACGCCGCTCGAGCCGGTGCGCGGTCACGCGTCGCTGCTCAGCCAGTGCCTCGGCAACCTGTTGACCAACGCGGCGAAGTTTGTGCGCGAAGGCGAGCGCCCGCGGATCGAGATTTATACCGAAGCCAGCGACGATCGCGTGCGCATCTGGGTCGTGGACGACGGCATCGGCATCCCGTCGCAATATCACGGCGCGCTCTTCCAGGTTTTCGAACGGCTGCCCGCGGGCACGCACTATGAGGGCACCGGCATCGGGCTGGCGATCGTGCGCAAGGCCGCGGAAAAAATGGGCGGCCGCTGCGGCGTCGAATCCGACGGCGAACACGGCAGCCGCTTCTGGGTCGAGCTGGCGAAGGGTTGACGGAATACGCGGGAAGTCACCGGCTCGTCGTGGCGAATTGGACCGCAGGGAGTCTGACTTCCGTTGCGGCCGAGCTGGGCTCGGGCGTTCCCGGGAGCGTCGAGCTCCAGCTCGGCTGAAACCCTCGCGCTTCAGCCGATCTTCTCGACCGGATGCAGCGCGCGATGGACCGCGAGCGCGAGTTCGTCAGTCGTGAACGGCTTGGCGAGCAGCTCGATCTGGCCGAGCTCGTCGAGCGCCTGCGGCGAGATTTTCGAAAAATAGCCCGACATGATCACGACGGGCAGATCGGGACTTCGCTTCCGCATCGCGGCGGCGAGCTCGGTGCCTTGCATGCCGGGCATCGTCTGGTCGGTGAGCAACACGGCGCAGCCGTTGTGGTGCTTCTCCATTTCCGCGAGGCATTGCTCGGCCGAGCTGAAGATCAGCGTGCGATAGCCGCGGCTCTCGAGGACGAGCTTCGTGCAACTGCCGACGACCTCCTCGTCATCGACCACGCAGATGTATTCGCCTTCGCCGCGCGGCGCCGCCTCGAAATTCGCCTGCGCCTGCGCCTGATCGTCGCCCGCGGCCGGAAGATAAATATGAAACGCGGAGCCGCTGCCGGGCGAACTCTCGACGTCGATCGCGCCGCGATGCGAGCGCACGATGCCGTGCACGACGGCGAGGCCGAGGCCGGTGCCCTCGCGAGTTTTCTTCGTGGTAAAAAACGGATCGAAGATGCGGCGCCGCGTCGACTCGTCCATCCCGTGGCCGTTGTCGCTGACGGAGAGCCGCACATAACTGCTGGCCGGCGGGCCGCCGAGCGTGAGGGCGAGATCGGGCGTGACCTCGGCCGGCTCGAGCGCGATCCGCAGCACGCCGCCTTGATGACGCATCGCGTGCGCGGCGTTGGAGCCGAGGTTGAGCAGCACCTGGTGAATTTGCGTGGCATCGCCGAGCACCGGCGGACAGTGCGCGCCGCAGTGGACTTCGATGGTGATGTTGGCCGGCAGCGTGGCGCGGAGAAACCGGCGCGCCTCCTCGACGACAAGCGCCAGATCGAGCGGTCCGTGCTCGGTGCTCGTGCTCTGGCGGCCGAAGGTGAGGATCTGCTCGACGAGCTCGCGCGCACGCAGGCTCGCGTGGCGGGCTTCGTTGAGGCACGCGCGGGCGGGGTGATCTTCCGGGACGGAATCGGCCGCGAGCTCGTGGTAACCGATGATGCCGGTGAGGAGGTTGTTGAAATCGTGCGCGATGCCGCCGGCGAGCGTGCCGAGCGTTTCCATCTTCTGCGTCTGGAAGAGCTGCGTCTCCAGCTCGCGGCGCGCCTCTTCGCTTTCGTGCCGCGCGGTGATGTCCTGGATTGCGCCGCGCACGCTCGTCGCGCGACTGTGGCGAAATTCGCCGTGGCCGAGAATGCGCACCCAGATGCGGCGGCCGCGCGCCGTGAGCACCGGCAGCTCGATGTCGAACGACGGATGCGTCGGCGTCGCATCGCGCAACGCCGCCTGAAACGTTTCGAGCGCGTCGTCGGTGAAAAACTGCCACATGCCTTCGATCGTCGGGTGAAACTGGTCGTCGACTTCGTAGATGCGGCGCGCGCCGTCGGTCCACATGACGCGCGAGGAGGCGAGATCGATTTCCCAGCCGCCGATCTGCGCGAGCCGGCCGACTTCCTGCGCCAGTTCCTCGCTTTGCCGCAGGCGATCCTCGAGCGCCTTGCGCGCGGTGACATCGGAATGCGTGCCGACCATGCGGATCGGACGGCCGTCGGCCGTGCGTTGGACGACTTTGCCGCGATCGAGGATCCAGCGCCACTCGCCGTTCTTCGCGCGCATGCGCACCTCGTGAAAATAGAAAGGCGTGCCTTGCGCGAAATGTTCCTGCACCTCGCTCTCGTTCGCGGTGAGGTCGTCGGGATGCACAAGCGCCTTCCACGATTCGATCGTGCCCCGCAGTTCGCCGGGTTCGTAGCCGAGCATGCGCGCCCAGCGCTCGTCGTGAAATACGCGGCCCGCCGGAATATCCCAATCCCACACGGCGTCGTTGCTCGCCTCGATCGCGAGCTGCCAGCGTTGTTCGGCGAGCTGGAGTTTTTCCTCGAGCTGCTTGTCGGACGTGATGTCGCGCGTGAGACCGACGAGGCGGATCGGCAGGCCGTGCTCATCGCGCTGCAGGTAGCCGTGCGACTCGATATGCCGCACGGTGCCGTCGGGACGGACGAAACGGAAGCGCCGCTCGTAGTCGCCCATGTGTCCGGCCACGAAGCGGCGGATGTGGTCATCGACCTCGGGCAAATCCTCCGGGTGCACGCGCTGCGCCCACGCGTCGCGCGTGCCGTCGAACTCGTGCGGCCGCAGGCCGGCGATCTCGAGCATGCGCTCGTCCCAGTCGCGCCGGCCGGTGACGAGGTCGTATTCCCACACGGCGAATTGCGCGGAGCGCAACGCGAGGCGCAGCCGCTCGTTCAACGCCTCGAGTTTCTGGTGAGCCTCGCGTTCCTCGGTCACATCGCGCTCGGTGCCGATGATGCGCACGACGCGGCCCTGCACATCGCGCTGGATGATCGCACGGGATTGCACGGCGCGAAGCGCGCCGTCGTTGGCGCGAAAGATCCGGAACTCGAGATCGAATTGATCGCGGTCGCTGTTGCGCGCGGCTTTCACCGCCGCGAAGGCGCGATCGTGATCCTCCGGGTGCAACCGGCGCGCCCAATCCTCGCGCGAGCCTTTGAACTCCGCCGGCGTGACACCGTAAATCTCCAGCGAGCGCGCATCCCACATGCTGAGGTTGGTCACCGCGTCCCATTCCCAGACGCCCAGCGCGGCGGAACGCGTCGCGAGTTCGAGCCGCTGATTGAGCTGCCGGAGGCGGCTCTGCGCCGCGCGCTGCTCGGTGATGTCGGTCTGGTTGGCGACGAAATTGATCAAACGCCCCGAGCGGTCGCGCACGGGCTGAACGTCGAGCCGTTGCCAGAAAGCGCGTCCGTCTTTGGTGTAGTTGAGAATCTCGACCTGGCACGCCACGCCGCGGCGCTCGGCATCGCGCAATTTTTCCACGGCGACCGGATCGGTGCCCGCGCCTTGAAGAACATGTCCCGGCTTGCGGCCCTTGAGCTCGGCAAGCTCGTAACCGGAGAGCCGGGTGAACGCGGCGTTGACCCATTCGACGCGGCCGTCCGCATCGGTGATCATGACGCCGTTGGCCGCGTGCTGCGCGACGAGGGCGAGGAGGGCGTTGCTCTCGCCGGCGGCGCGGAGGCTGGCGTTTGCCTCGCGCAGCTCGCGCGTGCGCTGCGCGACTGTTTCCTGCAATTGCGCGGCTTGTTCCTGAAGGCGCGCAGTGAGCAGCAGCCGCGCCTGTTCGGATTCCTCGCGGCCTTCGGCGATGCCGGCCACCGCCTCGATGGAAAACAGCGCGACGGCGAAACCGGCGAGCACCGTCGCGATCGTGAGCAGCACCGCGCCGTCGGCGACTTCGATCAGGTGCCGCGCAAACAGCACGGCGAGAATGCCGGCGAAAGCGAGCGGCACGAGGCCCATGCCAAAAAACAGGCGCCGCGCGAACAGGCCGGTGGCATTTGGATTGAACAGCGCGCGGACATGCCGATCCGCCGGATGCGCGAGCAGCACGCCGACGCCGAGCAGCAGCAGCGAGCCGCCGATGTGCGGGCCGAGGGCGAACGAGCGCGTGAGTCCCGGCAAGCCGACAAATCCCATTACCATCATGCCGGCGACGGCGCCGGCGACGACGAGGTTCGCGAGCCACGCGGAAATCGGCCAGCGATTGCGGCCGCGGCGCTGCGCGATGCAGAGCAGCGCCAGGCTCACCAGCGCGAGACCGGAGGCTGTTTGCACCGACATCCGTCCGGGATGCGGCAGGTGACGCAGACGCCCGAAGGCGTCCGGCAGGAAAAGTTCGTCGAGGTGCAGATCGCGGCCGGAGAAAAATTGCCCCAGCGTGCCACCCGCGATCACGAGGCTGCCGAGGGCGCAGAGCTGTCCGGCGCGCGGAAAGCGGCCGCGGTGTTGCAGCCAAAGCGATGCACCGGCCAACGTGAAACACAGCGCGGAGTTGACCTTCATCGGTTGCGCACTCGGGCGGAGCGAAACGAGCAGATCGCGGCCGAGCGCCCAGCCGAGCAGCGTCACCGCGGCGAGCGCGGCGACACCCAGGCCGATCCAGCCGGCGAGGCGACGGAGTTTTTCCTCAAGCTGCATAACCGAGCGGAAACGGCTAGGCGCCCGATCCGGCGAGCGCAATGGCAATGACGCCGCGTTTCATCGCGGACGAAACGAGCGAGCGCAGACGAAGGCGGGAGCGGGCCAGGTGCATTCGGGGCGCTCTGGCATCGGCGTTTTTTCGGTGCGATTGAGGAGAAACGAGACACACCGCGCCGCGCGACCGTGCATATTTTGTTCATGCCTCATTCAAGTTTGCTGCATCGCGTGCCGATTGGCGGGGGAGCGTTCGTTCCCCACCGCCATGAAACTATTCTCGCGCCTTTTCCTTTTCGGCATCGCCCTGCTCGCGCCGCTGCGCGCCGATCCCAAGACCGAACCGCCCGTCCCGGTGCGCACTGTCGCGCCGGATTATCCGCCGGACCTGAAGCACGAAGGCATCTCCGGCCTCGTGATGGTGAAGTGCACCATCGACGAACAGGGCAACGTGGTGGAGCCGCAGGTGGAGAAATCGAGCAACGTCGGTTTCGAGAAGCCGGCGGTCGACGCGTTGAGGCGCTGGAAATTCAAACCGGCGAAGCAGGATGGCGCGCCGGTCTCCATGAAAGTTTCCATCCCGATCAAATTTGTTTGTGAAACCTAACCCCGCTTCGCCGCTCGCGCGGCGCTGATTTCGTCATGTCCCTCCAACACGTCACCATCGGCAAAAAAATCACCCTCGGCTTCGGCCTGCTGTTCGTCCTGTTGCTCGTCGTCGCGGGGATGGCCTACACTGCGCTCGGCGGCGCCGGCCAGCGGCTGCACTCGTTCGCCGACAGCGCGCAGGAAACGTATGCCGCCGCCACGCTCGAGTCCTCGATGCAGGCGCTGAAGATCGAGGTGAACGACTTCCTCGCGACCGGTTCGGACGCGAGCATCGCCGCCTGCGAGGCCGCGAAGAAAAACCTCGATGCGGACCTCGATCGCGCTGCCAAGCTGATGGTCGACCCGGCCCGCGCCCAGCAGATCGCGAAGGCCCGCGACCTGCTCGCCACCTATCAGACCGCTTTCAACGACCTCGTCGCCAATCAGCGCGCACGCGTCGCCGTCGAGACCAACGTCCTCACGCCGCAGGAAAAAATCATCGCCGACGGCTTGTCGCAGATGCTCGGGCAGGCGCGGACGCAGGGCGACATGAACGCAGCCTTCCAGATTTCGAACGGGCTGAAGGCGTTTTTCGAAAGCACCAGCCTCGTGAACGGCTTCCTGCTCACCTCCGATCCGAAGAAAGCCGCCGGCGCCGCCGAGGCGCTCAAAGTCACTGTGACCCAGATCGAGCGCATGCAGAAGGACCAGCTCGAGATGGAAAAACTCGACGCGACGTTGAAGGACGACGCGAAGAAAGCGACGCTCACCGCGCTGCTGCAGGCCGCCGACAGCTACGGCAAAGGCCTCGAGGAAGTGATGGGCTTCAAGCGCGCGCGCGACACGATCGTCGCCGAGCGCATCAATCGCGTGGCGCCGGAATTCACCGCGACGCTCGCGAAGGTGAAGAGCTCCGTGCACGATTTTCAGAGCGACCTGCAGAACCGCACGACGGCCGAGCAGCGACGCAACGAGATCGTGCTTTCGACGGCGACGGCCGGCGGGCTGATCGCGGGCATCGTGTTCGCGTGGCTGATCATCCGCAGCGTCTCGCGTCGCATCACCGAAGTTGCCGGCCGCCTCAGCACCGAATCCGAAAAAGCCAACGGCTCCGCGGCCCAGGTCGCGCAGGCCAGCCAGGCGATGGCGAGCGGCGCCACGCAGCAGGCGTCGTCGCTCGAGGAGACGAGTTCGTCGCTGCACGAGATGGCGAGCATGACTTCGCGTAATTCCGAGAACGCGCAAAACGCGAAGACGCTCGCCAACCAGGCGCGGCAGACCGCCGACGCCGGCGCCGCGGACATGGAGCAGATGAAGTCCGCCATGAGCGCGATCAAGGGCTCGAGCGTGGAAATTTCCAAAATCATCAAGACGATCGACGAGATCGCGTTTCAGACGAACATCCTCGCGCTCAACGCCGCCGTCGAAGCCGCGCGCGCCGGCGAGGCCGGACTCGGCTTCGCCGTCGTCGCCGACGAAGTGCGCAACCTCGCACAACGCTGTGCCGGTGCCGCGCGCGAGACGGCGGAGAAAATTTCCGCGTCGACTGAAAAAAGCGAGCAGGGTGTCCGCATCAGCGAAAAGATGGCGGTCAATCTCGGCGCCATCGTCGAGAAGACGCGCCAGCTCGACGAGCGCATCGCCGAAATCGCCCAGTCGTCGCACGAACAGAGCGAAGGCATCAGCCAGCTCAACAGCGCCGTCGCGAGCATGGACAAGATCACGCAGGACAACGCCGCCCTCGCACAACAGTCCGCCGCGGCGTCCGAAGAATTGAAAGCGCAGGCCGAGCAAGTGCGCCGCGCCGTGTCCGACTTGCTGCGGATGGCGGCCGGAGCCGACGCCGCCGAACAACATGCCGAGGCGAGAAACGCCCGCAGCGAGCGAATCGTGACGCCAAAAGTTTCCCGGCCGAACTCCGGCGGCATCGCGGCGCGATCGGGCACAAACGGTTTCCACGGCGCCAACGGCCACCACGGCGGCAACGGGCACGGGACCAACGGCAGCAACGGAAACGGCCACGGCGCGCATGCGCTCGCCCGCGGCAATCCCGACGATCTGTCGTTCGAAGATCAGCACTGACCGCGCAGTCACGCGATCGGATTAGCCCACGCATTCGCCGCTCGTTCGGCGCTCTCATAAGACGTCTATCTTGCGGACGACGCAACCGATGCCGAGCTGGAGCTCGGCGTTCCCGGGAGCGCCGACACCCACGGTTCACGAAAACGGCGGGGTTCGGCGACCCCGCCCGACAAATCGGTAACGCCGTCGCGCGACGCATCGCTCCGCTGCACAAATCCGCGCGGCGCGTGCGGTTGCGGTAAACCGCGGCGCCATTCGTGACGATAGCGAGCCGGGACGGTGTGCGCTCGGCGCATCCGCTCCGCTCATGCCTGTTGTCCGAGACTCAGATCACGTCCGCGTGCTGTGCGTGGCCGGCGTTGCTTGCGTGGCGCTCGGCGGCCTCGCCGTCGTCGCGCGCCGGAGCGCGAGCGATGCCGCCGGATCGTTCTGGCTCGGCGCGGGAATCGCCGGGATCGCCGCGAGTATTGCGAGTCTCGGATTGATCGAGCGACCGCGCGGGCGAACACCGCCGGCAGCGCGCGAGCCCGATCTTCTCGGGCACGCGGCGCACTGCATCATTTCGACCGACCTCGGTGGCGTGGTGAAAACATTCAGCCGCGGCGCGGAGCGCCTGCTCGGCTACACGGCGGCGGATGTCGTCGGCCAGCGGCACCTCGCGTCGCTGCTCGATCCGCGCGATCTCGAAGCGCACGGGCGCGAGCAGCTTTTCGCCGCCGCGATCGCCCGCCGCGAGCCGGACGAACGCCGGTGGACGCTCGTGCGGGCCGATGGTTCGCGCGTGCCCGTGAAGCTCGCGCTTACGGCGATCCGGCCGGACGAGAGCACGATCGTCGGATTTCTCTGCATCGCCAGCGAGAGCATCGCGCAGAAACTCGCCGAGGAGCAGCGGCGCGAAATCGACGCGCGGCTCGGAAAAATCACGGCGCAAGTGCCGGGCATGGTTTTTCAATTCAAGCAGTTTCCCGACGGGCGCCGCTGTTTCCCGTTTGCGAGCGATCAGATTCGCGAGGTGCTGCGCGTCGAGGCGGCGGCGGTGGCGGAAGACTCCTCCGCGTTGTGGTCGTCGATTCACCCGGACGATGTCGAGCGACTGCGCGCCTCGATCGACGAGTCGGCGCGGGCGTTGCAGCGCTGGCAGTGCGAATACCGCACGCGCTTTCCCGACGGCGCGGTGCGGTGGTTGTGGGGCAGCGCGATGCCGGAGCGGCAGGAGGACGGCGCGATTTTGTGGCACGGCTTTCTCACCGACATCACCGACCGCAAAAACGCCGAGCAGGCGCACGAGGAAAGCCGCGTTTTGTTGCAGAGCGTGTTCTCGAGCGTGGACCTCGGCGTGTTCGTCGTCGATGTCACGCCCGGCGGCGATTTTCGTTTCGTCGAGGTGAATCCGGCTTACGAGCGGCTGACCGGTTTGCGGGGCGAGGACATCCGTGGCCGCGGGCCGCACGAACTCGTGCCGTTGATTCCGCTGGAGATGGCGGAATGCCTGCGCACGAGTTTTCGGCGCGGCGTCGAGTCGAGCGGCCCGCTGGAATTCGAGGAACCGTTCTTCGTGCGCGGGCGTTTGTTTTGGTGGTTGACGCGATTGACCGCGTTGCGCGACGCCGCGGGAAATGTCGTGCGTCTCGTCGGCCGCTCGCTCGACATCACGGACCGCAAAACGGTCGAGCTGCGTTTTCATTCGCTCACCGAGCGGCTGCAGCTCGCGACGGAGGCGGCGCAGGTCGGCATCTGGGATCTCGATCTCGCGCAAAACCGGCTGGTGTGGGACAAGCGGATGCACGCGATGTTTGGGACGCAGGCGATCACGTTCGACGGCAACTTCCGCACCTGGCGCGATCGCGTGCACCCGGAAGACATCGCGCGCGTGGAGCAGGAATTTCGCGACGCGCTCGAGGGGCGG
>DASZYB010000023.1:0-62724 GCA_035545575.1 Opitutaceae bacterium | reverse complement strand
GCGCGCGGACAGCGGGGGCGCGTCAGCCGCGCGGCGGCGGCAGCGGCACCGGCTCGCGGCGCGCGCTGGCGGCGAACGCATGCGGCCGCGGCCAGGAGATCGCGGGCCGCGCGAGCACGAGCGCGACGGCGGGTTCGTGCGCGAGATCGAGCCGGCTCGGGTCGAACGCGGCCGCGGGTTGCCGGCCTTCCTGGTCGGCGCGCGCTTTCTGCACCGCGCGGCAAAGCGGACACGGCTTCGCCGGATCGAACGTCTCGCGCAGCGCGGCGCCGACGCTCAGCGTCCGCGCGTAGCCGGCGAACATCCGGCTCCATGCGAAAGCCTGCGCGACGTTCCAGACCGCGCCGTTGGCGCAGAGCCAGGCGGCGAGGAGCGAGACGAAGGCGAGGCGGCGGATCACGACGCACGACAGACAATCCGGTCCGCGGACCGTTCGACAGGAAAAACTTTGCGGTGCGGGGGCGTATGACCGACTTCTGGCCTGCGCATGGCTTCCCCACCTCGCCGCCCACCGCCGGCCCGCTGGCCGTTTTGGCTGCTGCTCGCGGCGTGGTTTTGCGCCAACAGCCCGCAGCCCGCCGTGTATGCGGCGATGGGCTGGCTGATGGAAGCGCGGCATTTTTCGCACCAGCGCGCGCTGACGCTCGAGGTGGCGCGCTTGCTGAGCGCCGCGCCGGCGGAAACGCCGCGGGTCGCGCGCGCCGAGACCAAGCCGGCAGTGCCGCCGGCTCTTCCCGCGGACGCGGTGTTGAAAAAACGCGAACTCGCGTGCGTGCCGCTGAGTCGCAGCGACGGGCCGCGGGAATCCACGGTGAATTTCGCGGTGGCTTCGTGGCGCTGCCCGGCGCCGCGCGGATGCGAGCCGGCGCACGAACCGCCGCGCGCGAGCGGTTGTGTCTGAATCGGCGGCGTCGGTTTTCGACGCCGGTCCAGTCGGCCGAACGGCGCCGCGATCGGGCGCGGCGTTGTGGCCACCATCCCGCCCGCCGCGCGTGCGGCGCAACCCGCCCGGTCTTCGTTCTCGCATGCACTTCTTTTCCTTCCGCGCTCGCGTGCGGTCCGTTTTTATTTTCTGCCTCGCCGCGGGTGCGCCCGCGCTGCGCGCGCAAAATTCCGCCGCCACCACGCAGCTCGACCCGGTTGTGGTGCGCGGACGCGACAGCGATCTCGTGGGCGTCGCGGGCACCGCGTCGCAGGGCGTCGTCGGCGCGGCCGAGCTCGAGGCGCGGCCGTTTTTGCGGCGCGGCGAGTTGCTGGAAGTCGTGCCCGGCGTCGTGATCACGCAGCACTCGGGCGACGGCAAGGCGAACCAGTATTTTCTGCGCGGCTTCAACCTCGACCACGGCACCGACCTCTCGATCGCCGTCGACGGCCTGCCGGTGAACATGCGCTCGCACGCGCACGGGCAGGGCTACGCCGATCTGAATTTCCTGATTCCCGAGCTGGTCGAGCAGGTCGATTTCAACAAGGGGCCGTTCTTCGCCGACGTCGGCGATTTCTCCGCGGCGGGCGCGACGCAGTTCCGGTTGTTCGACACGCTGCCGCACGATTTCGCGACGCTCACGCTCGGCGGCCACGATTTTTTTCGCGTCGCCGCGGGCGCGTCACAGCGGCAGACGGACGGCGCGCTGACCGGCGCGGCGGAATTCACGCACGACGACGGGCCCTGGGCGCTGCGCGAGGACTCGAACCGGTTGAACGGATTTTTCCGCGCGCAATGGAAAACCGCCGCGGCCGACTATCGGCTGACGGCGATGGCGTATGGCGCGCGCTGGCGGTCGACCGACCAGATTCCGCGGCGCGCGGTCGAGAGCGGCGCGCTCGGGCGCTTCGGCGCGGTCGATCCCAGCGATGGCGGCGAAAGCGCGCGCGCGAGCGTGTCGTTCGACGGCACGTGGAAGGGCGCGGCGGCGACCACGCGCGTGAACGTCTACGCGCTCCGCTACACGTTGAACCTGTTTTCCGATTTCACCTACTTCCTCGACGACCCGGTGAACGGCGACCAGTTCAACCAGCGCGACGGCCGCTGGGTCGCCGGCGGCGAGGCGACGCGCACGTGGTCGACGCGGCGCAGCGAGACGACCGTCGGCGCGCAGGCGCGCGGCGATTTCATCGGCGAGCTCGGGCTGTTTCACACTGCGCAACGCGTGCGACTGGCGACGATCCGCGACGACGCGGTCGACGAGACAAGCCTCGGGCTCTTCGTGAAAAACGCGACGCGCTGGACCGAGTGGCTGCGCACGGAGGCGGGGCTGCGAGGTGACGGTTATTTGTTTCGCGTCGACAGCGACAACGCCCGCAACTCCGGCACGCGGCGCGCGAATATTTTCAGCCCGAAGCTCGGCCTCGCGCTGGGGCCGTGGGCGAAGACGGAATTTTACGCGAACGCCGGCGACGGTTTCCACAGCAACGACGCGCGGGGCACGACGATCCGCGTCGACCCCGCGGACGGCACGACGCCGGCCGCGCGCGTGACGCCGCTCGTGCGCTCGCGCGGCGCCGAGCTCGGCGTGCGCACCGCGGCGGTGAACGGGCTCGTGAGCTCGGTGGCGTTGTGGGCGCTCGATCTCGATTCGGAGCTGGTGTTTTCCGGCGACGCGGGCGACACCGAGCCGACCGGCCGCACGCGGCGCTACGGGATCGAGCTGGCGAATTTCTGGCGCGTCTCGCCGCGGCTCGCGCTGGATGCGGATGTGTCGTTCACGCACGCGCGGTATCGCGATGTCGTCAACGGCGGCACGCAAATCGCGAATTCCCTCGCGACGGTCGTGACGGCGGGCGCCGCGTATGGCGCGGGCGAGGGCTGGTTCGGCGCGGCGCGGCTGCGCTATTTCGGGCCGCAGCCGCTGGTCGAGGACGACTCGGCGCGGGCGCCGGCGTCGACGACGGTGAATTTGCGCGCGGGCTGGCGGAGCAAGCGCTGGGAATTCGCGCTCGACGTCCTGAACGCGCTCGATCGCAAAAACTACGACATCGCCTACGCCTACGTCTCGCGGCTGCGTGGCGAGCCGGCGGCCGGCGTGGACGACATGCATTTTCATCCGGCGGAGCCGCGGACGCTGCGCGTGACTATCGCGCGAAGATTTTGACGCCGAAAAAAAATCCTTGAAACACCGGCCCGCGACGTGCGTCAGAGCCGGGATGATTTTGGGTTTTGGCCGGAGGGCGATGCGGAGCTGGTTCGGCGCGGTGGCGTTGAGCCTCGTCGTGGCGGGAGTGCGGGCGGAGGACATCGCGACGAATCCGCGCGACACGCTCGTCTACAAGGACGGCGACCGCGTGCAGGGAAAACTCGTCGCGGAGGACGCGGGCACGATCGTGTTCAAGTCGGATCGTTTCGGCGAGCTGCGCGTGCCGGCGGCCGACGCGGTCGTGATCAAGGCGGACCCGTCGGCGGCGACGACGGCCACGCGACCGCTGCCGCCGGTCGAAGCGGAAGGCCTGCTGCCGCCGAAGAAAGCGGCGAAAGTCGCGGAAGAGCGCGCGGAAGAGGAGCGCGTGACGATCTGGGAACGGTTTTCGCCCTCGCTGCTGACGGCGAAGGTGCGGAATTTCTTCGGCCCGTGGCACGGCCGGCTGCAGCTCTCGAGCGAAATCGTGTCGGACACGGCGGAGCGCCACAATTATTCGCTCGAAGGCCGCTTGCAGCGGAAGTGGGAGCGCGACGACGTGCAGCTCAACGCGCGCTACGATTACGCCGACAGCAACGACGTCGTGACGACGGACGTGCTGCGCGCCTCCGGCTCGTGGCGGCACGATTTCAACCGGCGGCTCTTCGCGCAGTATCGGCCGACGACGGAGTGGAATCACGCCAGCGTGCGGCTCGGCGTGCCGAACGACTACCTGCTGCTCCAGCAGGAAATCGGCCTCGGCTACAGCGTCCTTGTGCGACCGACGCGGAAAATCCGCCTAGGTGTCTCGCAGAATCTTTTCGACACCTGGAACACCGCGCCGACTTCCGACCACACCTCGCACGGCGTGCGCTCGCTGTTCGAGGAAATGGAATTTGCGCTGCCCTGGCGGATGAACCTGACGCAGCGCGGCGTCTGGTATCCGGTGCCGAACGAACCGGACGGCTGGGAAAACACGATCGAGCTGAACAAGAAACTCACCGAAACGCTGAGCACTTCGCTGCGGCACGAAATCCGCCGCCATAATCCCGACGGCAGCGCGCAGGACTACACGCGGCTGAAACTGCTGCTCGGTTTCGATTTTTGAGCGACGTGCGCGCAGGAGAAGGTGCGCTACGATGCATGCGCGAGAGCGTGGCCGAGGAGGCCTGAGCTTTTAATTCAAAATCGCGCGTCGAGCTTGGGTGGCGATGCTGGGGACGCGGCGCCCTCGCCGCGTCGGTTCGAAAAAACGCGGCGAGGGCGCCGCGTTTCCGGCAGGACGCCGAGATTCGTTTCCAAAAGAACCGCGCGGTCCGCGAGGCAGGG
Source organism: Opitutaceae bacterium (assembly GCA_035545575.1). Lineage (GTDB taxonomy): Bacteria > Verrucomicrobiota > Verrucomicrobiia > Opitutales > Opitutaceae > ER46. The sequence continues at coordinate 58,285 of DASZYB010000023.1, read as the reverse complement.
CGGCTTGTCCTCGAGCCGCCGCTTCAGGGCGCGCGAAGATCCTGCGCGGTGCGCGACGGAAAACGCGCCCTACCTTCGATCGCGGGCTACGGCCTCTTCGCGGGCAGCGCCCGCGTGATCGCTTCGTCGATTTTTTCCGCGACCGAGATCGGTGCGGCGCCGGCGATCGGGAAGGAGTTCGTCCACGTCACGGTGCCATCGGCGACGTTGAGCAGCCGCACGGCGAGCGCGCGGTCGGCGCTTTCGCCGGTGAGCGTGGCGGCGAGGACGAAGTCGGCCGCGAGTTTTTTTCCGCGCGCGACGAGATCGGCATCGGTGTTGCCGGCGCCCGGTTCGGGAGAGAGACCGACGTCGTCGGCGCGCGAGAGAACCAACTGGCCGTAGAGGGAAGCGAAGACGCTGCCGGCGAATTTTTCCGCCGGGTCGTCGGAGTTCGCCGGCGCAAACGGGATCACGACGAGCGGCTTGCCGGCGCCATCGCGCCCGCCGGCCGCGATGGTCCGCGCGATCTCGGCGCGAAGCTGGGCGAGATCGGCGGTGGAGAAGCTGCGCCGCTCGCCGTTCGCGCCGCGGCTGAGTTTTTCCACGCTGGCGCGCAGGGCCTTTTGCTGTTCGCGCTGCGCCGCCGTCGGGCGCGCCGGCGGAGCATCGTCGCCGATGTGGATGTTTTTATTGGAGCAGCGTGTCGTGAGAAACGTGGCGACCGCCCAGATGACCAGGAGCGTGCGCGCCCATTTCGGCAGGCGTTTGAAGAGCAGCCATCCGGCGGTGAGCAGCCACCAGAACGCTTCCGCCATGAATCGCAGCGTGTGGCCGAAGCCGCCCTTTTCGGGCGGATGCGGAAACGGCGGCATCGGCGGCGGCGCATCGTCCGCGGCCGCCGTGGGCCGCGACGCCGCTGACGGCCTCGCACTCGCGCGCGGCGCGGTCGGCGCCAGCGCGTGATGATCGCCGGCGAGCATGCGACGTGCGACCGTCTCGAGCGCGGGCGTGGAATTGCCGCCGGGCAGGCGCAGCCATTGCACGGCGAGAAATTTGTCGGGCACGCGCGCGCCGGTCTCCGTCGTGTCGTCGATGACGACGGGCAGGAGGAAGAGAACGTCGTCCGCCATATCGAGCGTGCGCTCGGTCGCGAGCCGCCACTCGCGGCGGAAGTAGCCTTCCTTGCGCCGCTCGGTCGCGGCGGAAATCACCGGGATGAAATAATCGCAGTCGCGAATCTGCCGGCGGATCTTCTGGTCCCACGCGTCGCCGCCGCCGAGGTCGCTCTCGTCATACCAGACTTCGAGCCCCGTCGCCGCGAGCGCGTCGCGGAGCCGGCGCGCGGCCGGGCGATCGTCGGACGCGTAGCTGAGAAAAACCGACGGCCGCGGCAGAGCAGGCGGTGGAGCGGCGCTGGACATGCGCGGCGACGTTCGCGCCGGCGCGGAGCAGCGTCAAGCGGCCGCTGGCGGTGAACCGCACGTGCGCGGTGGCGCGCGGCGGAGGCGCGCTCACGCCTCGCACTTCAACACGTAGACCGCGCCTTTTTCGGAGCCGATCGCGAGGAGGCGGTCGTCGGGCGACCAGGCGAGCTTCGTCGCGGCGGCGGGCATTTTCACCGTGGCGCGCAACGGCATGCGGCGCTCGGGGCTCCAGAGTTGCACGACGCCATCCTGCGCGGCGGTGGCGAGCAGGCCGTGCGCGTTTTGAAATTTCACGGCGCAGACGGGCGCGGCGTGCGGCAGCATCGCGGGCTCGCGGCCTTCGGGGCCGCCGCCGGAGCAATCCCAGATACACGCGTCGCGACCGCCGCTTGTCGCGAGCCAGCGCGACGTGTGGTCGAAGGAGAGGAATTTCACCTTGCCCTCGTAGCCGCTCATGTGGAGCTCGGTGTCGGTCTCGGGAATCCAGAGGTGCACGGACGGATCCTGGTTGCCCGAGACGAGCCAGCGGCCGTCGGGCGACCACGCGAGCGCGTGAATGCCGTTGGCGTAGGGATATTCTTTTTGCGCGACGAAATCGTCGGCGTCCCACAGGCCAACGCCGCCGAAATACGCCGCGGCAATCGCGCCGCCGGTCGGATGCGCGGCGAGCGCGGTGAGGGTTTTCGACGCGGGCTTGAACGTGTGCGCGATCGACGCATCGGCGCGCAGCGCGAAAAGATTTTTTCCCGCGGCGGCGAAGAGCAGCCGCGCGGTGCCGCCAACCCACGCGAGATGCTCGACCCAGGAAGCGCCGAGCGCCGCGGTCGCAGTGTGCTGGCCGGCGGCGGCGTCCCAGAATTTCACCGTGCCGTCCTGGCCGCCGGTGGCGAGGAGCGAAGGTGAGAGGCGAGAGGCTAGAGGCGAGAGGCTGGGCGGCGGGTTTTCCTCTGACCTCGGGCCTCTTGCCTGTGGCTGCCACGCGAGACAATTGGTGCCATCGTCGTGACCGGGGAGGTCGGCGCGACGCGCGCCATCGGCGGCGGCGAAAAGCGAAACGGGTCCGGCGGCGCTGGCGGCGGCGAGCAACGCGCCCTCAGGCGACCACGCGAGGTCGATCGCATAGTCGTCGAGTTGCCCGGCCCAGTGTTTGGTGAGTTGCATCGCTTTCGCGCAAAGACGTGAAGAAGGGAGCAAAGGCCAAGCTGAATTTTCTCACACCGCAAAGCACCCGGATGCGGTATGCGGCAAAAAGCGGAAGGCTTGCCTCGCTGTGAGGCGGTCGGCATCAGGGGCACCGTGAGCGAGTTCCAGCCATTCAATCAGCTTAAGGCTGCGGGCTTTGATGTCGTTACGATGCATCATGCCGAAGCAATCCTGTCGCATGACATGCCGTCAGCGATCGAGGAAATCGCGAAGGTGCTTGGATCACTCACCATCCCGATAGAAGACATCGTGCGTGGCGGTGGCGGAGAGGCGGACTCCACCCAGTGGCTTCGGCGCCAACTCGATCAGCTTGATTGGCACAAACACGAGTTCATCGTCACCAAAGTGGTAGATGGCACTCCCACCCAGTCGCAAAGTCACCTCGTCGACCACGTCAAGCGATTTGGGCCGTGCACGTTCGCCTTGGAAATAGAATGGAACAACAAGGATCCTTTTTACGACCGCGATCTGGAAAACTTCAAACGGCTGCATTCGGAAGGCGCCATCTCGGTGGGCGGAATAGTTACACGCGGGAAATCGATGCAGGAATCACTTCGAACCGCGGTCGAGGAATTCGCCCGCGCGCGTGGAATCGAAGCCCCGGACGATCTCGAAGAATTTTATTACCCAACGCCGCGGCAGCGGAAAATCTACGAGAAAAAAGCTGAGGCACTTGGATCATTCGCCAAAGGCTGGGCCGACGCATTCGTTTCGGACAAGTTCGGCGAATCGACCACCCACTGGCGAAAGCTTCAGGAGCGGATCGACCGGCGGGTCGGTAATCCCTGCCCCTTGGTGCTGATCGGGATCCCCGCGTCAGTGATCAGGCACTGAGCTCGAGTCGGTCGCCGTGGATTGAGGAATTGTATTTGTAGGTTCGCCATGTCGGACGATAGCTTTCGTCCGCCTGATTGCCCCACGCCGTCCATCCGCTACGCGCCCCACGTGAAAACAGTTCCACATATGGGCCGGGTGAGCAGCTCTCGACGAGCGCGTATTGCTCGTCGGGTTTTCGGCTATGCTCGCGCTTTCGCGTTTGAATCATGTTCACCTGGCGTCTGCCTGGGGCCAGCGTGCGAGCCTTCTTGCCGCGCACGCCAAAAAGAATGAGTTCGGTCACATTGCGGAAATAAAAACCCACTCCGCGTCCATCGGATCCGCCATCTTTCCGGATCTTGTGCCAAACCAAGTTACTTTTGTATTCGAAGCCCCATTCGGCCATCACGCGCAGGCCATCGGGAAGCAGCGCATTCGGCACCCAGAGATAAAGGTGGGCGGGCTCTTCGACGATCTGGCTAACGGGCAGCGAACAGATCCGCTCCAGCGACATAGTGGAGTAGCGATTAAGCCTGCGGTGCTCGGGCGCGATCTTGCCGGTCTTGTTTTGGAACTGCCACGGCGGGTCGGCGAGGACGGTGCGAAATTTTCGCTTACCGAACCGAGCAAGAAATTCGTCGTCCAGAAGGTCTTTGACCGGTGAAACCATTGGCTCGGTCGCATCCTGCGAAGAACCAGTCTCCAGCGGCAAGGGATTTCCGGTATCGAGCTGCGAAAGAATGATGGTGTTCACGTGAACACTATTGGTGGACCAGTGCGCTGAAGCAAACCGTTTTTAAGGAGGATGCGGGGAAAGGGCGGCTCTTCACTGCATTGTTCATGCCCGAGCGTTTCATCCGACGATGGCGGTGCGCTGAACGACGAGCCAATGAAGAGCGTCCGATGACCGGCCGGCCAATTGACTTCGCGCGGTCGAGAGGTCGAGATCACCGCGGCGATCGCGCGCTTTCCCCTGCGGCGCGTCGCCGGTTACTGCCATGAACTATTCTGAAAAACCTCTGGCCGGATTTCGTTTTCGTTTCCCCTGGCGCGCGCGCGTTTGCGTGGTGGTCGCGCTGCTCACGGGTTTCATCGCGGGCTGCGTCGATGTGCGCAACGCCCCGCCGGCCGCGGCAAAATCCGCCGCGCACGCGCCGCTCCCGCTCACCAGCGGCTGGCGGATGCAGGACATCGCGAAGGCGCCGGAGCCGGGCGATGTGGTGTCGCAGCCGGGCTTCAATGCGCCGGGCTGGTTCGCCGCGACGGTGCCGGGCACGGTGCTCACGACGCTCGTGAACGACGGGGTTTATCCGGAGCCGCTCTACGGCGAAAACAACCGGCCCGACAAAATTCCCGAGAGCCTGTGCCGCACGTCGTATTGGTATCGCACGGAGTTCGTCGTGCCGCGCGACTATGCGGGCCGGCGCGTGTGGCTGAATTTCGACGGCATCAACTACACCGCGGAAATATGGGTGAACGGCCGGCGCGCCGGCGACATCCGCGGCGCGTTTGCCCGCGGCAGGTTCGACGTGAGCGCGTTCGTGCAGCCGGGCGCGCCCGCCGCGATCGCGGTGCTGATCCAGCCGCCGCCGCATCCGGCGAATCCGCCGGAGCAGACGCAGGCGGCCGGCACCGGCGGCAACGGCGGCGTGCTTTCGAAGGACGGGCCGACCTTCATCTCGACGCAGGGCTGGGACTGGATCCCGGCGATCCGCGACCGCGACATGGGCATCTGGCAACAAGTCTCGCTGGCGGCGTCCGGGCCGGTCGTGATCGAGAATCCGTTCGTCGTCTCCGACCTGCCGCTGCCGCGCACCGACACGGCGGATCTCACGATCGAGGCGACGCTGCGCAACGTCTCCGACGCCGCGCAGACGGGCGTGCTCGCGGGCGAATTCGAAGGCGGAAAATTTTCCGCGCCGGTCGTGCTGCCGCCACACACGGCGCAGACGGTGAAGTTCACGCCCGCGAACGCGCCGGCGTTGCACGTCGCGTCGCCGCGGCTCTGGTGGCCGAACGGCTACGGCGCGCCGAATCTCTACGCGCTGCGGCTGGCGTTTGCGATCGACGGCGCGATGTCGGACGCGCGCGACGTGAGCTTCGGCATCCGCCAGATCGGCTACCAGTTGCCCGGCTCCGACAACCTCGCGCTTTCGGTCAACGGCGTGCCGGTGATGTGCCGCGGCGGGAACTGGGGCATGGACGAGGCGATGAAACGCAGCCCGCGCGCGCGGCTCGAGGCGCAGATCCGTTTTCATCAGCTCGCCAACTGCAACATGATCCGCAACTGGGTCGGCCAGAGCACGAGCGAGGATTTCTACGACCTGTGCGACCGCTACGGCATCATGGTGTGGGACGAATTTTTCGAGCCGAACCCGAGCGACAGCGGCCGCACGCGGCGCGACGACGGCAGCGAGGACGTCTACGACGTGCCGCTCTATCTCGCGAACGTCCGCGAGAAAGTGCTGCGGTTTCGCAATCACCCGAGCATCGTGCTGTGGTGCGGACGCAACGAGGGCGATCCCGCGCCGGCGGCCGTCGCGGAGGGATTGAAGCGCATCATGGACGAACTCGAGCCGTCGCGGCTCTATCATCCGAATTCGAACGACGGCCGCGGCGTGCGCTCCGGCGGCCCATATGCGTGGCGCACGCCGCGCGAATTTTTCCTGCCGCGCGCCGCGCGCAACGCCGCCACGCCGCCGAATCCGGCGAACCTCGAACCGTTCAAGACCGAGCTCGGCAGCGTGTCTGTTCCGACGCTCGAGGCCGTGCAGGCGATGATGCCGGAAAAGGACTGGGACACGATCAACGACGACTGGGCCGAGCACGACCTCTGCCGCGGCGCGCAGGGCGGCGATCGTTATCCGCAGATCCTGGCGCAGCGCTACGGCGCGTGGCACGGGCTCGCGGAATTCGTGCGCAAGGCGCAGCTCGCGAATTACGAGGCGTATCGCGCGATGTTCGAGGGTCGCTTCGCGCGGCTCTTCGCGCCGTGCGCCGGCGTGCTGACGTGGATGAGCAATCCCGCGCAGCCGAGCTTCGTGTGGCAGCTCTACAGCTACGACCTCGAGCCGCACGCCTCGCTTTTCGCCGTGCGCAAGGCGGCCGAATCGCTGCACGTGCAGCTCAACCAGAACGATTTTCACGTCGCGGTGGTCAACCAGCTGCCGGCGCTCGCGACGGGCCTGCAGGTGCGCGTGCGGATCGTCGCGCTCGACGGCCGCGTGAAGCTCGACCGCACGACCGCCGTCGACGCGCGGCCGAGCGCGGCGACCGACGCGGGCGCGGTGGAATTTCCCGCGGACGTGACGACCGCGCACTTCGTGAAACTCGACCTGCGCGACCGCGCGGGCCGGCTGCTCTCGGAAAATTTCTACTGGCGCGGCACCGCGGCGGCGCCGGACGATTTCGCGGCGCTCGATTCGCTACCGCCGGTAACGCTCGAGACCAAAATCGAGCGTCACGACGCAGACGGAAAGTGCCTGCTGGATGTGACGCTGACGAATCCCACGGACGTCGTGGCGCTCATGGCGCATCTGCAATTGCGACGGGCGAAAACCGGCGAGCGCGTGCTGCCGGTCTTCTACACCGACAACTACGTGTCGTTGCTGCCCGGGGAATCGCGCACGATCACGGTCGAAGCGGCGGCGAAGGAACTGCACGGCGACGAACCGCTGCTCGTCCTGGATGGTTGGAACGTGACGGTGCGGCCGGGAAAATTTTCCGAGGCGACCAGCATTGGCCCGAACACCGCGGCGCTCGTGACATTACGATCAACCAACCCGGCGCGTTAAACCGGTGTCTTCGCCAGCTAGAACCGGCGCGCGATGCAAACCACCCCACGTCGCGACTTCGTGAAACAATTTGTTTCCGCGGGCGCGCTGCTCACCGCGGGAAAATGGCTTCCTTCCCTGGGCTACGCCCAGACCGCGCCGCGCCTGGCACCGGCGCGCGCCGTGATCAACCAAAGCCGGATTCGTTCGCAGCTCGACCGGCGGCTGCTCGGCGCGTTTCTCGAGCATCTCGGCCGCGCGGTCTACACCGGAGTCTACGAGCCGGGCTCGCCGCTGGCGGACGAGAAAGGCTACCGCAAGGATGTGCTCGCGCAGGTGAGGGAGCTGGGCGTGCCGCTCATGCGTTATCCCGGCGGCAATTTTGTTTCCGGTTATCACTGGCTCGACGGCGTGGGCCCGAAGGACAAGCGACCGACGGTGCTCGAGCGCGCGTGGAATTCAATCGAGACGAATCAATTTGGCACGAACGAGTTCATCGACTGGTGCAGGCTCGTCGGCACCGAGCCGCTGCTCGGTTTCAACCTCGGCACGGCTTCCGCCGAGGACGCGGTGAACTACGTCGAATACTGCAATCTCGAGCGCGGCACGAAGTGGAGCGATCTCCGCCGCGCGCACGGCTACGAGCAGCCGCACAAGGTGAAGTATTGGTGCATGGGCAACGAGATGGACGGCCCGTGGCAGATGGGCCGGCTCACGGCGCGCGAATATGGCCGCAAGGCGCGCGACGCGGCGCGGCAGATTCGCATCGTCGATCCCGACACGCAGCTCATCGCGTGCGGCTCGAGCAACACGATCCTGCCGACCTATCTCACGTGGGACCGCGAAGTGCTCGAGGAATGCTACGACCAGGTCGATGGCATCTCGCTGCACAATTACTACGGCAACACCCCCGAGCTCACCGGCAACGATTCGGCGCGCTTCCTCGCGATGAATCTCGATATGGAGCGCCAGATTCACGAGATCGCGGCGGTCTGCGATTACGTGCAAGGGTTGCAGCGTTCGCCGAAGCGGCTGTGGCTCTCGTTCGACGAATGGAACGTCTGGTATCGCGCGCGTGACGCGAAGGCGCGCGACGGCAAAAAGACGGTTGCGCCGCACCTGCTCGAGGAAGTCTACAACCTCGAGGACGCGCTGCTCACCGGCGGCTTCGTCAATACGCTGCTGCGCAATTCCGATCGCGTGCGCGTCGGCTGCCTCGCGCAGATCGTCAACGTGATCGCGCCGCTGATGACGAACGAGACCTCGGTGCTGCGGCAGACGATTTATTATCCCTACGCCTGGGCGCTGAAGTATGCTCACGGCCGCGTGCTCGATCTCCAGGTCGAATCGGAAACCTACCGGATCAAGTCCGCCGGCCTGCGGGCGGACTTCGCGCGCGATGACGACGTGCCGTTCCTCGACGTCGTCGCGACGATCGACGCGCCAGCGGGGCGCGCGAGCGTCTTCATCCTGAATCGCGACCTGCGCGACGAGCGCGAACTCGTGCTGGAATGGCGCGATCCCGTGCCGACGCGCGTGCTGGCGGCGGAGACGATCACCGGGCCCGATCTGAAAGCGGTGAACACCTTCGCGCAGCCGAACACGGTGGTGCCGCAGAATTTCGACGCGCCGCAGCCGGGCGCGAGGATGACATTCAGGCTCCCGGCGCGCTCCTACACGGTCGTGCAGCTCGCGATCGGGTGATCGGTTTCGTGGGGAAACTCAGGCGAGGCAGGACTTGAACGCCTCCGTCAGCGCGGCGCGGTCGAGATTCTTGCCGATGAACACGAGCGTGTTCGAGCGCGGGGCGCCGTCCCATTCGCGGTCGAATTTCGCGTCGAAGAGCATGTGCACGCCTTGGAAGACGAGGCGCTTGTTCGAGCCCTTGACCGCGAGCACGCCTTTCATGCGGTAGATGTCGCCGCCTTTGGTGCGGAGCAGCGTGCTGATCCAATCGTTGAGCCGCTTGCCGTCGAGATCGCCGGGCTCGCTGATGCCGACGGAGGTCACGGCGTCGCTGTGTTCGTGCGCGGCGTGAAAATCCTGCTGCCACGCCGGCTTCGCGACTTCGCCGCACACGTGAATGTGCAGCGGATCGTGGCCGCACGACTCGAAGACGAGGAAGAAGCCCGGCTCGGAGATCTTCAGTTTGTAGCGGCCGTTGCCTTCGCTGAGCAGCAGGCGGTGGAGCGTGCCGCCGGGCGCGATCGCGTCGCCGTCCTTGGTTTTCGATTCCCAGTCGGAGAACACGAGCGCGGCGGCGTCGCGGGCGGTGGCAATATCTTTTTCGTCGAGCGACTTCACCGGCATGATCACGACGTCGAGCTCATTGGGATTGCCGTGGTGATGGTGGTGCTCGTGCTCGCTTTCGCCATGCTCGTGCTCGTGCCCGGGTTCATGATCGTGGTCGTGATCGCAATGGCCGATGACGAGCTCGTGCATGCCGGCCGGCAGCGCGTAGGCGCCGGCCCATTCGAAGGGATATTCCGTCTCGAGAAATTTTGGATCGAGCTCGGTAGCGCGGCTGAGGTTGAAGCCGCCGACGTCGAGCACGGCGTCGAGCGATACGTCGCAATTTTTCGTGCGGTGGATTTTCGCGACGGCGTTGATCCGCTTGATGCGGGCTTCGAGCGCGGCGAGCTCGGCGGGGGAGGCGAGGTCGGTCTTGTTGAGGAGAATCACGTCGGCGAACGCGATCTGCTTCACCGATTCGTCGTCTTTTTCGAGGTGCTGGATGACGTGCTTCGCGTCGACGACGGTGACGATGGCGTCGAGGCGAAACGCCGCCTTCATCTCGTCGTCGGTGAAAAACGTCTGCGCGACCGGCGCGGGATTCGCGAGGCCGGTGGTCTCGATCAGGATGCCGTCGAGCCGGTCCTTGCGCTTGAGCAGGCGGCCGAGCACGCGGATGAGATCGCCGCGCACGCTGCAGCAGATGCAGCCGTTGTTCATCTCGAAAAGTTCCTCCTCGCTCTGGATGACGAGCTGGTTGTCGACGCCGACTTCGCCGAATTCGTTTTCGATCACCGCGAGTTTTTTGCCGTGGTGTTCGGAGAGGATGCGATTGAGGAGCGTGGTTTTGCCGGCGCCGAGGAAGCCGGTGAGGACGGTGACGGGAATCATCGAAGGACGGATTTCTGATCGCGGATTGCGGATCGAAGGACGCAAGCGTGCGACCGGACGGGGCGATTGCAAACGCGCGATGGCAGCGGCGGGTGGCGGCGCGCGGCTGGCCGCCCGCGTCACAGCCGCGCGTGGCGGAGGCGGAGCGCGTTCGAGACGACGGTGATCGAGCTCAGGCTCATCGCGACGCTGGCGAACATCGGGCTGAGCAGCCAGCCGGTGAACGGATACAGCGCGCCCGCGGCGAGCGGCAGGCCGAGGAAATTGTAGGCGAAGGCCCAGAAGAGGTTTTGCTTGATGTTGCGCAGCGTCGCGCGGCTGAGCCGCACCGCGCGGACGAGCGCGGCGAGATCGCCTTTCACGAGCACGAGGCCGGCGCTGTGCATCGCGACATCGGTGCCGGTGCCCATCGCGATCCCGACTTCGGCGGCGGCGAGCGCGGGCGCGTCGTTGAGGCCGTCGCCGGCGAAGACGACACGCTCGCCGCGCGCGCGATGCTCGCGCACGAGCTCCTGTTTGCGCGCGGGCGTGACGCCGGCGTGGACGTCGTCGAGCTCGAGCTGCGCGGCGATCGCGCGCGCCGCTTCCGCGCGGTCGCCGGTGATCATCACGACACGGAAACCGAGTTGCTGCAGTTCGCGCACGGCGGCGCCGCTCGTGGGCTTGATCGCATCGGCGAGCGCGATCGTGCCGGCGGCGAGCCCGTCGATCGTGACGGCAACGAGCGTGGCGTCGGACGAATCCGCGGTGGCGGCGCGCGCGACTTCGATCGCGTGGCCGCCGACGATGGCGCGCACGCCGACGCCGGGCACGGCGGTGAAGCTGGCCGCATTCGACAAGGAAAGCCCGCGCGCGCGGGCGGCGTCGACGATGGCGCGGGCGAGCGGATGTTCGCTCGGTGATTCGGCGGCGGCGGCGAACTTCAGCACGTCGGTTTCGTTGAATTCGGATTCGGCCGAGACGCGAACCACGCGCGGCTTGCCCTCGGTGAGCGTGCCGGTCTTGTCGATGAGCAGCGTGTCGGCGTGCGCGAGCCGCTCGAGCGCGGCGGCGTCCTTCACGAGCACGCCGGCGCGCGCGCCGCGGCCGATGGCGGTGACGAGCGAGACGGGCGTGGCGAGCCCGAGCGCGCAGGGGCAGGCGATGATGAGGACGGCGACGGCGGTGAGCAGCGCGTGCGTGAGCTTCGGCTCGGGGCCGAGCCACAGCCAGGCGGCAAAGGTCAAAACCGCCAGCGCGAGCACGGCCGGTGCGAACCACGCCGACACGCGATCCGCGAGCCGCGCGATCGGCGCCTCGCTGGTCTGCGCCTCTTCGACGAGGCGGACGATCTGCGCAAGCAGCGTGTCGCGGCCGATGCGCTCGGCGCGCAGGACGAACGAGCCGGTGGTGTTGAGCGTGCCGGCGCTCACGCTGTCGCCGACGCGTTTCGCGACCGGCAGCGGTTCGCCGGTGAGCATCGATTCGTCGACCTCGCTCGCGCCCTCGGCGAGCGCGCCGTCGACCGGGATGTTTTCGCCGGGCCGGACACGGAGCCGGTCGCCGACCTGGACGGACGCGAGTGGCACGTCTTCCTCGCGGCCGTCGGCGCCGAGGCGATGCGCGATTTTCGGCGCGAGATTCATCAAGCCGCGGATGGCGGCGTCGGTGCGCGCGTGAGCGCGCTGTTCGAGAATCTGGCCGAGCAGCACGACGGTCGTGATGAAGGCGACGGCTTCGAAATAGAGCGGGGCGCCGTGCGCAGTCCGGAGCGCGGCCGGGAACCGCTCGCCGAAGAGCGTGGCGGCGACGCTGTAGAAATACGCGGCGCCGGTGCCGGTGACGATGAGCGACCACATGCCGAGGTCGAAGCTGCGCATCGTGGCCCACCAGCGGCGGTTCAACGGTGCGCCGGCCCAGAAAAAGATCGGCGTGGTCAGCGCGAGTTGCGTCCAGGCGAGCGCTCGCGGATCGAAGCGGTGGAAAAATCCCGGCGCGACCATCGCGCCCATTGCGAGCGCGAGCACCGGAAGCGCGAGCGCGAGCGCGACCCAGAATCGCGGCCGCAGGTAACGCTCGTGCGGCAGGCCCATGTAGACGCGCGCTTCGGGCGGCGGCAGCGCGGCGCGCGCGCCGGCGGCGTTCGCGTCGGTTTTGGGGCCGGGAGAAGGCGCCGCGGGCGTCACGGCAAGGCAACCGCCGTCAGCCGGCGTTCGCGCAGCCACGCGAAGATCACGGGCGTGACGATCAGGATGTGCACGAGCGACGACAGCATGCCGCCGACGACCGGCGCGGCGAGCGGCTGCATGACTTCGACGCCGGTGCGCGTGCTCCAGAAGATCGGCAGCAGGCCGGCGATCGCGGTGGCGACGGTCATGACCTTCGGCCGGAGGCGGAGGCGCGCGCCGGCTTTCACCGCCGCGAGGAGTTCGTCGCGCGTGAGGTTGTGATTTGGTTTTGCGGCGACGGCGTTTTTCACGGCCTCCTCGAGGTAGATCACCATGACGACGCCGGTCTGGATCGCGGTGCCGAAGAGCGCGATGTAGCCGACCCAGACGGCGACGCTGAAATTAAATCCGAGGAACCACTGGAGCAACACGCCGCCCGTGAGCGCGAACGGCACGGCGAGGATCACGTGCGCGGCTTCGGCGGGCGAGCGGAACGTGAGCGTGAGAATCACGAAGATGATCAGCAGCACCACCGGCACGATGAGCCGCAGCGTCTGCCGCGCGCGGATCTGGTTTTCGTATTGGCCGCTCCACTCGATCGTCATGCCGGGATCGAGTTTCACGTCGCGCGCAATGCGCGCCTTCGCTTCGTCGACGAAGCTGCCGAGATCGCGGTCCTGCACATTCGCTTGGACGAAGACGCGCAGGCGGCCGTTTTCGCTCGCGATTTCGTTGGGGCCGACGACGCGTTGAATCGTGGCGACCTGGCCGAGCGGAACGTAGCGCGCGGGATCCGCACCGCCCGTTCGACTTCGCTCAGGGCCTTCGGGAATCGCAACGGGCAGCGCGCCGAGCTGGTCGAGGTCTTCGCGATCGGCGCGGGCGAAGCGCACCTGCACGGGCCAGCGTTCGCGGCCCTGGATCGAAGTCGTGGCGATTTTTCCGCCGAGGCCGATTTCAGCGACGGCGAGCACATCCTCGACGCTCAGCCCGTAGCGCGCGAGCGCGGCGCGGTCGGCGGTGATCTCGAGGTAGGGCTTGCCCTGCGCGCGCGACGGCGCGACGCCGGTGGCGCCGGGAATTTTGTTCACGACCTGCTCGACCTCGAACGCCTTTTGCTGAAGCGCGTCGAGGTCGTTGCCGAAAATTTTCACGCCGAGCTGTGCGCGAATTCCGGTCGAGAGCATGAGAATCCGGTTTTCGATTGGCTGGAGAAAACCGGGCACGTAGCCGGGCACCTGCGTGAGCTTCGGGACGAGTTCGGCGATGAGTTTTTCCTTCGTCATGCCCGGGCGCCACTCGGCGGCGGGCTTCAGCATGATCGTCGTCTCGATCATCTCGACGGGCGCGGGATCGGTCGCGGTGTCGAAGCGCCCGAGCTTGCCGGCGACGCTCGCGACTTCGGGCGTCGCGCGGATGACGCGGTCCTGCCACGCCATGATGCGTTTCACCTCGGTGAGCGATGTGCTCGGCAGCAGCACGGGCATGAAGAGCAGCGAGCCTTCCTGCAGCGTGGGCATGAATTCCGAGCCGAAACCATGAAAGACCCGGGAGACCGGAAGACGGGAAGACACGAAAGACGGCAGGCCGAAAGCGATCACGCAGCAGAACGCGAGCAGCGTGGCGGCGAGCGCGAGGACGGTTTTGCGGCAGCGCAGCGCCCAATCGAGAACAGGATCGTAGATCGCGAGCAGCGCGCGCATGACCCAGTTGCGCTCCTCGGCGTGGAACGGGCCGCGCACGAGCAGCGTGCAGAGCACCGGCACGAGCGTGACGGCGAGCACGGTCGCGCCGACCATCGCGAAGGTCTTCGTCCACGCGAGCGGGTGGAAAAGTTTTCCCTCCTGGCCGGTGAGCGCGAAGATCGGCACGAAGGCAAGGATGATGATGCTCATCGCGAAGAAGATCGGGCGGCCGACGAGTTGCGAGGCTTCGAGCGTGACGCGCCACGTCTCGTCGCGCGTGAGCCGGCGGCCGAGTTTCTTTTCCTCGAGCTCGCAGTGGCGAATGACATTTTCCGTCATGACGATCGCCGCATCGACGAGCACGCCGATCGCGATCGCGATGCCGGTGAGCGACATGATGTGCGACTGGATGCCGAACTGCTTCATCAGGATGAACGCGATCAGGATCGAGGCGGGCAGCGGCAGCGTGACGATCAGGATGCTGCGGAAGTGAAACAGGAAGATCACGTGCATCAGCGTGACGAGGATGACGGCTTCCCACAGCGTGTGCTTGAGCGTGTCGATCGCGCGGCCGATGAGATCGCTGCGATCGTAGAACGGCGCGATCGTGACGCCGGGCGGCAGGCCGCCGCCGATCTGCGCGATCTTCGCCTTCACCTCCTGGATGACCTGCCAGGCGTTTTCGCCGGAGCGCATGACGATCGTGCCGCCGACGACCTCGTGGCCGTCGACGTCGAGCGCGCCGCGGCGATAGTCGCCGCCGACCTGCACGGTCGCGACATCGCGAAGGTAAACGGGCACGTTGGCGCGCGTCGTGAGCGCGACCGCTTCGATGTCGCTCGCGGAGTTGATGAGCCCGCGACCGCGGACGACGAACTCGAGGCCGTTTTCCTCGACGGTGCGGCCGCCGACGTTGAGATTATTTTTGGCGATCGCGTCGAAAACCTGCTGCAACGAGACGCCGTATTGCTTCATGCGCAGCGAGGAGACTTCGACCTGCCACTGGCGCACGAAGCCGCCGATGCTCGCGACCTCGGCGACGCCGGGCACGGCGGCGAGTTGGTAACGCACGAAATAATCCTGCAGCGCACGCAGCGAGCCGAGGTCCTGTTTTCCCGAGGTGTCCTTCAGGTAGTATTGATAAACCCAGCCGAGGCCGGTCGCGTCGGGGCCGAGTCGCGGCGTGACGCCGGCGGGGAGAAGATTGCCGAGGTAGTTGAGCCGCTCGAGGACGCGCGTGCGGGCGAAGTAGTTGTCGAGCTTGTCCTCGAAGATGACCGTGATGAGCGAGAATCCGAACATCGATGTCGCGCGCACCGTGCGCACGCCGGCGAGGCCCTGCAGATTGACCGAGAGCGGATAGGTGACCTGGTCCTCGACTTCGCGCGGGCTGCGGCCTTCCCAGTCGGCGAAGACGATCACCTGGTTTTCCGAGAGGTCGGGGATCGCGTCGATCGGCACGCGGCGCACGGCGAAAATACCCCAGCCGAAAAGCAGCAGCGTGGCGCAGAGCACGAGGAAGCGATTCTCGAGCGACCACTTGATGAGACGGGAGATCATTTTCGATTTGGGATTCCCGATTTTCGATTTCCGATGGCGCGGGGTTCGCCGGCCAATCGGGAATCGCGAATCGAAATTCGAAAATTCACGGGACTTCCTCTCCGCAGTCCGGCATCGCGGAGCCGAAGAACGGATTCTTCAACGGCTGGCTGCGCTGGACCCAGCGGCCGGTGTGCAGCACGGGCGACATCGGGCACTGGAAAACTTTCACGCCGAGCTGCGCGCGGTGGGGCTTGAGCAAGTCGGCGACGGCGGTGCTCCACGGCTCGAACGAGCGCCGCGCGGTTTTCAGGTCGGAGCCGAGCTCGAGCTTTGGCAGCGCGGGAAAATTTTGCGCCGCGGACGCGAGCGTCGGGAAAATTTTCTGGTAGCGCGCAAAGTCGTCGCTGCCGAGCGCGGCGGCGGCATCGGTCGCGACGTTGGCGAGTTGGGCGAGGGGCGAGTCGGAGGCGGGAGACGCACCGGGCTCGGTGCGTGCCGGCGACTGCGGCGAGGGCGCCGCGGCTCCGGGCGCGGAGGTTTGCGCTTCGCGCGCGAGCTGGGCTTGCGCATCGAGGAACAGCGCGCCGGAGGTGACGACGTTTTCGTTTTCCTTCAGGCCGTCGAGCACCTCGACGAGCGCGTCGCCGCGGCGGCCGAGGCGCAGGTGGCGTTGTTCGTAGCGGTCGTGGCCAAGGTCGACGTAGGCGACAGGACCGGCGCCGGCGTCGAGAATCGCGGAGCGCGGCGCGGCGAGCACGGCGGGCGACTCGACGAGCACGCGGCCCTCGGCGAGCACGCGGTGCGGCAGCGTGTGCTCGGCACCGCCGCCGCCGAAGTGCGGATTGGGGAGCACGGCACGGGCCTTCGTGGTGCGCGTGGTGTCGTTGAAGTTCGGATCGACGAATGCGATCGGCGCCGTGATCGTCTCGCCGGGCACGGCGCGCGTCGTGATTTCCACGGTCTGGCCGGGCTGGACCCACGGGATGTCCTGCTCGTAGACGTCGAACACGAACCACATCGACGAGAAGTCCGCGATTTCGAAGAGCCGGTCGCTCGTCTGCACGTATTGGCCCTGGTAAACGTGCTTGAGCACGACGGTGCCGGCTTCGGGCGCGCGCACGACGACGAGGGCGGACGGCTCGCGCTTCTGCTCGAGCTGGGCGAGATCGTCGGCGTTGAGGCCGAGCATCTGGAGCTGTTCGCGCGCGGCCGAGAGCTCGGCGGTCGAGTAGGCGGGTGCGCCGGCTTTGAGACGCTCGAGGTAGACGCGTTGCGCGGCGAGCATCTCGGGGCTGTAGATCGTGGCGAGCTCGGCGCCGGCGGCGACAGGCTGGCCCTGATACGTGACGCCAAGGTGCTCGATGCGGCCGGGCACACGGGCGGAGAGGATGTGATGGCGCGTGTCGTCGTCGTCGATCTCGCCGTTGACGCGGAAGGTGCGCATGAGCGGCTGGCGCGCGACGGTGGATGTCTCGACGCCAACGACGCTGATGCTCGATGGGCCGAGGGCGACGACGCCACTCGGTGTTTCGCTCGGGCTCGCCGCGGCCGAGACCAGATCCATGCCGCAGATCGTGCATTTGCCCGGATGGTCGGACTTGATCCACGGGTGCATCGGGCACTGGAACACCCGGCCGGCATCGTCCGCGGCGAGGAGCAGCACGCCGAGGGAAGCGAACAGCAGGAGGAGAAAAAGCCGGAGGTGTTTCATCGTGGCGCGGGGTCAGTGCTGGTGGGCGGGCGAAGCGGGAGCGCCGGCGTCCTTCGTTTTTGCGGCGGCCGCCTCGTCGAGTTTCTGGAGATATTTCGCGGGCTCCTTCTCGAAATCCTTGATGCAGTCCTTGCAGCAGAAGCGGACGATGCGGTCGGGTTTGCCGGGCTGTTTGTAGACGTATTCGACCGGCCGGCCCATCTCGCCGAGCTTGTCGCCGGAAACGACGCATACGGTGAGCGGGTAATTATCCGGCGTGGGCGCGGCGGGCGGGTTGGTCTTGGAGTCGGCCGCGCGGAGAAGGCCGGCGAACGCGAGGCTGGAGGCGAGGAGGAGGGCGATGCGGGAGTTCGATTTCATGGGTGGGCGATAGAATATGCCGGGATTACACCGCCGGCTGTGCAAACCCTCCGAAAATGTTGCGGGATTTTGCCATGGATGGGTTATAGGCTGTGAAAACCAACCTCCATGTCCTCTCCGCCCAACGATCCTCTTTCCCGCGTGCTCGCCGACTGGCGGGTGACGCCGCGGCGCAACCCGGAATTCCGCCGGCGGGTGCGGGCTCGCCTCGCAGGCGCGCGCGGGGGCCCCTCCAATTCGTGGGCGAGTTATGCGCGATCGCACGCGGCGGCCGTGAGCGGCTTGCTGGCGCTGGCGATCGCGCTCGGCGCGCTCGGCGGTCGCGAACGCGCGCGTGCGCGACTGGAAAACGAAAGCGGCGAGCTCGCGCGCGCGTATGTGCAGTCGCTCGACGCGCGGGCGATGCGGATGCCGTGAAACGCGCGGAGACAGGCTCCAACCGAGAGCGAGCGCGCGACCGCACCCGACCATGAAGAATCTCCTGATCACGCTCGGCGTGGCGCTGGCCGCGTGTGCGGCGGCGTTTGGGGCGTTTTATGCGCTGAGCGACGTGCCCGCGATGCACCGGGCGGCGCAGGACGGCGACGCGATGATGTGGCTGCGCACGGAGTTTCATCTCGATGAGGCGCAGTTCGCCGCGATCAAGAAGCTGCACGAAGATTACGCCGTGGTGTGCGCGGGGCACTGCACGGAGATCGCGCAGGCGAAGAAGCGCAACGCGCCGCCGGCGGAAATGGCGGCGCTGGAAAAAACCTGCGTCGACGCGATGACGGAGCATTTTCGGCGCGTCGCGCAGCTCATGCCCGCGGGCGAAGGCGAGCGTTATCTCGCGATGGTGCTGCCGCGGATCGCGGGCTACGCGCACACCGGTGCGCCCAACGTGAGATTGACGACGCCTTAAATGGAGGCGAGAGACGAGAGCCGAGAGGCCGGAGCGGAAAAGGTGGCGGAAGCCGCGGGCGAGGATCGCGAGTTGATGGCCCGCGTGCAGCGCGGCGACGAGGCGGCACTCGGGGCGTTGATGGAGCGCTGGGAGCTGCCGGTGAAAAGCGTGGTCGGCCGGCTGGTGCTCAACGCCAGCGAAGCGGAGGAGCTGGCGCAGGAGACGTTTGTGCGCGTGTGGCAGCAGCGTGGAAAATTCCGCGCCGGCGCGGAGTTTCGGCCGTGGGTGTTTGCGATCGCGGTGAACCTCGCGCGCAACCGGCTGCGGTGGTGGCGGCGGCGGCCGTCGGTTTCACTCGAGGAATGGAGCGAAGGCGAGGAGCCGGGAGCGCGGAGCCAGGAGAATGCCGGCAAGGCGCTCGAACGCGGCGAGCGCGCCGCGGCCGTGCGCGAGGCGATCGCGGCGTTGCCGACGGAGCTGCGGGAGGCGATCGTGCTTTTCGAATACGAGCGGCTGTCGCAGGCGGAGATTGCGACGGCGGTCGGTGCGACGGTGAAGGCGGTGGAAACGCGAATTTACCGGGCAAAAGAAAAGCTGCGGACGGCGCTCCGTTCGCAGCTTTGAATCCAGCGGGCGGCCCGGGGCGAATCGTCAGTTGCAGCAGACCATCGCGGAACGCGCGCACGCGCTGGCGGAGCGATCCATCGTGTCGGTCACGCGGCCACGGATCGTGGCGATCGCGCCAGCGCAGCCGCCGCAGGTGTGCTTCGTGCCGACGGCGGTCCACCGCGGCGTGCCCTTGCCGTTGGGCAGCGTGGAGACGAATTCACGGACAGCCTCGGTCTTGCAGCCGCCGCAGACCGCGGGCGAGCCGGCGTCCGATTTCGCGACGGATGCGCCTGGGGCGGCCGAGGAAGTTTTGTTGGAGTTCTGCCAGAATTGCGGGCCGGGGCCGGCGACGGCGAACGTCGTGCCGACAAGGAGCGAGACGAGGGCGGTTTTGAGGAGGATCGTTTTCATAGTTGGTTTTGAGTTAACAACCAGACTACGCCGACGGGGCACTGCTTCCCTCGGTCACTTCTTGCGGTGCTCTGCGCGAATTTTGCGGACGACGTCAGCAAGACTGACACCCTACGGTGCGAGGGTGACGTCGTCCGCGGTGTAGAGTTTTTTGTCGGGGCCGGCGCTGCGGATTTCCATCCGGGTGCCGGAAAGGGCGTGGAAGAAAAACGGCGTGCCCCAGCGGTCGCAGAGTTCGCCGTCGGCGTCGATCGCGGGGTGATTCGGCGGGAGGAAGCCGAAACGGAGAGAATTTTTTCCGGCGAGCGCGGCGGTGATCTCGACGTTTTCGCCGACGGGATTGCCGTCGTGCGGGAAATTCGTGCGGAAGGCTTCGAGCAGGCCGGCGACGATGCGAAGATCGGCGCGGATGTCGGCGGCGGGGGAATTCAGCGCGTCGGCGAGGTGCGAGATTTCCGTCGGCGGCGGGAATTCGGGGCGCGGGATTTTTGCGTTCGTCGCTGCTGCGGTGGTGGCCGACCGAGGAATTTTTTCGGAGCGAGGCGTGATGTTCGCGGCGGGCTTGTCGGCGTGCTGCCAGAAAAGCGCGACGAGCAGGAGCGCGAGGATCGACGCGAGGACGACGGTGCGTTTCATGCGCGAGTGACGGGCCGGCGGGCAGGAAGAAAGCGCACGCGCGAACTCAGGCGCGCCCGGCGGGCGAGGGCACCTTTGTTCAGACGAAGCCGAGGTTCGGATTGGCGAAGCGGCCGATGTTCGGGAGCACGACGGGAAGGTCGGTGGCGCTGACGCCGAACCACGTCGCGAGCGTCGCGCTGTATTCGTCGACGCTGGTCGTCGGAATCCAGCGGCCGCGGCCGGTGTCGTCGGGGCCGTTGATCGCGAAGGTCGGCATCTTGCCGTAGATGTCGCCGCCGTTGACCGCGCCGCCGAGGATGAAGTGGTGGCTGCCCCAGCCGTGGTCGGAGCCATCGCCGTTGGTGTTGTAGGTGCGGCCGAAGTCGGAGGCGGTGAACGTCGTCACCTGGTTCTGCGCGCCGATGGACGAGACGGCGTTGTAGAAGGCGTTGAGCGACTGGCTGAGGTCGCGGAGGAGATTGGCGTGCGCGCCGGAGGCGGTGTTGCCGAGCGTGACCTGGCTGTCGTGCAGATCGAAGCCGCCGACGCGCGCGAAGAAAACCTGGCGCTTGAGGCCGAGCTGCGACTGCGCGTTGACGAGGCGCGCGATCATGTGGAGCTGCTGGCTGAGGCTGGAGTTGAGGCCGGTGAAGAACGAGGTGAACGGGCTCGTGCCGGTGATGATCGAGGAGAGCAGCGCGCTGTTGCTGATGGCGCCGGACGTCATGCCGCTGAAGGCGGTCTCGAAGAGGTTGGCGTTTTGCGCGGCGAGGATGTCGTTCATCGCCGAGGTGCGGATGCCGTTGACCGAAGTGCCGGTGCCGGCGCCGGTGAGCGCGATGGCGCCGTTGGTGCCGACGGAGTATTGCGCGACGTTCTTGCCGACTTGAAACGAGTTCTGGCCGTTCAAGCTGAGCGACATCGAGACGCGGTTGTTCGTGTTGAACGCATTCGTGAGGTCGGCGAGCCGGCCGCCCCAGCCGGTGGCGAACGGTTTGTCGGCGATGCTGCTCTGCCACTCGACCTGCTGGTCGTCGTGCGAGAAAAGCTGCGAAGGTTTTGGCACGGAGCCGGAATTGTATTGGGCCTGCGTGAGCGGATAGGCGAGCGTGCCGACGTTGGCGAGGACGGCGAGTTTGCCCTGATCGAAGAGCGCCTTGAGCTCCGTCATCGCGGGATGGAGGCCCCAGCTCCGGCCGTCGCTCGTGCGGGGCGCGATCGAGAGGAGCGAACTTTGCGGGAGCGCGAGCGCGCCGCGGCCGGTCGCGTAGGCGGCGTAGGTGGTGGCGTCAGCGGGGACGATGAGGTTGTTGGCGTCGTTGCCGCCGGCGAGGAAGAGGCAGACGAGCGCCTTGAAATCGGACTGCGGCGCGGGCGCGAGGGCGGCGCTGGCGAGCGAGCCGTTTTCGGGGCTCGCGACGGCGCCGATGAGGCGGAGCTGCGCGAGCGCGGAGAGCATGCCGGTCGCGCCGACGGAGGCGCAGCAGGCGCCGAGGAATTTGCGCCGCGAAAGATCGGGAACGGAGGTTTTGGGATTCATGGCGGCTTATTTTTGGACGGCGCCTTGCGGGATCGTGGCGGTGAGATAGAGGGCGGAGCGGACGCGCTCGAGGTCGTTGGCGGTATTCGTCGTGGTGCCGGCGGGCAGCGCGGTGATCGCGGTGACGATGCGGTCGGTGGTGGTTTTCGGCAGCGAACCGGCGGCGACGACGAGGTTCATCTGATCGACGAGCGCCTGCGGCGTGCGCGCGAGCGGGAGCAGGCTCGTGAGCGTGAGGCCGATGGTGTTTTCGGTGAGATTCGTGGTGGAGCGATTCGCGTAGATGTAGCTCCAGAGCTGATTCGGCGCGCTGATCGCGGTGGTGTCGGTGAGGATCTGGTATTCCGGCGCGAAGAGTCCGGCGGAGGCGAGCGTGCCGGGCTGGACGAAATTCGGCTCGAAGAAATTGAACACCGTGGGCGAGTGCATCGGCGTCTGGCCAAGCTGGTTCTCGCTGTTAGCGCCGGTGAAGATCTGGTAGCGGCCGCTGTTGGCGGCGCCGCCGAAGGCACGGAGGAGCGCGGTGGCGCGGAGGACGGGTTCCTTGAGTTTGCCGAAGCTCGATGCCGCGGCGGCGCTCGCGGAGCGCGCCTCGTAGTCCATCAGGATCGCGCGCACGACGGCGCCGAGGTCGCCGCGCACGCCGCTGCCGTTGTTGGCGAAGACCTGCGCGACGCGGTAAATGTAGCCGGGGCTCGGGTTGCTCGTGACGAGCCGCTGGATGAGCTCGCGCGCGATGAACGGGCCGGTGTCGGGATGGTTGAAGAGCGTGTCGAGCGCGTCCTGCAGATCCTTCATGCCGTCCTGATTGGCGGGCAGCACGACGCCACCGACGATGGTTTTCACGCTCGTGTCGTGAAACGCGGGATAGAGCATCATCGGATGCAGGTAGTCCGCGGCGGCGCCGCGGAAATTGCTCGCGGTCGTCGCGCTGGCGGACTGAAACGCGAAACCGGTGAACACCTTCGCCATCTGCGTGATCGTCGTCTGGTCGTAGGTCGGAGTCGGCAGGCCGGTGGCGTCGAGCTTGAGCGTGCCGTCGGGCTGGAGCTGATTCAGGCCGATGGTGAAAAGCTGCATGACCTCGCGCGCATAGTTTTCGTCGGCGGAGGTGAGGACGTTGCCCTTCGTGTCGAACGTCGCTTTCGCGTTGCGCAGCGAGCTGAGGTAGACGCCCATCACGGGGCTGAGCGTGACGTTGTTGAGCAGCGTGCGGAAATTGCCGAAGGCGCCGTTGACGAGCAGGTCGTAGTAGTTGGCCATGCCCTGCGGATTGTTGAACAGCGTGCTGTTCTGGTCGGAGACGACGAGGATCTCGCTGAGCGCGAAGGCGACGCGCTGCCGGAGCTGGTCGGGCGCGGTCAACGCGAGCTTCCACCACGCGGCCTGGCGATTCTGATACGAGAACTGCGGGTTGTCGCCGAGCGCGGTGTAGGTGTTGAAGTCCGCGCGCGTGGCGTCGAGGTGGAGCGAGGCGGGCAGCGCCATCTGCGCGGCGATCCACGCGTCGAGGTCGCTGAGTTTTTTGCCGGTGAGCGCGTCGATGTCGGTCTTCGCCGGGCCGAAGGTCGCCTGCGTGAGGAAGCGCGCGGCATCGGTCGCGGTGAGCGGCACGTCGGGCAGCGTGGGCGGACTCGCGGGCGGGCTGAACGCGATGCTGCCGGTCGAGCCGATGAACGTGCCGTGCAGTTCGCCGCCGGGATTCGACGCGGTCTGGATGTCGAGGAAAACGTGGCCGTCCTTGATGCCCTGGATCACATCGGCGGCGCTGAGCGTGCCGGTGGCCTGCGGCGTCCACGTGAAGCCGCTGACCTGGCCGGTCGGCAGGCGGACGAGATCGGTGCCGACTTCGCCGGGATTGCCGAGGCGGAGATAGACGGCGGTTTCCGGCGAAGTGAGATTGCCGTAGCTCACGTTGACCGACGCGGTCGTGTTGTCGGAGTTGAGCTTGATCGTCGCGGTGCCGTAGGCGGACGAACTCGCCGCGGCGCCGGGCGGGCGGAGCGAGGCGACGTAGATCGTGATCGGGCCGGCGGGCGGCGCGAGCTGCGAGGTGACGTCGACGCCGTTTTGCACGAGGTGCGCCTGGTTGGTTTGCGCGGGGAGCGCGGCGCCGCCGGAGGTCTGGCCGGCGGTGAAGTTGAGGAGAGCGATGCCGCTGACGGCGACGGACTGGCCGTTGGGCTGCCAGAGATCGCCGCCGGTGATGCGCGCGTCGGAGGCGGAGCCGACGAGAATCGCGGGCGAAGCGGAATCGAAGGCGGTGAGATCGCCGAGATAGAGCGGGCCGACGATTTGCACGCCGGGCGCGAAGACACCGGCGATGCCGTTGTTCGCGATGTAGCTGGCGTCGCCGGTGCGGATACCGCCGAGGTTGCCGTTGGCGCTGATGACGGCGATGAAGCCGATGTCGGCAAAGCCATCGTAGCTCACGCCGGTTTTGAAGAGGCCCTGGTTGACGGCGTTGGCGGTGCCGACGCTGAAGACGGCGACGTTGGTCTGCTCGGTCGCGCCGGTGACGACGATGCTCGCGTGACCCTTCATGTAGAGCACGCCGGGCTGGTTGTAATTTGTCGCCTCGGCGGGACCGGAGGAGGAATCGAGCGTGAGCGTCAGCGCGCCCGGGCCGCTGAACTCGACCTGCACGATGTCGTTCGTGAGATCGATGTAGGACATGCGCGTGATCTGGCCGGGATCGGCGGTGATCGTGGCGGCGTTGCCCGTGAGCAGCACCTGATCGTAAACCAGGCCCGTGACCGGATGACGAATGTCGGTCGGCTGCAGCTCCGTCGCGCTGCCGACGACTTTGCTGATCGAGCTCAGCCCGAGAATCGCGGAGGCGCTCGTGCTCGAAGTGCCGCTCGTCACGACGACGGTGTAGATGCCGGCGTCCGCAGGCTGGACGTTGAGGAGCGTGAGCGTGGCGTTGGTCGCGCCGGAAATGGGCAGGCCGTTTTTCTGCCATTGATAACCGAGGGCCGTGCCGCTGGCGGTGACGCTGAAGCTCGCGAGGCCGCCGGCGGCGACGGTTTGATTTTGCGGCGGGAGCGAAATGGTCTGCGCGTGAGCGAGGCCGAGCGCGAAGGCGGCGAGAAGCGCGAGGAGAGTGCGGAGCGCATTCATACGACGGGTGGGAATTTTTTTGGGGACCGGCGAGCTGGGGTGAGGACGCCGGACGGGGGCTGTGGTAACCGGGGCGGAAAACTTCCGCAAGAGGCGGGGACTATCTGCGCGAAATTTTTACAGGGAACATTGCGCAGCGCGAGTGCGGGAATTGCGCAGAGCGCGTTGTCGGTTCCGCGGTTCGCGGGCGGACGGCTACGGTGGTGGCACGGGCGCGGCGCCTGTGTGATCGATTGCAACACGGGCGAGATGCCCGTGCCACTTCGGGTCAACGCACGGTGCGGAGCTGCACGCTGTCGACGAGCCGGTCCTGTGCGAGGAT
Organism: Opitutaceae bacterium; assembly: GCA_035545575.1. Classification (GTDB taxonomy): domain Bacteria; phylum Verrucomicrobiota; class Verrucomicrobiia; order Opitutales; family Opitutaceae; genus ER46. The sequence goes on along the minus strand of DASZYB010000023.1, from coordinate 33,013 downwards.
GTCGGTGGCGACGATGAGCTTGTCGCCGGCGGCGATGCGATTTTCGCGGCGGAGCAGCGCGATCGCACACTCGATCGTTTCGTTCGGCTCGGAGGCGAGCTGCATCAGGAACGGCTCGACCGAGCGCAGGAGGCGAAGCTGGCGCAGCACATCGACGGACGGCGTGAACGCGAGGATCGGCGAGTGCGTGGGCCGCAGCAGCGCGAGGCCCTGCGCCATGAAACCGTGGCGGGTGAACGTGATGAGCTTCGAGCGCGGCAACTCGTTCGCCAGCACGACGGCGGAGTGGAGGACTTTCATGCGCTCGCCGGTGAAGACCGCGGGCACGTGCGCGTCGTCGGTCTCCTCGAGCTCGATGCGGCGCGCGATCGCATCGAGCATGCGCACGCACTCGAGCGGATATTTGCCGATCGTCGTCTCGCCCGAGAGCATCACGCAGTCGGCCTGTTCGTAGACGGCGTTGGCGACGTCGGTGATCTCGGCGCGCGTCGGCACGGGCTGCGCGATCATGGACTCGAGCATGTGCGTGGCGACGATCACGGGCCGGCCCTGCGCGAGGCACGCGCGGACGGCGCGGCGCTGGATCACGGGCAGTTCCTCGAACGGGCACTCGATGCCGAGATCGCCGCGCGCGACCATCAGGCCGTCGCAGGCGCGCACGATGTCGTCGAGATTGGCGATGGCGGACTGGTCCTCGATTTTCGCGATGATGCGGACCTTGGATTTTTTCTGCGTGAGAAACGTGCGCAGCAGCTCGATGTCCTTAGCCTCGCGCACGAACGACAGCGCGAGAAAATCGATTCCTTCCTCGAGCCCGACGGTCGCGTCGCCGCGATCCTTCTCGGTGAACGACGGCAGGTTGACCTTCACGCCGGGGAGATTGATGTGCCGGCGCGATTTCAACTCGCCGGGGATGAGCACGCGGCAGCGGATGCGCGCGTCGTTTTTCTCCAACACTTCGAGGCGGAGCAGGCCGTTGTCGACGAGGACGGTGTCGCCGACCTTGATGTCGTTGACGAGGTCCTGGTAATTCACGTCGACCGAGCGCACTTCCTCGCCGCCGCCGCGCTCCGGGCTCATCGCGGGCTTGACGGTGAAGTCGAAAATCTCGCCCGCCTTCAATTCGATCGGCACGCTGAGATCGCCGGTGCGGATCTCCGGGCCCTTGATGTCCATCATGATCGCGACCTCGCGGCCGACGCGCTGGCTGACGGCGCGGATGCGGCGGATGACATCGCGCGTCCACTCGTGCTTCGCGTGCGCCATGTTGAGCCGGACGACGTCGGCGCCCGCGCGGAAAAGTTGCTCGAGCATTTCCTCGCTCTCGGTGGCGGGGCCGAGGGTGAAGATGATTTTGGTGCGGCGGAGGGAATCGGCGGCGGGCATGCGGACGGAGATGAATGAAGAAATGCCCTGCGAAGAGCAAGGACCGCGCCCGTTCGTTTTTTGCAGAAAGCGGCGCGTTTTGCGCGGGAAGGGGAGCCGGCGCGGCGGCGGGCGCGAGGACTCCGACGGTCCGTCAATTTGTAACATCGTCGTCGCAGTTTTGCCGTGCGCCGCCCGCGCTTTCGGCTAAGACGGCGCGGTGCCTGCCGCGGTTCGGCCGCGACGGCGCGCGCCCTGCGCACTTCGCTCCGCCAAAAATCCGCCATGTCGTCCACCGGAATCGTCGCCATCTGTCTCGCGGTCGTCGTCTTCATCTATTTCTACAACAATCCGCTGCAGCACGGCCCGTGGTTCCTGAGCCGGCGGTTCATCAACTGGTTTCCGCTCGGGATGACGTATTCGTTCCTCTACATGGGACGCTACAACCTCACGGTGGCGAAGAACGCGCTCGGGACGCTGATGAACAACGAGGACTTCGGGCTGATCTTCGCGGCGGGCACGGGCGTGTATGCGTTTTCGTTCCTCGTGAACGGGCCGCTCGTCGACAAGATCGGCGGGAAGAAAGGCATCCTCATCGCGGCGCTCGGCGCGGCCGCGGCGAACATCGCCCTCGGCGTGATCACGTGGCTCGTGCTCACCGGTCGCTGGCACGCGAAGCTCGTGGGGATTTTTTCCGCGCTCTACGCGCTGAACATGTATTTCCAGAGCTACGGCGCGGTCTCGATCATCAAGGTGAAGGCGAACTGGTTTCACGTGCGCGAGCGCGGCGTGTTCGGCGCGATCTTCGGCACGCTGATTTCGTTCGGCGTGTATTTCGCGTTCGACTGGGGCCAGGCGATCGCGGACATGGCGAAGGCCGGCGCGCCCGCGGCCTCGTGGCTGCAGAGCGCGATCCAGCGCGCGTTCGCCCTCGACGTGCAGCCCGCGGGCGCGAAGCCGGTCGATGCGACGTGGGCGGTGTTTTTCGTTCCCGCCGCGATTCTGATCGTGTGGGCCGTGCTCGACCTGTGGCTGATCAAGGAGACGCCGGAGGACGCGGGTTTTCCTTATCTCGAGACGCACGACGCATCGTCGGGCCACATGCACGAACGCTACTCGACGCTCGACCTGCTCAAGAAAGTTTTTCTCAGCCCGCTGATGCTGATGCTCGGCGGCATCGAGCTGACGGCCGGCGTGCTGCGCAACGGCATCATGCAGTGGTATACGGTGTTCGCGAAACAGGTGCCGCAGCCCGGCGCGGAGCGGATCGTGGCCAACTGGGGCCTGCTGCTGTGCATGTTCGGCATCGTGGGCGGCTTCGCGGGCGGATTGATCTCGGACAAATTTTTCCAGTCGCGGCGCGGGCCGCCGGCGGCGCTGTTCTGCGCGTTCATGCTGATGATGGCGGCGGTGATGGCGATGACGCTGCACTCGCTGCCGTTCGTCGTCGGCGTATCGGCGCTGCTGATCGTCGCGGCGGTGACGGGCGTGCACTCGCTGATGTCGGGCACGGCGGCCGCGGATTTCGGCGGACGCAAGGCGACCGCGACGTGCTCCGGCATCGTCGACGGCTGCGTGTATCTCGGCAGCAGCGTGCAATCGATCGCGGTCGGTTATTTGTGCGGCGTGAGCTGGACGCTGTGGCCGATTTTCCTGATGCCCTTCGCGCTCGCGGGCGGCATCGTCGCGTGGCGGATCTGGCACGAATTGCCGGCAGCGACGCGCCGATACATCGCCGAGCACGAGCAGAAAGCGGCGCCGAAAACCGAGACGCCGGCCGCGGTTTGAGCGCCGGCGGCGCGTTTGCGCGCGAGAAGAGATCGCCGGCCGCGCGGTTTTTCCGTGCGGAATGTTTCGATTGGGTTACAACGCCGGGCCAATGAATGACGCGCGAGCCGAACCACTCATCGGAGTAACTCTGCGGCCAAAGCTTCCACCGGGCTTCCGGCCGCGCCGCGGGCTGAACTGGGCCGTCGTCGGCCTGATGTATACGAGCTACTATTTGTGCCGCTACAATTTCTCCTACGCGAACAAGGCGATCGCGGACGAGTTCGGTTTTTCCTACGAGCAGATGAGCACGATTCTGTTCTGGAATTTCCTCGCCTACGGTTGCGGACAGATCGTCAACGGCCTGCTCACCGACCGGCTCGGCGGCAAACGCGCGATGCTGATCGGCGCCGCGGGCACCGTGACGATGAACGTGCTTTTCGGCATCGGCTCGTTCTGGGGGCTGCTCTGGCTTTTCGCGCTGCTGTGGGGCATGAACGGCTACGTGCAGTCGTTCGGCGCGCCCGGTTTCATCAAGATCAACAGCGCGTGGTTTTCCGAAAAGCAGCGCGGCACGTTCGCGGGCATTTTCGGTTTCATGATCAACATGGGCCGGCTCGTCGCGAACAAGCTGCTGCCCGCGCTGCTTGCCGGTTTCGTCTTCCTCGGGCTCTGGCACGTGCCCGCGCAACACTGGCGCGTGCTCTTCTGGGTGCCGGCCGGCGTGGCGCTGATCGTGGCGCTCGTCCTCGCCCTCGTCGTGAAGGACACGCCGGAGCAATGCGGCTATCACGATGTGTTCAAGGGCGAGGCGGATCACGCGGCGCAGGACGTGCACACGCCGCTAGCCGAAGTATTCCGGCAGATCGTGACGAATCGCATGGTCTGGATCATGGCGTTCGCCTACGCGTGCACCGGCCCCGTGCGGCAGGCGGTGGACCAGTGGTTTCCACGCTACTTCCAGGAAGTCTATCACCTGAACATGACCGACGCGCGCTTTCAGTGGCTCGGTTTTTTCATTCCACTCGTCGCATCGGCGGGCTCGATGCTCTCGGGCTGGGTGTCGGATCGCTTCTTCCAGTCGCGGCGCGCGCCGGTCGCCGCGATCATCTACATCACCGAAGTCTGCGTGCTGTTGCTCGCCTCACAGGTGACGACCGTGCACTGGGCGCTGGCGTTTTTCGTGTTCGTATCGTTCACGGTGAACTCGACGCACTCGCTCCTCGGCCCGGCCGCGGCGATGGACATCGGCGGGCGAAAAGCGGCGGCGTTTGCCTCCGGCATGATCGACTCGTTCCAGTATTTCGGCGCCGCGCTTGGAATAAAAGGCCTCGGCTGGGTGCTGCAGAACAAAGGCTGGAGCTGGTATTTTTATTACCTCGTGCCCTTCGGCGTCGTCGGCGGCCTGCTGATGTTTTCGATCGCGAACCGGCAGAGCCTCAAGAACCCGCGCGCAAATTGATCCACGCGGGATCTGTTTATTTTTCCACCGCCAAATTTTTGGTCGTCTTTCGGCGGCGATACAAGGCGACGGAGCCTGCCAATAATCCGGCCAACGCGGCTGAAGCGGCGGGTTCCGGGACCGCACCGGCTTGGATGGGCGTATTAGGGCTTAGTTCGTAAGCAAAGTCGTGTAACGTCAAAGAGCCATCGCTGCCATAGGTGATTTGCGCCCATCCGAAATGACTAACGCCTCCCACGGAAAGTCGTAGGCCGAGAAAACCGGTATCGCCCAAGTCCCAATCGCCTGCATTGGTCCCGTTGTGTATGAAGCCGTCGAGGTTAGCCACTGCACTGCCGTTAATAAATGCGCCGGCGGCATAGCGCACCGCCGTTGCGCCCAAACCTGCTGTTTGGGTGAAGAAGCGATTGTTGGAATTGGCGAGGGCATAAGGATTAGATCCAGAACTCTTGAGATAGATACCAAAATCTGAACCCGCAAAATAACTCGTCCGCACCGGGCTTCCGCCCGCATTGCCATCGACATCAAACCATATTGTCGTTCCATTCGTTGTGACGGTCGCGTCGACAGGATTCGTATACACAATCTGTGCTCGGGCTTCCGACACGGCGTGTAGGGCCAGAGGCAATGCTGGGAGTGCGACGCGACGAAGAACTCGAGTGGAAGACATGGGACGCTTAAAAGGCAGCCAATAAGAAGCTGGCTGAATTTGCTATGGGAAAAAGCCTGGAAGCAAGCTCGTAAATATCGGCGTCGTCAGGGATTGGCTTGAGCCAAAACGAACCGGTTTGTCTGCCCAGCAATGGGTGAGTGCTGGCGTCGAAAGCCGCAACGTTCCAGCGCCTGTTGCCACGGCTGTTCTTCGGAAATATCGTCAATGACAAGAGTCACGTTTTTGGAAATTGCGCGTGCAGCCCAAACCGCGGCGTCGATCATCCGCTCTATTTCGCCCGTGGTCAGAAAGCGCGCTCGGACTTCGAACCGCGCAAGCATCACGCCGTCCTCGGCTGGAACCACGACCGCATAGCCTACGATCCGCTCCGGCACGGTGTTTGTCACCAATATCAAAGGCCGCGTGGACTGAGTTCGTGGAAAACGAGGAAATGCGTCGAAGAGGCGTGCCAGTTCATCGGGCCAGGGCGGTCGAATTTGCGTGGACGGCATCATGACGTTTTTGACCTTTGACGATGTAGCTCTGGTCGCACGACAGCCGTCATGCGATCAAAGGTGGGGAGAAGCTCTTGTCCGAGGAACTGCACGACTTGCTTGCTGAGGGTCACAGGGTCCGCGACTAACGATGGGTAGTCGACGGTCAGCAACACAACGTGCGGCGACGCGCGCAATGCGGCGACCGTGGTCTCGGCGTGTTGGGCGAGCCGCGGAATCATGTTTTCTACTGCGTCGGTCACGCCAGTAAGCCGTGCGCGCAGGCGTTGCTGCGAACGGGCAACTTCTTCCAAGGGGCGCATCATAAAAATCACCTTGTAGCGATGCCGTCGCGGCAGATGCGGCAATAGCGGCGAAACGACTTTCACCGCACGCCCGGCTGCATGTTCGATTACAGTCGGGTCCTCCGGCAAGCGTTTGATCTTCTCCCACTCGAAATAGCCCTCTGGGTTGCTTTCGTCCGCCGCGCGGCATCCGTCCGTTAGTAGTGGTAACCCGCCGGCGGCGAGCATTTGCATCATGAGCGATGTTCCGGAGCGAGGCAGGCCCGACACGATGACGAAACACAGATCTGTTTTTGCTGGGAGGGCGGTATTGCTGCTCTTCAGTGGACAGTGGACCAGCGATGTGACATTCGCGCGTAGACGGACAAGCTCGGCCGCGTGGGCCTGACGCCGCTGTGCCCACGCGATGCGCAGAGGTTCGACAGTTGATTTCGCTGCGAGGTCTGCAGAAAGATCGATCGTGGCCGCGACAAATGGCCAGCGCGCATGAGTCGTCGCTAGCCGGGGATTCAAAGCTTCAGCCCGCGCGTCCGCGCAGCCAGCATCTGCGTGACGCTCCTGTTTTGTGAGAGCCAGTCCAAGCATGGAGTGCGCAGCAGCCATCGTGGGCGCGAGAGTGATCGCTTCTCTGGCGCAGATTTCTGCTTCGCGATTAGCCCCAGCGGCAAGCAGCCCTTGGGCGTAAGCGAGCCACGCGGCGGGCTCCTCTTGGTCCGCTTCAACTGCCATGCGCAGAAAGGCGCAGGCATCCAGAATCCGACCCTGTTGCAGCAATGCCCGCCCGCGGGCGAGCAGATGCAGCGGCTCCATAGCCGCCGGCTTCCCGGCCTGGATGGCCTCAAGGTGCGCAAGTGCCGCAACGGGGTCCTTGCGGTCCAAGGCGAGGTTGGCGAGCAACTCGTGTGCGTGCGCATTGCCCGGGGTGAAATCGACGAGCGTTTCCGCCGTGAGGACGGCCTCATCGTGAAGGCCGAGATGGAACTGGCACCGCGCGAGTTGATAGGCGTAGCGCCCATCCTCAGGTCGATCAAGATGCAGCTCTTCCAATAATGCGAGCGCTTCCTCATTTCGCCCGGCATGCCGGAGTGTGATCGCCAGGTTCCAGCGGTTCTCCCGGTCGTTGTGACGGGCGGGCGACTCGATACCACGTGGCGCTAAATCCATATAGCCGAGCGCGGCGAACTGTTCGAGCAGCGCGGTTTCATCTGCAGCGCTCAGGACGTTGATGTGACGCGGCCGCGCATGCGGGCCGGGCACGTTTTCCCAAGTCGGGATTGTTTTGTCCGATGGGCGGGGATCCATAAACGCGTCGATAAGCACACGGCCGTTCATGTCGGCGCCAGTCGGCAGCTCGAAAAGCCGGAGAATCGTCGGCGTAATGTCCAACACCGTTGCACCGGCGACCAGCACATCGGTCGCAATCCCCGGGCCGGCGGCGGCGAAAATTCCCTGCGCACGATGCCACACCGCAATCCCCGCAGCGACCATTGGGATACGCGTCGGCCGCCGCGCATCGCTGTGAAAGCCGTGGTCTGAGCAGAGGACCAAGGTTGTGCCTGGGCCCGCATGCGCCAGCAGGTCGGACAGCAGCAGATCGGACAAGCGGTAGGCGGAGTCGACGACATCCCGATACCATTCGAACTCCCGCATGGGCACATGTGGCCGGCGCGGCGGATAGAAATCCATGAAATCGTGGCAAACCCAGTCGATGAAATGATAGTAGACCGCGAGAAAGTTCCACTCTCCGCGGTCAAGCGCAGCAATTGCGGCGTTATGCACCGAGTAAAGCTCCGCCAGCCGGATCGCCAGCTGTTCCAGTCTGCGATCCTCCTTGAGGTCGATTTCCTCGGCTCGAGGCACGAACATTCGCAACACAGCCGGATCGACCTCGTCGGGTCGCAGCCGCAGCGCACCGAGTTCAGTCGACAACTCTGACGGGTGCACGCTTCCTGACGGCACTGGCCATGGCGCACCGCGCGCCACAGGTCGAGGGAACGCCTCGGTGACACATATGCCGGTCACGTTTTCTGCTGGGTGGGAAGCAAACCAGCCGATCACGTGCGTGATCAGCCCTTGTTCGGAGAGAATATTCCAGAGCGCCTTGCAACGACGTTGCGTGCTCGTGACGGGCGCGAGCCGGCCCGTTACTGGATCCGTGGTGGTAAACCCGAGAATGCCATGATGGAAAGCGTATTTGCCGGTCGCGATACTGTTCCACAACATTGGCGACAGGTAGGGTGGGAGACTCACGAGCGGTCCCGACGCACCGTGTGCCACGAGGTTGGCGAGTTGTGGCAATTCGCCGCGATCGATAAGAGGCGAAGCGAGCTTCCAATCCGCGCCGTCCCAGCCGACTAGAAGAACTTTACGTTTCGATTCTGACACTGTGGAGATACGCGGCTCACATGAGCTCGTAAAATCCCGTGCTTTCGCCCGGGCAGACGATCGAGAATTCGCAGGCGGCCAGTATTGCGCGCGCGGGCGCGAAGGCCGTCTCGACGGCGGCGCGCGAATTGCACTCGCGCGAGAGGTGCGTGAGGTAGACGCGGCGCCAGCGCGGGCTCGCCACCGTCGTGAGCAACTCGCACGCGGCGATATTTGACAGATGGCCGTGCCGGCCGCCGATCCGCTGCTTCGTCGGCCACGGGCGGCGCGTGTCGGCCTTCAGCATGTCCGGGCAATGGTTCGCCTCCACGACGACGACTTCGCACTGGCGGATCTGCTCGCGCACGTTCTGCGGCGCGTGGCCGAGATCGGTGAGCCAGGCGAGCGAGCGGCGCGGCGCGAAGAGGTCGCCGTCGGTGCCGTTGGTGAAACGAAAACCCACCGGCTCCTGCGCGTCATGCGGCACGGCGAAACTTTCCACCTCGAGATCGCGGAAGCGAAACCGCGCGCCCGTCTCGAAAATCTGCCAGTCGGGCCGGTGGGCGAGCCCGCCCTGCACGGCGCGCGCGGTCGCGGCGTTGGCGAAAAACTGGATGCGCGGAAATTTTTTCAGCCCGTCGATGCCGCTCGCGTGGTCGCCGTGCTCGTGCGTGAGGAAGACGGCGTCGATCCGCTCGAGCGACTCGCCGATCGCGGCGAGGAGCTGCCCGAGCTTGCGGGCGGAAAATCCGGCATCGACGAGCACGCGGGCGTTCTCGGTCGCGAGCAGGGCGCAGTTGCCCGAGCTGCCGCTGCCGAGAATGCTGAACCGCATCGCCATGGTGGCGTTGAAGCGCGGTCGGTCACGCGCGCCAACAGAAAAACGAAAACCGGTGCGCATCGGGTTTGCCTTCGCGGCGATGCGCGGCAGATTCGACGGCACGTTTTTCGTCCGCGTCGATGTCCGTGCCCACTCACGCGTCGACGTTTTCCCCTGTTCCTCCTGCCCGCCATGAATGTTGCCCACGAAACCCCGTCCGCGGCGATGAACCGCCGTCACTTTATCAAGGTCAGTGCGCTCGCCGGTGGCGGGCTGTTGGTCGGCACGTATTTGCGCTTCGGAAATGCGACGGCGTTCGCCGCGGAAACGTCGGCCGCGCCCGCGACGGACTTCGCGCCGAATGCCTTCATCCGCATTGCGCCGGGCGGCGCGGTGGCGCTGATCGCGCCGAATTCCGAGATGGGGCAGGGCGCGAAGACCGCGCTGCCGATGATCATCGCCGAGGAGCTCGATGTCGCATGGGACCGCGTGACGATCGTGCAGGGCGACTTGAATCCCGCCTACGGGCGGCAGATGGCGGTCGGCAGCGGCTCGACGCCGGGAAATTTCGCGCCGCTCCGACACGCCGGCGCGACCGCGCGCGCGATGCTCGTCGACGCGGCGGCGCAGACGTGGAGCGTGCCCGCGAACGAGTGCGCGACGGAAAACGGCGTCGTCGTGCACGCGGCGTCGAATCGGCGCGCGACTTACGGCGAGCTCGCGACGAAAGCCGCGACGCTGCCCGTGCCGGAAAACGTCGCGCTCAAAGATCCAAAAAATTTCAAGCTCATCGGCACGCGTGTGCCCGGCGTCGACAACCGCAAGATCGTCACCGGCCAGCCGCTGTTCGGCCTCGACCAGAAACTGCCCGGCATGGTCTACGCGACCTACACGAAGTGCCCGGTGTTCGGCGGCAAGGTCGTGAGCGCGAATCTCGACGAGGTGAAAACGCGTCCGGGCGTGCGCGATGCGTTCGTGCTCGACGGCGGCGGCGGGCTCGCGTCGGGCGTGGCGATCGTCGCGGACTCGACGTGGAATGCGTTCAGCGCGACGAAGGCGCTGCGCGTGCAGTGGGACGAAGGCGCGGGCGTGAAACTCGACAGCGACGAGATGGCGAAGCAGGCCGCGGAGCTCGGCCGCGCCGCCGCGCGCAGCGGCGATCTGCCGGCGGGCACGAAGGCGGTCGACGCCGCTTATCATTATCCGTTTCTCGCGCACGCGACGCTCGAGCCGCAGAACTGCACGGCGCTGTTCAAGAATGGCGTGATGGAAATGTGGTGCCCCACGCAGGTGCCCGCGAGCGGACAGCGCCTCGTGACGCAAGGCCTCGGGCTCGCGGCGCGCGATGTCGTCGTGCACGTCACGCGGCTCGGCGGCGGCTTCGGCCGGCGCGGCAGCAACGAGTTTTCGCTCGAAGTCGCCGCGATCGCGAAAAAAATCGAGGGCACGCCGGTGAAGCTCACGTGGCTGCGCGAGCACGATTTCGCGCACGACAACTACCGCTCGAACGGCTGGCACTTTTTCCAGGCCGGGCTCGACGACGCCGGCCGGATCGTCGCGCTGCACGATTCGTTCGTGAAGATGGAAGGCGGCCCGGGCGACATGAACGGCGGCGCGTTTCCCTTCACCGCGGTGCCCGGCGCGCAGGTGAAGTCGAGCAAGCTGCCGCCCGGCGTGCCGACCGGCTACTGGCGCGCGCCCGGCGACAACGGCAACACGTGGGCCACGCAGTCGTTCGTCGACGAGCTCGCGCACGCGGCGGGCCGCGAGCCGCTCGCGTTCACTTTGGATTTGCTCGCGACGATGCCCGGCGCGGGCGCCGGCGGCGAAGCGGGTCGCGGGCGCGGCGGACGAGGCGGCGGCGGTTTCGACGCGGCGAAGATGACGGCGGTGTTGAAACTCGCCGCGGAAAAAGCCGGCTGGGGCAAAAAACTTCCGCGCGGGCAGGGCCAGGGTTTCGCGATCACGCACACGAACAACGCCTACGTCGCCGTCATCGCCGATGTCACCGTCACTCGCGACGGCGAGCTGACGATCGACAAGCTGACCGCGGCCGTCGACGCGGGCACGATCATCAATCTCAGTTCCGCGGAGAGCCAGGTGCAGGGCGCGATTCTCGACGGCATCAGCGCGGCGTGGTTCCAGAAGATCACGATCCGGCGCGGCGCGGCGGCGGAGACGAGCTTCGGCGATTACCCGCAGTTGCGGATGGATCGCGCGCCGCGCGCGGTCGACGTGCACTTCGTGAAATCCACCGCCGCGCCCACCGGCCTCGGCGAGCCCGGCCTGCCGCCGGCGGCGCCTGCGGTCTGCAACGCGATTTTCGCGGCGACCGGAAAACGCATCCGCACGCTGCCCTTCGCCGGCGAAAATCTGAAGTGGGCGTGAGGCGCGGAATTTTTCCGCGCGGCTAATCGACCAGCGGACGAAACTTCACGCCGGTCGGCGTGCGCACCGGTGCGGTCTGCCCGTTCGGCGACGGCACGCCCGTCGCGGGATTGATCGCGAACACCGCGATCGTGTGCGAATCCTGATGGGCGACGATCATCCAGCGGCCGGTCGGATCGAGCGCGAAGCCGCGCGGCGTGCGCCCGCCGCAGGGCACGTGCGCGACGAGTTTTGGCGCGCCATCCGCGGCGAGCGCGAAGACCGCGATGCTGTGGTCGCCGCGATTCGAGGCGTAGAGAAATTTGCCGCTCGGGTGCACGATGACTTCGGCGGCGGTGTTGCGATCGGTGAAGCCGGCGGGCAGCGTCGATACGCTCTGGCGCACGCGGAAACTCCCGCGCGCCGCATCGTAGTCGAGCAGCGTGAGCGTGTTGGCGATTTCGTTCAGCGAGTAGGCGACGCGGCCGTTCGGGTGAAACGCGAGATGTCGCGGCGCGGAGGCCGGTTCGAGTGCGACGCTCGGCGGATCGGCGGGCTGGAGCGCGCCGGTGGCGGCATCGAAACGATAAACGCGCAGCCGGTCGGTGCCGAATTCGGACGCGACGGCGAAGCGGTTGTCGGGCGAGAGATTGATCGCGTGCGCGTGGGGCCCGGCCTGCCGCGGACTCGGGCCGGAGCCGGTGTCCTGCTCGAAGGCGGACATCGCGCGCAGCGCGCCATCGGTGGCGAGCGGAAACACGGCGACGCTGCCGCTCCCGAAATTTGCGACGAGCAGATTGCGTCCGGCGCGATCGACGGTCGCGTAGCACGGGCCGGTGCCGCGCGAGGCGAGCTGGTTGAGCAGCGTGAGTCGGCCGTTCGCGGCATCGACGACGAACGCGCTCACCGCGCCGCTATCGGCGGCGTGGAAACGATAGATCTCGTTGACCGCATACAGCACGCGGCCGTCGGGCGAGAACGCGGTGTAGGTGGGATTGTCCGTCGCCGCGGCGAGCCCGAGCGGCGTGAGGCGGCCGGAATCGAGATCGAAGCGAAACGCGTAGAGCCCCTGGCCGCGCTCGCCCGGGGGATTGCGCCGCGGCGGTCCGAACAATTCCCAATCGGTGTAGCCGCCGACGTAGACGAGCGTGTCTTTCGCATCCGCGCGCGGTGCGAGCGCGCAAGCGAACACGAACGCGCCGAAAAAAATCGCGAGTGCCGGCGCGAGCGGCCGTCGCCCGATCGAGACGAAACGGAGCGGGGATTGGAACGTAGTCACGGGTGGGAAGTAAGCTGCGGATCCGATACGAAAAAACTGCGCGCAAATCGATCTTAAGCGCACCAAGGCGGAAGCCACGAACACGGCGCGCGCGGAATTCGACTGGCTATCGCGTGGGTCCGCCGGCAGAAAACAGCCACCGGCATGTCTCCCCATCCCACCCTGACGGCCAGGTATCCGAGCGCCGAGGCCAAGGCGGGATTTGTCAACGGGCTCTTCGACAACGGGGCGAGCCATTACGACGAGGTGGTGGACTGGGGCTTTTTGCGCAGCGGCGCGCGGTATCGCCGCTGGGCGCTGCAGCGCCACGGGCTGAAACGCGGCGACAAGCTGCTCGATGTCGCCAGCGGCACGGGGCTCGTGGCGGTCGAGGCGGCAAAAATTCTCGGGACGGCGGAGCACATCACCTGCCTCGATCCCAGCGTCGGCATGTTGGCGGTCGCGCGCACCAAGCTCGCGGCGCATTTTGTGCAGGGCCGGGCGGAGGAAATGCCGCTCGCCGACGGGACGTTCGACTTTATCACGATGGGTTACGCGTTGCGGCATGTGGCCGATCTCGAACAGACGTTTCGGGAATATCGCCGCGTGCTGAAGCCGGGTGGCAAGGTGCTGATCCTGGAAGTCACGAAGCCGGCCGGCCGGATCGGAGGCTTTTTTTTCCGATTTTATTTCCGCGTGATATATCCGGCGCTCACCCAGCTTTTCACGCGCAGCCGGCCCGCGCGGGAGATGATGGTTTATTTCTGGGAGACGATGGATGCCTGCGTGCCGCCGGCGGCGGTGCTCGAGGCGTTGCGCCACGCCGGTTTTTCCGAAGTGAAACGCGCGCGGCTCGCGGGGCTTTTCAGCGAATATACCGCGGTGAAGCCCTGAGCCGTTTTGCTTTGCCACCCGGACTTCTTCGTCGGCATCTCATCCTGCTGAATGGATTCCTCCGTCTCCTCCTCTTCCGCCGGCCGGATGCAGGCCTCCGATCCGGCGGCGAAAATCAAGCATCTGCCCGCGGAGGCCCGCGCGGCGTTGGCGCGATTCCAGGCGGAGCGCGATCCCGCGGCGCTCGATCCGCTGATCTTCGCGATCCTCGAGAACTACATCCCGCGCAAGCCGGCCACGCCGCTCGCCGCGCACGCGGGCGATCTGCGGCTGATCGAGGATTTGGGCTTCGATTCGCTCGCGATCACCGAAGTGGTTTTTTTCACCGAGGATCTTTTCGAGCTCACCATCGCAAACGAGGAGATCGTGCAGGTCCGCACCCTTGACGACCTGCGCGCGTTCATCCGACAGAAGGTGGCGGCGCGCGGCCCGGCCTGAGCGAGGCGCATGCGGATGTCGTTGGCGCCTGTCATCACCGGCCTGGGATTCATCACCAGCATCGGCAACGACCGCGGGGCCGTGCTGCGCAGCCTGCGCGAATTGCGCCACGGTTTCGAGCGCGTCGAGTTTCTCGGCAACCCGAACCTGCCGGTCAAAGTCGCGGGCACGGTGAAAGGTTTCGCTTTTCCGACGCCGAACAGCCGCGATTGGAGCTGGCCCGCGGGCTACACGATCGACCGCGAGGTGTTGCGCGGGCTCGCGCCGCACGGCGTCTATGCGTTCTGCGCCGCGGAGCAGGCGATCGCCGACGCGGGACTCGCCGCGGGCGAGCTGACGGATGGAGCGACCGGGCTTTTCTGCGCGTCGGCCGGCTCCGCGCAATTGCTCGCGCACAACATCAATCAGATGCTCGCCGTGCGCGGCGAGCGCGGCAATCCGATGGGTGTGGTGTCGTCCGTCGCCGGCACGCTGAATTTCAATCTCGCCGCGCACTTCCACATCGCGGGCGCGGTGTGCGGCTTCGTCTCGGCGTGCGCGTCGTCGAGCCACGCGCTCGGCTACGCCGTCGACGAAATCCGGCTCGGCCGGCAGCAGCGGATGCTGGTCATCGGCGCGGAAGACATGAATGCCGAAAGCATCCTGCCTTTCGCGGCGCTGCGCGCGCTGTCGACGCAATCCGACCCAGACATCGCCTCGCGGCCGTTCGATGCGCGGCGCGACGGCTTCGTCGGCACGGGTGGAGCGGTGGCGCTGGTCGTCGAGGAAGCCGCGCTCGCCCGGCGGCGTGGCGCGCGAATTTACGCGGAGATCGCCGGCTGGGGCCAGGCGAGCGACGGCTACAGCGTGGCGGCGGCGCACCCGGAAGGCGCGGGCTTGCGCCGCGCGATGCAGCGCGCGCTGGCCGACGCGCAGGTCGCCGCAAACGACATCGACTACGTGAACGCGCACGCCACCTCGACGCCGGCCGGCGACCGCGCCGAAGCGATTGCGTTGCGCGCGGTGTTCACCGGCGCGGCCCGGCCGCGCGTGAGCAGCACGAAGGCGCTGACCGGCCACGGGCTTTCGCTCGCGGGCGCGATGGAGGCGGCGTTTTGCGCGCTCGCCCTCCGCGAAGGTTTCGTCCCCGGCGCCGCGCACCTCACCGAGCCGGACGAAGTGTGCGTCGGGCTCGATTTGCCGCGCACGTCGCTCGAAGAGGCGCCGCGTGTCGTGCTGAACAACAGCAGCGGCTTCGGCGGCAGCAACGTCTGCCATGTCCTGCGCCGCGCGGTTTGAACCGACAGCCCGCCGACAACCGGGCCTTCGCGGATTTCCTTTCGCAACTCCGAGCCGAAATCGACCACGCCGCACTCCGAGCTATCGGCTTGCCCCGCGCGCGGCGGGCAATGTCTCATGCCGGCCGTGCCCGACCTGCTCACCGCCCGCCTCAAGACGCTGATCGTCGAAACCCTGAAGCTGGACGACCTCCGGCCGGAAGATATTCCGGACGACGAGCCGCTTTTCGGTTCTTCGCGCTTCGGGCTCGATTCCATCGATGCGCTCGAGCTGGTCGTGCGGCTCGAGAAGGAATTCGGGATAAAAATCGGCAGCAGCGAGGAATCGCGCCGCGCGCTCGCCAGCATCAACGCGCTCGCGGCATTCATCCGCGCGGGACAAACCGCGAAGTCGTAGGGCGTGCGTCTTGCACCCGCCGCGGCGCCAGCAAGACTGGCGCTTCCCGGATGAACCCTGCGGTCGATCAACTTTCCGTCCGCGTCGCGGCGTGCGAGGGCCTCACGCCATTCGGCGATGCCGCCGCGACGAGCGAAGCGTTGCTCGCGGGACGCGTGGCGTTGCAACGGCGGGCCGTGCTCGGTCGCGACGGTGGCGATGCCGTGCCGCTCGCGCTGCTCGGCCCCATGGACGAGACGCTGCCGCCGCGCTGGCTGGCGGCGCTGCGCGGCCTCGCGGCGAAAATTCCGCCGGGCAAGTGGGGCTCGCCGCGTCAGCCGGTGATCGTCTCGAGCAGCAACTACGGCGTCGGCAGCCTCCACGCGTTCACGCGCGACCACGATCCGCGGCACGTGCAGCACGGCACGCCTTTCGCCTGCGTCGAACTGCTGCGGCGCGAGCTGGGCTGGGGCGAGGATGTGCAAATTTTCTCCCACGCCTGCGTCACGGCGCACCTCGGCCTCGCGCATGCGGCGCGATTGCTGCACGCGGGCGTGGCGGATCGCGTGCTGGTGTTTTCCTTCGACTTCGTGAGCCCGTTCGTCGCGGGAGGATTTCACAGCCTGAAAATTCTCAACGGCGCCATGCCCGCGCCGTATGCCGCGCGCGAGATCGGCGCGATCGGGCTCGGCGACGGGGCGGCGTTTGCGGTGCTCACGCGCGCCGCGGATGGCGGCGACGGCGGCGTCCTCGCCGCGCACGCACTGCACAACGAAATGCACCACTTCACCGGCAACCAGCCCGACGGCGCCGGCTTTGCCACGTGCGCCACCGCGATCTCCGAGGCCGCGCGCGGCCGCCGCGTGTGGGTGAAGGGACATGGCACGGGCACGCTGGAAGCGGGGCGACTCGAAGCGGAGGCGTTCGCGCGCGCGTTCCCCGGCGCGCCGCTCGTCTCGTGGAAAGGCAGCCTCGGTCACACGCTCGGGAGCTGCGGGCTCGTGGAGCTCGCCGTGGCGCTCGCGGCGTTGCGCGCGCCGGCAAAAAGAATTCCGGGCACCGTCGGCAGCGCTGCGCCGACGTTTGTCGACACGGTCGCGCTCGCGCCGTTCGACGCGCGCGCATTCGACGGCGTCGTCCTCACGAGCAACGCCTTTGGCGGCGCGCACGCGGCGATGTTGCTGACCCATGATTGAACGCTTCGTCCATCACCTCTGCGTCGAGCGGCCCGCAGCCGGCGAGACCGCCGCCGAGGCGCGCGAGCGGCTGCGGGAAAAATTTCCGCGCGCCGCGCTGCGGCGGATGACGCACCTCGGGCTTCTGGTCGGCGCGGCGCTCGACGATGCCGCATTCGCTGCGGCGGACGCGATGGTCTATGCGACGACGTTTGCCGAGACGCGTGCGCTCGAGGACTACCTCGGATCGTTTCCGACGCCGAGCCCGCTGCTGTTTCAAACTTCGATTCACCCGAGCGCGGTGCAACAAGGCTTGATCGCGCGCCAGCGGCCGCTGCCGCGCTTGTGGCCGATCACCGGCCGCGCCCGGCTCGTGGAGCACGCGCTCCTCACGGCCCTGCTCGAACCCGCGGAGCGTTGCGTTTTGATTGGCGGCGAGGAGCGCGGCACGTGGATGCTCGACCACGGCATGGCCAGCGAGGGCGCGTTCGCGTTTGCCGTGCTGTTTACGTCGCAACGCGCAGAGGCGAGCGGACGAGTGAATTTTTCGCCGGCAAAAGCGACGGGCGAAACCGGCGCGCGCGATGGCGAGCCGTGCCCGAGTCTGGCAGATCTGGCCGCCGCGCTGGCCGAAAAACGTCCGCTGCGCTGGCGCGGTGCCGCGGGCGATTGGAGCCTCGCGTGGGCATGAACCGGCCGCTCCACGCCGCGCGCAATCCCGGCCCGCGCTGGGGTTATCGTTTTCTGCTTTGGGCCGAACGGTGGTGGCCGCGCGGAATTTTTCGGCCGGGCGTGATGCTGGGGACGTGGATCGCGCTGCCGTTCATGCCGGCGCAGCGCCGGCACTCGCGTGCGTATCTCGCGGTCGTGCTGGGCCGGCGGCCGACGCTGCTCGAAGTGTGGCGGCATTTTTTCGCGTTTGCGGATTTTCTCGTGCTGAAGCTCCGCGTCGCGCGTGGCGGCGGACATCGCTGCGTGCTCGATCCCGAGAGCGGCGCCGGATTCAGCGCCTTCATCGCGTCGGAGGCGCCGGCGCTGTTCGGCACGTTTCATTTCGGGCATTCGGAACTGCTCGGCTTCCATCTCGGGCGCACCGCGCGGCGGCCGGTGACGATGATCCGGCTGCGCGTGGAAAACTCCGACGACATCGCGTGGCTCGGCCGACAATTTCAGGAATGGATTTCGTTCGTGTGGGTCAACGAGCCCGCGGACATCCCGTTCGCGCTCAAGGACGCGCTCGAAGCCGGCCGCTCGCTCGCGCTGCAATGCGACCGGCTCGAATTCGCCGCGAAGGCGGAGCCGTTCCAGTTCCTGGGCCGCGCGCGATTTTTTCCCTTCACGATTTATCACCTCGCGGTGCTCTTCCGGCGGCCGGTCGTGTTTTGCTTCGGCGTTCCGCTCGCGGACGGCACGACCGAAGTCGTCGCTTCGCCCGTCTTCACGCCGGCGGCGGCGGAACGCGCGGCGAACTTCGCGGCGGCGCGCGCGCATTTCCAGGCGGTGCTCGTGCAACTGGAAACCTTGGTTCGACAACACCCGACGCTCTGGTTCAACTTTTTGCCGCTCAATCGCGAGTCGCCGACCCCAGCTCCGGCCGGCTAGCGTGGCAACCGCGATGCGCGTCCTTCTCCCGGCCTATCACCTGCTGGCCTATTACGTTTCGTTTTTTTTGTTCGGGCTGTTCGGACTCGTGCTCAACGTCGTGTGTCTCGCGGCGAGCGGGCTGCCGGCGACGCCGCGCGTGGAATGGTTTTTTCAGCGGCTGATTCACCGGCATTTCGCCTGGTGGATTGCGTGGCTCGATTTCGCCGGGCTCGTGCGCTTCGAGTTCGACGACTTCAGCGCCCTCCCGCGGCGGCGCGGGCTCGTGCTCGTGGCGAATCATCCGGGGCTGATGGACGTGACCTATCTGCTCGCGCGTTGCCGCGAAGCGGTCTGCGTTTTCAAACCGGCGATCCGGCGCAATCCCATTCTCGGCGCGGCCGCGCGGCGCGCTGGCTATCTCGCGAACGACGGCGGGCACGACATGCTCCGGGCCGCGGCAGGCAAAGTGGCCGCGGGCCACACGCTGATCGTTTTCCCGGAAGGCACGCGGAGTCCGCCAGGCGGCATGCATCCCTTGAAATCCGGATTTGCGCTCGTCGCACGGCGCGCGCGCGCGCCGATCCAGCTCGTGCGCATCACCTGCGACTCTCCGCTGCTGGCGAAAGGCCGCGCGTGGTGGCGCGTGCCGCCGCTGCCGGCGCACGTCGCCGTCACGCTCGGGCCCTGTCTGCCCGCGCCGGAGCGGGACGCGAGCACCGCGGCGATTCTGGCCGAAGTCGAAGCGTGGTTTCACGCACCGGCGCCGCGGCGGCCGGCGGCGGCGGAAACGGAATCGCGCTGGCAAGCCGCCTCATGACGTCGACGCACGTGGTCATCCTGCCGGCCTACAATCCCGGCCCGCGATTCGCGGACGTGGTGGCGGAGGTGTATCGGCAGTGGCCGCACGTCGTGGCCGTGAGCGACGGCAGCACCGATGGCAGCGAGCAGGTGGCACGGGCGCTGGCCGCGCGCGCACCCGGCCTCGAAGTGCTCGCGCTGCCGCGCAATCGAGGCAAGGGCGCCGCGGTGCTCGCCGGGGCGCATGCGGCGCAGGCGCGCGGCGCGACGCATGCGTTGATCATGGATGCGGACGGCCAGCATCCGGCTGCGAGCATCCGGGAGTTCATGGCGCGATCGCAGGCGGAGCCCGAGGCGATGGTGCTGGGCCGGCCGATTTTCGGCCGCGACGTGCCGGGCGTGCGACGGCAAGGACGCAAGCTGAGCATCGGGCTCGTCGCGCTCGAGGCGCTGGGCCCGGGCATCGCGGATCCGCTGTTTGGTTTCCGCGTTTATCCTCTGGCGCCGCTGCTCGCGGAACTCGGGCCGCGCCGCACGGGGCGGCGCTACGATTTCGACACCGAATCCGTGGTGCGGCTTTTCTGGGCCGGCGTGCGGCCGGTGAACCTGGCGGCGCCGGTGCGCTATTTCACTCCCGCGGAAGGCGGCGTGTCACATTTTCGCTATCTGCGCGACAACATCCGGCTCGTCGCCATGCACACGCGGCTGATCGTGGAGTTGCTGGCCCGCCGCTGGCCGGCGGTGTGGCGCCAGCGTCGACGCTGGCGCGCGGCGGGCGTGCGGCTGGAAAGCGCGGCCGTGCTTGAACTCGCGCCCGGGCGCTGAAAGGTGATGCGCGTGCTTCGTTTCTTTTTTCTCCTGGCCCTGGTGGCCGTCGGTTACGCGGCCGAGCCGGCGGCAGCGCCGCAGAACCCCGTGCAACCGGACGATCCGGCGTGGCGGGATCTGCGGGACGCGTTTGCGCGGCGTCCGGCGGCGGGCGTCTCGGATTTCGAGGAGCGCCGCTGGTTCACTTTCAAGAAGACGCCGACGGTGCTGCACGGCGTGGCGCGTGTCTCGACCGAGCGCGGACTGAGCCTCGCTTACGCGGGGCCGCCGGCGCGAATCGTGATCATCGACGATCGCGGGCTGCTGCTGCGCGAGGCGGGCCGCGACTCCGTGCCGCCGGCGGACGTGCGAACGGGCGGGCCCGACGGCGTGTTGTTGCATCTGCTGCGCTTCGATCTGAAGGCGCTGGCGGAGGAATTCGATATCAGCGGCGAGCGCACCGGTGCGGCCTGGAGCCTGACGCTGCTGCCGCGGACGGAGGCGTTGCGGCGGACGCTGGGCCAGATCGCGGTCGCGGGCGAGGGCACGGACGTGCGCCGGATCGAATTGCGCCGGTCGGCGACGCAACGGGTCGAGATTCTGATCGCGCCGCCGCAACGGCTGGGCGCGCCGTTCACCGCGGACGAGCTGCGGCTTTTTTTCCGCTGACGCATGAGCGATTTTCGCCGCCGTCGACTGATCGGCTGGGCCGGCCTCGCGCTGGGCGCGTTGCTCGGGGCGGGGTGGCTGCTGCGGCTCGACTACCGGAGCAAGATTTCGAGCGACGTGCTCGACCTGATACCGCGCGACGAGCGGGCACCGGAGCTGGCGGTGGTGCGCGAGCTCGCGGCGGAGTCCGAAGCGCGCGTGATGCTCTTCGAGCTGACGGACGCGGCGGGCGCGCCGGCCCCGGTGGCGGCGGCGAGGAAGTTCGCGGCGGAGCTCGCGAAGGCGCCCGCCTTTGCGCAGGCGGTGCCGCTGGCGGACGCGACGCCGCGCGAGGCGCTGGGGCGCGAGTTGTTCGCGCAGCGGTTCACGCTGCTGTTTCCGCGCTGGTTGCAGGAGCGCGAGGCGGCCTACACGGCGACGGGCGGTGATGCAGATCGATTCAGCGCGTGGCTGGCGACGGATGTGGCTGCGACGCTCGGCCGATTTCTCCAGGATCCCGCCGCGCTGGCGTTGCAGGATACGGTGCCCGCAGATCCGCTGTTGTTGGTGCCGGGATTGCTTCAGCGGCTGAAAGGCGGGCTCGCGCTCGTGTCGCCGACGGGCGAGGGCAACGCGGCGCCTTCGCTGGTGTGGGCGCAGATTGCGGCGTCGCCGCTCAGCGAGGCCGGGCAGGCGCCGGTGTTTGCCGCGATCGCGCGCGCGGTGGAAGTGGCGCGCGTCGAGTTGCCCGGTCTGCGCGTCGCGGACACGGGAGTGAATCGCTTCGCGGCGGCGAGCCGGCAGCGGATCGAGCGCGAGGTGTCGTGGCTCAATCTTGCGTCCCTCACCGCGGTGCTCGGCATCGCCGTGCTCTTCGTGCGTGGGGCGCACCGCGCGCTGCATCTCGTGCCGGTCGTCGCATTTTCCGTGCTGGGCGCGTGGGTGACGGCGACGATGGCCTTTGCGCGGCTGCACATTCTGGTGTTCGTCGTCGGCTCGCTGCTGACTGGCGTGGCGATCGATTACGGCTTCTATCTTTATATGCAGCCGCCGGCGTTTCCGGGAGAGGATTACTGGACCAAAGTGCGGCGGCTGTTGAAGCCGCTGCTCGCGAGTTGCTTCACGACGGTGGCGGGTTTCGCGCTGCTGGTGGGCTCGGAGCTGCCCTTGATCCGTCAACTCGGCGTCTTCGTCGGCGCGGGATTGATCTGTGCGCTGCTGGCGGCGGTGATTTATTTCGCGACGGTGCGCGACGCGTTTCTCGAGGCGCGGGCGTTTCGCGGCGGACAGGCGTTGCCGGCGAGCTGGCGCCGTGCGCTCTGGCGGACGTTTGTCGTGCTGTGGCTCGTCGCGCTGCCGGGGCTCGCGCGGCTGACGTGGAAGGACGACGTCCGCGAACTCGAAATTCCCGCGAAGGAGCTGCGGCGCGAGGATGCGCGGATCCGCGCGCTTTTCGGCGATCGCGCGGACCGGGCGGTGTTTCTCACGCGCGGCCGCGGGATTGTCGAGGCGCGCGAGGCGCTGGAAAATTTCCACCGTTGGCTGCATCGCGTCGCGCCTGCGGCCGAGCCGCTCAGTCTTGGCGCGGTGCTGCCGACGGCGGAGGAGCACGCGCGCGCGGTGCGTTTCGTGCGCAACGCCCGCGAATTTCCGGAGCAGTTGCGGGCGGCGTTGGCGGCCGCGGGTTTCGAGGCGGAAGGCTTCGCGCCCTTTTTCGAAGCCTATGCGCACTACGCGGCGGACGCGAAGGAGACGGATTTCGAGCCGGCGGCGCGCGCGCTGCAGGCGAAGCTGGGCGGGCCGCTGTCGGGGTTGCTGCACGTCGGATCGACGGTGACGTGGTTCGTGACCTCGGTGGACCGCGCGCCGTCCTTCGCGCCGCCGCCGGAGCTGAACACGGTGAGCGCGAGCCAGCTCCAGTCGCTCAACCAGATTTTCGCGCGCTACCGGCTCTCCGCCTTGCGACTCAGCAGCATCGGGCTGGCGATCGTCGGGCTCGGTGTCTTTCTGACCTACGGGCTGCGCGATGGCGTGCGGATTTTCGCGATTCCGTGCGGCGCATGCCTGGGTGTGTTTGGCGTCATGGGATGGCTTGGACAACCGCTCAATCTTTTCCACCTCCTCGGGGCGTTTCTCGGCGTGTGCCTGACGCACAATTATTCGATCTTCTCGGTGACGTCGGCCTATCGGCGCGAGCCGCCGCCCGCTTCGGTGCGGTTGTCGGCGTTCACGACCGCGGCCTCGTTTGGCGTGCTGGCCTTGAGCGGAATCCCCGTGGTGCGCGCGCTGGGATCGACGGTGGCGTTGATGGTCCTCGCGGCGCTGCTCGTGATCGAGCTGGAGCACTTCGCGCCGATCGCGAAAAAGGCATGAGCCACGCGCTGCTGCAGGCCTGGACAAAAACGCTGCGCCGTCACGGTCGGCGGCGGGCTGTCGTCGAGGCGGCGAATGGCGAAAGCTGCACGTTTGACGAACTCGAGGCGCGCGCGCAGGCGTGGCTGACGCGGCACGCGAGCGCGCCGCGGCGGCTCGCGGGATGCGCCGTGGTATTTGCCGCGCCCAACGGCATCGGTTGGCTGGAAATATTTCTCGCGCTGATGCACGCGGGCGCCGTCGCCGTGCCGCTCGATGCCGCGGAGCCGGCGACAACGCAGCGGCGGATGGCCGAAGCGCTGCGAGCGGGATTCTGGTGGGACGGCGCGCAACTGGTGCCGCTGCCGCGGGCGCGGCGATTTCGCGACGCGAATATCTGCTTCATCAAACTGACCTCGGGCACGACGGGCGCGCCACGTCCGCTCGTGTTCACCGCCGTGCAACTGCTCGCCGACGAACGGCAGGTGTGCGGCACGATGGGCCTTCGCGCGTCGGACTTGAATTACGCGTCGATTCCGCTGGGCCATTCCTACGGGCTGGGAAATCTCACGCTGCCGCTGGTCGTGCGCGGCGTGCCGTTGGTGGTGGGCGCGGCGCCGCTGCCGCATGCGATCGCCGTGGATTTCGCGCACTGGCGTCCCACGGTGTTTCCGAGCGTGCCCGCCGTGTGGCGTGCGCTCGCGGCCGCGGACGTCGCGGCGGAGGCGCTGCAGAGTTTGCGGCGGGCGATTTCAGCCGGCGCGCCGCTGCCGCCGGAAGTCGCGCGGGATTTCGCGGCGCGGTTTGGCCGGCGCGTGCACGGTTTTTATGGTTCGAGCGAAACCGGCGGAATCGCCTACGACCGCAGTGGCGATGCGACTCTGGCGGGAAGCGTCGGCACCGCCTTGCGCGGCGTGCGACTGACGCTCGCGCGCGGAGAGCGGCTGCGCGTGCGCAGCGCCGCGGTGTTCACGCAGGGAAATCGCCGGCCCGGTGAATGGACGCCGCCGGACCGGGTGACGCGCGACGCGCGCGGCCGGCTCGTGCTGCTCGGCCGCCGCGGATCGACGGTGAAGATCGCGGGCCGGCGCGTGAATCTCGTCGAAATCGCGACGCGGCTGCGCCAGCTCGGCGGAGTGCGCGACGCGTGGGTGACGGCGAGCGGCGGCCCGGAGCCGATGCTCGCGGCGGCGGTCGCGAGCGAGCGCGGCGCGGCGGAACTGCGCGCGGCGCTGCAAGCGGATACTCCGCCGTGGAAAATTCCGAAACGCTGGCGCGTGATGCCGGAATTTCCGCTCACCGCGCGGGGAAAAACCGATACGGCGGCGTTGCACGCGCAATTGCTCGGCCCGCGGGATTGACGGATCGCGTCGTCGGGAACGTTCAAGCCGCCGGCTGAAGGGTCGCCTCGATTTCCACGTTGAGTTCCGCGCGACAAATGCCGGCGTGGAGATACGAGAAGGTGTCGCCAGGTTGCAGGAGGCATGCGGCCAGCGTGGCAGCGACCACCGGCTGGTCGGACGCATGGCGCAGATAAATTTTGAAATGGCGGAGACGGCGCCGCCCCGCGGCGAGATCCGAGCCGAGGCCGCACGCGCGGGAAATCTCCCGAAGATTTTCGAGCGTGCAATCAAGCTGCCGCGCGGTGTCGTGCGGAGCCATCGTGGCATGGCCGCGAATCGCGGACGTGCCGGAGACGAAGATGGTGGCACCAGCCGCGCCGGGCACGATGGTGGCGCGTGCGAAACTGGGCGGGCGCGGGCCATGTTCGGGCGGATATTCGTAGGCGGGAATCTGTGCCGGGTTCTCCACGTGCTGCGGCGCCGCGGCGCAGGCGGCGAAGACCACGGTCAGCGCGTGCTCCGGGCCGCCGACGGCGGAGGCCGACGGAAGGAAGCGGGCGAAGTCGGCACCGTGTTGCTGTTCGAAGGCGACCGAACGGCCCCGGCAGAACAGGCGATAATTTTCGAGATGGCCGGGCCCGGTCGCGTTGATCGCCGGCACGTAGTTCCATACGCGGGCGAGGTGAAGGCCGGGAATGGCGGCGAAGATTTCGCGATACAACTGGAGCGTGACCGCCTCGAGGCCATCCGCGACCGGAGCGGTGATCACGCCGAGCCGCCAGTCGTCGCGCTCGAACAGGGCGACACGGTCGGAGCGGCCGAGCGCGCGCGACGTTTTGAAAATCGGTTCGGTGGATTCGCCTGCGAGCACGGGCGGGCCGAAGGCCGGTATTTCGATTTCCGCTCGGCCCGTCGCAATCGTGAAGGCGGGCGGCGCCACTACGCCGGCAGGCATGGCCGCTTATTTGGTCGTGGTGATCCGATTGAGGATCTTGGTCAGATCGCTCTTGATATTGCCGATCCAGCCTTTGGGCAGCTCGGGTTTTTCGCGCGCGCCGGTTTTTTTGTCGATCTGCCAGCCGAGGCAGAAGAGTTCGACCTTTTGGGCGTCGAACACGAGCGTGAGCTGCGCCTCGTTCGAGCGGTGTTTCAGATAGCCGACGACGCGAGCGGAGCCCTGGCTCTTGATGCCCCATTCGCGGCCGGTGAACGCCTTGACGATGGCGTCTTTCACTTCGGTCGGAGTGACATTGGCGGGAAGAGCGACGGTGCCGACCGATTCGCCGAGTTCGTTGTCGACGGCGAAGACGGGGAAGGCGGCCGCCAATGCGAACGCGGCGACAAACAGGACGCGAAAAGAACGAAAGAAGCCGAAGGCCGGAGGGGTGTTCACGCGTTTTAGATGCGGCGCGCCCGGAGGTGGGGCAAGGATTTTCCCGGCTGCGACAAGGCTGCGGCCCGGGCCGATCAATCGCGCGTCGCGCGTCTGCGATCGTCGCCTCGGCATTTGACCGGCGGGTGATTTTTCGCACTGTGGAACCTCCATGCCTTCCCGCCTTCGCCGCCGATCCACGACCGCGCGTCCTGCCGTATCGGGAAAACGCGCACTGCGCGCGCTCGCGGGGACGGTGTTCGTGACGCGGCAGGTGCACTTCAACGCCGCGCACCGGCTGGTCAACCCGTTCAAGGGCCGGAAGTGGAACGAGGAGAAATTCGGCCCGTGCAACAACCCGCACTGGCACGGCCACAACTACGTCCTCGAAGTCACCGTGAGAGGCGTGCCCGATCCGGAGACCGGCTACGTGATCGATCTCGCGGAGTTGAAGCGCATCCTGCACGTCGCCGTCGTCGATCGCTGCGACCACCGGAATCTGAACAGCGACGTCGATTTTCTCCGCGGCATCAATCCCTCGACCGAGAACCTCGTGCTCGCCTTCTGGCAGCAGATCGAGCGGCGGCTCACCGTCGGCACGCTGCACTGCGTGCGACTCTACGAGACGCCGCGCAATTTCGCCGAATACTTCGGCCCCGACCGCACCTGAAACCTGCCGGCCCAACTCCGAGCCTCGCGGCTCCGGTTGTTATCGTAACCAACCGCCCGGCCGGCGCATCAAAAACGAACATGGCCAAATCCAAGCAAATGTATCTCCACCGCTCGGCGAGCGGGGCGCAGCCGCGCATCGCGCGCGCGTATGACCGCAAATTTCGCGCGACGACCGGCTACCGCGCGACGCTGCCTGACATGATGGAGGCGGCGCACGACGCGATCCAAGGCGCGCACGTGCCGATCCAGCAGGTCGGCGTGCACAATTTCAAACTGCCGCTCAAATTCCGCACCAAGGACGGCCGCGTGCTCACGCTCGAGGCGAGCGTCACGGGCACGGTGTCGCTCGAGGCCGACTTGAAGGGCATCAACATGAGCCGGATCGTGCGCTCGTTCTACGACCACAAGGATGCGGTCTTCACCGGTGAATGGCTCGGCAAAATCCTCTGTGCCTACCTGAAAAACGTGAAGAGCAAGGACGCGCGGCTGAAGGTGAGCTTCTCGTATCCGATGCTGCAGTGGTCGCTGCGCAGCGGGCTCGAGGGCTACCAGTTCTACGACGTCGCGTTCGAGGGCGTGATGACGCGCGCGGGCGACTACCGGCGGTTCATCCATTTCGACTTCGTCTATTCGTCGGCGTGCCCGTGCTCAGCGGAGCTTTCGGAGCACGCGCGCGACACGCGCGGCGTCTACACCGTGCCGCATTCGCAGCGCAGCAAGGCGCGGCTTACGCTCGAGGAAACGCCGGGCAAAAAAATCTGGATCGAGGACGTGCAGGCGCACTGCGCGCATGCGCTCCAGACCGAGACGCAGGTGATGGTGAAGCGCGAGGACGAGCAGGCGTTCGCCGAGCTCAACGGCGCGCACCTGAAATTCGTCGAGGATGCCGCGCGGCTGCTCTACCGCGAGTTCGACGCCGACAAGCGCGTGCGCGATTTCCGCATCGCCTGCTCGCATCTCGAGTCGCTACACTCGCACGACGCCGTGAGCGTGATCTGCAAAGGCGTGAAGGGCGGCTTCGCGGCGGACTTCATGGACTTCGGCTCGCTGGTGTGCTGAGGTGGCGCGCCGCCGGCGCGGAGAATCGTCCCCGCGATTTTCCGCGAAATAAAAACCCGCGCGGCTGCTCCCACCTTCGATGAACCTCGCCTCCAGCTACGCCAAACTCGACCGCCTGCTCGCCACGCTCGGCGGCTGGCTGCAACCGCTCCTGCTCCTCGTCATCCGCGTCTGGTGGGGCTGGTCGTTTTTCCAGACCGGCAAGGGCAAGCTGATGAACCTCGAGGGCACGACGGAATTTTTCGCGAGCCTGCACATCCCGGCGCCGAAGTTGAACGCGATCGTCGCCGGCTCGACCGAGTGCTTCGGCGGGCTGCTGCTGCTCGCCGGGCTTTTCTCGCGGCCGATCGCGGTGCCGCTGATCTTCACGATGCTCGTCGCCTACTGGACGAACGACCACGCGGCGCTCGTCGCGATCTTCAGCGACACCGACAAGTTCACCGGCGCGACGCCGTTTCTCTTCCTGTTCGCGTGCCTGATCGTCTTCGCGTTCGGCCCGGGCCCGATTTCGCTCGACGCGCTGTTTTTCAAAAAAGGCGCGGCGAAAAATTAACCGCTCACGCGCGCACCACGCGCGTGCCGGCGATGAGGTCGTGCAGGCAGCGATGGTCGTCGCGGAAGATCATGCACCAGTCCGTGACGTGAAACGCCGGCCGCAGCAGGAGCGGCCCGGCGACGGGAAACACGCTGAGGAAGACGCCGATCACTGTGATCAGGCATTCGCGCAGCAGCCACGCGTGCACGAAGCCGGCCGGCGTGCCGTCGAGCCGCACGACGCGCAGCCGCATCAGCCGTTTGCCGATCGACTGGCCGCGCGTGCTGAGCATCACGATTTGAATCACCAGCACGATCAGCCAGCCGAGCCCGAGCACGAGGCCGCCGAGGCCGACGCGCGCCATGTCGAGCTCGTTGATGTCGGGCTCGCGGCCCTGCATCATCATCGCGGCGAGTTTCATGAATTCGCCGCCGAGCATCACCGTGCCGGGAATCGCCGCGACGATCGCGATCGCCCAGTCGATGCAGCGCGCCGCGAGCCGCGTGCCGCGGTCGGGCGCATCGGCCGGCGCCGTCATCGCGGGTGCGGCTGGCTGTGGCGCCGCGCCGTAGCTGGCGCCCATCACGGGCGGCGCGCCCGTGGGTGAGGAAAATTCCGCGAAGTCCCCGAGCCGCCGCCATTCCTCGGTGCCGAGCGCCTTCGCCTTCGTATCGAGGTTCGCGCGACCGGCGGCGATCCAGGCACGGAGTTGCTCCGCGGTCGCCGGGCCGTATTCCTTGCCGTCGCCTCCGATGATCGTGAACATGCCACGGCACTGAAGCGGCGCGCCGCCATCGCGTCAACGGTGGGCGCGTGGGGTCGGCACCCGCCGCGAGCCGGCGCGCACCGGCGCCGCGCTCGTTTTTACTCACCCCCACGCGATCTTGCGCTCCGCCGGCTCCGGATTCTGCCGATAAAAAAGGGCGGTGTGCCCGACGGCGCCGACGCACACGCACCGGCCTTCGTCGGCGATTTGCGTGCACCACGCCGCCCGCTCGTCGCGCTCCGCGCCGAGGAAGCGCAGCTTCACGAGCTCGTGCGCGCGCAGCAGGCGCTGCAGCTCGCCGAGAAACGCCGGCGTCACGCCGCCGCGGCCGAGCTTGAGCGCGGGCTCGAGCCGCTGGCCGAGTCCGCGCAGCTGCGCGCGCTGGGCGCCCGTGAGGGGAAAATCATACATCAGCGCACGCTCGCGAAAATCTCCCCGCGGGCAAGTCATTGCGCTTTGGCCGCCAGCAAGGAATGCGTGGCCTCGGGCAAGAGATGCAAAGGTTCGCGGAAAACATGGACGTAAAATAGGACATGTTAACCGCTCCCCCCACCACCTTGCCCCTCGCCGGCGCCGCGTTGCGGACGCTGCCGGCGGATTCGCCCGGCGCGTGCAGCGTGGGCGGAGACTGGCATTATTACAGCCCGGCCCGATCCCGGAAGCGCCTCGCGATCGCACTCCTGCTGTCCGCGAGCCTGCACGCCGCGATCTTCGTCGGTCTCGGCCGGCCGAAGCCGCGGCTGAAGAAGGTGGAAAAGGAAAGCTACATCGCGCTCACGATCGAGATGCCGCAGATCAAGGATCTCGAGGAACTCGACCAGCCGCCGGACGATGCCGCCGAACGGCCGGACAACGGCACGCCCGTGCCGATGCAGGCCGACGTGCCGCAGGCGCCGTCGCCGAACGACTTCGTGCAGCAGTTCGACTATTCGTCGCTCATCGAGAAGCCCGACGTCAGCAACCTCAAGCTCACCGCCATCCCGGAGCACATCCTGCGCGGCGGAAAAATCGACAGCAGCCTGGGCAAAATTTTCGACCTGTCGGACCTCGACCGCATTCCCGAGGCCATTGTGCAGACGCCGCCGATTTTCCCGCCGGCGCTGAAGCGTGAAGTGTCGCGCGCCGTCGTGCGGGTGGAGTTCATCGTCAACACGGAAGGCCGCGTGGTGAACCCGTTCGTCGTCGAGTCGACGCATCCCGGCTTCAACGATGCCGCCGCCACCGGCGTCGGCCGCTGGAAATTCAAGCCCGGCATCCGCGGCGGCCGCAAGGTCAACACGCGCATGCAGGTGCCGATCATCTTCCGGCTCGGCGACGAGGATTGACGCCGCGCGTCTCGCGCCGTCGGGCCCGGAGTCTACGCCGCCGGCGGGCGCGCGAAAAAATCGAGCGGCAGCTCGCGCCACTCGCCCGGCGCGAGTCCGTCGAGCGCGAGCGTGCCGAAGTGCGTGCGCTCCAGCGCGACCACCGTCGCACCGCACGCCGCGAACATCCGGCGCACCTGATGATAGCGGCCTTCGGTCAACGTCAGCTCGGCGGCGCGCGGCGTGAGCAGCTTCAGCTCCGCCGGCGCGCACGGTTTTTCCTCGCCCTCGAGTCGGAGCGTGCCGTCCGCAAAACGCGCGACGAGCTCTTCCGGCAGATCGCGGTCGACGGTGGCGCGATAAACTTTCGGCACCTTGTGCTTCGGCGAGGTGAGCTGATGGACGAGCGGCGACTGGTCGGTGAGCAGGAGCAATCCGCTCGTGTCCTTGTCGAGCCGGCCGACGCTCGTGACCGGCGGATTTCGCCGGCGCCACCGCTCGGGCAGCAGCGCGTAGACGCTCGGTCCTTCGCGCCCGTCGTGCGAGCAGACGAGCCCGAGCGGCTTGTGCAACAGCAGCAGCAAGCCGTCGGGATGATCGAGCGGTTCGCCGTCGACGCGCACCTCGGCGGGCAAAACTTTTTGCGCCGAATTCTCCGCCGGCTCGCCGCGGACGACGACGCGATCCTTTGCGAGCCAGGCGCGCGCTTCGCGCCGCGAGCAGTAGCCGAGGTTCGCGAGCAGTTGATCGATCCGACGCATCGACTCCGATGCGGCCAAACCCGGGCCGCTGCGCCAAGGGCAAAGTTTTCCGCGCGCTCGGCGCGGCCGGTGCCCATGGTTCGCTCGCGGCGCGACTTTCACTCGTCTCCCGCGCGGCGTTGTGTCGCGATGGAGCGATGTCTCGCTGGATTTTCCTCGCGCTGGCGGTGCTGCTCTTCGCGCTCGGCCTGCTGAACGCCGTGCCGTCGCCCGCGGCGCTGCCGTGGAAATTTGCCGTCGTCGCGAACAGCTACGGCCACTGGCTCGCCGCGCTGGCCGTGCTCGTCGCAGTCGGCACGTGGTTGACGCGCGGCAATTCCCGCGGCTGGGCGCGCGGCGGCGTGATCGTCGCCGGCCTCGCGGCGGGCCTGCTTGCGCGGCCCGCGGTGCAGGCGAGGTGGCTTGCGCGCCGGCTGCCGGCGGAGCTGACGCAGGCTTTCGGACCGGTGACGCTGTCGCGCACGCCGTTTTCGTTCGCCGATTTGTTCGGCGGCGCGGCACCGGCGGCAAACGTGAGCACGCGAGTGTTCGCGGACGGACTCGCGCTGGATTTTTATGCGCCTTCCGCCGCCTCGCCGCTCGGGCGAACGCCGCCGCCGTGCGTCGTGGTCGTGCACGGCGGCGGATGGGACAGCGGCGACAAGACCGAGCTCGCGCATTTCGACCGCTGGCTCGCCTCGCGCGGCTACGCGGTCGCGGCGATTTCCTACCGGCTCGCGCCGCAGTTCCCGTGGCCGGCGCCGCGCGACGACACCCTCGCGGCGATCGCGTTTCTCAAGGCGCACGCGGGCGAGCTCGGCTTCGATCCCGCGCGGCTCGTGCTGCTGGGCCGCTCCGCCGGCGGGCAGATCGCGGAGACCGTGGCCTACACCGCGCACGATCCGGCGATCCGCGGCGTGGTCGCGCTCTACGCGCCGAGCGACCTCGCGTTCGCCTACGCGCACGCATCGGAAAACGACGCGATCCACTCGCCGCAACTCATGCGCCAGTATCTCGGCGGCACGCCCGAGTCGGCCGCGGCGAATTATCGCAGCGCGAGCGCGCTCAATTTCGTGATGGAAAATTCGCCGCCGACGCTGCTGCTGCACGGCCAGCTCGACGTGCTCGTGTGGCATCGCCACAGCGAGCGGCTTGCGGCCGCGCTCGCCGCGCATCGCGTGCCGCACGCGTTCGTGTCGCTGCCGTGGGCGACGCACGCCTTCGAGTTCAACCTCGCCAGCCCCGGCGGCCAGCTCACGACGTTTGCGATCGAGTGGTTTCTGGCGGCGGCGACGCGTTGAGCGTTCGTTTTCAACCCGGCGCCTCCCAGGCGGCAGGTTGGCGTGGCCCGGGCGTCCCGCCTGTGAAGAGTTCGAAACACGGGCGGGACACCCGTGCCACGCCTGAAGTTTTGCGATGCACTCGGGACGGCGCGAGGGAAGCGCGCATTCAGCCGGTGGCGGCTGCGGGCGCGGATTTGCTCCGCTGCTTCACGATGCGCGCGAGTTCGAGCACGGCGAGCGGCACGAAAATCCACAGCACCTGCGGCGGGAAAACTTTCCGCGCGGCGGCCTGATGATACGCGATGAGCGCGGCGGCGACGTAGGCGAGCCGGTGGAGATTTTTCCAGCGCCGGCCGCCGAGCCAGCGCACGAACGCGTGCAGGCTGGTGATCGCGAGCACGAGCAGGATCGTGAGCGCGATCAGGCCGGTGAGCTGGAACGGTTTCTTCACCGCGGTGCGCAGGATCGCGGGAATCGCGGACACGTCGGTGCCGCCCTCGTAGAGAAGGTGCGTCGTGAAATGCAGCGCCGCGTAGACGAACGCGCCCACGCCGACGAGCCGCCGGTGGCGATTCAGCGCGAGAGCAACGGGATTTTTCGGCGCGAGCACGCGCAGCGGCGTGAACGCGAGCACGATGACGAGCAGCAGGCACGCAACGAAGCCGAGATGGTGCAGCACGAATTTCAGCGGATCGGCGAGCACGCTCGGATCCTTCGTCACGAAAATCGGCCACGC
>DASZYB010000022.1:0-16162 GCA_035545575.1 Opitutaceae bacterium | reverse complement strand
GAAGCCCCACACCGGCAGATCCTCCAGTTTCAGTTTCGCGGGATCACCATCGATGATCTTCGTCTTCGAACGCAGGCTCGCCAGCGGCGTGTAGCCGTCGAGCCAGATGTATTCCAATTTGAGTTTGGCCATAGGGAGTGTTTTGGGCAGGGAGAGTTGGACGGGAGGACGAGCGTGAGAATTTTTCCGAGCGTGCACAGCGGAAAAATCCGGGCCAGAAATCAGCAGCTCATATGCCAGAAGCAACCAGAAGTTTTGTTCATGACACTTTTTGGCGCGGGCCATAATGCTGCGAGATCGCGCGACGCGCTTGCCAGCCGATGGCGTCGCCGGGAGCTTGCTTCGCACCGCCTACCACCATGCACGAGATGAAAGACACCGCGCGCGCCAGCGTGCGCATCGGCTACGATGGGCGCGTGCACAAAGTCTTTCGCGGCCACCAGGCACGCGAACGGTTCGATCACGAGGTGCGGGTGCTGCGTTATCTGGAGGAGCGCGGCTGCACGTTCGTGCCGCGCCTGATCGAGGTGGAGCCCGAGAACCTGAAAATCGTCACGACCAACTGCGGCGGCCGCGTTGACCACCTCGATCCGGAACGGCAGAAGGAAATTTTCGCCGAGCTCGAGAGCTTTGGCGTGCGCCACGAGGATCGCGAAC
Organism: Opitutaceae bacterium; assembly: GCA_035545575.1. Taxonomy (GTDB): domain Bacteria; phylum Verrucomicrobiota; class Verrucomicrobiia; order Opitutales; family Opitutaceae; genus ER46. The sequence goes on along the minus strand of DASZYB010000022.1, from coordinate 15,505 downwards.
TGCGCAACATCACCTATCGCGTGAACGACGGCCGGTTCTGTGTGATCGATTTCGAATTCGCCACGATCCTCGACACCGGCGGCGGACAATCTCTTTCGCTCAAACCTTCCGGCTGACGCATGAGCCAACCGAACTCCTCCTCCAGCTCTCCCTCCCCCGTCCCTCGCATCCGCTGGTCCGGCCTCACGCACACCGGCCGCGTGCGAACCAACAACGAAGACGCCTTTCTCGGGCTCACCTTCAACGGCCACGAGGTGCACCATCTCGGCAAGACCGGCTCCGCGTCGCTCGCGGGCGCCGATTTTGTGTTCGCCGTGAGCGACGGCATGGGCGGCGCGCGCTCCGGCGAATTCGCGAGCCGCATCGCCGTCGACCGGCTCACGCGGATGATGCCGCGGGCGTTTCGCCTCTCGGCCGCGGGCATGGAGAGCGGATTCACCGACATCCTTTCCGAACTGATTTTGTCGATCCACCATGACCTGCTGAAACTCGGTTTCTCCTACGAGGAGTGCGCCGGCATGGGCGCAACGCTGAGTCTCTGCTGGTTCACGCCGACGTGGATGTATTTCGGCCACGTGGGCGACAGCCGCATCTATTATTTTCCGCGCGAAAGCGGCTTCACGCAGGTCACGCACGACCACAGCCACGTCGGCTGGCTCCGCCGCCAGGGCAAGCTCAACGAACGCGAAGCCCGCTCGCATCCACGCCGCAACGCGCTCCAGCAGGCGCTCGGCGCCGGCCAGCAATTCGTCGAGCCGCACATCGGCGCAGTCTCGCACACGCCCGGCGATCGGTTCCTCGTCTGCTCGGACGGACTCACCGACGGACTCTGGGACCGGCAACTCGAGGAAATTGTCCGCGCGCCCGACGCCGCCCATTCCGCGGCGACGCCCGCCCAACGTCTCGTCGAGGAATCGCTGCAAAATTCCGGCCGCGACAACACCACCGCCGTCGTCGTCGAATTACTCGAGCCGGCAAGCGAATGAGCACGCTCGTGTTCGTCTACGGCACGCTCAAGCGCGGCGGCGCGAACCATCGCCAGCTCGCCGCGCAGAAGTTTGTCGGCGTCGCTCGCACCGCGCCTGGCTTTCGGCTCTTCGATCTCGGCGCTTATCCCGGAATGGCGGCGCAGTCCGACGATCGCGACGGCGTGACGGGCGAAGTGTGGTCGGTCGACGCCGCATGCCTCGCGCGTCTCGACGAATTCGAAGGCGTGCCCGAAGGACTGTATCGGCGCGCGGCCATCGCGTTGCTGCCGCCCTTCGCCGACCGAAACGTCGAAACTTATTTCTACGCGCGCGATCTTTCCGGCCGAGTCGACCTCGGCTCGACGTGGGCCGAGCCGACCGACGAAAAAAAATCGCGCAACTAAACGCCGCCTACGATTTGAGCGCCTGCTTCGGCACGCGGCGCACCGCGATGAATTTCGCGCGAAACAAATCGTCGAGCGCCTCGCGCACCTCCGCGGGAATCTGGCGCACCAAATCGTCGAGCGGCGGCAGATTTTTTGCGTCGATCTCTTCGACGACAGCCGCGCTCGTTCGCGCGCGCGCCGCGGTCGACGGACTTTCGCCGCGCGCCCGAAGCTCGGTCAACATCGCCGACTCCGCCGTTTCATCGGGCCACGCGTTGATGGTCTCGGACTCCGGCACCGACGCGGTCGACGTCGTGGACTCCGACGCACCCGCAACAACCGGCACACTCGAGACCGGCGGCGATGTTTGCTCCATCGCCAGAGCGACAGGCGCGCTGACTGCCGCCGACTGACTGCCGGCAAGCCGCGCTTCCAACCGATCAATCAGCCCTTTTTTTTTTCGCCTTCGCCGGCTCCGCTGGCGACGGGCGCTTCGTCCGCCAGCGCGGTGAGCTCCTTGATCAAGCTGTCGATCGCACGCGCCCGGCTCGCCTCGACGGCTTTGAGCAGCGTCACCTCGAAATTTATTTTCTCCGCGAGCCCGAGTTTCACGCTGCCCTCGCCTTCGCGCAGGCCGTCGAGCATGCGCGTGAGCTGTTCGGTCGTGAGCGAGACGCAGCCGAGCTGGTCGGTCTTGCCGCCTTTCGCGATCGCATCGAGCAGCGCGGTGCGCACGAGCGCCTGCAAATCCATGAGCAACCGCACCAGATCGCGACCCGCGGCATCGCAGTCGTCGACGATCGCCACGATCTTTTGGTGGTCGCCCGCCGCGAGCGCGCAGGCGAGTTCGTTGATCTTTTCCGCGGCGACGAGGCCGTAGACATCGAGCACGTCGGGCTCCGAGATTTCGGCGCCGCAAAACGAAATCATCTGGTCGAAGATCGATTGCGCGTCGCGCATGCCGCCGTCCGCCAGCCGCGCAATGCACGCGAGCGCGGCGTCGGTGACTTTGATCTTCTCCTCCTTCGCGATTTTCTTCAGCCGCTCGACGATCAGTTCCGCCGGGATCGGCTTCAGGTCGAAGCGCTGGCAGCGCGACACGATCGTCGGCAATACCTTCTGCGGATCGGTCGTCGCGAAGACGAACTTCACGTGCGCCGGCGGCTCCTCGAGCGTCTTGAGCAGGGCGTTGAACGCCGCGGCCGAGAGCATGTGCACTTCGTCGATGATGTAGACCTTGAATTTTCCCTGCGCCGGCGCGTAGCGCACGGTGTCGCGCAGGTCGCGCACCTGGTCGACGCCGTTGTTCGAGGCGCCGTCGATCTCGATCACGTCGAGGTGCGATCCCTCGGCGATCGCGACACAGGCGGGATCCTTCGGGTCGAAGTCCGCCTTCGGTCCGCCGGTGCAATTGAGCGCCTTCGCAAAAATGCGCGCGGTGCTCGTCTTGCCCGTGCCGCGCGGCCCGACGAAGAGATACGCGTGCGCGATGCGGCCGCGCGTGATGGCATTCTTCAGCGTGCGCACGACGTGATCCTGGCCCACGACGTCGTCAAACGTCTGCGGCCGCCACTTGCGCGCAATGACTTGGTAGGTGCTCGACACGTGCCGCTAGCTGAAATCCGCACTCCGCAATCGCAAATCCGAAATTAAAAAAAGTGGCCAGGCACTCCACGGCACTAGGAGGACGTCGTTACCGTTGCTACCTTCCGGTCCTGGCGGAGTTCACGCGCCTGCCCATGCATGGCACCTGGCCGAGGCGGACCATGCGCCCGGAGCGGTCCGCTGCAACTCTTATTCCTTCTTTTCGTCCTGTGCCGCCGGCGGCGGCGCGGGCGGATTCATGGGCGCGCCGGACGGCGGGGCCAACATCTTCGATTCGAATCCGGCGCCGGGCATTCCGCCCTTGTTGCGGTTTCCCTCGCGGCCGCGAGGCACGCCCAATCCCTTCTGCAATTCGTGCTGGTTCTTCTCCATTTTTTCCAGCTTCGCCTGCTGCTCCGGCGTGAGTTCCTTGCGAATATCGTTTTGCAGCCGCTCGAGAATGAAACCGGTCTCGCGGACGTTCGCCTGCCACTGGCGGCGATAATCCTCCGACGCGCGCTGCACAATCGGCTTGATGCGCTCGCGCTGGTCCGCGGTCAGGTCGAGCCGCTCGGTGAAGCGTCCGAGCAGTTGGGGCGCCTGCCACGACGGCGGCACCGCCACGAGCCGCTTCGGCCCGACGGGCGGCTGCTGCGCAAGCAGTTCCTTGCCGACGCCGAGCGAAAAAAACGCGCCGAAGACCGCGCCGGCGATAAAAATGCCCACGAACGCGAGGACGACTTTCCAGGGTTTGTCCATGCGTCACTCGCTCAGCAGCGCGGCGACCGGATCCTCCGCGAGCACCTCTTCGTTCGCGGGCGCGCTGTGTTTGATGAAGGAATAATTCGCGACGACGCTCAGCACGGCCAGCAGCGAGGCGACGCCGACCGCGCGCAGCGCGAACCGCTCCACCAACGAGCCCACGATCCGCTCGCCGGAAAACGCCAGCGCGCCGACGCGCGTGGCGAAACCATACGGCACCGCCGTGTCGCGTTCATCGCGCACCTGGCGCGCGGCCGCGACGAGGCGCGGCCAGGGATGACGGGGATCGGAGGTATTCATGAGCGTTCCTTTTTTCTAAGTTCCTGGAAAAGTTTCTGCAACTTCCGTCTCGCGCGAAACGCGCGCACTTTGATCAGCGAGCCGTTCCACCCGGTGATCTGCGCGATCTCGGCGATCGTCTTCTGCTCGAGGTCGAGCAGGCGGATGACGAGCTGGTCGTCGGGCTTGAGTTGCGCGAGCAGCTTGTGCACGAGTTCGTGCGCAGCCATCGCATCGTTCGCGGCGACGTCGTTTTCGTTCGTCATCACCGCGTCGAGCACCTCCGCCTCGTTTTCGGAAAGATCGGCCCAGCGAAATTCCGGGCGCCGCTTCTGCGCGCGCAGATGATCGATGCAGGTGGTGACCGCGATCCGCGACACCCAGTGCGGAAACGGCACCGCGCCCTGGTATTGTTCGAGCCGCGTGAACATCTTCAGGAAAACCTCCTGCGCCAAATCCTCTTCGGCGACGCGGCGCGGCAGATGAGATCGGACGATGCGGATGACCAGCGGATAGAGATGGTCGACCAATTCGCGTGCAGCCGCCTGATCACGCTGGCGCACGCGTTCGAGGCAACCAGCCAGATCGAACGGCAATACGTCGTCGTCAGGCATACTCGAATGGAGGCAAGGTCATGCACAGCAGGCAAGACGCGGCTTCCTCCGGTGGGTTACAGGATGCGGCCGGCGCGCGGAAGCGGCCCTTGACTTTTAGCGCGTCGTGCCGATACCAGCACGACGACTAATGCGAGCCTCGCTCCAGGCCCTTCGACTTACGAACGCGCACGACCTCTGAGGACGCCGCGCAGCGGCGGGTCGTGCGTCGGCCTGATTTTCTTTCGCCACCGCGCTGCGGTGTGCGTTTTCCTGCCCGGCTCAGCCCGGCAGTTGGCTCGCCAACCTCCTTTCCTTACGATTTTGTCAGTCGATTTTCCCGTCCATGCAATCCGCGCCCGTCACGAAATACCGTCCGTTTCCGCCCGTCTCCCTGCCCCACCGCCAGTGGCCCAACCGCACCCTCACCCGCGCGCCGATCTGGTGCAGCGTCGATCTCCGCGATGGCAACCAGGCGCTCGCCCAGCCCATGAGCGTGGAGGAGAAACTCGAGTATTTCGAGATGCTCGTGAAGATCGGCTTCAAGGAAATCGAGGTCGGCTTCCCGAGCGCTTCGCAGATCGAGTTCGATTTTTGCCGCCGGCTCATCGACGAGAACCGCATCCCGGACGACGTCGCGATTCAAGTTCTCTGCCAGTGCCGCGAGGAACTCATCACGCGCAGCATCGAAGCGCTGCGCGGCGCGAAGAACGCCATCTTCCACCTCTACAACTCCACCTCGCCCGCGCAGCGGAAGCACGTCTTCAACGCCACGCGCGATGACATTAAAAACATCGCCGTCCAGGGCACGAAGTGGGTGAAGCAGTATTCCGCGCCACTTGTCGCCGCGGGAACGCGGATGCGCTTCGAATACTCGCCGGAAAGCTTCACGAGCACCGAGCTCGAGTTCGCGCTGGAGATTTGCGAGGCCGTCACCGACATCTGGCAGCCGACCGGCGCCGACAAGATCATCCTGAATCTGCCCGCCACCGTCGAATACGCGACGCCCAATGTTCACGCCGATCAGATCGAGTGGATGTGCACGCACCTCACGCGCCGCGACCGCACGCTCGTCTCGCTGCACACGCACAACGACCGCGGCACCGGCGTCGCCGCCACCGAGTTGGCGATGCTCGCCGGCGCGGACCGCGTCGAGGGCACGCTCTTCGGCAACGGCGAACGCACCGGCAACCTCGACATCGTCACCGTCGCACTGAACCTCTACACGCACGGCATTCACCCGGGCCTCGACTTTTCGAACATCAACGAAATCCGCGAAGTCTACGAGCGCACCACCCGCCTCGAAGTCCCGCCGCGCCAGCCTTACGCCGGCGAACTCGTCTTCACCGCCTTCAGCGGCTCGCATCAGGATGCGATCAAGAAATCCTGGGCCGCGCAGAAAAACGACGCGCCGTGGGACGTGCTCTACATTCCCATCGATCCCGCCGACATCGGCCGTAGCTACAAGGCGATCATCCGCATCAACTCGCAGTCGGGCAAAGGCGGCGTCGCCTACGTGCTCGAGCACGAGTTCGGCTTCGCGCTGCCGAAGCTCATGCACAAGGAAATCGGCAAGATCATCAACGACGTCGCCGATGCGAAGGGCACCGAACTCACGCCCCAGCAGATCCACGAGGTCTTTCGCAGCGAATATCTCGACCGCGCCTCGCCGCTCGCGCTGCAACACTTCAAGACCGCCGAACGCGACAGCACCGTCCGCTGCGACGCCACGCTCGCCATCGACGGCGCCGCGCACAAGCTCTCCGGCACGGGCAACGGCCCGATCGATGCCTTCACGCATGCGCTCGGTGCCACGAGCCTGCCGAAGTTCGAAGTGCTCTCCTACTCCGAACACTCGCTCGGCAAGGGCTCCGAGGCGCGCGCCGTGAGCTACATTCAGATCAAGACCGCCCGCGGCCAGACGCTCTTCGGCGCGGGCATCGACACCAACATCGAGCTCGCTTCCATCAAGGCCATCGTGAGCGCGCTCAACCGCGCGCTCGCCAAACACCAGAAATAGCAGCTCTCCGCAGGCGAGGCGGCTCGAACCAAACCCGCCGCGCTCGCCCGCCGCGATCAATCGTCCATGGCGGCGTCTACCGGATTTCCGGTAGACGCCGTGCGTGCATTCGGCCTGCCCGCTTCCCGACACTTGCACCGGAGGGCCGAGTGGCTGAAGCTGCGGATGATTCCGGAAGGGGTTCCAGAATCAGGTAACCACCGCAAAGCTCGGCCCTCCACGTTTTCGCCCGCGCTCAGAATATTGGTGAAACCGTTGCTACGAAGAGCCGCCGTGCGCCGCTGGCAGCGTTGAGCGGCAAAGAATGTCGCCGAAGCCGCGTGCCACGCTTCTGCTCGCAGCCCGCGGCGCACACGCGTCCAAATTATTTCTTCTCGCCCGAGCTTGGCGCCGGCTCGCTCTTTTTCGCCGGCGCGACATAGTCGGGCAGCGCGTTCGCGCCGGGCGCGACTTGTGCGAGGTTGGGCGTCACGTCGGCATCGACGCGCCGCAAAGCCCAATCGAGCCCGCCGACGAGCACCGACTGAAAAACCGGATTGGTCCAGATATCCTCGCGATGGCCGAGGCACGTGTTGAACACCCGCCCTTTTCCCTCGAGCCGCGCCCACGTCACCGGATATGCCGGCCGCGCGTAGTGCGGTCCCGTCATCCCACGCGTATCGAGCACCTGCAGCACGTGCAGATCGGGCGCGAAATTTTTGTTCGCATACCATTCTTCGAGCGGCGCGAAGTCCGCGGGCACCGCGCTCATGCCGGGGAATTTTCCGTCGACGACGATCAGATGCGCACGCTGCTGCGCGTCGTGCCGGATGAATTCGCCGCCAAGCATCTTGATGTAGGGATCGGCCTGTTCGCCGTTCGCGCGATGTCGCGCCGGTCCATCCTCGTCGTCGCCCGGTCCGTGAAACGTGTCGTCCGCGCTATGCACGCCGACGAAACCCTTGCCGCCCGCGATCGCCGCGAGCAGCGCCGCCTTGCCCGCCGCCGTCATCACCGGATTATCGTCGCCGCGCCCGAGCGAGTCGTGCCGCGTGGTGAGATCGCCGCTCGTGTAGAAAAGAAAGGCATCGAACTGCGCGAGATAAGCCGGGGCGAAGAGGCTGCCGTCCTTGGAAAACGTAAACGCGATCCGCTCCTTCGCGCCGAGCTCCTCGAGCACGCGAAACGCGAAACCGTGGCCGGTGCGCCCGTCTGTCTTGATCGCGTCATGCTCCCAGCCCGACGATTTCGTGAAGACCAAAACCTTTTTCATCGGCGAATCATCCGCCGCGGCCGCCCGAGACAAAGCCACCGCGGCAGCGACCGTCACGAAGCACACGGCAAAAAAACGCTTCATACGCATGATGGCTAATCTCAAGCCTCCTTCAGCCGCTTCTGCAACGCCGCTTTCGTGAGCCCGAGCCGCTTCGCCGCCTTGGCTTCGTCGCCCCCGTCCGCCTGGAGCGCCCGTGCGATCAGTTCGCGCTCGACACGTTCGAGCATCGGCGCCTCGTCGGATTTCAGTTGCTCGAAAATCGCGTCGAACGCCTGCGCCAGCGTCGGCGACGCCGCGACGGCAACATCGGTCGCTGCAGTCGCGCTCGGCGGCGCTTCAGTTTCCGTCGCCGCGATCGCTGGCGCGTTCTCGCCGGCCGCGGAGCGGATTTCCGCCGGCAGATCCTTCACGAGAATGGCATCGCCCTGTGCGATCACGGCGCTGCGGTAGACGACGTTTTCCAGTTCGCGCACGTTGCCCGGCCAGTTGTGGCGTGCGAGCACCGACATCGCCTCGGGCGAGACTTTCGCCACGCGCGCCTTTTTCTGCTTCACGAGATTCTGCAGGCAGAAATCGACGATCTGCAGAATGTCCTCCGTGCGCTCGCGCAGCGGCGGCATCCGGATGCGCACGACGTTGAGCCGGTAGTAAAGGTCTTCGCGGAACGTCTTCGCCTTCACCATTTCCTCGAGATCCTTGTTCGTCGCGGCGAGGATGCGCACGTCGACCTTGATCGTCTCCGTGCCGCCGACGCGCTGAATCTCGCCCGCTTGCAGCACGCGCAAAATCTTCGTCTGCGTCGCGAGCGCCATGTCGCCGATCTCGTCGAGAAAAATGGTGCCGCCGTCGCACAGCTCGAATTTTCCCAGCCGCTGCCCGGTGGCGCCGGTGAACGAGCCCTTCTCGTGGCCGAAAAGTTCGCTCTCGATCAGGTTGTCGGGAATCGCCGCGCAGTTCACCGCGATGAACGGCTTGCTCGCGCGATGGCTGTGTTTCCAGATCGACCGCGCGACGAGCTCCTTGCCCGTGCCGCTCTCGCCGGTGATCATCACCGTGACGTCGCTCGCCGTGACCTGCCCGATGACCTTGAAGACTTCCTGCATCACCGGCGAACTGCCGACGATGCCTTCGCGATAATCCTCGGCGTTGATCGACGGCTTGTAGTCGCCGACGGCGCGGAGATCGGCGTGCGCCTTCAGCGCATTGTCGGCGAGCGCGAGCACCTTCGCGGGATCGAACGGCTTCATCACGTAGTCGAACGCGCCGTATTTCATCGCCTCGATCGCCGTCTGCGCCGTGCCAAACGCCGTCATCAGCACGACGAGCTGCTTCGGATTCGCCGCGCGGATGTGCTGCAACGCCTCGATGCCGCTCATGCCGCTCATCCGCACGTCGAGGAAAACGAGATCCGGCGGCGGCCCTTTTTTCACGACGGCGATGCCCTGCTCGCCGCTCGCCGCCTCGCTCACCTGGTATTTCCGCGACGACAGCACCCGCGCGAGCGAGTAGCGGATCTCGGCGTCGTCGTCGATGACGAGAATGGTCGGCGGCTTGGGTTCGGACATGATCGGATGCGAAGTGGCTGGCGATTTCGACGGGCGCGCTTTTGTTGCTCCTCATGCTGGGCTGGTCAATGAACCTTTTCCGCGTCCGCGGCATCCTGCTGCAGGTGCACGTCTCGTTTTTCCTGCTGCTCGCCTACGTGGCGCAGCACGGCTGGATGGACGAGCGCTGGCCCGGCCTGCTCTGGAGCTCGCTCACGCTGATCACGTTTTTCGCGTGCGTCGTGCTGCACGAGCTCGGGCACTCGTTCACCGCGATGCGGTTCGGGATCGGCGTGCGCCGCATCCTGCTCATGCCGATCGGCGGCATGGCGGAAATGGACGACATCCCGCGCCGGCCCTCGCGCGAGCTGCTCATCACGCTCGCCGGACCGGCGGTAAATTTCGTTCTCGCTGGCGTGCTATGGTTCTGGGTCCGCCGGATCGATGACGACGCGCAGCTCTACTCGCTCGACGGACTCGTCTATCAGCTCTTCTGGGCGAACCTCGCGATGGGCTGCTTCAATCTCCAACCCGTTTTCCCGATGGACGGCGGCCGAATCCTGCGCGCGCTGCTCGCGACGCGGCTGCCGTATCTGCGCGCCACCGCGTGGGCCGTGAAAATCGGCAAGGTGCTCGCGATCGCCGGCGCGTGCGTCGCGCTTTTCGCGCGCCAGCTTCACCTCTCGGACGACGGCCCGATCTGGATGCTGCTCGCGCTCTACGTCTTCATCTTCTTCGTCGGCGAACTCGAGTATCGCGCGGTCCGCCGTCGCGAAATCGACGACGCTCACTGGCGCGCCATGCTCGCGCGCTCGTATCCGATTCCGCCGCCGGCCGAGGAGCCGCCCGTGCTGGCGCCGTAAGTCAGAAAAAATTCGGCGCGAACACCTCGAGCGCGGCTGCGCCATGCGAGGCCTCTTCGTCAACGGCTCGCGCCCGCTTTCGCACTTCACCGCCGCACGTCTTCGCCTTCGCCATTCCCCGGCGACGCATGGTGGACCTGATCAGGTTCGAACTGACGACCTCCTCAATGCCATTGAGGCGCTCTTCCAACTGAGCTACAGGCCCATCGCCCTTGCGAGCGGTCAGCAAAATCAAAGTTCCGCCCGCGAACGCAAGGAATTTCTCCCGACTATTCCTTCGCGCGCGTCGTGAATGGAATCTGCTCCACTTCCGGCACGCCTTTCGGGCGCGGCGGCATTCGCACCGCCGCGATCACGCGCAGCACGGCGACATCGAAAGCCTCGTTGCCGGAACGCTTCGTAAGCTGCGCACGCGCGAGTCGGCCGTCCGCCAAAATATGCACCTCGGCCTCGGCGTGCAGTTGGTCGTCCAGCCCGGACACCTGCTCGAGTTCGTCGCGGAGTTTTTGTTCGAGCAACGCGATGTAGCGTTCCGCTTCGCTCCCCTCCTCCGCGGTCAACGCCTTGCCGCCCGTGCCGCCAATCATGTTGGCATCAGAACCGGCGAGCAGCCCAGCCTTGATTCCCGCCGTGTCGATCCTCGCGATCTTCGCCGCGGCCTTCGCCGCATCGGCCGCTTTCTTCGCGCGCTTCTCTTCCTCGTCGCGTTCCTTTTGCGCCTGCTGCTTGGCCTTCGAATCGGCGATGATGATTTTCCGGCGAAGATCCTGCGCGATCGTGCGCTGCTTCGGCGTCGCTTTCGCTGGCGTCGGCACCGGCGGCGCTTTTTCGGCGACAGCCGGCGGCGCGGGCTCCGCCTTCGCGGGTGTCGGAGCCGGAGGTTCAGGCGCCGGTTCGCTCTTCGGCGGCGGCGGGATGTCGACCTTGATTCCGCCCGGCGTGCCGAGCTTCGGAGCGACCGTGGCGCCATAGTTGTCGCCCGGGCTTGCGACCAATTCGAAAATCTTCATCGGCGGCTTCGCGTCTGGATTGAGCCCGAGCGTGAGCAGCAGCAACAACGCGACCACGAGCGCATGCAGCGTCGCCGAAAGGAAAAATGCGTTGGGTGATTGAGCCGTCACGGTTCCCGCCGGACTAACGTTCCCGCTGCTGTTTTCTTAGCGCTCCGCCTCCGTGGCAATATCGATCCGCGAGAGGTTTTGCCTTTTCAGCTCGGTGATCACCGCCGCGATTTTGCCGTAGCTGCCCGCGACGTCGCCCGCGATGCGGATGATGGGCTGCTTCGGCTCCGTCGCAAACACATGCAGCTGCACTTGCAGGTCGCGAAACGACACCGCTTTTCCGCCGAGGAAATAATTTCCGCGCGCGTCGATGGAAATCGTTTCGACCCGCGACTCGGGATCGGGCTTTTGCTGGATCGATTTCGCCTCGGGCGGCAATTTCACCGCGATCGTCTGCTCCTGCTGGCTGTAGGACGTCGTGATCATGAAGATGATCAGGAGCGTGAACCCGAGATCGATCATGTTGGTGACGTTGAGATCGGCGATCGGCTGCGCCGTGTGCTTGCGTCGAAAAATCCGGGCCATGAGGTCCTCCGTTTATTTGCTTTCCAGTTCGATCCGGTCCGCGAGCGCGCTCGCGAAATTTTCCATCTCGGTGATCGAGGTGCGCGTGATGCCGAGCAGGATGTTGTAGCCGAACACCGACGGGATCGCCACGACCAGTCCCGCGATCGTCGTCAGCAACGCCGCCGTCACGCCCGGCGCGAGCGTCGCGATCGTTGCCGATTGCTGCACCGCGACGGAGCTGAACGCCGTCATCACGCCCCACACCGTCCCGAGCAGGCCCATGAACGGCGCGCCCGACACGATGCTCGCGAGAAAAATCATGCTCGATTCGTAGCGCAGCGTCTGTCGCGCGAGCGCGCGCTGCAGCGCGTTCTCGGCGTGCTCGAGGCGCGCGCGCGTCGTGTCGTCGCCTTTCTCCTTCCCGATCGCGGCCGCGCGCCAGTAGCTCTCCACTGCATCGGCGAAAAGATCCGCGTAAGGAATCACGCGCTGGTCGCGAAAACCTTCCGGCAAATCGAGGATCGCGCGCTCGCCGCGCAACTGGCGCTCGAAGGAACGATTCAGCAGGCGCAGCCGCTTCAGCTCGAAATGTTTTCCGATCATGATCGTCCACGCGATGAGGCTGGCGACGGCGAGCCCGACCGTGATCACCTGCCCGACCGGATCGCATTTGCTGAAAACCTCGACGATGTTGACCACCGCGAAGGTGGGTGAAGCGAGAGAGGACACAATCATGTCAATGGTGCGCAAGCGTTGGCCGTTTTTGCGCGCACCTTCAACGGAATTCCCGGCGATTTATTCACTGCGCGCCGACGATCGCCGATCTCGCGTGAGCGAATCTGTTTGCCGCGGCCCGCGCGTGATTTTTTGTCGGACTTCCACGCCCGCACATGTTCCGCGCCCGCACCCTCAAAGCCCTCGCCACCGCCCGTTCGCGCGTCGGCGCGCCGTCGGCGCTGGTCGGCTTCGACGGTTTTGTGGACCTGATCGTCACGCCAGTCGGACTGCGGCGCGGCCAGGGCGAGGATTTCGCGCCGATCGCCACGATCCCTGAATTCGGCCAGCGCGTCCTCGGCGCGGCGGGCAAGAGCACGAACCTCGAACTCTACCCGCGCGCCGAAAAACTCGGCGGCAACGGCCCGATCATGGCCGGCGCGCTGCTCGCCGCCGGCGCACGCGTCACCTGCGTCGGCGCGCTCGGGCGGCCGCAAATTCATCCGGCGTTCGCAGGTCTGGCCGCGCGCGCGCGGACGTTTTCGCTCTGCGCGCCCGCGCACACCACGGCGCTCGAATTCACCGACGGCAAACTCATGCTCGGCACGATGCGCAGCTTCGACGAGATCACGCTCGCGCGCGTGCGCGAAGTCGTCGGCGCCGCGGCGTTCGAGGCCGAGCTCGCCGCCGCCAACCTCATCGCGCTCGTCAACTGGACGATGGTTCCGCACATGACGGCGATCTTCGCCGAGCTCACGGCGCACGTCCTGCCCCGACTGCCGGCGTCGCCCGCGCGGCGTTTCTTTTTCGATCTCGCCGATCCGGAAAAACGCTCGCCCGACGATTTGCGCGCCGCGCTCGACGCGATCGCACGCTTCGAGTCGTTCGGCCGCGTCACGCTCGGGCTCAATCTCAAGGAAGCGCAGCAAGTCGCGGCCGCGCTCGGTCTCGCTGACGTCGCCGACAACGATGCCTCGCTTCGCGCGGCGGCGCGGGCGTTGCACGAACGATTGCGCATCGACACGGTCGTGATTCATCCGCGTGCATCCGCGGCATGCGCGACGGCCGCGGGCGATGCCTGGGTGCCCGGCCCGTTCACCGAGCGCCCGTTGCTCACGACCGGCGCGGGCGATCACTTCAATGCCGGCTTCGCGCTCGGCCAGTTGCTCGGCTTCGCACCCGACGCGTGCCTCGGCGCCGGCGTGGCGACGAGCGGCTACTATGTCCGCACCGGGCAAAGCCCTACGCTCGCGGATCTCGAAACCTTCCTCGCCAACTGGCGCTGATTCCTCCACCATCGCATCTCATCCATGGCTCCCTTGAAACAAAAACCGACCGGCAAACTCATCTCCTTCGAGGGCGCCGAGGGTTCGGGCAAATCCACGCAGATCGCCCGCCTCGCGGCGCATCTCCAAAAGACGAGCCGCGAGGTCATCAGCACGCGCGAGCCTGGCGGCACCGAAATCGGCGAACAGATCCGCAATATCATCGTCCATAATTCCAAGGGCGACGAGATGTGCGCCGAGACCGAGCTGCTGCTCTTCACCGCCGCCCGTGCGCAGCTCGTGCGTGAAGTCATCGCCCCGGCGCTCATGCGCGGCGTGATCGTGCTCAGCGACCGTTTCCTCGATTCCTCGACCGTCTATCAGGGCATCGGCCGCAACCTCGCCGCCGATCCCGTCAACCAGATCAACCGATTCGCCGTCGGCAACGTCATGCCCGATCTCACCATCGTGATCGACGTGCCCGAGGAAGTCAGTCTTGCCCGTCTGAAACAGCGCGCGTCCGACCTACCCGACCGCATGGAACGCGAGAACATCGGCTTCTACAAAAAAGTGCGCGAAGGTTATCTGCTCCTTGCGAAGAGCATGCCAGAGCGCTTCATCGTCGTCGACGGCACGAAGGCCGAAGACGTGATCGAGAAAAAAATCTGGGCCGAGGTGCAGGCGCGGTTGAAGTAGCTTCCGCTCGCCAAACGGACGCTGGGCAGCCACGGAAAGCGATGCCGCATTTCCGAGCCTGATTTCCCGCTTTCCGCCTCCTTTCTCCCGTCTCCCATGCCTGCGCCTTTTCCCTGGCCCGCGGCGCTTGCCGGCACGCCCGCGATCGCGGTGATCGAGCAGGCCATCGCGCGCCAGCGGCTTTCGCACAGCCTGCTGCTCCACGGCGACGATCTCGCGACACTCGTCGCGATCGCACACGCCATCGCCGACCGGCTGCTCAACGCACCCGGCGCATCCGGTCATTTCGCCCCCGAGCAGCATCCCGACTGCTTCTCGCTGCGGCCCGCGGGCAAGATGCGCCAGATTTCCGCGGACGCGACGCGCGAGTTGATCAACAAGGTCCAGGTTTCGCCCGCGGTCGCGCCGCGCAAGGCCGCCATCCTTCACGAAGTCGACCGCATGCACACCGCGGCCGCCAACGTGTTTCTCAAAACGCTCGAGGAGCCGCCCGCAAACACCACGCTGCTGCTGCTCACCACACGGCCTTACGCCTTGCTGCCGACGATCCGCAGCCGCGTCCTCCATTTCCGCTTTCCCTCCGCGGCCACGCCGATCGCCGCCGACGGCTGGACGCCGTGGCTCGAGGATTACCGCGCCTGGCTCGGCCGGCTCGTCGACGGCGTCAGCGCGGACAAACACGTCATCGCCGACCACGTCTTCACGCTCTACGGGCTCGTCGCGCGCTTCGGTGCCGTCCTCGATGCGGCGACCGCAGAAGTCTGGAAACAGGAAAAGGAAAAACTTCCGGCCGACCTCGCAGACGACGAGCAGGTCGCGATCGAGACCGGCATCGCGAACGGCCTGCGCGCGCGACTCTTCGCCGAGATCGAGCAGGCGACGCGCGCCTTCGCCCTCCCGCGCCTCACCGCCGGCGACGAACCCACGCGCCGCGCGCTCACCGCCGCGATCGACAAGCTCGAGCACAATATCGGCCTGCTCCGTCTCAACCTCAACGAAGCCGCCGCG
>DASZYB010000021.1:0-52292 GCA_035545575.1 Opitutaceae bacterium | reverse complement strand
AGGACCTCACGCTCGTGGGCGTCGCGCAGGCGGTGCACGTCAGCCCGACGTATTTCTGCAAGCTCTTCAAGCAGGCGACCGGGTTGAACTTCACCGACTACGTGGCGCGCGTGCGCGTCGAGGCGACGAAGCAGCTCCTCCTCAACCCGCACAAGCGCGTGAGCGAGGCGGCCTACGAGGCCGGCTTCCAGTCGCTCTCGCAATTCAACCGGGTCTTCCGCCGCATTGCCGGCGAGTCGCCGTCGACGTATCGGTCCCGGGCGCACGGCCCGCGCGCGCAGTGACGCGCCAGCGCTGGCGTGCGCTCCCAGCTAACTGAGTGGCAGGAGTGGGTAGGGCTCGTTGTCCCCAACGCGCCGCTTCAGGAGATTCGTGCGCGCTGGGACGGCGGATTAGAATAATCCGCCCTGCCTCGAAGAGGTCGATCCGTGGCGCGGGCGTTTCTCCCGTGAAGGCGCGAATCACGGACGAGACGCCTGTGGCACATCCCTCCGGGCACCTCGCGGTTTCGAATCGAACTCTAAAGAAATTCCTTAGCGAGATGCAGCCGCAGCGCCAATTTCGGCGGATGGCGCTACCCGCTATCTTGGCGGCGTGCATTCCACGAGTCCCACACTCGCATCGCCTTTTTCGTCGTCCCCATCCGCCACGTCGTGGCGCGATGTGCTTCTGCCCAAGGAGCACGGGAGCTGGTCGCTCGCGCTCGAGCCGATCGCGCTCGGCCTGCTCGTGGCGCCTTCGGTCGCGGGCGGCTGGCTCGCGGTCGCGTCGATCGCGGGATTTTTTTCGCGGCGGCCGTTGAAACTGCTCTGGCGCGATCCGCGGCCGGAGCGGCGCGCGACGGCGCGCGGCGCGTTCGCGATGCTTTCCGTGCTCGCCGGTGCCGGCGCGTTTGCGGCGCTCGCGTTTGCCGGCCCTGGGCTTGCGCTCTGGCTCGCACCGGCTGCGGTGGCGGGCGCGGCGTTTCTCTGGTTCGACCTGCGCAATGAAATGCGCGCGGGCGCCGCGGAGATCGCCGGCGCGACGGCGTTTGCGTTCGTGCCTGGCGCGATGGCGGCGGCGGCGGGCTGGCCGGTGTGGCCGGCGGTGGCACTGAGCGCGGCGATCCTTGGTCGCGCGGTGCCGACCGTGCTGACGGTGCGGAGTTATCTGCGCGCGGCGAAGACCGCCGAGGCGAGCATCGTGCCGGCGCTCGCGGCGTCCGGGCTCGCGGTCGTCGTAGCCGCGATGTTCGTCGATTATCGCACGATGCCGCTCGCGGTCGTGATCGCGCTCGGCGTTTTGCTCGTGCGCAGCGTCGTGCTGCTGTGCGCCGCGCCGAAATTCCGGGCCCGCACGCTCGGGTTTTTCGAATTGGCGGTCGGTGCGGGCTTCGTCCTCACGACCGCGCTCGCGTGGCGGTTTTTCGGGAAGGCTTGATCCGCATCAAGGCCCCATCGGCGGCGCTGAGCGATAATCGTCTCCGCCAACTCCAGATTTTTTTATCATGAAAACGTTCCTCCCTTCTCCCCTGCGCCGCCTCGTGCTCGCGCTCTTCGCCTTCGCGGCGCTCTCGATCGGGCGCGCCCAGGAAGCGGAAGTGAAGGCCGCGCCGGGCGGTGCCGCGGCGCTCGCCCCCGACCTGCCGCTGGAAATCGCCGTGCCCACGGCCGCGCCGCACGTGCCGCCGCCGATCGGCCGCCGGCATGCCGCGCGCGTCGTCGTGAATCTCGAAGTGCGCGAGGTCGTGCAGCGCCTCGCCGACGGCGTCGAGTATACATTCTGGACGTTTGGCGGCGGCGTGCCCGGGCTGTTCATCCGCGTGCGCGAGGGCGATCTCGTCGAGTTTCACCTCAACAATCACCCGAGCTCGAAGATGCCGCACAACATCGATCTGCACGCCGTCACCGGTCCCGGCGGCGGCGCGGCATCGAGCTTCACCGCGCCCGGGCACTCGTCGCAGTTTTCGTTCACTGCGCTGAATCCGGGCCTCTACGTCTATCACTGCGCGACCGCGCCGGTGCCGATGCACGTCGGCAACGGCATGTATGGCCTGATCCTCGTCGAACCGAAGGAAGGCCTGCCGCCGGTCGATCGCGAATACTACGTGATGCAGGGAGAGTTCTACACCGCGGGCCGTTATGGCGAGGAAGGGTTGCAGGCGTTCGATCCGGTGAAACTCACCGACGAGCGGCCGCCGTATGTGGTGTTCAACGGCGCGGTCGGCGCGCTGACCGGCGACAACGCGCTGCAGGCGAAGGTCGGCGAGCGCGTGCGGATTTTCTTCGGCGTCGGCGGCCCGAATCTCACGTCGTCGTTCCACATCATCGGGGAAATTTTCGACAAGGTCTACGCCGAGGGCGGGACGAAGTTCGCGCAGGAAAACGTGCAGACCACGATGGTGCCCGCGGGCGGCTCGACGATCGTCGAGTTCAAGACGGAGGTGCCGGGCACGTTCATCCTCGTCGATCACTCGCTGGCGCGCGCCTTCAACAAGGGCGCGCTCGGCATGCTCAAGGTCAGCGGCGACGAGAACAAGCTCGTCTACTCCGGCAAGGAGGTCGACGAAGTCTACCTCGGCAACGCGTCCGATGCCGCCACCACCTCGCGCAAGCGCGAACTCGAGCTCGTCGCGCAGCGTCAGAAAGCGATCGCGGAAAATCCGCAGATCGCGGGCATCACGAAGGAAATTCAAATCGAGCGCGGCAAGAAGGTGTTTCTCCAAAGCTGCTTCGCGTGCCACCAGGCGGACGGCAAGGGATTGCCTGCGGTCTTCCCGCCGCTCGCCGGCTCCGATTTTCTCAAGGCCGATCGCGACCGCGCGATCCGCATCCCGGTCAAAGGCCTCAGCGGCCCGATCACCGTCAACGGCAAGCCGTTCAACAACCTGATGCCGCCGCAGGATTTCACCGACGAGCAGATCGCCGACGTCCTCACCTATGTGATGAATTCCTGGGGCAACGACTACGGCGCCGTCAGCGCCGCGGAGGTGAAGGCCGCGCGCGCCGCGAGCGCGAGCACGGGCTCGACCTCGGGCGGACAATAAAGTCTCCGTCGAAAAAATCCTGCGCCCATGAAACGCCTCCTGTGCTTTTCGATCGCCTGCATGCTCGCACTCGGCGCGAGCGGTGCAGGCGCGCAGGCCGGCGCCGTGGCGCGGGCGGACATGGTCGTGATTCCCGCCGGTGAGTATGTGCCGCTGTTGCGCGGCAAGGACGATCTCGCGCGCGTGCCGGTCACAGCGTTTCGCCTCGACGTGCGGCCGGTCACGAACGCGGAGTTTCTCGCGTTCGTGCGCGAGAATCCGAAATGGCGGCGCTCGCGCGTGAGTCCGCTGTTCGCCGACGAAGGTTATCTCGGCGACTGGGCGGGCGATCTCGAGCTCGGCGCCGCCGCGCCGGCGGAGGCGCCGGTCGTGCGCGTGTCGTGGTTCGCGGCGCGCGCCTATGCGGCGTGGGTGGGAAAACGCCTGCCCACGACGGCCGAGTGGGAGCGTGCGATCGCGGCCGGCTACACGACGGCCGATGGCGCGAGCGAGCCGGCGTATCGCGCCGACCTGCTCGAGTGGTTCGCGCGGCCTTCGCCGTCGCCGCTGCCAGCGGCGGGATCCGGCCGGGCGAATTTCTTCGGCGTGCGCGATCTCAGCGGACTCGTCTGGGAATGGGTCGCCGACTTCAACACCGCGCTCGTCACCGGCGAATCGCGCGCGGACACCGGCCTCGATCGCAACCTCTTCTGCGGCGCCGGCGCGATCGGCGCGGGCGACCTCACGAACTATCCCGCTTTCATGCGCGCCGGTTTTCGCAGCTCGCTGCGCGCGAGCTACGTCGTGCCGAACCTCGGTTTCCGCTGCGCGCAATCTCTTCCGAATTCACCATGAAAACAAAAACTCTCCTCTGCGTCGCCGCGCTCCTCGCCGCGACGCTCCGCGCCGAAGAAAAGAAATCGTGCTGCGATGCCTGCTGCGCCGCGGAAAAATCCTCTGCGGTCGCCGTGCCGGTGTCCGACCGTTCGCTCTATCAACTCGACGCCGCATGGACCGACGACGCCGGCCAGCGCGTCGCGCTCGCGTCGCTCCGCGGGCAGCCCGTCGTGCTCGCGATGTTCTTCGCGAGCTGCGAATACGCGTGCCCGATCCTCGTGCACGACATGCAGCGGCTGCGCGACGCGCTGCCCGCGGAGGCGCGGGCAAAGACGCGCTTCGTGCTCGTGAGCTTCGACACCGTGCGCGACACGCCGGCCGCATTGCACGCCTACCGCGAGCGCTCGCAGCTCGACGCGTCGTGGACGCTGCTGCACGGCGACGCCGACGCAGTGCAGGAGCTCGCGATGCTGCTCGGCGTGAAATACAAGCAGGATGCGCGCGGGCAATTCTCGCACTCGAACCTGATCACCGTGCTCAACGCCGGCGGAGAAATCGCGCACCAGCGCAACGGACTCCAGGGCGAGATCGCGGAAGCGGCCCGCGCGGTCGTGGCGTTGGCGAAGTGATTCCGGAGTTCCTTTGCGGATGAAACCCGAACCGCCGCGCAAAGTCCGCCTGCTCGACACGCGACCGCTGATCGCGCGCGGCGAAGAGCCGCGTGCCGCGGTGTTCGCCGCCGTCGCCGCGCTCGCGCCGGGCGAATCGCTCGTGCTCGTCACGCCGTTTCTGCCTTCGCCCTTGATCGAGCGCCTGCAGGCCGACGGTTTTTCCATCCGGCCCGAGCGTCGCACGGACGGCTCGTGGCAGACGCATTTCTCCCGTCCCTGACAAATATCATCACGCATGAAATCTTCCGCGCTTCTCTCTTCCGACGAACCGGCCTCGCTCTCGCTCGTCGAGAGCGCGCAGGCGGTCGGCCACGGCATCGTCAGCCGCACCCTGCTCGCCACGCCCGAACTGCGCGCGGTGTTGTTCAGTTTCGCGGCGGGCCAGACGCTCACGGAGCACACGAGCACCTCGCGCGCGGTCATCCAGGTGCTGAGTGGCGAGGGCGAATTCTCCGTGGCGGGCGAGCCGCGCATGCTGCGCGCGGGCGACTTGCTGCATCTGCCGCCGCGCGTGCCACACGCCGTGCGCGCCATCGAATCGCTGACGATGCTGCTCATCCTCGCGCCGGAGAGAAAACCGGTGTGAGATTCTGAAAATTTTGCGCGACTGACGGAAGCGGCGCGGTTTGAATGGCGAGGTGCCGACCGATGTCACTCCGCTTCGTCTGGCCGCGATCTCAGCGACGTTTCGTTCGTGCCAGCTTTTTTCCGGACTGCCGCTGAGCGATCTTGAAACGATTGCGGCCTTTTCGCTCCTGCGCGCCGTGCCGAAGGGCGGCTACCTGTTTCACGAGGGCGATCCGTCCGAGGGATTCTACGTCGTGCAGAAGGGCGCGCTCGACGTTCACCGTGTGAGCGCCGCGGGCAAGGAGCAGGTGATCTATGTTTTCCGTGCGGGCGAATCGATGGCCGAGGCTTCGCTCGCGAGCGAGAGCGGCTACCCGGCGAGCGCGCGCGCGATCGAGGCGTCGAGCGTGGTGGTGGTGCCGAAGGCGCCGTTTGTCGCGCTGATCGGCCGCCGGCCTGACCTCGGCCTGCGTATGCTGGGCTCGATGAGCCAGCATTTGCGCGTGCTCGTCGGCCTCGTCGAGGATCTCACGCTCAAGGACGTGGAGACGCGTTTCCTCAACTGGCTCGTGAAACGCTGCCCGGCGCGCGCGACCGGACCGGCGAGCGTGAGCCTCGGCATGACGAAGCGCGTGCTGGCCGCGCAACTCGGCACGAGCAGCGAGACGCTCTCGCGGACGTTTGCGCGATTGCGGGAAGAGAAAATCCTCTCCGTCAAGGGCGCCACGCTGCGCGTGGATGACATCGCGGCGTTGCAGGCGCGTTTCCGCCGGCTGCTGGGAGAAGGGTAGGGCGATTTCGCGCGGGCTCCGGGAGGAGCGCGTTGAAAGAGGAGCACATTGAAGGGCACTGCGGTGGAGCGGTGTTGAGCTGTCGTGGAGGGCGCCTCTCCGAAACCTCCAGCACGCTGCCGCTCAGTCGGAGAACACGTTGCTCCCATGATGCATTTTTCTCCGATGGAACGCGGTTCCTCTGCGACTCGCCTGTCTCTCGCTCACGGCGGAATCCGGCGCCGCGCGCGGTCATTGCTCTGCGGGCTGATCGTCTGGCCCGCGATTCACGCCCTCGCATCCGAGCCCGCGGCATCGATGGCTCCGGCAATCGCGAAGGACGAGCCGCCGCTAAGCCTCGACAAAGTGATCGTGACACCGAGTCGCTTCGGTATCGCGGAGGAGCGGGTGGCAAAGAACGTCACACTGACCAGTGCGGAGTTGGAAACGCTGCCGCAGATCGGCGAGGACCTCTATCGCACGATCAGCCGGTTGCCGGGGCTGGGCGCGAACGAATACTCGGCGAAGTTCACGGTGCGCGGCGCGCCGAACGGCCAGTTGCTCGCGCGTTTCGACGGGGTGGACCTGATCGAGCCGTTTCACCTGAAGGATTACGACGGCGCGCTTTCGATCGTCGATCTGCAGACGGTCGGGAGCCTGGATTTGACCACGGGCGGCTTCACGACCGACTACGGCGACCGGCTGGCAGGCGTGTTGACGATGGAGACCCAGGAGTTTTCCAAACCGAAGCCACTCACGACGCTCGGCGTCAGCGTCACAAACGTGCGCGCGACCAGCCAAGGAAGCTTCGCCGAGGGCGACGGCCAGTGGATGGTGGCGGCGCGGCGTGGCTATATTGACCTGGCGCTCAAGCTCGGCGGGACCGAGGTGAAAAGCTCGCCGACTTACTACGATTTTTCCGGCAAGGTGCAGTATCGGCTCAACGCGCATCACACCGTGTCGCTGCACGCGCTCTATGCGGCGGATTCCTTCGAGCGCCTGAACCAGTCCGGCCGCCCGGATCTGCGCAGCAGCTACGACAACGCCTACGTGTGGGGCCGCTGGCGCGGCGACTTCGGCGACCGCTTGTCGGGCGAAGGCGTGCTTTCGCTCTCCCAACTCGACTGGCATCGCAATGGCAACGGATTCATCGACGATGGAACGCATCGCTTCACATTGCGCGACGACCGCCGCCTCGATTCCGTGGGCCTGCGCAACGACTGGACGCTCAATCTCACGGAGCGCGCGCTCGTGCGCACGGGTTTCGAGTTCAAGTCGGGCGAGGCGCGCTACGACTACGATCTGTTGCGCGAACTGTGGTCGCTGACCAATGGCAATCTCGCCACCACGACACGGACCGTGAACTACTCGCTCCGCCCGGACGGCGACTACGCGGCGGCCTACGTCGCCCCGCGGTTTCAGCCGTGGACCGCGCTGGTGATCGAGCCGGGCGTGCGCTTCGAGCGCCACTCCTACACGAACGACTCGGGCTGGAGCCCGCGGCTCAACGCCTCCCTCGCGCTCGGCCCGCGCACGACGCTCCGCGCCGCCTGGGGCATCTACGAGCAGGCGCAGGGATTGCAGGAGCTGTCGATGCAGGATCGGGAGACGAAATTTTCTCCCGCGGAACGGGCCGAGCAACGCGTGCTGGGAGTGTCGCACCGGCTGAGCTCCGGCGTCGAGCTCCGCGTGGAAGGCTACGAGCGATTGAGCACGCACCTGCGTTCGCACTGGACCAATCTCGTCGATCCCTTCGATCTTTTCCCGGAGTCGCTCTACGATCGCGCCCGGTTCGATCCGACCCGCGGTCGCGCGCGCGGCGTCGAGCTCATCGCCGAACACCGCAACGGACCGCGCTTCGGCTGGGCCGCGAGCTACGCGTATGCGATCTCCGAAGAGCAGGTCGGCGGACGCTGGATCCCGCGCGACTGGGACCAGCGGCATACGTTCTATGCGGACGTGACATACGTGCCGGCGACGCACTGGCAGTTGAGCGCCTCGTGGCAGTTCCACACCGGTTGGCCTTACACGGATCAGATTTTCTCGCTCGTGCCGCTCAACAACGGCGCGCTCAGCTATTCGTGGGTCTACGGGCCGGTGGGTGCGTTGCGCTCGTCCTCGTATCACCGGCTGGATCTCCGCGCGACGCGCACCTACGTGCTGGAGCGCGGCACGCTGCGGGCCTACGTGGACATCTTCAACGCCTACAATCGGGAGAACGAAATCGGCTTCGACGACCACTACGCCTATATTTCGCAGGGACGATTGGTCGTCGTGAAAACCCCGGGCAAGATGCTGCCGCTGCTGCCGAGCGCGGGATTAAGTTGGGAGTTTTGAACTCCGGTGTGCGACGAGACTCTTTGCGCGAGGACGATCAAATTGCGCCGCGAGACGGGAAATATTTTCGCCCCCGCGCTGGCGCCGCACGCGACGTGACGAACGAAACCGGCGTCAATCCGCGAGGCTCGCGTCAGCTCGCTGGCGCGGAGTGGACCGAATCCTGCGCCGGCACGGGCGCCGGACATTCGCGATACTGGCAGACGGAGCAGAACGCCTCGATCTCGCGCTGCGCGAGCCGGCGCATCACGGAATAGAGATCCGAGATCGCGAGGCTGCGTTCGGTGGCGTCGGTCGGCGGCGCTTCGCTTTGCGCGAGCACGGTGGCTTCGAGCAGCGCCTGTTCGCCGGCGAGAAAATAGGTGAGCAGCGGGTTGCGGCCGCAATGGCAGGCGGCGCGGATCGTCGCGTAGCTCGGCGCCCGCGTGCTGCGATGCACCTGGTGCTGGTTCAAACGCTGGAGGATTTCGTCGAGCGTCGCATCGATCAGGTGCACGAGCGTGTCCGGGTGCGCGAGCGGGGTGTTGATGCGCTCGATGCGTAACAACGCTTCCCAGCGCGCATGGATTTGCGGCCGCCGGGTGCGGAGTGCGCACACGAGTGCTTCTTGCATGGCGTGGACTATGCGGCAACCCGCAGGCTGCTGCTCCGCGCCCTTTGGCGAATTGTGCGCAGCAGTTGGCGCGCAGATTTTGGCCGATCCTGCGCGCCGGTTTCGCGGCCGGCGCCGCGGCGCGCCGGCGCGTTCAGCTGCCCTGCGTTTCGACCCAGCGGACGGCGTGGCGGATCAGCGCCGTCGCGTCCTTCAGCTCGAGCTTCTCCTTGATGTGGCTGCGATGCACGTCGACCGTCTTCGGGCTGAGGTGCAGTTGCGCGGCGAGGTCGCGCGTGCTCTTGCCCTGGCCGATGAGCTGGAAAATTTCGAACTCGCGGTCGGTGAGCTTCTCGATCGGCGAACTCGACCCGCGCGGCCGCGTGCCTGACAGGCCTTGGAGGATACGCGCCGACATCCGCGGGCTGGCGTAGACTTCGCCGCCGAGCACCTGGCGGATCGCGGCGAGCAGGTTTTCGCCGCCGGCCTCCTTCATGATGTAGCCGCGGGCGCCGGCGCGCAGCGCGCGTTCGGCGTAGACGAGCTCGTCGTGCATCGAGACGACGAGGACCGGCAGCCGGGGTTCGGCGGCGAGCAGGTCCTTGATGAACTCGAGCCCGCTGCGGCCGGGCATCGTGAGATCGGTGAGCGCGAGGTCGGGTTTCGTTTTCGCCAGCGCTTGAAACGCCTCGGTCGGATTGCCCGCCTCGCCGCAGATCATGAGGTCGGGCTGGCGCTCGATGAGTTGTGCGAGTCCCGCGCGCATGAAGGGATGATCGTCGATCAGCAGGATGCGGCGGCGCTGGTCGGCGGGAGCGGCGGGAGTCTGGCTGGCGCGCGATTTCATGTTTTCAACGGAAGTCGGCAGCGAATCGTTACGCCTTCGCTGCGCCGCGAGGCAATCGTCAACTCGGCCCCGATCGCGCTGGCGCGGTGGTGCATCACGCCGAGGCCGAGGCCGGAGCGCGAGGTGCGCGCCTTCGCCAGGCCGGCGCCGTCGTCGGCGATTTCGAGCAGGAGCGCGTCGGCGGTCTGGGCGAGGCGGATCGTGATGTGCTGGGCGCGCGCATGCTTGAGCGCGTTGTTCACGGCTTCCTGCGCGATGCGGTAGAGATGCCCGGCGGCCTGCTGGTTCGGGACGATCACGGCGCCCGTCGCCTCGAAGGTGCAGCGCACGCGACCGAGGGAGTTGGTGCGATCGGCGAGTTCGGTGAGGCCGATCTGAAGCGCGTCGGGATCGCTGCCGATCGGCACGAGTCCGCGGGCGAGGAAGCGCGTCTGCGCGACCGCTTCGCGCAGCATGCGGCCGATGAGGTCGAGCCGCAGCGCGAGGGCGGGATGGCCGGCGGCGTCTTCTTTCGCGGCGGCGCACATCAGCTCGATGGCGGTGAGTTGCTGGCCGAGATTGTCGTGCAGGTCGGCGCCGATGCTGTGGCGCTCGCGTTCGCTGGCGGCGAGGATTTCGCTCTCGAGCCGGCGATGCTCCTGCTGCGCGGCGGCGAGCGCCTTCTCGCGCGCGACGGTCGAGAGCGCGCGTTGCGCGATCGTCGGCAGCAGGTCGAGCAGGCCGCTGTCCTTCATCACGTAATCGAGCGCGCCGTGCTTCATCACCTCGACGGCGACTTTTTCGTCGCCCTGGCCGGTGACGACGACGAAGGGCACGGGCGTGTCGGCGCTGCGGAGTTTTTCGACGAAGGTCGTCGCCTCGGCGTCGGGCAGTTTCAGGTCGAGGATCATCAGGTCCGGCCGGTGGCTGTCGAGCCACGCGAGCGCGGCGCGGCCGGAGTCCGCGGTGGTGACGTCGTAGCCCTCGGCGCGCAACGCTTCCGCCATGAGCACGAGCATGCCTTCGTCGTCGTCGACGATCAGGATGCGCGGAGGTGAGTCGGGGGCGGACAAGATCGATCGCGGCGCTCAGCGATTCCCGACCTGCGGGACGACCACCATCATCACGAAAAGGCCGAGCCGGCGGATCGCCTCGGCGAAGCGCTCGTAGTCGACGGGTTTCTGGATATAGACGTTGCAGCCGAGCTCGTAGCAGCGCTGGACCTCGCGCGCGTCGTCCGTCGTCGTGAGCATGATCACGGGCAGCTTGCTCAACTTGTCGTCGGCCTTGATCCGGCGGAGCACTTCGATGCCGTCGACTTTGGGCATGCGGATGTCGAGCAGGACGAGATAGGTGTCGTCGCCGTTCGCGATCGTCGCGGAGTTCGCGGAAAAGAAATCGAGCACGGCCTGGCCATCGCGAAAGTGCTCGATGCGGTTGCGCAGGCCGGCGGCCTCGAGGTTGTCGCGGATGAGGATCGCGTGGCCTTCGTCGTCGTCGACGATGAGGATGATGGGGGCCTTGTTCATGGGTTTTCCGGGGGAACGGGCAGCGAGACGAAGAAAGTGGAGCCGGCGCCGGCGCGACTCTCAACCCAAATGCGGCCGTGCTGCCGCTCGAGCACGCGCTGCGCGATCGTGAGGCCGAGGCCTTCGCCGGCGACGGTGCTCTCGGGATTCAGCCGGTGGAAAATCTCGAACACCTTCGCCTGGTGCTCGGGCGCGATGCCGATGCCGTTGTCCGCGACGGTGTAAATCGCCTGGTCGTGCTCGATGTGCCCAGTGATCGCGAGCGAGAGCCGGCGCGCCGGCTCGCGGTATTTGAGCGCGTTGTCGAGGAGGTTGGCGAACACCTGGCTGGTTTGCACCGGGTCGCCGACGCAGGCGGGGAGGGGGCCGACGCGAATCTCGACCTTCGCCTCGTCGAGCTGGAATTTCATCGCGGCGAGGATTTCCGCGACGACGCGGTTCATGTCGAGCGGCTGGAGATTGAGCGCCACGCGGCCGAGGCGCGAGTAGCGCAGGAGCCCGGCGAGCAGCGTCTCCATTTTTTTCACGCCGGCGTTGATGAAGCGCAGCGCGCGCGGGATCGTCTCCTCGACCGGCAGCTTGAGCGCCGCGGCCGGCACGGTGCCGTCGCCCGCGGCGGCGGCCGCGGCGCGGATCGTCTCGCACGCGCGTTCGAGCTGGCGGCCGAAGCCCTGGACGTTGACCAGGGGCGAGCGCAGGTCGTGCGACACGGTGTAGACGATCGCCTCGAGCTCCTTGTTTTTTTCCGCGAGCTCGGCGGCGATGCGCTGGAGATCCTCCTCGTAGCGCTTGCGCGAGGTGATGTCGGTGCGGATCGCGATGTATTGTCGCGGCCAGCCATCCTCGTCGAGAAACGGAAAGATCGTCGTATCGACCCAGTAGAACGAGCCGTCCTTCGCGCGGTTCTTGATCTCGCCATGCCAGACGTGGCCGCTGCCGATCGTCGTCCAGAGCCGGCGGAAAAATTCCTTCGGGTGGTGGCGCGAGTTGATGATCCGGTGATCCTGGCCGATGAGCTCGGCGCGCGAATACTGCGAGATCGCGCAGAACTTGTCGTTCACGTGCGTGATTTTTCCCTTCGAGTCGGTGATCGCGACGATCGAGTGCTCGTCGAGCGCGGCCTTGAGGTCGCGCAACTCCTGCT
Source organism: Opitutaceae bacterium (assembly GCA_035545575.1). Taxonomy (GTDB): domain Bacteria; phylum Verrucomicrobiota; class Verrucomicrobiia; order Opitutales; family Opitutaceae; genus ER46. The sequence continues at coordinate 40,015 of DASZYB010000021.1, read as the reverse complement.
CGCGCGCGATGCGCTCGGAGATGTCGCGGGCGATGTTGGCCGCGCCGACGACCGAGCCGGCGCCGTCGACCATCGGCGAGATCGTCGAGGAGATGTGGAGCTGCGTGCCGTCCTTCCGCACGCGCACGGTTTCGAACGCGTCCACGCGCTCGCCGCGGGCGATCCGCGCGAGGATCTCGCGCTCCTCGTCGCGGCGTTCCGGGGGCAGCAGCATCTGCATGCGCTGGCCGATCATCTCGGCCGCGGTGTAGCCGAAGAGTTTTTCCGCGCCGCGATTCCAGCCGGTGATGACGCCGTCGAGCGTCTTGGTGACGATGGCGTCGTCGGCGAGGCGCACGACCTGGGCGAGCGAAGCATTTTCGTTGCGCGCGCGCTCCGCCGCCTCGAGGCGCTCGACCAATTCGCGCTGGCTCAGCGACGCGTAGGGGGACGTGGACATGGCGGAAGCTTGTGCGGCGCCGGGCGCCCTCCGGCAAGGTCGGAACGTGCGCCGCCGTTCAGGCGCGCGCCTACCGGGACTAAGCAAAACCCTTAGCGAGATGCAGCCGCACCGCCAATTACGCGGCTCCGCATTACTTGCTAACTTCGCCGCGTGAATTCCACGACTCTGCTCCCCGCTCCCCTGGCCGAAGCCGCCCCGGGCGAATCCGATCTCGTTGCGCGCCTGCGCGACTCCGCCCTCTTTCAGGATTATCGCGATGCCTTCCAGAACGCGACCGGCCTTCCGCTCGTGCTGCGCGCGGCCGGCTCCTTCCAGACGCCGCTGCAGGGCTCGAAGCGCCTGAATCCGTTTTGCGCGCTGATGGCCGAGGCGAACAAGACCTGCGCCGCGTGCCTCCAGCTCCAGCAGCGCATCGAGGACGAGGCGACGAGCGGCAGCAAGACGCTCGAGTGCTTCGCCGGCCTCAACGAATCCGCCGTGCCGGTGAAAATCGGCGAGCGCGTCGTCGCGTATCTCCAGACCGGCCAGATCATGCTCAAGGCGCCGACGCAGCCGCGTTTCCAGCGCGCGCTGAAGCAGCTCGGTGAATGGAACGACTCGCTCGACGAGCCGCGCCTGCGCGCCGCGTATTTCAAGACCCGCGTCCTCACCCGGCCGCATTACGAGGCGATCCTGCGCCTGCTCTCGAGTTTCGCCCAGCATCTCTCGCTGCTCAGCAACGAAGTCATGATCACGCAGGCGACCGCCGAGCCGCCGATGATCGCGCGCGCCCGCGCCCACATCGCCGCGCACCTCGCCGAGGACCTCACGCTCGTCGGCGTCGCGCAGGCGGTGCACGTGAGCCCGACGTATTTCTGCAAGCTCTTCAAGCAGGCGACCGGGATCAACTTCACCGACTACGTCGCCCGCGTGCGGGTCGAGTCGACCAAGCAACTGCTGCTCAACCCGCACAAGCGCATCAGCGAGGCCGCCTACGAGGCGGGCTTCCAGTCGCTCTCGCAGTTCAACCGCGTCTTCCGCCGCGTCGCTGGCGAATCGCCGACGTGCTACCGCGATCGCATCCACGGCCCGGCGCATACCGCATCGCTTGCCCGCGCGGCCTGAGCATCGAAGCCAAAAAATGCACAGCGCCAGCCAAGCTCCGCGGAGTCAGCCGGCGCGAACTCACGTAGCTTTTTACCGCCCACCCTGCCCATGAGCCTGAAACGAAAAATTATCGCCGCGGCGTCCGAGCCCGCTGAGGAAGAGATCCAGCGGGCTGCCTATCACCTCTGGCTCGAGAGCGGATGTCTGCCAGGCCGCGATCTCGAAAACTGGTTCACCGCGCGCGAGCTCCTGCGGCACCGCCGCCCGACCGCGCAACCTCGCCAACGTCCGGCGGCCGCGGCCGCCGTGCAGCCGCCTCTCCGTTTCCGTCCCTCGAAAAACAACTAACCACCCGCTACCCATGGCCGTCGTTCCCCTTACTCTCACGATCAGCCTCTGCCTGGTTTTCACCTTCGTGGTTTTCTTCCTGCGCGAACACGCCCGCGGCCGCCTCAGCAGCGCGGAGCGCGATTCGCTGCTGCCGCTCGCCGACGAAGGCGCGCGCCTCGCGCCGGTCCGCCGCTTCCGCGCCGACGCCGGCAAACGCGACCTCGTCGCCTGACGCGCCGCGTCCGTCGCGCCGTCCCGTCCGCCGCCTCTTCGCCTTTTCGCGCCTCGCTCTCTCATGCCCGACCGAAAAATCACCCTCGAGTTCAACGACAAAATCGTCCGCCAGTTCCTGCTCGCCTCCCTGATCTGGGGCGCCGTCGGCATGCTGGTCGGCGTGCTGATCGCCTCGCAGCTCAATTTCTGGCAGCTCAATTTCCAGACCGCGTGGCTCACCTTCGGGCGGCTGCGCCCGCTGCACACGAACGCGGTGATCTTCGCGCTCGTCGGCAACATGATGTTTGCCGGCATTTATTATTCGACGCAGCGGCTCGTGAAGGCGCGGCTCGCGAGCGATTTTCTCTCGAACCTCCACTTCTGGGGCTGGCAGGCGATCATCGTCTCCGCCGCGATCACGCTCCCGCTCGGCCTCACGCGCGGCAAGGAATACGCCGAGCTCATCTGGCCGATCAACATCGCGGTCGCGCTGATCTGGGTCGTGTTTGCGGTGAATTTTTTCTGGACGCTCGCGCGCCGCCGCGAACCGAGCCTCTACGTGGCGATCTGGTTCTACATCGCGACGATCGTCACCGTGGCGATGCTCTACATCGTCAACCACCTCTCGATCCCGACGAGCTGGACGCACAGCTATCCGCTCTTCGGCGGCGTGCAGGACGCGCTCGTGCAATGGTGGTATGGGCACAACGCCGTGGCGTTCTTCCTCACCACGCCGATCCTCGGCATCATGTATTACTTTCTGCCGAAGGCGGCGGAGCGGCCGGTGTATTCGTATCGGCTGTCGGTGATCCATTTCTGGTCGCTCGTCTTCGTCTACATCTGGGCCGGTCCGCATCACCTGCTGAACACCGCGCTGCCCGGCTGGCTGCAGACGCTCGGCATGACGTTCTCGCTCATGCTCTGGGCGCCGAGCTGGGGCGGCATGCTCAACGGCCTGCTCACGCTGCGGGGCGCGTGGGACAAGCTCCGCACCGATCCGGTGATCAAGTTCTTCGCCGCCGCGGTGACGTTCTACGGCATGGCGACGTTCGAGGGCCCGCTGCTCTCGATCAAATCGGTCAACGCGCTCGCGCACTACACCGACTGGATCATCGGCCACGTCCACGCCGGCGCGCTCGGCTGGAACGGCTTCATGGCCGCCGGCATGATCTACTGGCTGCTCCCGCGCCTCTGGAACAAGCCGCTCCACTCGACCGCGCTCGCCAATCTGCACTTCTGGCTCGGGACCGTCGGCATCCTGCTCTACGTCGCCGCGATGTGGACGAGCGGCATCACGCAGGGCCTGATGCTCAACGCCACGAGCGAAGGCGGCACCGTCCTCACGTATCCCAATTTCCTCGATACGCTCAACACCATCCGGCCGATGATGCTGATGCGCGTGATCGGCGGCGGGCTTTATCTCACCGGCTGGCTGATGATGGCCTACAACGTCTGGCAGACCGTCCGCCACGCGCAGCCCGTCAACGGCACCATCGAAGTGTTCGAGGACGCGCCGGTCCACGCCGCAAACGAGGAGCTCACGCTCGTCGGCTCGTTCCTCAATCCGCCGGTCCTCTTCTCGATCCTCGGTGTCGGCTTCGCGTGCGCATGGATGTTCGGCGGCAATCTCCTCAGCATCGCCGGCCTTGTCGGCCTGATGCTCTGCGTCGTGCTCGCCTACGCGCACCACGAGTCGCGCGGCAAGGTCTGGGCGGACTGGTATGACAAGCTCCTCGTCAACACGCTGCCGTTCACGATCCTCACGTTTCTTGCGGTCGTCGCCGGCGGCCTGATCCAGATCATCCCGACTGTCGTCGCGCACCGCGCGGCCAACATCGAGGACCGCCGCCAGATTCCCTACACGCCACTCGAGCTCGCGGGCCGCGACATCTTTGTGCGCGAAGGCTGCTACAACTGCCACTCGCAGATGATCCGCACGCTCGTGCCCGATGTCATGCGCTACGGCGAGTATTCGCGCCTCGGCGAATCGATCTACGACCATCCGTTCCAGTGGGGCTCGAAGCGCACCGGCCCCGATCTCGCGCGCGTCGGCGGAAAATATCCCGACGTCTGGCACCTGCGCCACATGGAGAATCCGCGCAACATCTCCACCGGCTCCAACATGCCGTCCTACCCGTGGCTGCTCGCGCGCTCGCTCGACACGAGCACGCTGCCCTCGAAGCTCGCCGTCCAGCGCACGCTCGGCGTGCCGTATCCGAACTGGACACCCGAGCAGATCGCGACGCGCGTCGATGCGCAGGCGAAGGAAATCTCGCAGCGCCTTCGCGCCGACGGCGCCTACGTCGCGCCCGACAAGGAAATCATCGCGCTCATCGCCTTCCTCCAGCACCTCGGAAAATCGGAGAACGTGCACGGAGCCGCGCTGTCCGCCGCGAGCAGCAGCACCGAGTAGCGAGCATTCCAACCGACCGACTCCCGCGCCACACCGCCAGTTCTCCGCCTTTTCTACTCACTACTCGCTACCCGCTACTCGCTACTTTTTTCCCCATGTTCCAACGCCTCGTCTTTGAAAACTCCGCTGCGCTCTTCACGCTCGTGGCCTTCATCACGGCCGCGTCGATCTTCGTCACGATCGCGTGGCGCGCGCTGCGGATGAAGCGCGCGCAGCTCGCGCGGTTCGAGAATCTTCCATTCGAAGTCGAGACACCTTGCAGGTCGGGCTTTACGCCCGACACGAATTCCTCTGCCACGCCGCGTCGGGCCTGAAGCCCGACCTACCTCGCCATGTTCTCCGCTTCCACGCCGCCTGATCAAATTCCGCCCGAGGATTCCGTCCGCCCGCACGTCTACGACGGCATCCAGGAATACAACAAGCGGCTGCCGAACTGGTGGCTGTTCACGCTCTATATCACGATCGTGTTCTGGGTCGGCTACTGGGCGTATTATCAGTGGTTCCGCGTCGGGCCCGACGGTCCGCAGCGCGTCACGCGCGAGCTCGCGAAGATCGAAACCGCGAAACTCGCCGCGATGGCGAGCGTGAAGCTCGACGACGCCACGCTCTGGCAGATGAGCCGCAATCCCGCGTTCGTCGACGCCGGCAAGGCCACCTTTCAATCCACCTGCGCGAGCTGCCACCTCGCGAGCCTCCGCGGCAAATCCGAAAGTCCCGCCGCCGTCGGACCCGATCTCACCGACACGAACTGGATCCACGGCGGCCGTCCGATGGAGGTGCTCAACACCGTCACGAACGGCGTGCTCGTGAAAGGCATGCCGACGTGGGGTCCCGTGCTCGGGCAGAAAAAAATCACCGAGGTCGTCGCCTACGTGCTGAGCCATCATCACGAAGGCGAGCCGGTCGTCATCGACGCCGCGGCGACGGCGCCCCCGAAATCATAGGCTCTCGTGCGTTCCCACACTCACGCACCTACGCGCTGCGGCCCGGTTCTCACCCTCGACGAAACAAAATCGCACCATGATCATCGGCGGTATTCTTCACCTGCCTTACTGGGTGCAACCCGCCTTGGTCGGGTCTTTGTTCACGGTGCTGGGTCTGCTCAAGGTTTACGGACTCTGCGGCGGCGTCATCGGCGGACGCGACAAGCCGTGGTTTCAATATGCCATTGGCACGTGCCCGGCCTGGGTTGGCCGCGGCTGGCGGGGCCGGCTGTTGCGCTACGGTTTGCCGTTTCTGTTCCTCGGTATCGGCCTGTGGGGGCTCGGCAATTTTGCCTGGGCGATTCACACCCACGCGGCGATGCATTGAGCCACGGGCCTGGCGTTTTTCAGCCGTGTTGAGATTGCCCGCATGTCCACGCCCGCCCTCCAACTTCCCAATCGCGACTCCGTCACGACCATCCGCGACGACGGCTCGCGACGTTTTCTTTTTCCGGCCGACGCTCACGGCCGCTACGCGACCGCGCGCCGGTGGACGGCATATGCGCTGATCGTCTTCTATCTCGCGCTGCCGTGGATCAGGATCGGCGGCTATCCCGCGGTGTTCCTCGATGTCGCCGCGCGGCGCTTCCATCTCTTCGGCCTCACGCTCGCGGCGCAGGATTTGTGGCTGCTGTTTTTTCTCATCAGCGGCGTCGGCTTCTCGCTGTTTTTCGTGACCGCGCTGCTGGGTCGCGTGTGGTGCGGCTGGGCCTGTCCGCAAACGGTGTTTCTCGATCACGTCTATCGTCGCATCGAGCGCTGGGTCGATGGCGACGCCGTCGCGCGTCGCGCGCTCGCCGCCGCGCCGCTCTCGGCGGCGAAGATTTTCCGCCGCGTCGTGAAACACGCGCTCTACCTCGGCGTGTCGGCGTTTTTCACGCACCTCTTCCTCGCGTATTTCGTGTCGCTGCCCGAAGTCTGGGCGATGGTGAGCGCGGCGCCCGGCGAGCACGCGAGCCTCTTCGTGTTCATGGCGGCCTACACCGGGCTCACGTATTTTATCTTCGCGTGGTTTCGCGAGCAGCTCTGCATCGTGATCTGCCCGTATGGCCGCATCCAATCCGCGCTGACCGACGATCACACGCTGGTGATCGGTTACGATGCGAAGCGCGGCGAGCCGCGCTCGCACCGGAAACGCGAGACCGGCGATGGAAGACCGGAAACGTTCGCCTCGGCCCGCGGCCTCGCGGCGGTGGCTCCAAACCCGTCTCCCGTCTCCAGCCTCCCGTCTCCCAGCAAAGGCGACTGCGTCGATTGCGCGCGTTGCGTGCAAGTCTGCCCGACCGGCATCGACATCCGCCAGGGCCTCCAGATCGAGTGCATCGGCTGCGCAGCGTGCATCGACGCGTGCGACGACGTGATGACGCGCCTGCACCGGCCGCGCGGGCTGATTCGCTACGATTCGCTCGAAGGCCTTTCCGGCCGCAGGACCCGCTGGCTGCGGCCGCGCACATTGCTCTATGGCGTGTTGTTGTTCGCCGGCGCGAGCGTGGCGACGTGGGCGGTCTCGACGTTCAAGCCCGCGAGCTTCCTCGTCACGCGCATCACCGGCGCGCCGTATTTCGTGGATGCCGCGAGCGTGCGCAACCAGTTCTTCGTGCGGCTCGTGAACAAGCGCGCCGAGCCCGCGCGTTTCCTGCTTCAGCTCGAGCACGCGCCCGTGGGGTTGCAGCGGACCGGCTTCGAAAAGGAGATCGAGGTCGCGGCGCTCGGCGAAATCGTGCAGCCGCTCGTGCTGCAGCAGCCGCGCGCGAGCTACACCGGCCCGTTTGAATTCACCGTGCGCGTCGAGAGCGCCGACCACGCGTTTCACCTCGACCGCAAAATCGAATTCCTCGGCCCCGAGGCGAAACTCCTGCGCGAAGAGGAGGAGGAGAAACGTGAACACAAGTGAGCCCGCTCGCCTTCACGCTGCTGTAGCCACGGCCGCAGACCGCGGCCCGACGGCCACGAGCGCGGCCGCGCCGCAGCGCTCGCGGCTCCTGTGGTGGGCGCTCGCCGCCTTCGCGATCCAGCTCGCGGTCTGGACCGCGTGGTTCGTCCTCGCGGCGCATCATCCGGTCGCGGAAGTCCCGCTCGCTTCTTCGCGCTGATCGTCCGCATGGAAATCGCCGGCATCAATTCTCCCGCAGCCGCTTTCGTCGCCGGTCTCGTCACGAGCCTGCACTGCGCCGGCATGTGCGGCCCGCTCGCGTGCGCGCTGCTGCCCGTGCGCGCCGGCGGCCGCGCGGGCGACGATCCGCAGACTGTGAGCACCGTCTATCACCTGTCGCGCCTCACCGGCTACGCCGTGCTTGGCGCGATCGCGGGCGGACTCGGCCGGATGCCGCTCACGTGGATTTCGCAAACGGGCCTGCGCTGGCTGCCGTGGATGGGCGTGGTTTTCTTCGTCGCGCTCGCGCTGCGCTGGGATCGTTTCCTGCCCAAGCTCGCCGCGCTCGGGAAATTTTCCTGGAAACTGCACGGCTGGATGCGTGGCCGCTCGCGCGTCGAGGCGGCCGCGGCGCTTGGCCTCGCCACGCCGCTGCTGCCGTGCGGGCCGCTTTATTTTCTCGTCGCGCTCGCGCTGCTCTCGGGCTCGGCGCTGCACGGCGTCGAGTTCATGCTCGCGTTCGGGCTCGGCACGGTGCCGCTGCTGTGGGTGGCGCAGACGCAGTTCAACTGGGTGCGGCAGCATCTTTCGCCGCTCTGGCTCAACCGGGTGCGCGTGACGCTCGCGCTCGCCAGCGCCGCGGTGATCGGCTGGCGCCTGCGCGCGACACTGGGACTGCCCGGCCCGGATCCGGCGTCGTTCATCTGTTTCTGAGATGAGCGTGCTTCTGCACCGTGAAGCCGCGACGCCCACGCCGCGGAAGGAAGCGACGAAGGCGCCGCCTCACCCGTGCCGCCATTGCGGCGCACCGCTCATCGACGACCGGATGCGCGAGAGCGGATTCTGCTGCGCGGGCTGCAGCTATGTCTACCGGCTCGTGCACGAGCACGGGCTCGCCGGCTATTATCGCATCAAGGACGACGTCACCGCGCCCGCCGACGCCGCCGTGTTTCAGCCGCGCGATTACGCGTGGCTCGAAACCGCGCAGCGCGAAGCGGAAGCCGATGGAGCCGCGGCGCCCTCGCCGCGGGCGAGTGCGGACGGAGGGCCGAACGCGACGAGGACGTCGCGCCCCCTGCAGAACAGCGCTCCAATTCCCGAACTCACGCTCGACGTGCAAGGCATCTCGTGCGCCGGTTGCGTGTGGCTCATCGAGCGGCTGTTTCAACCGCAGCCTGGCGCGCGCGACATCTTCGTCAACGCGCAATACGGCACGATGCGCCTGCGCTGGGTGCGCGGCAAATTCAACGCCGTCGACTTCGCGCGCAAGCTTCAGGCTTTTGGTTATCTCGTCGGCCCGACCGGCGAGTCGACGGCCGCGGGCGTTGAGCCGGAAGCTCGCGCGCTGGTGAAACGCATCGGCCTCTGCGCCGCGTTCGCGATGAACGTCATGCTCTTCACGCTGCCGGCGTATTTCGGCATGGCGCCGTCGTTCGAGTGGGCGGGGCTTTTCCGGCTGCTCGCGTTCGCGTTCGGCACGTTGAGTTTCCTCGTCGGCGGCACGTTTTTTCTGGGCCGGGCGGTGCGCGCGCTGCGCGAACGCGCGCTGCACATCGATCTGCCGATCGCGATCGGCATCGTCGGTGCGTATGCCGGCTCGCTCTACGGCTGGCTCGCGGGCGAGGAGCGCGTCGTTTATTTCGATTTCGTCGCGACGTTCATCCTGCTGATGCTCGTCGGGCGCTGGGCGCAGGTCGCCGCGGTCGAGCGCAACCGCCGGCGTCTGCTCAGCCAGCAGCCGAAATTCCAGCGCGTGCGACTCGCCACCGGCGCAGACGTGCCGCCGGAAAAACTCGCGGTGGGCGACGCCTTCGGGCTCGCGGCCGGGCAGACGCTGCCCGTCGAGGCGACGCTGCGGCAGGGCGAGGCGTCGTTTTCGCTCGCGTCGATCAACGGCGAAGCCGAGCCGCGCCTTTTTCGCGCCGGGCAACGCGTGCCCGCCGGCGCGCTGAATCTCAGCCGCGGTGCCGTTGGCTTCGTCGCGACGCAGACGTGGCGCGACTCGCTGCTCGCGCAACTGCTCGCGGCCGGCGAGCGGCCCGTGGCGCGGCATGCGTTTTTCGAAAACATCGTTCGCGGCTATGTCGTCGGAATTCTCGTCGTCGCGACACTCAGTGGCGTCGGCTGGTGGTTCGCGACGAGCGATCCGCTGCGCACGTGGGCGATCGTCACCGCGGTGCTCGTCGTCTCGTGCCCGTGCGCGATCGCGCTCGCGTTTCCGCTCGCCGACGAGATGGCGACCGTCGCGTTGCGCCGCCGTGGCGTGTTCGTGCGCGAGGGCGATCTGTGGCCGCGGCTCGCGCGCGTGCGGCAGGTGGTGTTCGACAAGACCGGCACGCTCACGCTGGAGACGCCGGTGCTGCAAAATCCCGAGGCGCTGCGCGCGCTCGATCTGGAATCGCGCCGCGCGCTGCTCGCGCTCGTGCGCGACAATCCACATCCGGTCAGCCAGGCGCTTTTCGAATACCTGCTCGCCGACGGCGATGTCGCGCCGCTGCCCGGCGATGTGCGCGAGACCGCGGGCTTCGGCGTGGAACTCGCGGGCTGGTCGCTCGGTCGCGCCGGCTGGCGCTCCGCGTTCGAACAAAATAGTCCGTCGGGTGATTTTCCGTTGGGTGGGGCGGACACGGTGTTCGCCCAAGATGGACGCGTGCTTGCGCGCTTTCGCTTCCTCGACACGGCGCGGCCGGATGCACGCGCGGAAATCGCGGCGTTGAGCGCGCGGGGGTTGACGACGTTCATCCTCAGCGGCGATCGCCGCGAGAAGGTCGTCGCGCTGGCCGCGGAGCTCGCGCTGCCGCAGGCGCAGGCGCTCGGCGAGCTGACGCCGCAGGAAAAGGCAGCGTGGCTCGATGCGCACGGCGCGGACGCCACGCTGATGCTCGGCGACGGCGCGAACGACAGCCTGGCCTTCGACCGCGCGCTGTGTCGCGGCACGCCGGTGATCCATCGCGGCGTGCTCGAGCGGAAGGCGGATTTCTATTATCTCGGGCGCGGCATCGGCGGACTGCGCGCGTTGTTCGCGGTCGACGCGATCCGTCGCCGCACGCAGCGCGCGATCCTGATTTTCTCCGTCGTCTACAACCTGCTCGCCGTCGGCCTCGCCGTCGCCGGCCGGATGAATCCGCTCGTTGCCGCGGCGCTGATGCCGATCAATTCGCTGCTCACGCTCGCGCTCGTCACGGGCGGCATGCGGCGGGCGTTCGCGTGGCAGCCGTAGGGCGCCTGTCTTGCAGACGTCGGATCGAGGCGCACGACAAAAGGCGTCTGCAAGACAGACGCCCTACAAAAACGCAAAAAAACGGGCGCGGGCCCACGCCCGCGCCCGGTGTTCCCACATACCCAAAGTCAAACGACGGCGTAGCGCTCCTCCCGGGTTTTCAGGCCCTTCGCCTTCACGGTCGGGACGATGATCACCGGACACTGCGCGCGCAGCAGCACGCCGTGCGTGGTGCTGCCCACGATCAAGTCGTAGAGCGCGGTGTGCCCGTGCGATCCCATGACGATGTAGTCAGCCGAAATTTTTTCCGCCTGCTCGAGGATGAGCGTGGTCGGCATGCCCGTGAGCTGCACGCTCTCGACGCTGATCGCGTGCGCGGCGAGCTTCGCCTCGAACTGCGCGAGCTGTCGCGCGGCATTTTTTTCGCCCGCGGCCGCGATCTCGGCGACGTTGTCCGCCACCGGCGCGTATTCGGAAAGCATCAGCGCGGGCTGCGTGATGGTCAGCAAAACGACCCGGCCCTGAAACGCGTGCGCGAGGGCCGCGGCCTCGTCGACGACCGCGTCGGTCACGCGGGAGAAGTCGATGGGGGCGAGGATCGTTTTCACGGCGCGAATCTACGCGAATCGCGCGCGCGCCGCTCCGCGCAGATTGGCGAGACTTGCGCACTTCTTGGCGACCCGCCGGCGCGAAAAAATCCGGCGCGGATGCGGCCGCTGCGGATTTTTTTCACCGTGCGCCGCGGCGCGAAAATGCGATCCGCATTTGTTGACTTCGCCGCGCGCAATCCGTGCGCAGCAATGCGCCTTTACCGTTTTTCGCCGCGGGCGCAAAATTCGTCTCACGATGGACGAGGCTTCTGCATCGCAGGCGCACACGGCCGGGGCGTTTTCACGGCGGCAATTCCTCCGCGGGCTCGGCACGACGGCGGTGACGGCGGCCGCGCTCGGCTCGACGTTGCGCGGCGCGAGCACCGCACCGGCGAAAAACGACGACGCCCGCTCCGCCTCGGCCGCGCCGCTCGCGCTCAAGGTCAACGGCGAGCTGCGCACGCTCACGCTCGAGCCGCGCGTCACGCTCCTCGAGGCGATCCGCGTGCACGCGGGCCTGACCGGCCCGAAGGAGACGTGCGACCGCGGCACCTGCGGCGCGTGCACCGTGCTGCTCGACGGCATGCCGGTCTATGCGTGCATGATGCTCGCGGTCGAGGGGCAGGGCCGCGAGGTCACGACGATCGAGGGCATTTCGCGCGACGGGCTCACGCCGTTGCAGCAGGCGTTCGTCGAGCACGACGGGCTGCAATGCGGCTACTGCACGCCGGGCTTCGTGATGAGCCTCACCGCGCTGTTGAAAAAAAATCCGCGGCCGACCGAGACCGAGGTGCGCGGCGCGTGCGCGGGGCATCTTTGCCGCTGCGGGTCGTATCCGAAAATTTTCGCGGCGGCGCTCGCCGCGAGCGCCCGCACCTGAACGCGCCCGCTTTCCCTTTTATGCCTTGGCCTGAAAATCCCCGTTACTTCGGCAAAGCGACGCCGCGCGCGGAGGCGCCGGCGAAGGTGACGGGGCGCGCGAAGTTCACGACCGACGTCGCGCTGCCGGGCATGTTGTTCGGCGCGGTGCTGCGGGCGCCGTGGCCGGCCGCGCGCGTGCGCGCGATCGAACTCGCGAAGGCGCGCTCGGCGCCCGGTATCAAGGCGGCGGTGGCGGTGCAGGACGGCGCGTTCGACGTGCGCTTCTACGGGCAGGAACTTGCCGCGGTTGCGGGCGTGAGCCGGCAGGCGGTGCTCGATGCGCTGCCGTTGATCGCCGTCGACGCCGAGCCGCGGCCGTTTGTCGTCGACGAGATCGCGGCGATGCAGCCCGACTCCGCGCCCGTTGTCGCGGGCAAAGCGAATCTCGGCGAAGGACAGGCGCGCACGAACGGCGATGTCGATACGGCGTTTGCCGCATCGGCCGCGGTGGTCGAAGGCGTTTATCGCACGCAGGTCGAATTGCACCATTGCCTCGAGCCGCACGGCCAGGCGGTCGCGTGGGAAGGCGGCGAGTTGACGGCGTGGGTGTCGACGCAGGGCGTGTTCGCGTTGCGCGACGGTTTCGCGCGCGCGCTCGGCGTGCCGCAGAGCAACGTGCGCGTGATCTGCGAGCACATGGGCGGCGGCTTCGGCGCGAAGTCCAGCCTCGGCGCCGAGGGCGCGCTCTGCGCGAAGCTCGCGCAGGCCGCGGGTGCGCCGGTGAAGCTCATTCTCACGCGTTTCGAGGAGGCGCTCGCGGTGGGCAACCGGCCGTCGTCGTGGCAGAAAATAAAAATGGGCGCGGACGCGGCGGGAAACCTCACGGCATTCCAGCTCGAATCATTCGGGACGGCGGGTTTCGGCAACGGCGTCAACAACGGCGCCGGCAGCGGCAGCGCGGCGTTTCCCGCGCCGTATATCTACAAGTTCGCCGCGTCGCGCGTGAAGCAGGGCAGCGTCGCGATCAACGCCGGCCAGGCGTGTGCGATGCGCGCGCCCGGGCACCCGATCGCATCGGCCGGCATCGAGGCCGCGCTCGACGATCTCGCGGCGAAGCTGCGGCTCGATCCGCTCGAGCTGCGCCTGAAAAACGATCCTTCGGAAACGCGGCGGCGCGAGTATGCGCTGGGCGCGGAGAAATTCGGCTGGAAGGAAAAATATCGCGCGCCCGGCTCGTCGCCCGGGCCGGTGAAGGTCGGCATCGGCTGCGCCGGCGCGGCGTGGAACAGCGGCATGAGCCGCAACACGCAGGCCGAGGTGCAGGTGACCACGGACGGCGGCGTCGAGGTGCGGGTCGGCACGCAGGACCTTGGCACGGGCTCGCGCACCGTCATCGAAGTCATCGCGGCGGAGATGTTCGGGCTCGCGCCGGAGCAGATCGCGGTGCGCGTGGGCGACACGCGCTTCCCGCCGTCGGGCACTTCGGGCGGCAGCCAGACGACGTCGTCGATCGCGCCCGCGGTTTACGATGCGTGTGAAAACGCGCTGACGGAGTTGAAGAAACTCAGCGGGCTCGACGACCCGCGCGGGGCGAATTGGAAAAACGCGTGCGCGAAAATCGGCGGCACGCCGCTGCAGGTGCGCGGCCGCTGGCGCGAGGGGCTCGCCGCGGGCGGCGGTGCGATCAACCAGGGCGGCGTGCAGTTCGCGGAAGTCGAGGTCGACACCGAGACCGGTTTCGTGAAGGTGCGGAAAATTCTCGTCGTGCAGGACTGCGGCGCGGTCGTGAACCGGCTCACGTGCGAGAGCCAGATCAACGGCGGCGTGATCATGGGGCTCGGCTACGCGCTCTACGAGCAGCGCATCATGGATCGCGCGAGCGGCGTCGTGCTCAATCCGAATTTCGAAACCTACAAGCTGCCCGGTCCGGCCGACATCCCGGCGATCGAGATCGTCCTGCTCGAGCAGCCGGAGCGCGGCGTGATCGGCGTCGGCGAGCCGTGCACCGTGCCGACGGCCTCGGCGATCGCCAACGCCGTCGCGAACGCGATCGGCGCGCGCGTGCCGGATCTGCCGCTCACGCCGGACAGAGTGCTCGCCGCGCTCGGCCTCGTGCCGGCGACGGAGCGCGGCGGCGCGCGTGCGGAAATCGACGCGGCGTTTCGCGCGGTCGCGCAACTGCCGGTCCACGCCGGCGCCACGGAGGCATTCGCATGAACGCGTTCGGCTATGTCACGGCTCGCACTCCCGCGGCGGCGATCGAGGCCGTGCGCGACGACGGCCGGTTTCTCGCCGGTGGCCAGGATCTGCTCGGCGAACTCAAGGAATCGCTCGTCAGCCCCAAGACGCTCGTGAACATCAAATCCCTGCCCGAGACCGCCGAGGTGCGCCGCGAGGGCGCGACGTGGTCGATCGGCGCGAACGTCACGCTCGCGATGATCGCCGCGCACATCGAGCTGCACCGCGCGTTTCCCGCGCTCGCCGAGGCCGCGGCCGAAGTCGGCTCGCCGCAGATTCGCAACGTCGCCACGATCGGCGGCAACCTCGCGCAGCATTCGCGCTGCTGGTATTACCGGCACCGCGACGTGCGTTGCCGCAAAAAGGGCGGCAGCACGTGCTTCGCGCGCGGCGGCGAGAGCAAGTATCACTCGCTTTTCACGGGCAGCATGTGCCTGAGCCCGTGCGTCTCGAATCTCGCGATCGCGTTCGCCGCGGGCGATGCGCAGGTCGTGGTGCAGCGCGGCCGGCGGACGGAGCGGCTGACGATCGCGGAACTTTACGCGGACGCGTGGCGCACGGCGGCGGCGCACAATTCGCTGCGGGCGGACGACCTGATCCTGCGCGTCGAGCTGCCGGTCACGACGCGGCGCAGCACTTACCTGCAAGTGGCGGAGAAGGGCGATTTCGACTGGGCGCTCGTGAGCTGCGCGGCGGCGGCGAAAGTCGACGGCACGCGCGTGAGCGACGTGCGGCTCGTGCTCGGCGCGGTGGCGCCCGTGCCGTGGCAGGTGGCGGAGGCCGGCGCGTTTCTCGAGGGAAAAGAGATCACGCGCGAGACGGCGGACCGCGCCGCGGAGATCGTATTGCGCGGCGCACGGCCGCTCGGCGACAACGCCTACAAGCTGCCGATTGCGAAGGCGCTGATGCGCCGTGCGCTGCTGAAGCTCGTCGCCCCGGCGTAAGCGGGCCGAGGCGGTGCGCGCCGGCGAAGGGCTCGGCGACCGCGCGGTGTTATGCCGGGCGAACCGATCCTCCTCATGAAAAATTTCCTCTTCTCCTGTCTGTTCGCGGTGGCGCTGTGCGCGCCGCCGGTGGCCGCGCAAATCGCCAGCGCCCCGGGCGTGACACCGCTGCGCGTCCGCACGCAAAGCGACCCCGTTTACCCGTTCGAGATGGTGCAGATCGGCGTGCGCGAAGGGAAAGCCGTGGTCGCGATCAGCGTGGATGCGGCCGGCCGGATCGACGACTGTCTCGCGGTCGCTTATACGCAGCCGGAGTTCGCGCATGCGGCCCTCTCCGCGCTGCGCCACTGGACTTTCGAGCCGGCGCGTTATCGCGGCGAGCCGGTAGCCGCAATGACCGAGGTGACGGTGAATTTCGAGGTGCAGGGCACGGTGGTCGTGTCGATGACCTCGGCGGAGAGCATGGCCGCGTGGATGGCGGCGATGCATCCGGAAAGCGGCGCTTCGCGGCCGCGGTTGCTCCGCGAACTGGATCGGATCCCGACGCCGATCGTCGCCGTGCCGCCGCGCTATCCGGCCGATCTCGCCCAGAAAGGGCGCAGCGGCAAAGTCACCGTGCAGTTCTACATCGACGAGAACGGCACGGTGCGCATGCCCTCGGTGAGCAATGCGCTCGATCTCGACCTCGGCGCGCTCGCGGTCTCGGCCGTGCAGCAATGGCGCTTCGAGCCTCCGACCTGCGAGGGGCGAGCGGTGCTCGTGCGGGCCGAGCAGGTTTTCGACTTCAAGCAGGCCGAAGCGGCAAAGTAGGGTGCGCGTGGCGCGGGCGTCTCGCCCGTGATGCCGCCGGCGAACCGCCGAAGTCGCCTGCGCAGTGAACGACCGCCGATTGACGGCGGCGTATTTTTTAACGGGAGCGACGTGGCAGAACGCGCGGGACGCCCGGGCCGCACGCTGCAGCGTTCAGCGCGCCGCGACTTCGCGGAGAAACGGCGCGAGTTCTTCGCGCAGTTTCTGGCGGGCGCGATAAAGGCGTGTCTCCACCCCGCGCTCGGCACAGCCGACGATGGCCCCGATTTCACGATAGCCGAGTTGCTCGTAGTGATGCAGGAGCAGCACGGCGCGCTGGTCGTGGGGCAGCCGGTCGATCGCGGCGCGCACGGCGGCGGCGGCCTCGTTGTTTTCGAGCGCGCTGCTGGCCCCGGAGGAATCGCCCGGAATATTTTCCGCGGCCGCCTGGTTTTCGAATGACGCCGCCGAGGCGCCGCCGTTCGTGCCGGGATGCCGCCGCCGCCAGCGGTGCTGGTTGTGGCAGAGATTGGCCAGCGTGGTGAACAGCCAGGCCGGCAGATTCGTGTCCGCGCGCAACCGGCCGCGCCGCTCGTGCAGGCGCACGAAGGTCTCGATCACGGCGTCTTCCGCGTCGGCGCGGTTGCGCAGGTAGCGCCAGGCGAAAGCGAAGAGCGGCCGCTGCCAGCGCGACATGACCGCGTCCAGCGCCGCCTCGTTTCCGGCGCGCAGCGCGGCGAGGGCTTCTGCTTCGCTGGATCGGTCCGCTGGCACGGCGCGGTTACGCGGCGTTCACTGCGGCAGCGATCCGCCCGGGCGCGCGATGGCGGGCGTGAGCAGGTTGAGGTAGCGGCTGCGCTGGGCCGGGTCCATCACATCGCAGGTCGCCGCGACGAGCTGGCGGGTGGACGCGAGACATTCCTGGTCGATCGAGCGGCGGTGCTCGACGAAGCGCGCGAACTCCAGGAAATCGATCTGGCCGACCGTCGTGCGCTCGCGTTCGAACGCCGCGTATTCGTCCCGCATTTGCGCCACCTGCGCCGCGAGCGCCAGCAGCCGCGGGCTCGAGGCGGCATGGATCGCCTTGATCCGGGCGAATTGCGCGTCGGTGAGCGCGAGCTCGGTTTTCATCCAGCTGAGCTGGCAGTCGAGGCGGTCGCCGCCGCAGGGCGAATGCAGGCGAAACCACGCGAGATGCGTCACGATCGCGCACGCCGCGCCGAGGAGCAGGATGGAAAGCGTGCGATTCATTTTGCGGGCGCGGACGCCGTCGCGGTTTGCGCGATGAGCGGATCGATCAACTGCAGGTAACTGCGCGCGATCTGCGCCCCGCGCTCGGCGTGCAGGCGCGACAGCCGCGCTTCGGCGAGGAACAATCCGAGCAGCATGCAGGCGGCGACGAACAGCGTCGCGAACGACGGCCGCGCGAACACCGCGTCGAGCCGTGCGAGCCAGCCCGCCGCGCGGGCGGCCTCGTGCTCGACGACGCGGCGGCGCACGCGCGCCGCGAGGTGGGGCGGGGTGGCGGGCACCTGGTCCGCCCGCCCGAGCAATTCGTCCAGCGGATCAAAGGAGGAGTGCATGATGGAAAGCGATCAATGCCGCGGCGGCGCGGCACCATGGCGACGAGCGTAACACCGCGCGCCGGCCGTGCCCTTCACCCCGATCGCGCGAATGAAGAGCGGCGCATTCACGACCAGTGTGGCAGGAGGAAGTTGGTGGCGGCGGGTCCGCGCGCGGGTCGCCGGGAAATCGATTCGCGGCGGTCCGGCCGCGGGGCCGGCGGCGGCTTGATCACGAGCACGTGGGGTCGATTCGACCATCGCCCGGCCGGCCGATGGCCGCGAGGGGAAACGCGCCGGCCGCCAAGATGCGCGCAGCTCCGGCCAAGCGATGCGCACCATTGGCCAAAATCCGAGCGGCACGGGTGTGCTGCCGGGAGCAGACTCGCCGCGTTTTCCACCCCGACCGGATCGTGAAAGCCACCGCCGTATTTTTTTCCGTTGCGACCGCCGCGCTCGCGATCGCGCTCGTGTATTTTCTTTTTTCCGCGCGCGGGTCGCGGATCGAACAGACCGATGCGGACGCCGAGCGCAGCGTGATCGCGGCGCACGAGCGGATGATCGCCGCGGCCGAAGCCCTGAACCTCGACGAGCTGTTCCGCTCCATCGTCGAGAGCGAACACACCGTGCTCGCCGCCAACGGACGCATCTTCCCGACGCGCGAGGCGGCGTTGCAGCAGACGCGCGAAAGCTTTCGCGAACTCGTCGCGATCAAATACGCCATCAGCGAACGGCGGGTGATCCTGTTGCCCGAGAACCATGCCCTCCTCGTGACGGCGGGCACGACGACGGCAAAGACCGGGGATGGACGGGAATTTTCGACGCCCTTCGCGCAGACGCTGCTCCTCATCCGGCAGGACGGCGCATGGCGCGTCCTGCACTCGCACCAATCCACGCCCCGGCGTTGAGCGCTCGCGTGCGCGATGAAGATGTCCCTCGCGCTCCATCGTCGACGCAAGCGACACCGATGTCCCGCGCGCCTTCCGCGCGACCCGCGTCAACCCCGTCGAGGCGCTGCGCGCGGAGTGAACTTTCTGCCATGAGAAAACCCCGATTCCTCCCTGCATCATGCATCGCTGCCGCATTGGTCATCGCGAGTTCACTCGCGGCGGCCGAACCGACGTCGATCATGCCCGATCTCACCGCTGTTCCCTCCGGGCCCGGCTGGAAACTCATCAGCCGCTCCGCCGCGATCATCGACAAGGATGGCGCGAAGGCCCTCCACCTCGAGGGGAAAGACGGCACCGGCTTCGTGCGGCTGGAAAATTTCCCGTTTGCCAACGGGGTCATCGAATTCGATGCGCGGGGTAGAAACGTCTTCCAGCAAAGCTTTGTGGGCGTGGCCTTCCATGGGGCCGACGAAAAAAATTACGACGCCGTTTATTTCCGACCGTTCAATTTTCTCGCCGACGATCCGGCTCGGCGGGCACACGCGGTGCAGTATATTTCGCTGCCCGCGCACCCGTGGCAAAAACTGCGAGAACAGTTCCCTGGCAAATACGAGAAACCGGTCGCGCCTGCGCCTGATCCGAACGGTTGGTTTCACGTCCGCGTCGCCGTCGCGTGGCCGAAGGTCAGCGTTTTTGTGAATGACGCGAAGGAACCGAGTCTCGTCGTTGACCAGTTGAGCGACCGCAAGCGGGGCTGGGTTGCGCTGTGGGTCGATGTCAGCGGCGGCGATTTCGCGAATCTGAAAATCACTCCGGCCCCGACGCCATGACCGATCTCCGCCACGCTCTCCGCCAGCTCGCGAAATCGCCGGGCTTCACGGCGACGGTCGTCGCGATCCTCGCGCTTGGCATCGGGGCGAACACGGCGATCTTCAGCGTAGTCCACGCGTTCGCACTCCGGCCGCTGCCCTACGACAAACCGGAGGAACTGGTCGTGTTCTACGAGAACCTGCCCAAGGAGGGTATCGACCGATTCTCCGTCGCCGGTCCCAAATATCTCGCATGGCGGAAACACACCACGGTGTTTCAGGAGATGGGTGCGATGGCCGCGGGCACCCAGAATCTGACTGACGCTGGCGACGCGGTTTCGGTCACTACGTGCCAGGTAACGCCGAGCTGCCTGCGAGTCTGGCGGCTGCGTCCACAACTCGGGCGGTTGTTCGCGGACGACGAGGATCTCGCGGGCAAGAACCAGCTCGTGATCCTCAGCCATCAATTATGGCAGGCGCAATTCGGCGGGCGCGGCGATATCATAGGCCAGACCGTGCGCCTCGAGGGCAAACCGCACACCGTGGTCGGCGTGCTGGCCGACGGCGGCCTCGCCAATTGGGACGGCGGGAAAATTGCGCTCGTGCCGCTGTCCGCGGAGAAAATCCAGGAGGAGCCCGGCGCGCACTATTATCAGGTGTTTGGACGCCTGAAGCCGGGCATCACGCTGGCGCAGGGTCGGGCGGAAATGACCGCGCTGGCCAAACGACTGCGCCAAGAGAATCGCGCTTTCGGCGATTGGGGCGCGGTGGTTTTTTCGCTGCACGAGGACGAGTTGGGCGAATGGCCGGGCTGGCAAACGCTCGCCCTGCTCCAAGGCGCGGTGCTCGCTGTGCTGCTCATTGCCTGTGCCAACACGGCCAATCTGCTGCTCGCCCGCGCCGCCGGACGAAAGCGCGAGATTGCGATCCGCCTCGCGCTGGGAGGCAGCCGCTGGCGCGTCATCTGGCAACTTCTCTTCGAGAGCGTGTTGCTCGCGTTGCTCGGCGGCGCAGCCGGCGTGCTGCTCGCCGTCTGGAGCATCGACGCCGCCAACGCCTGGCTGGCCGGACAGAACATCACGCTCTGGACGGGCGTGCGGATGGAGTATCCGGTCCTGATTTTCTCGGTGGCGCTTTCGGTGGTCACCGGCATCGCGTTTGGCCTCGTCCCCGCGTGGCAGACTGCGAAGGTCGATTTGCAGCACGCGCTCAAGGGTGCGAACGCGAATGCCACCGGCGGGGTCGCGCACCGCCGCACCCTCGACGTTTTGGTCGTCGCGGAGATCGCGGTCGCCCTGATGCTGTTGATCGGCGCGGGGCTTTTCCTGCGCAGCCTCGGGCAGTTGCGTGGCCGCTCCGCCGGCTTCGATCCGACCAACGTGCTTGCGGTCAACGTGTCGTTGACCGAGCCGCGCTACCCCGGCGACGTGCCGCGCAACCAGTTTGTCACGTCCGCACTCGAGCGTCTGCAAGCGCTCCCCGGAGTCCGCGCGGCGGCCACGGCAGATTTGCTGCCGATGGGTGGCGGCGCGAGTTGGGATCTCTGGGTTGAGGGGCGGAAGCGCGGCGCGCCCAACTCCTGGGGCAGTGTCCAAATGCGGCGCATCAGCCCGGATTATTTCCGGACGCTCGGTGTCGGCCTCCTGCATGGGCGCGCCTTCACCGCCGCCGACCGCCGCGGCAGCGAGCCGGTCGCGATCGTCAACGAGAGCCTGGCACGAAAATTCTTTCCCAACGAGAACGCCCTCGGTGCGCGTATCGGCACCGGCGATGGCATCGCGAGTCCGCACCTGATCGTCGGCGTTGTGCCCGACGAGCGGATGTTCGGCCTCACGAGCAACCCGGAACCGGTGATCTACGTGCCCAGCGCACAAGGCTGGTTCAAGGGCGTGCAGAGCAGCTACCCGCTGTCGTTCGCCATCCGAACCGAACGCGACCCATTGCTGCTCGCGAAAACGATCCAGGCGGAAATCCGCCGACTCGATCCCGAGATGGCTTTCGCCGACGTCCGCACGCTCGAGAGCTGGATGCAAGGTTCGCTGCTCTCCCAGCGACTGAGCAGTTTCATGCTCGGGACCTTTTCACTCACCGCGCTGCTGCTCGCCGCGCTCGGCATCTACGGCGTGATGGCCAATGCCGTCAACCAGCGCACCAACGAGATCGGCGTCCGCCTCGCGCTGGGCGCCGGCGCGCGCGACATTCTCCGCCTGATCGTCGGTCGCGGGCTGTGGCTCACCGCGATCGGAGCGGGGATCGGTCTCGCCGGCGCGCTCGGGCTGACGCGTCTGCTCGCCTCACTGCTCTACGATGTCAGCGCCACCGACCCGTGGGTCTTCGCCGGCGTGACGCTGCTGCTCGCGGGCGTCGCCTTCCTCGCCTGCTGGCTCCCCGCGCGTCGCGCGACGCGCATCAGTCCCGTGGAGGCGCTCCGCGCGGAGTAGCGCGCGGCCCTGGCCGTCGAATTTTATCCGCTGTCAAACCAATCTAAACATGAACCTGCCCGCCCTCGTTCTTCTTTTCTCCCGCCATTGGCGGTTCGCCGCTGTCCTGCTACTGCTGTTACCGATGTCCGCGTTCGCGGCCGAGTCCGCACCCGTCACGCCGATCGCCGCGGCGGCGCCGCACCAGACGTTCGTCATCGTCCACGGCGCGTGGGGTGGCGGCTGGGCGTTTCGCGAAGTCGACCGGCTCCTGACCGCCGATGGCCACAAGGTCTTCCGGCCCACGCTCACCGGCCAGGGCGAAAAAGTTCACCTCGCCACGCGCGACGTCGGCCTGACCACGCACGTCAACGACATCGTCAACGTGATCCTCTTCGAGGACCTGCACGACGTCGTGCTCGTCGGCCACAGCTACGGCGGCATGGTGATCACCGGTGTGATGGACCGCGTGCCCGATCGCATCCGGCAGGTGATCTTCCTCGACGCCGCGGTGCCGAATGACGGCGAGAGCATGAACTCGCTCCGCGGCCGCACGCCCACGCCCGAGCAAGTCGCGAGCGGATTTATCGCACCCGGAGCCGCGGCCGCGGCGAAACCGATCCCGCACGACGTGCCGCAACCGCTCAAGACGTGGACCGAGCCGGTGTCATTCAAAAACCCGGACGCCAAAAAAATCCCGGGCACGGTCGTCGTCTTCGTCGAAAATTCCGTCGCGAACGCCCAGTTGCTGGAAGACCTGAAGACCCACCCCAGCTTTGTCCGCGCCAGGGCGCGCGGGTGGGCGACGCTCACTTTCGACAGCGATCACAACGCCCAATGGTCGCACCCGAAGGAACTCGCCGCGCTGCTCGAGCGCATCGCCGAGAAGAAATAGCCCCGGGCGCATCCGGGTAATCGTCCTCGTTCTTCGTTCTCCTTCTCGCGCCCCGCACCGAGAGCAGCCTTCGTCGAACCCCTCGAGAGAAAGCGAACGATCGGGAGAAGGAGAAAACTTCCGAAGCCATGTCCGACCTCCGCTACGCCCTCCGCTCGCTCGCGAAATCGCCGGTTTTCACCTCGGTCGCGGTGCTATCGCTCGCGCTGGGGATCGGCGCTAACACCGCGATCTTTTCGCTCGTCAACGCCATCCTGCTCAGCTCGCTGCCGGTGCCGAATCCGCAGGAGCTGCGCGTGCTGCAGTGGACGGGCCTCGATGTGCACACCGCCTACTTCACCGGTTCGATGGAACGCGGCGGGAATCGGAGCAACTACGGCTCGGGGAGCATAAACGCGACCGGCGGTGAACCCATGACGGCGGATTCGTTCACGCATCCGCAGTTTCGCGCCTTGCGCGAGCAGGGCGCCGCGCTGGCCGACATCTTCGGTTACGCAAATCTCAACAACATCACGGCGCGTGCCCGGCAAGAAGCGTTCACGGCCGAGGGCCTGATGGTGACGGACAATTATTTTTCCGCGCTCGGCGTGCGCCCCGCGCTCGGCCGGCTGTTCGGCCCGGAGGAGGCGGGCGCCGGCGCGGCGCCGGTGGCGGTGATCTCCCACGAGTGGTGGGAAAAGGAATTCGCCCTCGATCCCGGCGTGATCGGCGCGACGGTCGCGCTCAACGGCAACAGCTTTACGGTGGTCGGCGTGCTGCCGCGCGAGTTCAGGGGCGTGAACCTGGGCGACCGCACGGGGTTCTACGTGCCGATATCGGCGCAACCACAATTGATGCCGAGCTGGCCGACGGCCTCGCCGAGTCACTGGTGGGTAAAAATCATCGCCCGGATGAAACCGGGCGCGAGCGACGCGCAATTGCTGGCCGTGCTCGATCGGGCGTTTGCGGGCGAGGCGTCGTCGGCAATGAAAGAGCCGGGCGTCGTGCTGCGCGATGGCCGCGCCGGGCCCGCGTGGGACCGCAAATATTACCGCCGGCCGCTGCGGCTGCTGCTGGGCGTGGTCGGGGTCGTGATCCTGGTGGCGTGTGCGAACCTCGCCGGTCTTTCGCTCGCGCGCGGCGCGGCGCGCGAGCACGAGTTCGCTGTCCGCGCGGCGCTCGGCTCCGGACGCTGGCGGCTCGCGCGGCAGTCGCTCGCGGAGAGTCTCGTGCTGGCGTCCACCGGCGCGGGGCTCGGGCTGCTGCTCGCGTTTTGGGGCAAGTCTGCGCTCGGTGCGCTGCTCGCCGGTTCGCCCGACGGGTTGCGCTACGATCTCGCCCTCGACTTCCGCGTGCTCGCCGCGACGCTCGGCCTCGCCGTGCTTGCCGCGATTCTGTCCGGCCTGCTGCCGGCGTGGCGCGCGGGGCACGTCGATCCGCTGGCGGGATTGAAATCGGCGGCGGCGTTGGGCGCGCCAAGGCTGCGCGCGGGACGGATTCTCGTCAGCGCCCAGATCGCGCTCTCGGTCCTGCTGCTCGCCGGCGCCGGTCTCTATGTGCGCACGCTGGTGAATCTCGTGCGCATCAACCCCGGCTTCGCGACCGACCATTTGCTGCTCTTTCAGGTCACGCCGCGCGGGGCGGGCTACCGCGGCCCGCAGCTCGCGGCCTTCTACGAGCGGGTGCTCGACTCGCTGGCGAAGATTCCAGCGGTCCGCTCCGTGGCGCTCACGCAGTTCCGCCTGCTCGGGCACACGATGTCGGGCGGCAGCTTCTTCACGCTGCCGTCGCATCCTGAATTATTCCGCGGCGAGAAAAAACCGCAGGCGCACCAATTGACCGTGAGCGAAGCGTTTTTCCCAACGCTGGGCATTCCGGTGCTGCACGGTCGCGGCTTCACCGTCGCGGACACGGCCAACTCGCTGAAAGTGGTCGTGGTGAACGAAACCTTCGTGCACGACTACTTCGCCCAGGATAATCCGATCGGGCAAATTCTCCGTGTCGACAAAACCGACTGGCAGATCGTCGGCGTGTGCCGGGATGCGAAATACACCGAGCTCAAGCTGCCGGCGCCGCCGACGGTGTATTTTTCGTTTCGCCAGAGCTCGGTGGGCCTCGCGAATTTTGCGCTGCGCACGTCGCTGCCACCGCTCGCGGTGGCGACAGCCGCGCGCAAGGCGGTCGCGGCTGTCGACCCGAATGTGCCGATTGCCACCATCGTCACGCAGGAACAGGTGCGCGACCAGGGCATCTCGCAGGAGAGGATGTTCGCAACGCTCGTCGGTTCGCTCGCGGTCCTTGCGGTGCTGCTCGCGTGCATCGGGCTCTACGGGTTGATGGCCTACAACGTCACGCGGCGGACCGGCGAGATCGGCGTGCGCATGGCGCTCGGTGCGCGACCGCAGGACGTCGCACGCAGCGTCGTGCGCGAGGCACTGCGCCTTGCGGGCGCAGGTGTAATCGTCGGCGTGCCGGCGGCGCTCGGACTGGCGCAACTGATCAAGAGTCAGCTCTACGGCGTGCCAGCGCACGATCCGCTCACGTTTGCGTTTGGGGCGCTCGTGCTGCTCGGGGTCGCGGCGGCGGCCGCATGGTTGCCCGCGCGCCGCGCCGCCCGCGTCGATCCCATGGTCGCGCTGCGGGCTGAATAGTGCAGGGCGAACCAAGACTTAACTGCCCGAGCTCGTAAGCGTCGTGGCGGTGGTGATCGCCCCCGGAGAGGCAGCGCTGCGCGCGGACTGCTCGTTTTCCACGAGGTGTGCGACGATATCGACCATGGTTTCGAGCGGAAGGCGCTCGACGTTCAGCATCACGTGATACGCATCGGGATCGTCGATGTTGGCTTCGAAATTCGAGCGCACGTAACGCCGGCGGGCGGCGTCGCGCAGCGCATTGTGCGAGACGGCGGCGGAGCGGGAAAGCGACAGCCAGCGCGCGGTCGTCGCGGCGCGATGATTCTCCGAGGCGACGAGGCGCACGTGCACGCCGTGGAGAATATCCTTCGTGGCAAAGTTCGCGCCGCGGCCGAGCAGGATGGCGTTGCCGGCGCGCGCGAGGTGCCGGATGAGCTCGTTGGTTTTGGCGACGAGGTCCCAGAGATTCGGATGCAGGCCGACGAATTCGCCGACGGAGGCGTCGAACTGCCGGATGCGATCCTCGGGCAGGAAGCGCGCGAGATGCGGCGGCAGGTCGTTCGTGCGCAGCATCTCCTCGATGAGATTGCCGCTGTAGACCGCCCAGGCGCGCGCGTCTTTTTCGCGCGAGAGCCGCAGCGCGAGCGCTTGCGCCAGCAGCGAGCCGGAAGTGCCGGACTCGCGCGAGATGGTGACGAACGGGCCGACGGATTGAGCGGCACCCGCAGGGCCGGCGTGCGTGAGGTGCACGGTGAGGTAGGATTGCGCTCTTTCGATCGTGGTGAACGTGCTCATGGGGCGAGGGGGTTGAGCTCGGGTCTGGACGCCGCGTCGGAGATGCAGCGCGCCGCGGTCGCGCGGCGAAAGGGATCAGCGAAAGGCGGTCAGCGGGGAATCGGAAAACGAACCGGCGTTCGCGGCACTCGCGCCGCGCTGGAGGAACTGCTCGGCGCACGCGGGCGAACAGAAGGTGGTCCTGCGGCCGTCGTGGTAGAAATGACAAAACGCGCTGCCGGCGATGGCGCGGCCGCACATGGCGCAGAGCTCGGCGTCGCCGGCGCGAGAATCGGTGTTGGTGGCGGGCGAGTCGGGCATGGCGGGTGGGTTCACGGCAGCGGCAGCCGGTTGAGCGCGAGCCCGGCGCGTTCGATGCGCAGCGCGGCGCGCGCGGCGGCGTCGGCCGGCCACGCGCCGGCCGGCTTTTCATTGTGGCCCGGCGGAGGCGACTGCGTCGGAGCCGACGATACGGGCAACGTGGCGGCGAGCGACGACGTGCCCGGAATGGATTCGAATGTCGCGCCCGCCGAGTGAAGCACATGCAGCATCGGCGCGTTGTCCTGGCGGAGCTCGGCGACGAGCCGGTCGAGTTTTTTATCGCGCGCGATCGCGAGCAGCGCGGCGAGCAAGGTGCGGCCGATGCCGAGGTTTCGCCGCTGCTCGTGCACCACGAAGGCGGCTTCGGCTTCGTTGCGCTCCGGCGCGAGACAGTAGCGACCGATCGCGATCAGTCGCGTGTGGCCGGAGAAATCCTCGAAGACGCCGAGCGCGGCGTCGCGCGTCTGGTCGACGCCGACGAGCCGCTGCGCCTGTTCGGGCGTGAGGTGCACGCCCGCATAGCCGTAGCGCTGATAGACGGTTTCCTCGGAGTGCGACGCGAAGAATTCCATCAACCGACCCGCGTCGTCCGCGCGCAGCCGCCGCAGCGTCGTGCGATGCGAGCCGAAACGCACTGCCAGCGGCAGGTCCGCCGGCGTGAAGTGCGGCGGCAGATGAGAGCGGACGGTGTGTTTCGACCACATGGCGGGCGGCGCGGCGCTCCGCGCCGAAACAAGGCTACGCCATGCGCCCAGGTTTTCTCGTCATGGATTGCCAATCTCTGCGCGTCCGTTGGCCGCGCCGGCGCCGGCCAGTCAATGCGCGAGCACGATTCCGGTCGCACCGGCGATCGCGAGCGCCGCGCCGAGGTAATAGGTGGCGCGCGGTTTCGCGGCGCCTTCGATCCACATCGCAAATGGAATCGTGAGCAGCGGCGCGATGGCGACGATCGGCTGCACGAGACCCGCGGGCGTCGTGCGCAGCGCCCACTGATAACACGTCACGCCGAGCACCGGACCGGTGAGCGCGTTGGCGACGACCCACGGCAGGGGATTCGCGCCGGCAGATTCCGTCCGGGTGCGGCGCCGGGCGAACAGTGCGACGAGGACGATCGCGACGAGCAGCCCGCCGAGCGCGCGTTGATACGCCGCGGTGCCGGGATCGATTTTTTCGTGCGCGGCCGCGGCGATCGCGAAAGCTTTTCGGCTCAGCACCGCGCCGGCGCCTTGGGCGACGGCGGAGATCATCGCCCAGCGCAGGCCGGCGCGAAACTCCTCGGGTGCGACGCGCGGCAGGCTGCGCGGCAGAAGGCCGGCCGCCACGCCGGCGAGCGTCAGCGCGCCGAAAAAAATCTGCAGCGGCGTGAGCGTGGTGCCGAGCCAGCCGAGCTCGATCAACGCGGCGGCGAGCGCGGAGACGCATTGCACGATGAGCGTCGAGAGCGTCGCGCCGAGCCGCGGCAGCGAAAGAAACATCGTCGCGCCGCCGAGGCCGAATCCCACGACGCCGCCGAGGAAAAACCAGCCGAACGCGGCGCCGCGAATTCCCGCGCCGAAGCTGTGCGACCACGCGCCGAGCAGCACGACGGCCGCGACCAGCCGCCAGAGGTTCGCGCGCAGGCTGCCGAGCAGGCGCGCCGCGCGATTGGCGAACACCGGCGTCAGCGCGAAAAAGAAAGTGGTGCCAAGAGCGCCGAGCATCGGTGGGTCAGAGTTTCCACGTGAGCGAGAGCCACGCGGAGCGCGCCGCGCCCGGCACGCGTTCGCCGGGGAGGAGCGTGCCGCTGGCGGGCTTGAAGGGCGCGACGGGCGGCGAGAGGTATTCCGTGTAGCGGTGGTTGAAAATATTTTCGAAGCCGCCTTCGAGCCGGAGATGCCGGCCGAGCGGCATGCCGGCGCGCGCATGCCAGAGCGCGAAGCCGCCGGCCGTGGCGAAGAGCGGATTGTCGAGCGGCGCGGGATTGGATTTCGCGCCGACGACCCGCGCGCCGAACTCGGCCCAGAGCGGAAATTTTTTTGCCTCGGAACGATAACGCGCCGCGAGCGTCACCTCCCACGGCGGAATCTCGGAGAGCCCGACGCCGGTCGTGCGGTTGCGACCTTCCGCGACGGCGAACGTCAGCGGCAGGCTGAGCTGGCGCGTCGGCTTCAACGCGACGCCGAATTCGCCGCCGTAAAGTTCGGCGTCGATGTTGCGGTAGCCGAAGACGACCATGCTCGCCAGCGGCGGCAGCGTTTTTCCGATCGGCGTGCGCAAAATGAAATTGTCGACGCGGTAATAATAAAACGTCGCCTCGATCTCGGCCGCCGCGCCTTTCCACGCGCCGCCGGCTTCGAGCGCCCATTTGCGTTCGGTGCGCAGCGCGGGGTTGCCGAGCTCGACGGCGTTGCCACCGTGGCCATCGCCGCCGAGGGCGTTGAGCATGGCGCGGTAGCGCTCCATCGCCTGCGCGGGCTGGTCGCCGACACCGGCGCCGACGAAGGCGCTGAGCTCGCGGCGCGGCGTCCACTTCAACAGTGCATTGATCGCGCCGGCGAAATCTTCGCGCGCGACCGCGGCGGCGGCGGGGCCGTTGTAGAGGACGAATTGCTCGCGGATCGGCCGGCCGAGCGCGGGTTTGTCGGCGTCGCGCGCGTCGCTGCGCACGTCGTCGGCGCGCGCGCCGAGCCGGAGATTCCAGGCGGCGTCGAGCGTGCGGTTCCACTCGGCGAAAAGTCCGGCGTCTTCGTAGACGGCGCCGGGCCAGATGAAGTCCTGGCCCGCGGCGGTCGTGCGCACCGCGCGACGATTTTGGTCCGACCAGTCGCCACCGAGCGCGAGCGTGCCGCGATCGCCGGTGCGCCAGAACGATTCGACGCCCGCGGCGGTGGAGCGCGCGGTCGCCTGCGCGGAAGTGAGCGACGGGGCTTTGCGGTCCTCGCTCGTGATGTAGGGATCGGTGAACGTGTGCCCGACGCGCCACTCGATTTTTTCCAGAGCGCCGTGCTCGATCGTCCAGCGGTCGTTGAACGTGAAGACCTGCGAATCCGTGTTCTTGCCGTCGAGCGGAAGGGAGACCGCTTCCTGCAAACGCAATCGGCGCTGGAGCAACTCCGCGCGCACGCGATGCTGCGCGTCGTGCCAGCCGAGCGCGAGCGAGGCGCCCGATTCGTCGAGTCGCGCGGCGACGACGCGGCCGTCGGGTGCGGTGTAGTCGCCGAGGTCGTTGCGGAAAAATGTCGCGTCGGCCTCCCACGAGCCCGCGACGGTGGCGAAGCGACCGCGGCTGGTGAAGCCGTCGCGCGCGCCGTTGTAGGTGAGGTTGAGCGAGGCGCGGAACGGCGCGGTGTCGGCTTCGGCGTCACGCTCCTCGGTGTTCAACGCGATGCGGCCGCCGGTTGTCGCGGGTCCGAGCGTGACGGACGGCAGCGCTTTGGTGACGACGACATCGCCGACGGCCGCGGGCCCGAGGATCACGACGGGCGAGTTGGTGCGCTCGGGCGACGCGTTGAGCAGCGGGATGCCGTTGATCGTCGTGGCGACGCGATCGAAGCCGAGACCGCGGAGATTCGGCTCCATCGCATCGGCGGCGCGCGCGTGGCCGTAGACGCCGGGCAGCGCGAGCAGTTCCTGGCCGAGGTTGGGCTCGGGCGGACGCAGATCGCCGCGCGGCACGACGAGCTCGAGCGCGCCGACGCGGTCGGAACTGACGAAGAAATCGGGCAGCGTCACCGGCGCGTCGGCCGTTGCCGTCGAGCGCGGTTCGGCGCCGCGGGCGAAAATCGCCAGCACGAGAAGGAAAATGGAAGCGCGTTGCATGTTCGGGAACGGCGAGTTTTCGGCGACGGATGGCGCCGAGTTTTTATACCCGAAAAGCGCCGCGATGCCCTCTGCACCGCTTGCGGAAGGCGGTGCATTTCTTGCGCGGCCGAAGTGTGGCGCCGCGTAGTGCGCCGGCTTACACGCGCGCACGGCGCCCCGGCAACCGCCCACCCGCGCGGCGCGAAGCGGGCATCCTGCAGCGTTGGCGAAAGTCAGCGCGGTCGCGCGCCGGTTCGGGTCAGGGGTGTGACGCGGGCCGGTGCAAAGAAGGCGCCGAGAATCGGTGCGGAGGATGAGTTCGCGCGCACGAGTGAGCGGAAGGGGCGATCGCGCCTAATGCGGGCCGCCCGGCGCGGGAGCGGACGCGGGCTCGCAGGGCGGGCGCGGCACGTAGCAGGTGTGCAGGAGCTGGTGCGCGCGCTTGCCGCCGATTTCGCCGAGGTGGCGCGCGTAGACTTCGGTGACGAAGTGGTTCTCCTGCGATTTGTGGAGATCGAGATTTTTATCGACGTCGTAGATGCCGCGCGTGCGCTGGCGGCGGACGTTCGTGTCGCGCGAGACGGGCTGGCCGGCGCCGCCGATGCAGCCGCCGGGACACGCCATGACCTCGATGAGGTCGAGGTCGGTTTTGCCTTTGCGGACCTTGTCGGCGAGGGCGCGCGCGTTTTTCAAACCGTGGACGACGGCGAGCTTCAACGTGACGCCCTCGATCTCGATCGTGGCGAGCCGCAGGCCGTCCTCGCCGCGCACCGCATGGAAGTCGGGGCTGCGCAGTTTCTCGCCGCTGATTTTTTCCGCGGCGTAGCGGAGCACGGCTTCGCTCACGCCGCCGGAGTTGCCGAAGATTACGCCGGCGCCGGTCTTGAAGCCCATCGGCATGTCGTAGGATTCGGCGGGCAGCTTCGTGTAGCGCAGGCCGGCTTCGTGGATCATGCGCGCGAGCTCCTGCGTGGTGAGCACGTGGTCGACATCCGGCGCGCCGTCGCGCGCGAACTCGGGCCGCTTCGCTTCGAATTTCTTCGCGGTGCACGGCATGATCGACACGATGACGATGTCCTGCTTCGCGCGGCCGAGCTCGGCGGGGAGCAGTTCCTTGCAGACGGCGCCGAGCATCTGCTGCGGCGACTTGCACGAGGAGAGATTCGGGAGCAGGTCGGGGAAATACTGCTCGGCGAACTTCACCCACCCGGGGCAGCAGCTCGTGAACTGCGGAAGTTTTTCGCCCTTCGCTTTGCGTTTCAGAAACTCGTTGGCCTCCTCGACGACGGTGAGATCGGCGGCGAACGACGTGTCGTAAACACGCTCGAAGCCGAGGCGCTTGAGCGCGGCGACCATCTGGCCGCTCGTCGCGGTGCCGGGCTCGAGGCCGAATTCCTCGCCGATGGCGACGCGGACGGCGGGCGCAACCTGCGCGACGACAAATTTCGTCGGGTCGTTGAGCGCGGCCCAGACCTGGTCGATCTCGGGCCGCGGCGTGAGCGCACCCGTCGTGCAAACGGCGGCGCACTGGCCGCAGTTGATGCATTCGCCCTCGCCGAGGCCGTTGCCGAACGCGGGCAGCACGGCGGCGTCGTGGCCACGATAGGCGAAGTCGATCGCGCCGACGCTCTGCACCTCGGCGCAGAAGCGCACGCAGTCGCCGCAGAGGATGCACTTGTTCGGATCGCGCAGCAGCGAGACGGACGAGGTGTCGAGCGGCTCGGGCTCGTGGACGCGCTTGAAACGAATCTGATCCACGCCGAGCTGGCGGGCGACGGACTTGAGCTGGCACGAGTTGCTCTTGAGGCACGTCGGGCACTGCTGGTCGTGATTCGCGAGCAGGAGCTCGATCGCGATCTTGCGAATCTCGCGAATCTCCTCGGTGTGCGTGCGGACCTTCAGGCCGGGCTCGGGCGGCGTGGAGCACGCGCTCTGAATGCCGCGGCCGTCGATGTCGACGAGGCAGAGCCGGCACGCGCCGTAGACGCTGAGATCGGAATGATAACAGAACGTCGGGAGGTCGATGTCGGCCTTGCGAATCAGCTCGAGGAGATTGCGCTCGCCGTTGATCGAGACGGCGAGGCCGTCGATCGTGAGCGTCTTGGTGAGGGGAGGAATGGAAGTGGTCATGAAGCGGATTGGTGCAGGGCGTGTGCCTTGCCGACGCCGCGTGGGTGGTCTGCGGGCGACGGCGGCTGCAAGACAGACGCCCTACGACGGCGGTGGAATTTTTGTGCTGGGCTGGGTTCGTCACACGCCGATGACGGCGTCGAATTTGCACGCGTCGGCGCAGGTGCCGCAGGCGGTGCATTTCGCGGGATCGATTTCGTGCGGCTGCTTGCGCTCGCCGCTGATCGCGCCGACGGGGCACTTTTTCGCGCAGGCCTGGCAGCCTTTGCACTTCGCGGGATCGATGCTCGGCTTGGCGAGGGCCTTGCACTGGCCGGTCGGGCAGCACTTGTGGAAGACGTGCGCGTCGTATTCCTCGCGGAAGTAGCGCAAGGTCGACAGCACGGGATTCGGTGCGGTCTTGCCGAGGCCGCAGAGCGAGCCTTTTTGCACGGCCTTCGCGAGTTTCTCGAGGAGGACGAGCGTCTCGCCCGTCGCGCGGCCTTCGATGATGTCGTCGAGCAGCGCGAGCATCTGGCGCGTGCCTTCGCGGCAGAGGACGCACTTGCCGCAGCTTTCGCGCTGCGTGAAATCCATGAAGAAACGCGCGATGCTGACCATGCAAGTCTTCTGGTTCATCGCGACGAGCCCGCCGGAGCCGACCATCGCGCCGGCGCCGCGGAGCGAATCGTAGTCGAGCGGCAGGTCGAGGTGCTCGCTCGTGAGGCAGCCACCCGACGGCCCGCCGATCTGCACGGCCTTGAAATTGCTCGCGGCGATTTTGCCGCGGCGGTCGGTGATCCCGCCGCCGATGTTGATGACGACCTCGCGCAGCGTCGTGCCGAAGGGCACCTCGATCAGTCCGGTGTTGGCGACGTGGCCCGTGAGCGCGAAGGTCTTCGTGCCGGGCGAGGTCGGTGCGCCGAGTTTTTTAAAACTCTCCGCGCCTTCGTTGATGATGCGCACGCAGTGGGCGAGCGTCTCGACGTTGTTGATTATCGTCGGCTTGCCCCAGAGCCCGCTCTGCGCGGGGAACGGCGGCTTCGGCCGCGGCATGCCGCGATGGCCTTCGATCGACGCGATCATCGCGGTCTCCTCGCCGCAGACGAACGCGCCGGCGCCTTCCATCACTTCGCAGTTCAGCGTCTGGCCGGAGCCGAATGCGCTGGCGCCGAGAAAACCCATGCGCTGCGCATCCTTCACCGCCTGCTTCATGCGCGCGACGGCGAGCGGATACTCGGTGCGCACGTAGATCAACGTCTCGTCGGCGCCGATGCCGCGCGCGGCGATCATCAGGCCTTCGAGGACGGAGTGCGGGTTGCCCTCCATCACGCTGCGATTCATGAACGCGCCGGGGTCGCCCTCGTCGGCGTTGCAGATGACGTATTTCTTCGCGCTCTTCTGCGTGCGGGCTGCTTCCCATTTGCGGCCGGTCGGGAAACCGCCGCCGCCGCGGCCGCGCAGGCCCGATTTCAAAATCTCCTGGCAGATTCCCTCGGGCGTCATCGCGGTGATCGCCTTGCGCGCGGCCGCGTAGCCGCCGTGCGCGATGTATTCCTCGATGCTCTCAGGATCGATCGTGCCGCACTCGCGGAGCACGAAACGCTGCTGCCGTTGGTAAAACGGAATCTCCTCGACGCCGCGGCACGGCTTCTTCGTCGCGGGATCGACGTAGAGCAGGCGCTTCACGATTTCTCGGCCGACGAGCGTCTGCGCGACGATCTCGGCGACGTCCTCGAGTTTCACGCGCGTGTAGAGGATGTTTTCCGGCAGGATCGTGACGAGCGGGCCCATCTGGCAGAAGCCCTGGCAACCGCTCTGGTTGAGCCGCAGCGGCGCATGCGCGTGGGCGGCGTCCTCGGGACGAAATTCCGTCGTGATGTCGATCGCCGCCGCCTTGATCTGCGCGGCGAACGCCTCGAACACTTTATAGCTGCCGTTGGCGACGCAGCCGGTGCCGGCGCAGACGATCACGCGGCGTTGCGACGAGTTTGGTGCGGTAGGGACGGGCGGCTCGCTCGTCCGCGGACGCGCGGCCGGCGCGTTTCTACCTTCATCAGAGGGACCGATCATGATGCGACCTCCTTTTCTTTCGCGATCACCGCGTCGAGCGCGGCGCAGGCTTTTTCCGGCGTCATCGCGCCGTGGACCTGGTCGTCGATGACGACGACCGGCGCGAGGCCGCACGCACCGAGGCACGCGACGGTCTCGACGGTGAACAACAGGTCGCGCGACGTCGGCTGCTTTGCGTCGACGCCGAGCTTCGCGCGGATCGCGTCGAGGATCGGCACCGAATCCTTCACGTGGCACGCGGTGCCGTCGCAGAGACGGACGAGGTGCCTGCCCTTCGGCTTGATCGCGAAGTGCGCGTAGAACGTCGCGACGCCGAACACGCGGGCGGGCGCGACATTCAACGACCGTGCGACGAACGAGAGGACCTCGGACGGCAGGTAGCGGTATTCCTCCTGGACTTCCTGCAGAATCGGGACGAGCCGCGACGGCTTCCGCCCGTGTTTCTCCAGGATGTGCGAGACGCGGGAAAAGGGAGCTGGGGTGGAGCTGGGTTTCGGTGCGGCCTTCTGCGGCGCTGGGGGCGCGGAAACATCGCCGGCAGGGCGGCCTTGGTTTTCAGGAGTTGGACTGGATATCATTCGGCATGTTGAGGGTCGCACGCCGCGCGGGACGCGGCGCCGCGAGTTCTGGCTAACGCTTATACAAAGGTCGCGCGGTGTAGCGGGTGTGCAGGAGCTCGTGCGCGCGCGCGCCGAGCGGCTGGCCGAGGAATTCGTCGTAGACGCGGATCACCTCGGGATTGTCGTGCGAACAACGAATCGCGCAGTCGCGATCGTCCGCGTAGAGGCCGGCGATGCGGAGCTTGCGGCGCTCGTTGTCGACGCCGTAGGGCTGGCCGCCGCCGCCGATGCAGCCGCCGGGGCAGGCCATCACTTCGATGAAATGATACGGCGTGTCCGTGCCGGCCTTGCGCGCGGCGCGCACGCGGTCGAGCACCTGCTCGACATTCGCGAGGCCATGCGCGACGGCAACGCGCACCGGCGTGCCGGCGATGTCGATCGTGCCTTCCTTCACGCCGTCGAGTCCGCGCACGGCCTCGACCTCGACCTTGGCCAATTTTTTCCCGGTCGCGTAAAAATACGCGGTGCGCAGAGCCGCTTCCATCACGCCGCCGGTCGCGCCGAAGATCGTGCCGGCGCCGGTGTAGTCGCCGAGCATCGAGTCGGGTGCGCCGTCGGCGAGGTTGAGGAAATCGATGCCGGACTGCTTCAACATCCGCGCGAGCTCGCGCGTGGTGAGCGCGACATCGACGTCCTTGAAGCCCGAGGCATACATCTCCTCCGTGCGCGAGAGCTCATATTTCTTCGCGGTGCACGGCATGATCGAGACGACGAAGATCTTCGCCGGATCGAGTCCGAGCTTCTGCGCGTAGTAGGTTTTCGCCAGCACGCCGAGCATCTGCTGCGGGGACTTGGCGGTGGAGAAGTTGTCGATGAAATCGTAGTGCCGCTTCTCCATGAAGTCGGTCCACGACGGGCAGCACGAAGTGATGAGCGGGAGCTGGCCGCGCTGGTGGACGAAGCGTTCGATGAACTCGCTCGCCTCCTCGACGATCGTGAGGTCGGCGGAGAAATTCGTGTCGAACACCGCGGCGAACCCGAGCCGCCGGAGCGCGGCGTAGAGTTTCTTCGTGAGGTTCGTGCCGGGCGGCAGGCCGAACGATTCGCCGACGGTCACGCGCACGCTCGGCGCGATCTGGACGACGCAGATCTTGTTCGGATCGTGCAGCGCCTCCCAGACGAGCGGCGTCTCGTCGTTCTCGACGATCGCGCCGGTCGGGCAGTGGGCGGAGCACTGGCCGCATTTCACGCACGGCGATTCGGCGAGCGTGATGTCGCCGGCGGGCGCCATGCGGGTGTTGATGCCGCGGTCGAGGAAGGAGAGCGCCCAGACGTTTTGCATCTCCTGGCAGACCTGGATGCAGCGGCCGCATTTGATGCACTTCTGGAAATCGATGATGATCGAGCCGGTGGAGCAGTCGCGCGGCACGTCCTTCACGTAGCGCTTGATCGACTCGAGCGGGATGTTGAAGTCGGCCGCGAGCGACTGGAGCTCGCACTCGCCGTTGCGTCCGCACGTGAGGCAGGCCTGTGGATGATTCGAGAGGATGAGCTCGAGCGTGGAGCGGCGGACATCGACGATCTCGCGATCGTGCGTCGTGATCTCCATGCCGTTCTCGAGCGGCGTGCAGCAGGCGCGGATGAGTTTGTTGCCGCCCTTGTTCCGGACGATGCAGATGCCGCAGGCGGCGGTCGGGAGGAGATCCTTGTGCTTGCAGAGCGTCGGGATCTTCACCTGCACGCCGCGGGCGGCGGCGAGGATGCTCGTGCCTTCGGCGACCTCGACGTCGATCTGGTTGATGCGCGCGCGGATCATATGGCGCCTCCGTTTCCGGTGGGCAGCGGGGCGACGAGCGGGCGGGCCGGCGCGACGGCAGGGGCATTCGCGGCGGCGGCGCCGCTGGCGACGCGGCTCATTTTGCGCGCGTAGCTCGGGCCGCCTTCGATGAACGCCTGATACTCTTCGTTGAAATAGCGGAGCGTGGAGAGCACGGGATTGGGCGCGGTCTGGCCGAGGCCGCAGAGCGAGGCTTTCTGCATCGCGACGCAGATGCGGCGGATGAGCGGCACGTCGTCGGCGTTGCCGCGGCCGCGCGAGATGCGGTCGAGAATCTGCAGCAACTGGTAGCCACCGATGCGGCACGGCGCGCACTTGCCACAGGATTCGTCGACGCAGAATTTCAGGTAGAACTTCGCGACCTCGACCATCGAGTCGGTCTTGTCCATCACGAGCATGCCGCCGGAGCCCATGATCGAGCCGAGTTGCTGCAGCGTCTCGTAGCTCACGGGCGTGTTGAGATGCTGCACGGGAATCACGCCGCCGGACGGCCCGCCGGTCTGCACGGCCTTGATGTCCTTGCCGTCGAGCACGCCGCCGCAGACCTCGTAGATGATCTCGCGCAGCGTCGTGCCCATCGGCACCTCGACGAGCTGGGCGTTGCGCACCTTGCCGGTGACGGCGAAGACCTTCGTGCCCTTCGAGGTCTCCGTGCCGAAACTCGAGAACCACGCGCCGCCCTTCGTCAGGATCGCGGGCACGCAGGCGAGCGTCTCGACGTTGTTGATCGCGGTCGGCATGCCCCAGAGTCCGCGCACGGACGGGTAGGGCGGCCGCGGGCTCGGGCTGCCGCGGCGGCCTTCGATCGACGCGATCAGCGCCGTCTCCTCGCCGCACACGAACGCGCCCGCGCCGAGCCGGACCTTGGCCGCGAACGAAAAATCGCTGCCGAGAATATTCGCGCCGAGCAACCCCGCCTCGCGTGCCTGCTGGATCGCGCGGTCGATGCGCTCGACGGCTTTCGGATATTCCGCGCGAATATAAAAATAACCCTTCGTCGAGCCCATCGCGTAGGCGGCGATCATCATGCCCTCGAGCACCGCGTGCGGATCGCTCTCGAGCACGCTGCGATCCATGAACGCGCCGGGGTCGCCCTCGTCGCCGTTGCAGATCACGTAGCGCTGCGGCGCCGGCTGCGCGCGCGTGAGCTGCCACTTCATCCACGTCGGAAAACCCGCGCCGCCGCGACCGCGCAGCGCCGCGAGCTTCATCTCGGCGATCACCTGCTCGGGCGTGAATTCGAACAGCGCGCGCCGGAGCGCCTGATAGCCGTCGGCGTGCTGGAGATAATCCTCGAGGCTGTCGGGATCGACGTCGCCGCAGTGCCGCAGGACGATGCGCACCTGCTTGTCGGGCGTTTTCCAGAGGAGATCGTCGACGACGCGTCCGCCCTCGATGGATTCGGCGACGATGCGCGCGACGTCGGGCGCGAGGACGTTCGCGTAGGTGACGGCGGACGGGAGCAACTGCACGACGGCGCCCTCGTCGTAGATGCCGATGTCGAGCGCGCGCACGACCTGCACGCGCTCGGCGAGGCCGCGGCGCTTCAGCTCCTCGGTGAAGGAAAACTGGAAAAACTCCGTCTTGCTCGTCGCGTCCGGACCGGTGTCGCGCACGAGGATATGCGTGACGGGCAGTGCGAGCGCGGTGCTGCGCTGGCGCGTGGCGATGACGTGATCGTCGAGCAGCCGGTGGTCGACGACATGCGTGTCGAGCACCTGCGCCGCGACCTCGGGTGTGACACGGCCGTAGTGCACGCGCGGCATGCCGGCGGACTGCACCTCGATGACGGGATCGGCGAACGAGTAGCCCACCGAACCCGCGCGCAGCAGCGAGAACGCGAGATGGCGTTCGTCGCGCGCGGCGGCGAGCGCGGTGTGCACGAGCTCCGCGCCGGCGGCGATGCCGCCGGTGTCGAGCTGCACGCGGATCCACTCCGGCGGTTCGGCGCGCGGCTGCCGCGCGAACGCTTCGAGATCCTGGCGGGTGAGCGCCTTCATGCGGCGGCCTCCTTTTTCGCGCGGACGGCGGCAACGTGGCCGGGAATCTCGGACGACTTCACGTGGCCGAGCGTCTTGCCGTCGATCACGACCGACGGCGCCATGCCGCAGCAGCCGATGCAGCGCACGGTGTCGAGATGGATTTGCCGGTCGGCCGTGGTCTGGCCCTCGGCGATGCCGAGCTGCGAACGGAGTTCGTTGAGCAGTTCGCCCGAGCCCTTCAGGTAACACGCGGTGCCGTTGCAGACGGTGATGTTGTGCGCGCCGGGCGGCTGCAGCTTGAAGTAGTGATAGAAGGTGATGACCTCGTAGATGCGCGCGAGCTTCACGCCGAGTTCGCGCGAGAGCTCCATCGCCACCTCGCGCGGGATGTAGCCGTGCTGGTTCTGGATGGCGTGGAGAATCATGATGAGGTTGCCCTCCTCATCGCGCCAGCGGGCGACGTGCTGCTGGACGTCGCGGCGGATGGTGTTGTCGAGCTTGCCCTGGATGCGGCGCAGCCGCTCGAGCTTCACTTCGACGACGCGTGAGAGTTCCTCGGAAAGTTCGCGCGGCACGAAGCCGTGGCGTTGCTCGAGATCTTGCAACATATCGAGCAGCGCGGCTTCGTCCTGCCGCGCGAGTTCAGCGGGCCGGTGGGTGAGAGCGGCGGTGCCCCCAGGTGCAGCGCTTTTCATGGCACTGGGATGCTAACTCCCGAGGGGCGCGAAATCTCCGCGCGCGTTGGCGAATCGTGCGCACGTATTGTGCGGCGAAGCGACGACGCCCGGACGCCGCGGGAAAGATGCCGTCCGCGAAGCACGCGGGCGAACTCACCGACGAGAACTGCGACTGCACCGAAGACCCGAAAGGCCGTTTCCCTCCGCGCCACCGCGCCATCCGTGAAATCCGTTTCCGGTTGTTTTGCGCAATTCGTATCTTCGCGGTTCCGGTTCGTTTTTTCGACGGAGAACGAGAACGATCAAAATTACGGGAAAGGGTAGGACGATTCTGCGCGCCGCGGGCGCGAGAAGGCGGCGAGGTTTGGCGACTCCGCCCGCCTGACGGCGGTCGTTCTATTTTCAGTCGTTGTCGCGCAGCAGGCGCTCTTTCACGCGTTGGAACTCGTCCTCGTTGAGCACGCCCTGATCCTTCAGCAGCTTTAATTGCTGGAGCTGGGTGACGATGTCGGT
>DASZYB010000020.1:0-2457 GCA_035545575.1 Opitutaceae bacterium | reverse complement strand
GGCGAGCCGCCGGGGCTCACCAGGTTCGCCGTCACGAAGATCAGCAGGTTTCGTTTCTGCGCGCTTTCGCCTTTCGAGCGAAACAGCCGGCCGAGCAGCGGGATGTCGCCGAAGAACGGCACCTTGTCGTTCACCTTCTTCACCTCCTCGCGCGTGAGGCCGCCCATCACGAGCGTCGCGCCGTCCCAGATCGTCACTTTCGTCGAGATGTCGCGCACGGAGAAAATCGGCTGATAAAAACCGGGCGGCACCGTCACCGTCGTGCCCGACGAGATCGCAATGCTCGGGCCGCCGTATTCGACGAAGCCTTCGAACTCCGTCACCGTCGGATTCAAGTCGAGGCTGATCGAGTAATCGTCCTCCTCTACGGTTGGCGTCACTTTCAACTCCACGCCGACATTGCGCATTGTGAATTCCTGCGGCGTGCCGGCAGTGATCGTCACGCCCGCGGAGCTCGCGCCGCCCGCGCCCGACGCCGCGCCGGTGCCGACCTGGCTCTGGATTTCGCCGTAGCTCTGCGGATAACGCAGCTCCTGCGCGACGCGGATGCTCGCGGGATTGCCGGAGAGCACGGTGAGCTTCGGCGAGCTCAGCAGATCGGTGCCCTGCTTCTGCGAGAGCGCGCGGACGACGGCGTTGACGTCGAACTCGCCGACGAAGCCGGAGATGTTCGCGAGTGCGTTCGCGGTCGCGGCGAGCGAGACGGTGCCGGGAATGTTCGGCGGCGAGACCGGCGTGTCGGCCGAGCCGGTGATCGTGATCGCGCTGTTGTTTGTCGTGCTGGGAAACGCGCCGACGAGCGGGCGCGTGACATTGCCCGTCGTGTAGGTTTCCTGCGGCACGAAAACCTGACGGCCGTTCGCATCGAGGATCGGCGCGCCAGTCGCCGGGTTCACCTGCGGGATGCCGCGGCGCGAGAGATTCCACTGCACGCCGAGCTCCTCGAGCGCGCCTTCCTGCACTTCCATGAACTTCGACTCGATCTCGACCTGCCGCACGTCATTGTAGCGCGCGAGGATGTTGCGGATGCGCTCGATGTTGCGCGCGGTCTGCGTGACGATGATCGCCGAGCCGTCGTAGGCGAGCGAGCTGCCGTCGACCGTGAAACTCACGCCCGCCTGCTGGAGAAACGCCTTCATCGCCGACGCCTCGCCGCCGGTCACGGCCGGCTCGGCGCTGTTGCTCGCGCCGCCGGACGAATACGGATCCTTCCCACCGCCCGAACCGCCGCCCGCTCCGGCGATGCCGGTCATGCGCAGCACCGTCGCGCGCGTCACGGGGAAGAACGCCGTGTCCAGCGTCGAGGTCTCGCCGCCGGGCCGCACGACGACGGCATCGGCCTGCACTTCATATTGGTAGCCGATCGCCTCGGTCACGAAATCGAGCACGCGCTTCAAGGTGGAATTGCGCAGCGTGAGCGTGACGGTCGGATTCTTGTTCGTCGGATCGAGCAGCACGACGTTCACGCCCTTGACGGCGGCGCCGGTCGCGTCGAATTCCTCCGAGATCGCGCTGAGCGAGGCGACGACTTCGCCGATCGGCGCGCGCGTCCAGCTCACGCTCGGGAGCGTGATCTCGTTCAACTTCTTCGCCAGCGGCGCCGCCGCGGCGGCGGCATCGGGCTCGCGCGCGCGCTCCTGATAAATTCCCGGGCGCTGCCAGCTCTTGACCACTTCCTCGAGCAGTTGCGCGCGCGTCTTCTCGCGGTTGAGCACGCCGGTCTCGGTCTTCTCGTTCGCGATCCGCAACAGGAAACCTTTCGCCACCGTGTTGTCCGGCTCCTTCGCCTCGACGGCACGGAACGTCTCCTGCGCGCCGTCGATGTCGCCGGCGGTGTATTGGGCACGGCCCTTCGCGATGAGCTGCGCCGTCGCCGCGCGCTCGGCGGCGAACGCCGGATCGAGCGCGGTCGCGGTGGATTTCGCCTCCACCTGCGCGAGCTGGCGCTCGACGCTGGCGGCGCTGGCATTGCCGGGCGCGAGCTGCTCCTGCGCGGCGAGCGCGGCGCGTGCCGCTTCGAAGTCGCCGCGTTTCATCGCCGCCTGCGCGCGATCGAGCAGCGCGGAGGATTTCTCGCGCTTGAGCTCGGCGACGATTTTCTGCGTGAGCGGATTCACCGGCAACGCCGCGAGCGCGGCATCGACGGTCGCGATCGCGTCGTCGGGCCGGCCGTCGCGCAGTTGCGCGCGCGCCGTGCCGAGCTGCGCCTGCGCCGCGGCCATGAGCGTGCCGAGCCGCGCGGATTCCTCGTGCGCGATCGCCTCGGCTTCCTGCTCGGGCGTCGGGCCGGCCGGCGCGCTCGCCGCACTCTGGCCCGGCTCCGGAATTTTCACATCGATCATCACCGGCGCGGAAGGCGCGGGCGCTGAGGTCGGCGCGGACGCGGCCGGCGCGGTGGCGGCGGGCAACGCGGCGCGTTCGGCGGCCAGCCGGGCGGCGCGCGCATTCTCCGCGGCG
>DASZYB010000019.1:0-10549 GCA_035545575.1 Opitutaceae bacterium | reverse complement strand
GAAGCCCCACACCGGCAGATCCTCCAGTTTCAGTTTCGCGGGATCACCATCGATGATCTTCGTCTTCGAACGCAGGCTCGCCAGCGGCGTGTAGCCGTCGAGCCAGATGTATTCCAATTTGAGTTTGGCCATAGGGAGTGTGTTTGAGTTTTGAGCTGGGGAAAATTTTTGAAAAAATTGCGGCCCCTTTTCCCTGCGGGAGGAAAAGGGGCCGCCATCCTATCTCGCGGTGACGGCGCACGCCTCGAGCGAGGCGCCGCCGGAGTGGATCAGATGGCCTGGTCGCCGCTTTCGCCGGTGCGGATGCGGACGATCTGGTCGAGCGGGACGACGAAGATTTTTCCGTCGCCGATCTTGCCGGTCTTCGCGGAGCCGACGATGGCTTCGACGGCCTTCGCGGCGATCTCGTCGGCCACGGCGATCTCGAGTTTCACCTTCGGCAGGAAGTCGACGGTGTATTCGGAGCCGCGGTAGATCTCGGTGTGGCCCTTTTGCCGGCCGAAGCCCTTCACCTCGGTGACGGTCATGCCTTCGACGCCGGCGGCGGAGAGGGCTTCCTTCACTTCCTCGAGTTTGAACGGCTTGATGATGGCGATGATGAGTTTCATGACGGGAGCCGGCCGGGGGTTACGACTTGCCCTCGTAGATGTAGCCTTCCTCGCCGTGATCGGAGAGATCGAGACCTTCCTGTTCGGCGTCCGGCGTGGGACGCAGGCCGACGACGGCCTTCACGATGAAGGCGATGACGACGGTGGAAACGATCGCGAGCACGAGCGTGATGCCGATGGCCTTCAGCTGCTCGAGCCAGAGCGTGTGGCCGACGACGTCCTTCAGGTTGGTGTTCAGGTTGCCGTTGACGGAGGCGTTGCCCATGACGCCGGTGAGGAAGGCGCCGAGCGTGCCGCCGACGGCGTGGACGCCGAAGGTGTCGAGCGCGTCATCGTAGCCGAAGAGCGGCTTGAGCTTCGTGCAGGCGAAGAACGGCACCGCGCCGGCGAGGATGCCGAGCGGGACCGACGCCGCGGGCGTGATGAAACCGCAGGCGGGCGTCACGACGACGAGGCCGGCGACCGCGCCGGAGCAGAAGCCGAGCACGCTGGGTTTCTTGCGGATGATGTATTCGAGCGCGGCCCACGTGAACGACGCGACGGCGGTCGCGAGCGTGGTCGTGGTGAAGGCGTTGGCCGAGACACCATCGGCGGCGACGGCCGAGCCGGCGTTGAAGCCATACCAGCCGACCCAGAGCATGCCGGTGCCGATCATGCAGAGCACCATCGAGTGCGGAGGCATCGGGGTCTTGCCGAAGCCGAGGCGCGGGCCGATGATCAGACAGAGGATCAGCGCGGACCAGCCGGAGGACATGTGGACGACAGTGCCGCCCGCGAAATCGATCGCCTTGACGACCGCGCCGGCGTTCCAGACGCCGTTCATGAAACCGGTCACGCCCCAGACCATGTGCGCGAGCGGGAAGTAGACGACGAACATCCACACCGTCATGAACACGATGATCGCGGAGAACTTCATGCGCTCGGCGATCGCGCCGACAATCAGCGCAGGCGTGATGATCGCGAACATGAGCTGATACATGCAGAACACGTTTTGCGAAACCCAGTAGGCGTAATCGGTGTTGGGCGCGCTATCGACGCCCTTCATGAAGAAGTATTCCGAGCCGCCGAGAAACGGGCTGTTGAAACTTTTTCCGAACACGAGGCTGTAGCCGAAGGCCCACCACAGGATCGTGACGAGGCCGGCGAGCAGGAGGCACTGTGCCATCACGGAGAGCACGTTCTTCGTGCGCACGAGGCCGCCGTAAAACAGCGCGAGGCCGGGCAGCGTCATGAAGAGCACGAGCGCCGCGCTCGTCATCATCCAACCGTTGTGACCCGGGCCGGACGTGCCGACCGCGGGCGTCGTGAGCCCGGCGGGGATGTTGCCCTTCGCGTCCTTCAACGGTGCGGTCGGATCGCCATTCGTGAGATAGGCTTCGAGACCGGCGACGCGTTGTTCGAGCGTGGGCGCGGGCGGCGGGGGAGCGGCGGGCGCCGGAGCTTGGGCGAGAGCTGCGATTTTGAGCAGCGGAAGCAGAAGCAGTGCGAGGGACAGCTTCTTAATCACACGTGATAGGAGGTGCATTGAGTTTGGGCTGAGTTTGGAACCTTGGGGGAGAAGTCCCCGACGCAGGCTCGCTCGCTTGAGCACGGTCGATGCCAGAATAAACAAAAAATAAACACTGCGCCGAACGCGTCTCCTGAATAACAGGAAACCTCCGTCTGACTTGTGTTTGTGCGATCAACGTCGCCTATTTTTTCTGCGCTGAAGACGAAGACTTGCGCGGCGCACCGGATCGCAAGGCCGCGCGCGAAAAACGACGCGGTCCGCGGGATTGACGACGCGCGCCGGGCCGCATGCGATGCCACGATGAAGCGATTTCGACGGTTCTTCGGACTGGCGGTGGCAGCGGGCGTGTCGCTCGCGGGCA
Organism: Opitutaceae bacterium; assembly: GCA_035545575.1. Lineage (GTDB taxonomy): Bacteria > Verrucomicrobiota > Verrucomicrobiia > Opitutales > Opitutaceae > ER46. The sequence continues at coordinate 8,070 of DASZYB010000019.1, read as the reverse complement.
CGAAGCTCGCGGCGCAAATCGAGGTGAACCCGTGGGGCGGTTTGCGCGGCCTGCGCGTGAACGGCGAACTCATGCCGCTCGCGAGCGGACTGCGCGCGACGGCGCCGGGCGCGACGGCGACGCGCGAGGTCGAGCGCCTGCGCAATCCGCAGTTCACGCGGCAGGGCAGGCGCCAGATTTCGAGCGGCGGTCTCGTGTTCGGCGCGGCGCGCGCACCGGAAGCCGGGCCGGGCCGGCGCAACGCGCGGCCGGACGTCGCCGGCGAACTCGCTTACGAAGACACGGCCGACGGCGACGCGAACGCCGACGTCTCTATCGTCGCGCACGTCGCGACGCCGCTCACCGAGCTCGATTATTTTCTGCGTCTGCCGGCGGCGGATTATCCGCAGGCGCGCGCGGAATTGATCGACGCCACCACTGCGGGCTTACCGACGGACGCCGATCTGCCGCGTGGCGCCGCGAAAGGCGTGCGCGTGACCTCGTCGCGCCGCACGGTCGAGTTGCGTTTCGCCGCGGCGGTCGACGTGACGATCGCGCGCACGCGCGATGGCGCGCTCGAGATTTCGTTTCCGGTCGCGAAGGGCGATCTCGCGCCGGAGCAGGCGGTGCGTTTCGCGTTCGCGCTCCACGCCCGCGGCGAGCCGGATCGTCGTCCGGTCACGCTCGTGCTCGACGCGCGGCATCCCGGCAGCGCGTTCGACGGCGTCGGCGGAAATTTCCGCCTGCAGTCGCCGCTCGATCCGCCGCAGGTCGCCTACAATCTCGAAAATCTCCGCGTCGCCTGGGCGCGCGCGAACCTGCCGCTCGATCGCTGGCAGCCCGACGAAAATCTCGATCCCCTCGCCGAGGCCGCGGCCGGGCGGCTCGACGCCACCGTGCGCCACGCGATGGAGATGGAGCAGACGCTCGCCGCGAAAAAAATCCCGCTCGTGCTCACGGTGTGGAGCATTCCCGCGTGGGCGCGCACGCCGGTCGGGCCGCGTCCGTCGGGCGGCGGCGGCGGCCAGACTTATCATCTGCGCCCCGACAAACTCGAAGCGGTGGCCCGCTCGATCGGCGCCTACTTCGACTACATCAGGAAAAACTACGACGTGGAGCCGCGGCTGTTTTCGTTCAACGAAACGGACATCGGCTACGACATCCTCGCGACGCCCGCCGAACACACCGCACAGCTCAAGGCCATCGGCGCGTATTTCGCGGCGCACGGAATCCCGGCGAAATTCATGCTCGGCGACACGGGCGATCCGACCGGCATCCATTTCATCGACGATGCGCTCGGCGATCCGGAAGCGCTGCGCTACGTCGGCGCCGTTTCGTATCACTCGTGGCGCGGCGGCACGGTCGAGCAGTTCACGCGCTGGGGCGAAGCGGCGCGCAAGCTCGGCGTGCCATTGTTGATCGGCGAGGGCGGCATGGATGCGGACGCGTATCGTTATCAGGCGCTGCTCCTCGAGCCGTGGTATGCGCGACTCGAGCTCACCGAATACATCGACATCTGCCGGCTCTCGCAGCCGCTCTCGATCCTGCAGTGGCAGCTCACGGAAAATTATTCGCTGCTCACCGGCGGCCGCAACGGCGAGCCGCTCGCGCCGGCGCAGCGTTTCTGGCAACTCAAGCAGCTCGACCTCACGCCCCCGGGAGCGGCGGCGCTGCCGATCACGTCCAACGTGGCGGCGATCGCGCCGTGCGCGTTCCTCGACGCGGCGCACGGCACGGTCGCGATTCACCTCGTGAACAACGCCGCGCAGCGCCCGGCGACGATCACGGGTCTGCCGGCGCGCGTGAAAAATCTGCGCGTCATCGTGACCGACGCCACGCGCGGCATGAAGGCGGGCGGCACGATCGCCGTGCGCGACGGCGCGGCGCAATGCACGCTCGACGCGACGAGTTTCACGACGCTGCTCAGCGAACCGTGAGCGGCGGCGGCGCGGAGTTCGCGCCGTTCATTGCGGATTCACGACGACCTGCGACGTGACGTCGCGGCCGTTGTCGACGAGCCGCGCCTGATTGATTTGCGCGGGTTCGGCGCGGCCTTGCGAATCGGTGCCGGCGGTAAAACGGAGTTGCGAGATGCCGCTGATCTGGACCGCGGCGCCGTTGGATTGCGTGAGATTGCCGCCGGCGATGCGCGTGTCGCTGGCCGAGCCGAGCATCAGCACGGGGAACGCATAGCCGCTCGCGTTCACATCGCCGATCACGACCGGCCCGCCGAACGCGACGCCCGGCGCATACAGTCCGGTGTGACCGCGCGAGCTCGTGAATTTCGTGTTACCCGCAAACACGCCGCCGAAGTGGCCGTCGCGGCTGAGGATCGCGATGTCGGCAATGTCGGCGACGCCGTCGTAGTCGATCACGTCGTAGAAAAGCGATTGGTTCACCGCGGTCATGCGGCCGACGCTGAAGACGCCGACGTTGGTCGTCTCGTCCGCGCCGGCGATCACGATCGAGGCGAGGCCCTGCCAGTATTGCACGCCGGATTGGTTGTAGTTGTTCGGCTTTTGGAGTGTTTGGGAATGATCGTTCAGCACGATCGACAACGTGCCCGCGCCTGAAAATTCAACCTGCACGATGTCGCCATCTGGATCGAGAAACGATGTGCGCGTCACTTGGCCGGCGTCGGCCGTGATCACGACGGCGGGCACATCGTGCATCGCGACCTGATCGTAGATATTGCCGTTGGGGTGATGAACATCGGTGAGGATCACGGTGCCGAGCACGGTTTTTTGCGCCGTCGTGACGCCGAGAATCGCCGGCTGGCTGAGCGATGCGCCGCTGTCATTCGCGACCCACGCGGCGTAGATGCCGGTGTCGCCGGCGCCTGCGCTGGGCAGTGAAAGGGTGGATTGCAGCCCGCGCACATCGCGTCCGTCGCGGCGCCATTCGTAAGCCGACGCGCCCGCACTTGCGCCGACGGTGAACTGCACCGCGCTGAGCGTGTCGGCACTCACGATCTGGCTCTGCGGCTGCTGCGTGATCGCCGGCCCGCCCGTCGGCGTGAGCGTGAGCGCGACGCCACCCGTGGTGGCCTGGATCGTGACGGGCGCGGAGAAGATGATGCCGTTGCCTTCGTCCGTTCCGGCACCCGTCGCGGCGCGCACGCGAAAATAATACGACGTCGCCGGCTTCAGCCCGCCGATCGTGCCCTGCAGAGCGGCGACTTCGACGGCAGATCCCCAGTTCGCGCCATCGGTGGAGGCGTCCAGAAAATATTCGCGCTCGACCGGCGGATTATCCTGCCAGGAAAGCGTCGCGGATTCCGCGCCCATGTTGGTGACCGTGAGATTTGTCGGCGCGGCGGGAACCTGGTCGGGCGGCGCGGCGGGCGTTTTGACTGTGACGGCGTCGGAATAAAATGCCGGCCCCGAGTAGACCGAGCGCACGCGGAAGGAGTAGGTCGTGTCCGCCGCGAGCCCGTAGACGGTGTTGTCCGGCGTCGGGCCGACGCTGTCGAAATGCACGCCGTCGGTCGATTCCTCGATCGCGAAATCTGTCAGGATCGGCGCCGTCCAACTGAGCTGCACCGAGCCGGGCTTGGTCGCCGCGGCCTGCACGGAACTCGGCGGATTGCTCGCGGGCACGGGATCCCACGAGGCCGAGAGATTGAAGTTGTCGAAATTTGCGCGGCAGAGCGCGCCGTCGTTGTGGCTCGTGACGGCGATGCCAGCGAAGCCGCCCGCGGGCAGATCGACGTCGACCGAGCCGATCGGAATCCACTCGCTGCCATCGCGCGATTGCGACGCCTCGAAGTGCGAGCCGTGCCGCACGAGTTTCAACCACGTCGGCACGTAAGTGTAGATCGAGATCCCGAGCTGGCTGTCGCCGCCGGTCGCGTTGCGCGAGAGGATCGCGCTGTCGCCTTTCGGATTCATCGCGGCCATCACGTAACGCGCGCCCGGCGCGAGGCTCTCGCGAAACATCACGCCGGCCTTGGCCCACTGCGCGGTGTTGTCCATGCCCGTCACGCGCACGACCATCACGCCGTCGCCGCTCCACGGCTGAGAGAGAAAATGAAACGCGTCCGCGCCGCCCCAGATGTCCGCGCCGGAGCCGCTCACGGAAAATTTGTCGCCGCTGCGCGTGGAGCTGCCCGCGGCGCCGACGCTGCCGATGTCGGCGTCCGCGAGCGTTGGCGTCGTCGTGCTGACGACCTGCGACTGGTTGGAATAGACCGCCCACGTGCCCGTCTCGTTGACGATGGAGTAGGCGCAGGTCGTGCCCGGCTGCAGCAGGCGGTCGTGATAAACCACGCGCGGACCGCCGCCGGAAGTCACCTGGAACGGCTGGTAGACAAACGGCCCGCCGTTCACGCTGCGCATGACGGTATATTGGTAGTCGGGCATGCTGGGATTCCAGCTCAGCTCGATCTCCGTCGCCGAAATCGCGCGGGCCGAGAGCACGCTCGCGGGTGTGGAATCGGAACCGAGAAAGGCGCGCGCCGTGCCGCCCGAAAAACAAAACGTCGCCGCCGCCACGATCGCCGCGCAGGCGCGGCCCGGTAGGAAAGAAGAGTGCATCGGTGCCGGCTGTCCGCCCTCCAGCGCAGCCGACCGTGCAACTTAGCCCCGCGGGCATTCCCGCGCCACGGGTTGGGCACCCCAAGTCCGCCGGAAAAATTTCCGATGCGCCGCCAACGCCGTCGCACCGCCACGACTGCCCGTCGAACGCGCTCGCTGCGCGGCTCAGTGCGGCGTGATTTCCTCGATCTCCACTTTCACCGGCTTGCCCGGCGCGCAGTCGGCTTTCAAGGCGACGAAATGGTCGCGATACCGGTCGTAGATCGGCCAGAGCGCCGTGCGATCAGTCTCGGGAATCGGCAGCTGGTCGATCGCCGCGCGCGAAAAAAATCCGAAGCGGCCCTCCGCGATGTCCGGCGGCAGCACGGCGAGCGGGCGCCGGCAGCGAAATAAAAACATCAGCCAGTGCGCCTGGCCTTCGTAGGCTTTCTCCGCGATCATCGCGAAGAGGTGAAACTCGTCCGCGCGCGCCTTCACGCCCGTCTCCTCGAACGTCTCGCGCATCGCGCACTCGAACGGCGATTCGCCGATCGCCGTCTCGAGTTTGCCGCCGATCGGGCTCCACACGCCGAGATTCGGCGGCTTGGCGCGCAGCATGAGAAGATGCTCGCCCGCGTGGTTTTCGAGAAACACGAGGACGGCGATTTTGTAGGCGAGACCGGTGCTCACGCCGCGCAAACTTCAACGTCCCGCCGCCAACCTCCAGCGAAATCCGGCGCCGGCGCGGACAACCGCGCGAGTAAAACACCTGCGCGCCGCCTTGGGCTGTGTCGCGCGGGGCGCCTGGCCCGTGCGTTTTGAGCGATCGCGCGAAACGGGTCCGCGTCGACGCGCACGCCGCCGCCAGTTTGGGCGTGACGGCGCCTCGGCGGCGGACAAATTTCTCCTTTGCATTTCATGCCCCGCCGAGCTTCCAGCCTCGCGACCCTGTGCGGATTCTTTCTTGGCGCTGCCGCGTGGCTTTCGGCGCAGGAGATCGAGGTGGCCGCCGTGCGATTCAACAACGTCCGCGCGCCTGCCGGCGCCGCGGGCAACTGGCTCGAGGCCGACGTTGCGCTCGAGGTGAAATCCGCGCCGCCGCCGGCGCGCATGGTCTCGCGCGTGCAAGTCGCGCTCACGCTCGCCTTCGAGCTGCCCGCCGCCGCCGGCGCGGAGCGCCGGCTCGAGCACTACCGCGCCGCCGCCGAATGCGTCGCGCTCGAGGCCGGCCGCGCCGACGTGCGTTTCTATCTGCCGCCGGAGCTGGTGAAGCGCGACCAGTTGCACGGCGAGCCGAAATACTGGGGCGTCGAAATCGCCGTCGCCGGCCGCGCGCTCGCCGCGGGCCACAACAGCTATTCGCCGGCGCTTGCAAGCGCGGAAGCACGGCGCAACTTCGCCGCCCGCGCGAGCGCCGCCGCCACCGCGAACGACGGCCTCCTGCAGCCGCAATACCTCACCGTTTTCGCCGGCGAATATCCGCGCGAGACGCCGACTTTCGTCCGCCACGAATCGCCCTGACGCGCCTTCCGCTGCCCGCCGTTCCTCGCCCGCTGAAACCTCTCCCTTCAACTCCGCTTCGCTGATGCGCTCCTCCCGAATCCTCGCCGTCGATGTCGGCGCCGGGCATGTGGCGTGCGGCGTCTTCGCGAGCGGCGCGACAGGCCGGCTCGTGCTGCAACGCTTCGCGTGCGAGACGCACGCGGCCGATCCCGCGCACGAGTCGCGCTGGACGACCGAGGTAGCACAGGCGCTCGGCGCGCTGGCATCGCGGCACAAGCTCGGCGGCGCGTGCGCGCTGGCGGTGCCGGGTCACCTCGCGTTGACGAAGTTTGCGAAGGCGCCGTCGGTCGCGCCGGAAAAGCGCGACAAGATCGTCGCGTTCGAGGCCGCCGAAAGCATTCCTCATCCGCTGGAGGAAGTCGTCTGGAGTTACGCGATCGTCGCGGACGACGGCTTCGATCTCGAGGTGATGATCGCCGCGGTGAAGTTCGATGCGATGCAGACGCTGTGTGCCTCCGCCGACGCCGCGGGTTTTCCCGCCGAGCGCGCGATTCCCGCGGTCCTCGCGCTGCGCCACGCGTTCCGCTACAACCAGCCCGACGCGCCCGCGGCCGCGCTGGTGCTCGATGTCGGCGCGCGCTCGACGAACCTGCTTTTTCTCGAAGGCGAGCGCTTCTTCGGGCGCACGCTCGCGCTCGGGGGCAACGCCCTCACGCACGCGGTCGCCGAGGAGCTGCGGATCGAGTTCGACGCGGCGGAGACGTTGAAACTGCAGGTGCTCGCCGGCCGGTCCGACCTGCCGGCCGCTTCGCCCTCGCGCGCCGCCGTCCAGCGGGCCGCCGCCAGCTTTGCCGCGAAACTCACGCTCGAGGTGAATCGTTCGCTCATCAATCATCGCCGGCAGTCGGGAGCGCCCGCCCCGGAAAAAATATTCCTCGCCGGCGGCGGCGCGCAGATGCCCGAGCTCGCGGCGACGCTCGCCGAAAAATTCCGCCTGCCGGTCGAGCGCTTCGATCCGCTGCGGCACGTCGACCTCGCGGGCGACGCGCGCGCGGCCGGCGCGGACGCCGAGGCGCCGCGGCTGGCGAATCTCGTCGGGCTCGCGACACGGCTCGTCGCGAAGCACGAACCCGACGCGAGCCTCCTGCCGCCGGCGCTCACGACCGCGATCGCGTTGCGCAAGCGCCAGCCCTGGCTCGTCGCCGCGGCCGCGCTCGTCGTGCTCGCGCTGCTGCCGCCGATCTTGTTTTTCCACCACCGCGCCGAAGCGCAGCGCGAAAGAATCGCCGCGCTCGACGCGCAGCTCATGCCGCTGCGCGCCGCGCAAACGCGCAACGAGGACAATCTCCGCCAGATCGAGGAGGCGAAAAAGCAGATCGCCGCGCTGCGGGCCGCCTACGCGACGAAATCGAACTGGCTGAATTTCTTCGCCGAACTGCAGGAGCGGCTCGTGAAAGTGCAGGACGTGTGGCTCGACAAATTGCAGGTCGTGCGCGGACCGGACGCGCCCGACGGCGCCGCGGCCGAGGCCAATGCCGCCGCTGCGCCCGAGCGTCCGCCGCTGCGGCTCGTGCTCAGCGGACGCCTGCTCGATGTCGCCAACCCGCAATCGCGCGTCAGCCGCGAATCGCTCCAGCGCGTGAAGCAACTGCTCGCGAGCTTCGCCGGCTCGCCCTTCGTCAGCGCCGTCGAGAACGAGCGTTTCGACACGAATCAAAACGGGCTGCTGCATTTCGACTTCACGCTCGTCGTCAACCCGAACCAACCGCTGTGAAATCCCGCCGCCTTTTTTCCGCGCCGGTCATCCGGCGGCCGCCCACCGCATGAGCTGGTATCGGCGCCATCCGCTGTTCACTTCGCTCCTCGCGCTTTGCGCGCTGCTGGCGCTTGGCGAGGCGGAGTGCATCTACGAGCGCGGGTCGACGGCGCGCGCGCTCGCCGCGAAGCTCGAGCAAAAACGCGCGGAGCTGCGTGCGCTCGCTGCGCTTTCGCCCGCGCCGACGCGCGACACCGCGGCCGCGATCGAGTCGGACCTCGCGCGCGCGCGTCGCGCGCTCGAAGCGATGCGCACCGA
>DASZYB010000018.1:0-3084 GCA_035545575.1 Opitutaceae bacterium | reverse complement strand
GCGTCCACTCGCCGACCAGTTTCTCGCCGGCGAGCGCGAGGTGAATCTTGCCGCGACGATACGCTTCCTCCGGCGCGCCGCCGGACACGGTGTAGTTGCCGCGATCCCAAAGCATCACCGTGCCCGCGCCGTAGTTTCCTTCCGGGATCACGCCTTCGAAATTGCCGTAGGAGAGCGGATGGTCCTCGACCTCGACCGCGAGACTGCGGTCGCCGGTTTTTTCCGGGACACCTTTCGGCACGGCCCACGAGCGATACACGCCGTCCATCTCGAGCCGAAAATCGTAGTGCAGCCGCGTCGCATCGTGCTTCTGGATCACGAACCGCCGCACAATTCCGGCGCGCGTCGCATCCTTCGGCGCGGCATCGGGCTCGCCGCTGACGGCGAGATTTCGCTTCGCCCGGTAACGGCTAAGCTGGCGCGCGACCGCGGCGCGCGGCGGACGTTGAGTCGTGCGAGTGGGCATGCGCGTGCAACGATAGACCGACGCGAGCGGCGGCGTTCCCTTTCGCATTGTGGTCCGTCAGGCTGCGCGCACGATTTTTCCCGCCCCATGAATACCTCCCGTCGCGACTGGCTCAAACTCACCGGCGGCGCCGCGCTCGCGGCCGCGCTCGCCAAAAATCTCTCCGCCGCATCCGCCGGCCGCGCGGTCGATTTTCCGAAAAACGTCCAGCCTGTGCTCCGCGAATTCGAAGCGCCGATGTTCGACCTGCCGGCGAAATTCAAAGCGCCCGTCGTCATCGAGTCGGTCGAAATGCTCCAGCGCGGCTCGAATTTCTTCGTGCGCACGCGCTCGAAGGACGGCGCCATCGGCATCACCGGCACGAAGCAGGTCGAGGATTTCATTCCGCTTTTTCAGCATCTCGTCGCGCCGCATTTCGTCGGCCAGGACGCGCGCGAGATCGAGTCGCTCGTCGATCACGTTTACCGGCAGAACTACAAGCTCGCGAGCATCCCGCTGTGGTGCTGCATCGCGTATTGCGAGCAGAGCATCCTCGATCTGCTTGGCAAAATCGCGCACCAGCCGGTCGGCGCGTTGCTCGGCGGTGTCGTGCGCAATGAAATCCCGATCTATCTCTCGGGCTCGGGGCGCGAGACGACGGCGGAGGAGGAAGTCGATGTCTACGTCCGCGGCGTCGCCGATACGGGCGCGAACGCGGTGAAGTTTCACATGGGCGGCCGCATGAGCCGCAACGTCGACACGTATCCCGGCCGCACGGAAATCCTCCTGACGCGCGCGCGCGAAAAGCTCGGCGACAACTGCGTGCTCATGGCCGACGCCAACGGTTCCTACGACGTGGAGAACGGGATCCGCATCGGCCGCCTGATGGAAAGCCTCAACTACGCGTTCTACGAGGAGCCGTGCCCGTTCGAGGAATTGTCCGAGACGCAGGCCGTGCGCAAGGCGCTGAAAATTCCGATCGCCTTCGGCGAACAGAACTACTCGCTCTGGCAGTTTCAGTGGATGCTCGCGAACGGCGTGATGGACATCGTGCAGCCCGACATCAACTACAACGGCGGCCTCATCCGCGCGAAACGCGTCGCCCGCATCGCGGAAAAACTCGGCAAGACGATCGTGCCGCACAACACGCAGACCGGCGCGACGTCGGTCAATATTCTCCAGTTCGCGTCGTGCACGAAAAACGCGACGCCCTACATGGAATATCCGTGGCGCACGCCGCAGAAGCCGCCGACGTGGTATAAACCCGATTTCAAGATCACGAACGGAAAAATCCGCGTGCCCGACGCGCCCGGCATGGGCCTCGAGATCGATCCGGAGTTTCTCGCGGGTGCAAACGTCATCGCGAAGATCGACAAACCGGGCCGCGCGGGCGGCAGCGGCTCGGGGCAGTGAGCCTCCTCGCCTACGCCGACGGCGGAGATTTTCCGCGCGCCTGCTCTGCGACAAAATAGGCAGGGCGCGTTGTCCTCAATGCGCCGCGGCGCTCGCGGAGAGGGCGCGCTACCTTCCAAGCTCGGCTTCGCGATGTCGCTCACCGTGACGACTTCTCATGCCTTGCGCTCGATTTGCCGCAACGCCTCGTAGGTCGCCACGCCCGCGGCCGTGCTGAGATTGAGAGAGCGGAGCGCGGGATTTTTCTGCGGGATTGTCACGCGTCCGTCGCGCAGTTCCTCGTGCAGCCAGTCCGGCGCGCCGGAACCTTCGTTGCCGAAAACGAGGCCGTCCTCGTCGGCGAAGCGCACGTCCCAGAAATTGTTTTCCGCCTTCGTCGTGAAGAGCCAAAGCCGCCGCGGCGCGAGCGGGCTCGCGCGAAACGCCGCCCAGTCCGCGTGCTCGTGCACGTCGAGCGATTTCCAGTAATCCATCCCGGCGCGGCGCAGGTTGCGATCGTTGATCACGAAGCCGAGTGGATGAATCAGGTGCAGCCGCGACCGCGTGAGCGCGCACATGCGGCCTATATTGCCCGTATTGGGCGCGATCTCGGGTTGGAAGAGCACGACGTGCAGCACGCCGCGATGCTCGCCGCGGACACGGCTAAATCAAGTGCGCGCTCGCGGATTGCCTTTCGCAGCCGACTCACCCAGCCTGCGGGCGTCCCAGCCCAGCTTCGCCCCACGTGCCGCCCGCGTCCCGCAAGTCGATCGTGCTCGTCGACGACGAGAAATCCTACTCCGAGCTGCTCACGCAGATGCTCGCCGAGAATCTCGACTGCCCGGTGCACGCGTTTTCCCGACCGCTCGATACGTTGCAAGCGCTGCCCGCGCTGAACGCCGCGGTGGTCGTCACCGATTATTTCATGCCGCAGATCGACGGCCTCGACTTCATTCGCCGCGCGGCGCCACTGGTGCCGAAGGCGGTGTTCGTGCTGATCTCCGGCCACAATCTCACCGCGCACGAAGACGAGATGGCGCGGCTCAAATCGCTCAAGGCGTATATTCCGAAACCGTTCGGCTGGCGAAAACTCGCCGACGAAATCCTGCGCGTGTGGCCCGACGAGACCGACGTGCCCGCGCACCGCGCCGACGCGACGTCGCTCTGAGCGCAGAGCGCATCGGAGGGTTTGGCGTGGCACGGGCGTCTCGCCCGTGTTTCGCCCAAATCACGGGCGAGACGCCCGT
>DASZYB010000017.1:0-15906 GCA_035545575.1 Opitutaceae bacterium | reverse complement strand
GGGCGGCAAGGACTACTTCGAGAAACTGATGGCCGCCTTCAACAAGCACCGCGACGAGCACATCGCCGTCTACGGCCCGGACAATCACCTGCGCCTGACCGGCCTGCACGAGACGCAGTCGATCGACAAGTTCAACTACGGGGTGGCCGACCGCGGCGCCTCGGTGCGCGTGCCGCACAGCTTCGTGAACAGCGGCTACAAAGGTTACCTCGAGGATCGCCGGCCCAACTCCGCCGCCGACCCGTATCTGGTCGCCGGCCGGATCATCAAGACGATCCAGTCGGTGCCGACGAAGTAACTCCCGCGTCATTCACTCCGCTCCGTTTCCACGGCGTCGCCCTCACCGGCGGCGCCGTTTTTTTTGTTTTCCAGCCGCGCGTGCGCGCAGTCACAATCGGCGCCTTCTGCTGGATCCTGTGTCTTCCGCTCTTTCTTTTCGTTCGCCCCAGCCCAGCGCCAGCGCGTGGGAATGGACGCAGAGCGCGCTCCTCTCGGTCAACGTCGCGTGGACGACCCTTTGTCTCGGCGGTTACCGGCCGGAGACGATGGTGGTGACCAGCGTGCTGACGGGCGCGCTGCTGATTGTTCATCTGCTTGCGCGTGCGCTTCGCTCCGGTGTCGGGCTGCCGCACCTCCATCCCGCCGGCTGGTGGATGCTCCCATTTCTTGCCTATGCGGCAGCGAACGTATTCTGGGTCACGCCGGTCCGCTGGCTCGGCTGGCGCGACTGGTATGGTTGGGCGGAAATGCTCGCGGTTTTTTGGATCGTGCTGAACGACGTGCGCTCGGCGGCGCCGCGCCGTCTGCTCTTCGCGACGCTGGTGACGCTCGGCATCACCGCCGTGTTTATGGCGAGCTATCAGCGATTCGTGGACCCGAAATGGCTGATGCTTGGGCGAACTCAAGCGGAGCAGTTCGTCGGGCGATCGAGCGGGCCGTTTGGCATCCCGAACAGCCTCGGCGCATTTTTGCTTCTGCTGCTTCCGGTATGTGGCGCGATGATGTCAGGGCGCGGCGTCAGCGCGGCAACGCGCGTCTTGTTCGGCTGGCTCACCGTGGTTTTCGCGTTCGGGTTCGTGCTCACCATCAGCCGCGGGGCGTGGATCGGGCTCGTCCTCGCGCTGAGCGTGTGGCCTTTGTTTGTTTCGAATGGAAGCTGGCGGAAACGCGCGCTCGCCGCGCTCGGAACGCTCACGGTGCTGCTGGCGTTGTGTGGCGCGTTGTATGCGCTCTCGCCGGCCGTCCATGCGCGGTTGACAGGGCTTGTTCGCGATCGGGGCGAAATCACGCGGCCGATCATGTGGCGCGGAGCGTGGCGCATATTTCGCGAACATCCGGCCGTCGGGGGCGGCGCGGGCAGCTACAACGTGTTGTTCGAAAAATTCCGGCCCGAGGGTTTTCGCGATGAACCGCAATGGGCGCACAACGACTATCTCAACACACTCAGCGACTATGGGCTCGTCGGGCTCGGATTGTTTTTTGGCGGGTGCACGATAATCGCGTGGCGGTGCGTGCGCGGCCGGTGCGGCGTGGACGATGGCGCGACCGACCGGTTCGCTTCGTCGAAGGTGATGACGGCGCTTGCGATCGGGCTGCTGGCCTTCGCATTGCAGCTCTTCGTCGATTTCCATTTCAAGATTCCGGCGCTCGCGATGGTGTTTGCAGTCATCGCGGCGCTTGTTGTCCAGCGACGGTGGCCGGTCCGCGTTGCCTGCCAGCCTTCTTCAATCGGTCGCGGGCCGCTCCTCATTCTGGCGGCAGGCGCCGTGCTCGGGATGTGGTTTTTCGTGGTGCCGCTATTCAGGGCGGAAGCGCTGCGCTACCGTGCGCGACAACGGATCGATCGCCTCGCCGGAATGTCCGTTGACGCGCCGGATTATCGCGCCCAACTGGCGGAGTCGCGAGCGGAGTTGGCGCGTGCGGTCGCGATCGATCCCGCCAACGCCCAGGCCTGGAGCGACACGGCTTACGCCGCCGCTTTGTGGGGGCACATTTCACGGGCCGAGGTGCCGGAGCTTGGCCGGGAGGCGGAAGCCGCCGCGAGCCGCGCGCTGGCGCTCACTCCGGCATGCGCGGAATTTTGGATCCGGCGTGGCGTGGCGCGCGATATGCAGGGTCGTTGGTTCGATGCCAGCGTCGATATGGCCCGTGCGACCACCCTTGCGCCCAACGCGGGCTGGGTGTGGTTCTACTATGCCGACCACATGAATAAAAAGCGCACGGAGCGCGGCCTCACGGAGGCGGCCTTGGCGCTCTGTTTGCGTCTTGACCCTCAAAATCAAGAGGGGTTAGTTCTGCGCCAGCAGTTGGCGATTACCAAAGAACCTCCTCCCTAATTTTTCCCTGTGCGCCATCGATTTCTGGTCCGGCTATTGACCTGCGTGTTTCTTGCTTCCTTGGCGTTGCGGGGACAAACCCCGACTGCTGCGCCGAAGGTGACGGGCGGGGCTGAACTGATTCTGGTCGCGAAGGTGACCGGCAGGGTGACGATGACCGTCAACGGCGCGACCACGCCACTCGCCGTCGATGCGAAGGTGTTGCCGTCGGCCAAAGTCAATACCGAGCAGGATTCCAGTGTCGTGCTCGTGTTTTCCAACGGTGCGACGACCCAACTGGGGGCGAATTCCGAGATGATCATCGAGGAATTCCTTCAGGATCCGTTTGCCAGCACGGTCAAGATGGCGGACGTCACCGACGAGCCGTCGATTTCAACCACGAAGCTTAAACTGAATCACGGCGAGCTCGTCGGCAAGGTGGCGCACTTGAAGCACGACAAAGGCTCGACGTTTGTCGTGGAGACACCGGTCGGCGCCGCCGGCATCCGAGGCACGACGTTCCGGATTGTGTTTACGCCGAACGGCTCGGGCCAGGCGTTTTTCCAGTTGAGCACCGTCGAGGGCAGCGTGGCGTTTGGACAGCCCACGGGCGTGACCGCCCAAGGCACCGCCAATGTCGCGGTGCCCGTCGGCCAGGAAATTTCGGTGACCGTCGATGTCACCACCAATGCGCAAGGCGTGACCGTGGTCACGGTGCTGCCGACCGTGACCACGACGTCCAACATCTCCCCGACTGTAGCGGCGCAAGTGAATCAGATCGCGGCCGACATCGCCGTGGCGACGCAACAGACGGCGTTCACGCCGGCGACGGGCGGCACCGGCACGAGCGGCGGGACGACGACCGATTCCGCTCCGAAGACCGACAGCTCCACGACGCCTCCGGCGGGTAACTCGCAGAAAACCGACGCCACGACGAAAACGACCGACATCAGCGGCGCGGATTTTACCGGCACGGTTACGCAACCGGTGCCGCGGGTGACGACGGGAGACGGCACGAATTAATCGCGGAGTCGCGCGGTTTTCTCCGGGCGGGTTTTTCCTTTCGGGCGGCCTGCGGTTTTCAGCCGTCGGGAAATCTACTTTCGTTTGCCGGAGGTGGCGGCTTAGCTAGCGCCCGATGGCCCCGCTCAAGGCGAAGTCGCTGTATTTCCTCCGTTGGTTGCTGCTCCTGATCATTCCCATTTTCTGGTGTGTGCTCGGCAAGTTCGGCTGGCTTTCGTTTCTCGAAAACAAACTGGTCGACTGGCGCTTTCAGTATCGCGGTGAAATCGAGGCGCCGGTCAAAGTCGTCTACGTCGATGTCGATACTCTGTCGCTGAACGAGATCGGCAACATGCCTTGGAACCGCTCGTATTACGCGCGCGTGGCCGAGGCGCTGATCGGCGAGGGTGGCGCCCGGGCCGTTGGTTTCGACCTCGTGTTTTCCGATGTGGGGATCGCGGAGTCCGCCGACATGCGAAAAATCGTCCGCGGCAACGCCGACTTCGGCCGCTTTCTCCTCAAAAATCCGCCGGTCGTGCTGGCCGCCGCCTACGCGGGCCGAACCTTTCTCGACATCAACAACCATGAGAAGGAACGCGCGCTTCCCCTCGTTGCGACCGACCCGCGCCGGCCCCAGGATATCGAGCCGCCGGAAATTCCCGGTTTCGAAACGAGCGCCGATCCGGACAAACACAAAATCTGGAATCCGCCCAATGTCGGCCTGATCGATACCATCGAGAACGGCACCCGCCTGGTGCCGGCGTGGGCGCCGAACAACACCGGCCGCACTTACTATCACATGGCCTTCGAGCTGGCGCGGCTTTACTGGGGCCTGCCGCCGGGCTCGCTCAAGGTGCAGGGCAATCGCCTCGATTTCGTGCGGCCCGACGGCAGCTTGCAGGCATCGGTGCCTTTGCGCGACGGCCAGTTGATCGAGGTCAACTGGTTCACGCAGTGGCGCTCGCCGCTGGTGAGGCACTACGAGTTTTCGACGTTGTTCAAAGTCGCCGACGCGCTCGTGAGCGGCGACGCCGACGACAAGAAAGTGGCGAAGGATTTTTTTTCCGAAGGCGCGTTCAAGGACGCGGTCGTGCTCGTCGGCCCGGTCGATCCGTTGTTGCAGGACCTCGCGCCGACTTCGCTCGACGAGCACGCGGTTCCGAAGGTCAGCGTTCACGGCAATCTGCTTAAGACCATCGTGTCGGGCCTGTATCTCAGATATCTTCCCGCGTGGCGCGGGATCGCGTGGCTCGACTATGGAATCGTGTTCGGCCTGACGTTGGTGGCGACGCTGCTGGCGGTCGCCGGCGGCGCACGCGCGACGTTCGCGAAAATCATGGCCGTGCTCGTGGTCGCCCTTTACGTGGCGTTCGCGTTTCTGGTCTTCAATCGCACGCATCTGGTTCTGCCGATCGTGGCGCCCGTGGCCGCCGCCTTCAGCACCAGCTTCGCCGGCCTCATCTGGCAGGTGATCGATGAGCAGAAGGCGAAGGGTCGCATCAAGGGCATGTTCGGCGCTTACGTCTCGCCCGACTTGGTGAATCGCATGGTCGAGTCCGAGGAGGATCCGCAGCTCGGCGGGCACGAGGAGGAGATCACGGCGTATTTCAGCGACATCCAGTCGTTCTCCACGTTCTCGGAAAAACTCCCGCCGGCGAAACTCGTCGAACTGATGAACGAGTATCTCACCGCGTGCACCGACATCGTGCAGGCGCAGGGCGGCACGCTCGACAAATACATCGGCGACGCCGTCGTGGCGATGTTCGGCGCGCCGATCGCATTGCCCGACCATGCGCTGCGCGCGTGTGTCGCGACGCAGCTCGTCCATCAAAAACTCGGCGAGCTGCGCGAGAAATGGAAAAGCGAGGGCGACAAGTGGCCGGAGATCGTCTGGAAAATGCAGTCGCGCATCGGGCTGAACAGCGGCCGCTGCATCATCGGCAACATGGGCAGCCGCACGCGCTTCAACTACACGATGATGGGCGACGACGTGAACCTCGCGGCGCGCATGGAGTCCGGCGCGAAGAGCTGGGGCGCTTACACGATGTGCACCGAGACGACGAAGCTCGCGTGCGAGAAACTCGGCGGCGACCGCGTCGTTTTCCGCCCGCTCGGCCGCATCGTCGTGAAAGGCCGCAGCCAGGCCGTGCCAATCCATGAGATCGTCGGCTTGAAGGAAACCGTCACCGCACCGGCGCGCGAGTGCATCGAAATTTTTTCGCAGGCGCTGGAGAAATACTACGCGCGCGACTGGGATGGCGCGCTCGCGCTCTTCGCGCAGAGCCGCGAACTCGAGCCCAACGTGCCCGGCAAGACGCCGGGCGTCGTCAGCAATCCCTCGCTCGTCTACCTCGACATCACCGAGCACTACAAACACGAGCCGCCGCCCGCGAACTGGGACGGCGTTTACGTGATGAAGGAAAAGTAAGCGGCAAAGAAAAAGCCCGGGCGAATCGCCCGGGCTTCGTTTTAAAAAAAGGAATCGCTTACTTCAGCAGCATGTCCTTCACCGTGCGTCCCGCCGGAATCATCGGCAGCACGTGTTCGGTGTAAGGCACGATGACATCGAGGACGTAAGGTCCGTCGTGATCGAGCATCTCCTGGATCGCGGCCTTGAGCTCGCTCTTCTTGATGACGCGTCGGCCTTTCACGCCGAAGCCTTGGGCAATTTTCACGAAGTCGGGATAGAGCGCGTCGGGATTGTCCGGGCTGCCGACGTTGCTCTCGTCGCCGAGAATCGTGTTGCCGCGGACGCTGCCGTAGAAGCGGTCTTCCCACTGCACGACCATGCCGAGGTGCTGGTTGTTCAGGATCATCGCCTTCGCGGCGATCTTCTCGATGTGCGCGGTGGCGAGTTCCTGAATGTTCATCATGAACGAGCCGTCGCCATCGATGTCGATGACCTGCTTGTCCGGCCGCGCGACTTTCGCGCCGAGCGCGGCGGGATAACCGAAGCCCATCGCGCCGAGGCCGAGCGAGCTGATGTAACGGCGCGGCTCGTCGAACCGATAAAACTGCGCGGCCCACATCTGGTGCTGGCCGACGCCGGTGCAGATGATCGCGTCGCCTTTCGTGAGCTCGTAGAGCGCGGCGACGGCTTCCTGCGGCTGGATGTGCTTGCTCGCCTCGTAGCGGAACGGGTGCTCGTTCTTCCACGTCGCGATCTGCGCGTGCCACGGATTCGTGTCGGGCGGCGCGAACTTGTGCGTGGCGGCGAGCTCATTCAGCCGGCCGAGGGCGAACTTCACGTCGCTCACGATCGGCAGCGTCGCGCGCTTGTTCTTGTTGTGCTCGGACGCGTCGATGTCGATGTGGACGATCTTCGCGCCCGCGGCGAATTTGCTCGTGTCGCCGGTGATGCGGTCGTCGAAACGCGCGCCCACCGCGATGAGCAGGTCGGATTGGTCGACGGCCCAGTTGCCGTAGGCGGCGCCGTGCATGCCGAACCACTGCATCGAGAGTGGATGCGTTTCCGGGAACGCGCCCACGCCCATCAGCGTCGTGGCGACGGGGATGTTGGCCTTCTCGGCGAATTTTTTGAGCTCCGCGCTCGCGTCGGCCGAGATGATGCCGCCGCCGGCGTAAATCACGGGGCGCTGCGCCGTCGCGACGAGCCCGAGCACTTCCTTCAACTGCTCGTCGGTCGCGTGCTGCGTCGCGGAGGCGTAGGTGCTGCGGAACTCGACCGTCGTCGGAAACACCGGCTGGATTTTCGCCTGCTGCACGTCCTTCGGGATGTCGATCACGACCGGGCCGGGCCGGCCGCTGCGCGCGAGATGGAATGCCTCCTTGAAAATTCGCGGCAGCTCCTTCGCGTCCATCACGAGGTAGGAGTGCTTCACGATCGGCAGCGTCATGCCGTAGAAATCCGTTTCCTGAAACGCCATTTTCCCGATGTATTTCGAGAACACCTGGCCGGTGATCGCGACGAGCGGGATGGAGTCCATGAACGCGTCGGCGATCGCCGACACGAGATTGGTCGCGCCCGGGCCGCTGGTCGCCATGCACACGCCGACCTTGCCGTTGACGCGGGCGTAGCCTTCGGCGGCGAACGATCCGCCTTGCTCGTGGCGCGGGAGGATCACGCGGATCTTGTCGGTGCGCGCGAGCGCCTGATGCAGCTCCTGCGAGGCGCCGCCGGGATAGGCGAAGACGACATCGACACCCTCACGAACCAGGCACTCGACGACGCAGTCGGCACCCTTCATTTCGCGGCCGATCTCGGCCTGAGGAAACGCAGCAGGAGAGGTCTGTTGTTTTTTCATGGCGATGTCTTTGGCTAAAAAGCCAGCGAGCAAAAACCGCCGCTCCGCGCGAAGCAAGCCTCGGAATCGGCACAGCAGCCCGGCGCGCGCATGAGCGCAATCCGGCGCACGCCGCAGGATGACGCCCGGCGCGAAAAAGTTTGGCGCCGCCGCCGCGCCGGCGCACCGTTGTCGCATGCTCAAGCTGCTGTTCATCGGCGACATTGTGGGCCGGCCGGGGCGCGACATCGTGGCCGCGAAGCTGCCGCGCCTGCGGACGGAGCGGAGCATCGACTTCGTCATCGCCAACGCCGAAAACGCCGCCGCGGGCGCGGGCATCACCGGCTCGATCGCGAAATCGATTCTCGAGAGCGGCGTCGATGCGATCACGCTCGGCGATCACGTGTGGGACCAGCGCGGCTGGGAAAACGAGATCGGCGAGATCGAGCGCGTCTGCCGGCCGGCGAATCTGCCCGCGGCGTGTCCCGGCTGGGATCATCTCATCATCGAGGCGCGCGGGTTTCGCATCGCGGTTTTCACCGTGCTTGGCCGCAGCTACATGAACATGAAGGCCGACTGCCCGTTTCTCGCCGCCGATCGGATGATCGAGCAACTGCGCGCGCAGGCCGACGCGATCATCGTCGAGATCCACGCCGAGGCGACGTCCGAGAAGCAGGCGATGGGCTGGCACCTCGACGGCCGCGTGACGGCGGTGCTCGGCACGCACACGCACGTGCCGACGGCCGATGCGCGCGTGCTGCCGAAAGGCACGGCGTTCATGTGCGATGTCGGCATGACAGGCCCGTATGCGAGCGTGCTCGGTCGCGACGTGAAACCGGTCGTCGCCAAATTTCTCGACGGCATGCCGCGGCGTTTTGAAGTGGCCACGGAAGACGTGCGGATTTCGTCCGCGCTGATCGAGATCGATGCTTCGATGGCGCGCGCCGAGAAAATCGAATTGGTGACGGTGCGTTCCTGAAAAATCCCAAACGCCAAACGTCCAAACTCCAAACCTGCTCCCAAGCCGAAATTTCAATTTTTGAAATTTCTTTGGCGTTTGGGGTTTGGGAATTTGGAGTTTTTCACGACCGCACTGCGCCGGCTTCCTCGTAGACGCCGAGGTGCCGGTAGCGTTCGTAGCGCGTCTCGACGAGTTTTTCCAGCGCGAGACCGCGCAGGTCGTTGAGGTGTTTCTGCAGCACGTATTTCAACGCGCTCGCGGCTTGTGCCGTGTCGTTGTGTGCGCCGCCGGGCGGCTCGGGGATCACTTCGTCGACGACGCCGAGTTTCTCGAGGTGATCGGCGCTGAGCTTGAGCGCCTCGGCCGCTTTCGGCGCGGCCGCGCCGTCCTTCCACAGAATCGCGGCGCAGCCTTCCGGCGAGATCACCGAGTAGTAGCTGTTTTCGAAAATGAGCACGCGATCGGTGACGCCGATGCCGAGCGCGCCGCCGGAGCCGCCTTCGCCGACGACGATCGAAATCGTCGGCACGCGCAGCAGCGCCATTTCGCGAAGATTCGTCGCGATCGCCTCCGACACGTGGCGCGCCTCGGACTCGATCCCGGGAAACGCGCCCGGCGTGTCGATAAACGTGACGACCGGCAGGCGGAATTTTTCCGCCATGCGCATCAGGCGAAGCGCCTTCCGGTAGCCCTCGGGCTGGGGCATGCCGAAGTTCCGCGCGATGCGCTCCTTCGGGTCGCGGCCTTTTTGTTGGGCGACGACCATGATCGCGTCGCCGTTGAAAAATGCCGGCCCGCCGATGAGCGCGCGGTCGTCGTTGATCTGCCGGTCGCCGTGCAATTCCTGAAAGCCCTCGAAGATCGCGGAGATGTAGTCGAGCGCATAGGGCCGCTTCGGGTGGCGCGCGATTTGCACCTTCTGCCACGGCGTGAGATTCGAATAAATCTCCCGCTGCATCGTCTCGATTTTCCGCTCGATCGCGTGGATTTCTTCGGCGAGGTCCACATTGGTCTCGATCGACCGCTGGCGCAGCTCATCGAGCTGTTTGACCAGCTCACGCAACGGCTTTTCAAACTCCAACACGTAGGCCGGGGTTTCCATGGGACGAAAAGGCTACGGACGCGCGGCGAATGCTGTCAACGGGGCCGACGTGCGCGCGCGGTAATGTTTCGCTTGCCAAACGCGCCGTGGCTCGTCGCGCGGTTCGGCACACTCAGAGCTCATTTCAAAACCTCGGCTGCTCGCTCGCGACGGGTCGAGGTGGCACGGGCATCCTGCCCGTGAGCGGGGCCGAAACACGGGCGAGACGCCCGTGCCACGTCGCCCAGGTTTTGAAATGAACTCTTAGAGCGGTTTCGCGTCGCCGGGATTTTTGAGCTGGTCTTTCCAGCCGGCGATCTTCGCCTGCGCGCCGAAGTGCTCCGCCCGCGCCTTGTCGCCGCGCTCCATCCACACGCGCGAGAGCGTCGTGTTGATGAAGACGTCGGCCGGGCGCAGCGCGTGCGCGTGTTCGGCGGCGGCGAGCGCCGCGTCGAGCCGGCGCAGCGAGAAATTCACCTCGGCGAGCGCGTGCCAGGCTTCGAACGAATCCGGCGCCGCCGTCGTCGCGCGCGCGAGTTTTTCCAGGGCGGCCTCCGCTTCGCCCAGCGCGTAGTCGGCGGTGGCGTCCTCGATCAACGTCTGGAGTTCGTCGGCAGTCATGCGGCGCGCAGTGTGGGCTTCGCGCGGAAAAAAGAAAGGACGGCCTTTCGGCCGTCCGGAAAAAACGCGACTGCGGTGACGCTTAGTCTTTTTTGTCGGCTTCGACGTTGATCGTGATCGCGACGTCGTCGCCCAGCGCGGCGTCGAGCATCGGCGGGTCGATGACGTGAAAGTCTTTTTTGTCGATCGTGGTCGTGGCTTCCCAACCGGAGAGGGTCGTGCCGGGCATGCCGGGCCCGATGCCGAGCAGCGTGACCTTCAGAGTGACGGGCCTGGTGACGTCCTTGATCGTGAGGTTGCCCTTCACGTCGAAGGTGTTGTCGCCGGTTTTCGTCCACGCGGTGCTCTTGAATTTGATCGTGGGAAATTTCGCGGCGTCGAGGAAGTCCGCGCTGCGCACGTGATCGTCGCGGCGCTGATTCTCGGTGCTGAGCGACGCGGTCTCGATCGTCGCCTCGGCGGCATTGTTCGCCGGATTGTCTTTGTCGACGGTGATCGCGCCGCTGAACTTGGTGAACTTGCCGGGCACCTTCGAGACAAAGTGCCGGACGGAGAAAGCGACCGACGAGTGCACGGCGTCGATCGTGTAGGTGTCGCCGGCGGCGCACGCGTGGGAGACGAAAGCCGCGGCGACGGCCGCCAGGGCGAGGATGCGAGGATGCAATTTCATGAGAGAGCGAAGTTGAAATGACGAACGAGCCGCGCAACCAAGCCGGCTTTCGTTTAAATGCAACAGGAAATATTACATTTAATCCGCCCGCCACCGCGCGGTGTCAGAGAATCAGCATCGCATCGCCGTAGCTGAAGAAGCGGTATTCGCGGGCAATCGCCGCGGCGTAGATCTCGTGGAGCCACGCGATGCCGTCCGCCGAGCCGGGCGCGAGAAATGCGGCGACGAGGCAGAGCAGGGTGGAGCGCGGCTGGTGAAAATTCGTGATCAGCGCCTCGACACCGCGAAACGCGCGCGGGGGATAAATGAAAATGCCGGCTTCATCGGCGCACGTGTGTTCGCCGGTCAGCGGCGCGTCGTGGCGCGAAAGAAAATCCTCGATCGTGCGCACTGCGGTCGTGCCCACGGCGACCCGGCGGCCGGCGAGCGGTGGGAAAAGCGCGCGCTGCGCGGCGGCGGAAATTTCGTAGACCTCGCGGTGAATCGCGTGCGCCTCGACCGTGTCGGTCGCGATCGGCTTGAACGTGCCGAGGCCGACGTGAAGCGTGAGATCGACGGCGCGGACACCTTGATGCGCGAGCGTCGCCAGCAGTTCGGGCGTGAAGTGCAGGCCCGCGGTCGGCGCCGCGACCGCGACCTGTCGCGCGCGATCTGCGTAGACGGTCTGGTAGCGCTCGAGATCGAGCGCGCGCTCGGCTTGATGCGCAGCCGCATCGTCGTCGTGGCGCGCGATGTAGGGCGGAAGCGGGACATCGCCGAGGCGATTCGCGATGACGGCGATCGATGCGCGCTCGGGGGTGGTGAAGCGCACGAGCGCGGAGCCGTCGGGTTCTTTGGCGACGATTTCGCCGGCGAAGGCGCCGCTTGGATGCGCGAAGGTGGCGCCGACAGCGAGGCGGCGTCCCGGTTTCACGAGGCAGCGCCACGTGTTTTCGTCGTCCGTCGCGCGGAGCAAGAAACATTCGACGTGACCACCGGTCGGGCGCTGCGCATGAAGCCGCGCGGGCAGCACGGCGGCGTTGTTGCGAAAGAGCAGATCGCCGGCGCGAAGAAACTGCGGCAGGTCGGCGAACGTGTGATGCGAGATCGAGTGCGCCGCGCGA
This sequence comes from Opitutaceae bacterium, assembly GCA_035545575.1. Taxonomy (GTDB): domain Bacteria; phylum Verrucomicrobiota; class Verrucomicrobiia; order Opitutales; family Opitutaceae; genus ER46. The sequence goes on along the minus strand of DASZYB010000017.1, from coordinate 3,909 downwards.
TCGACGACGAGCAATCGCGAGCGATCGCGTTTTTCCGCGGGCGCTTGCGCGATCAGGTGCGAGGGCAGATCGTAATCGAAGAGCGCGGTCGCGAGCGGCATGAGGGGAAAACCATCAATACATTTCACCAATGGCGAAATGATCTTGCAGCAACTTCGACTGATCGTTTGGGCCGAATTCCGAAACCGCTGATCGCGGACGGACTCGGCCTGCAATCAGCAGGCCCGAGCTTCATGCGGAAGCGATAAGCGGGAGTTCACCTCGAAGATTTCGCCTTGGGTGAAATCCTTCAGCGTCTAAAAAATCAGCGCGCGATCAGCTTCAGGAATTCGGCGTTGGTCTTCGTTTTCGAGAGGCGCGCGATCATCGTCTCGGTGGCCTCCTCGATTTTCTGCTGCACGAGCGCACGGCGGAAGAAGTGAATTCCCTCGAGCGTCTTCGCGTCGATCAACAGCTCTTCCTTGCGCGTGCCGCTCGCGGCGACGTTGATTGCGGGCCAGAGACGCATCTCGGCGCACTTGCGGTCGAGGACGAGTTCCATGTTGCCCGTGCCCTTGAATTCCTGGAAGATCACGTCGTCCATTCGGCTGCCGGTCTCGACGAGCACCGACGCCACGATGGTGAGCGAGCCGGCTTCCTCGGTCTTGCGCGCGGAGGCGAAAATCTGGCGCGGCTTCTCGAGCGCGCGGACATCGAGGCCGCCGGAGCCGGTGCGGCCGGAGTTGCGCGCGGTGTTGTGCGCGCGGGAGAGGCGCGTGATCGAATCGACGAAGAGAACGACGTCGCGGCCGGTTTCGACGAGGCGCTTCGCGCGCTCGATGCAGAGGTCGGCGATGCGGATGTGGTTTTCGATCTGCTCGTCGTTCGACGAGGCCCAGATTTCCGCCTGCACGACGCTGCGCTTGAAATCGGTCACTTCCTCGGGCCGTTCGTCGACGAGGAGAATCATCACGTGGCACTCGGGATTGTTTTCGAGGACGCCGAGCGCCATGTCGCGCAGGAGCGTGGTCTTGCCGGTGCGCGGCGGCGCGACGATGAGGCCGCGCGTGCCCTTGCCGATCGGGCAGAAAAGATCGACGGCGCGCGTGGTCATCCGGCCGTCCTTCATCTCCATTTTGAGATGCTGGTTGGGTGAGATGGTGGTGAGCGTCGTGAATTCGAATTTTCCCCGGCGCTCCTCGAGCGCCACGCCGTCGACCATCTCGATGAAGCGCATCTTCGGATTCGGGAAGCGGCCGTCGGGCGGGAAGGCGGTGCCGCCGATCATCGAGCCGGACTTCAGTTTGAAGCGGCGGATGAGTTCCTTCGGGACGAACGGATCGGTCGGGCGGCGTTTGCCGCCGCGGCCGATGTCGATGAGCTGGCCGTTGCCGCCGCGCTGCAGGTCGATGTCGAGCACGCCTTCGACGCGAATCGTGTTCTCGACGGGCGCCGGGGCCGTGGAGACGGGGGCGCCATCTGCCGCCGGAGCGGAAGCGGACGTCGAGGTGGCCGCCGAGCTGGAGGCGGACGAATCCGCAGCGGCGGACGAGGTTTTCTTTTCCATACGTTGGGTGAGGGCAGGACACGTCCCGCGCTTGACGCTTGAAACTTGCGGCGGGATAAGAGCCGCGATTCGCGTTCCCTTAACCCTACAATCCGACACCTAACGTGGCAGACCAGACGATTACCTCAGTATCCCGGGAGCACCGGAAATTCAGGCCTTCGGCCGAGTTCAAAGCCCAAGCTAATCTTGGGAGTGATGCGGCTTACAAAAAGCTCTACGCCGAGTCTGTCAACTCCCCAGAAAAGTTCTGGGACCGTCAGGCGAAGGAACATATCGTCTGGCGGAAGCCGTATAAAAAGGTCCTCGACTGGCAGCCGCCGCACGCGAAGTGGTTCGTCGGCGGCAAGCTCAATGTCTCCGAAAACTGCCTCGACCGCCACCTCGGCACGCATCGCGAGAACAAGGCGGCGCTGATTTTCGAGGGCGAGCCGGGCGACGTGCGGACGATCACCTACAAGCAGTTGCACTTCCACGTGTGCCGCTGGGCGAATTATTTCCAGAACATCGGCGTCGGCGAGGGTGACCGCGTCGCGATCTACATGCCGATGATTCCGGAGGCGGTGATCGCGATGCTCGCGTGCGCGCGCGTCGGCGCGATTCACACCGTCGTGTTTGGCGGTTTCAGCCCCGAGGCGCTCAAGGACCGCATCAACGATTGCAAAGCCAAGCTCGTCATCACCGCCGACGGCGGCTGGCGGCGCGGCAAGGTCATCGAGCTGAAAGCCAACGTCGACAAAGCCATCCTCCACACGCCGACCGTCCAGACCGTGCTCGTCGTCAAACGCTGCGGCAACGACGTCAACATGGTCGAGGGCCGCGACGTCTGGTGGAAGGAAGCGTGGGAAGGCGCGCCGAATTCGCACAAGGCGAAAGCCTTCGATTCCGAGCATCCGCTTTTCATTCTCTACACGTCGGGCTCGACCGGAAAACCGAAGGGCGTGCTGCATACGAGCGCCGGCTACCTGCTCGGCTGCAAGCTCAGCTCGCACTACGTTTTCGATCTCAAGGAAAACGACCGCTACTTCTGCTCGGCCGACATCGGCTGGATCACGGGACACAGCTACGTCGTCTACGGCCTGCTCTCCAACGGCGCGACGGTCTTCATCTACGAAGGCGCGCCGAATCAGCCGGAGCCGGATCGCTTCTGGCAGATGATCGATCGCCACGGCCTCACGATTCTCTACACCGCGCCGACCGCGATCCGCGCGTTCATGCGCTGGGGCGACAACTATGTTCTCCGCCACCATCTCAGTTCGCTGCGCCTGCTCGGTTCCGTCGGCGAGCCGATCAATCCCGAGGCGTGGATGTGGTATCACACGATGATCGGCAAAAAGAAGTGCCCGATCGTCGACACGTGGTGGCAGACCGAAACCGGTTCCATCATGATCACGCCGCTGCCGGGCGTCACGCCGACGAAGCCCGGCTCGGGCACGCGGCCGTTCTTTGGCGTCGTGCCGAAGGTCGTCGACGAAAAAGGCGACGAAGTCCCGCGCAACAGCGGCGGCAAGCTCGTCCTCACGCAGCCGTGGCCCTCGATGCTGCGCACGCTCTGGGGCGACGACGATCGCTTCCGGCGCCAATACTGGTCCGAGTTTCCCGCGCACCCCGAGTTCTACTTCACGGGCGACGGCGCGCGACAGGACAAGGATGGATATTTCTGGATCGTCGGCCGCATCGACGACGTGCTCAACGTCTCCGGTCACCGCATCGGCACCGCCGAAGTCGAGAGCGCGCTCGTCTCGCATCCGGCCGTCGCCGAAGCCGCCGCGGTCGGCCGGCCCGACGAGCTCAAGGGCCAGGCGCTCGTGGTGTTCGTCACGCTGAAGTCCGGCGTCCAGGCCAGCGACGCATTGAAGGAGGAGTTGCGCGGTCATGTCGGCAAGGAGATCGGTTCGCTCGCGAAGCCCGACACGATCCGTTTCGCCGCGGGCCTGCCGAAGACACGCAGCGGAAAAATCATGCGCCGCATCCTGAAGGAAATCGCGACGGGCGGCGACGTGAAGGGCGACACGAGCACGCTGGAAGATTTCAGCGTCGTCGCCTCGCTGCAGGCCGAGGAATAAGCGCCGCCGCGGAGCAGGGGAGGATGTCGCCCGCAAAGCCGACATCCGCTGCAAATCCCGCGCCCGGAAAAATTCTCCCTCGCGTCTGATCGGGCACGAGGGAGTTTTGTTTTCCGACCGCGGTCCGTCGTTCGCGGGCCGGTCCGGATCGCGGCGTGCCGGCGCCTTTTTCCGTTTGCTGCGCGCGGGCGAGCTGCGCTTCACTGCGCGCGTCTTCTTCATGCGCCGTCTATCTCGAGTCGGCCGCTCGCGCGCCTTTACCCTGGTCGAACTTCTCACGGTCATCGCCGTCATCGCGAT
>DASZYB010000016.1:0-175456 GCA_035545575.1 Opitutaceae bacterium | reverse complement strand
CGGCAGATAACTGTCGCCGTAGAGCACGTAGAACGCGTTGCCGAGCCGGGGCAGCGCGGCGATGAGTGCGCCGCCGGTGCCGCGGAGCTGCGGGCCGTCGAAGACGTAGTCGATGCGCACGCCGTGCGCGGCGCCGTCGCCGTAGCGCGCGACGATCTGTTCGCCGAGATGTCCGACGCAGAGCACGAGGCGCGTGAGCCCGGATTTTTTCAGCAGCCGAATCTGGTGGGTGAAGAACGGCTCGCCCGCGACCTCGACGAGGAGCTTGGGAATTTTTTCCGTGATCGGCCGCAGCCGCGTCGCCATGCCACCGGCGAGGATTGCGACAGGAAAAGCGGAAGACGGGGAAGACATGGAAGATCCGGAAGACACGGAAGACCGGCAGACGAGAAAGACGGTAGATGTGGAGTGTTAGCGTCCTTTTGCGTTTCGGTTGATGGTCGTGAAAATGGCCAGCAGTTCTCGCCCTTCTTGGGCGAGCAACGAGCGTTGCGCGGCGTCGCCCAGATCGGTCCGGCTGCAGAGCTCCAGCCAGTAGTCGGCTTCGGACGCCTCCTTGAGCACGATGGCGGTTTTATGCACGAAGTCGTCCTTGGACTCCGCGCGATTGGCTTCGCGATAATTTGCGCCGATAGCGGTGCCGGCCTTCACCAACTGGCGAACGACTATCCGCGCTGCATCGCTTGGGGGAAAGCTGGCAACGAAGCGAATCACCGCCACGGCAAACGAGAGCGTCCGTTCTTCGAGCTTTCGATTGGCGTCGATGTTGGCCACAGCAGTCTTCCCGTCTTTCAGGTCTCGCGTTCTTCGCCCTCTTCAGTTCTGCGCGACGACCTTGCTGCCTTCGAAGTCGAAGCGGAACCGCACTTCCTGCAGGCCTTTTTCGCGCATGGCGCGGCGGAGTTGGAGTTTGTGGCCGGCGTAGAACATCAGGAAGCCGCCGCCGCCGGCGCCGATGAGTTTGCCGCCGAGCGCGCCGTTGGCCATCGCGCAGTCATACCACGCGTCGATCTGCGAATTGCTCATGCCGGCGCTGCGGATTTTTTTGCGCCGCCAGTGCACGTCCATCAACCGCGCGAATTCCTCGAGGTTGCCGCTCTCGAGCGCGGCGAGCGACCGGTGGCCGAGTTCCTTCGTGAAGTGCAGGTTCTCGAGCATGGCGGCGTCACTCTGCTTCGAGCGGTCGTTCTGGTCGCGGAGCAGCGTCGACGCGCTGCGCGAGTAGCCGGTGAAGAACAGGAGCAGGTTGTCCTCGAGGTTGAAGAGCGTCTCCTCGGAGATCGCGCACGGGCGATACTCGACGCGGCCGTCGCGGTGAAACGTGAACGCCGTGATGCCGCCGATTGCGGCGATGTATTGGTCCTGCTTGCCGATCGGCTCGCCGAGGCGGTTGAGCTCGATCTCGCACGCCTGCTCCGCGAGCTCGGCGGGCGAGACGAGATTTTTTTTGTAGGCGTGCAGCGCTTTCAGCAGCGCGGTGGTGAAGCTGCCCGACGAGCCGAGTCCCGTGCCGCCGGGAATGTCGGCCATCGACGTGAGCTCGAGGTGCGGATCGGTGACGCCCACGAGCTTGAGCGCTTCGCGCACGATCGGATGCTCGATCTGATCGACGGAGCCGACGCGCTCGAGCTTCGAATACTTGACGATGATCTCCGGCTGAAACGTGCGGTGCTTCGTGATGTAAACGTATTTGTCGATCGCTGCCGCGACGAGGAAGCCGCCGAACTCGCGGTAATACGACGGCAGGTCGGTGCCGCCACCGCCGAGCGAAACGCGAAGGGGAGAGCGCGTGATGATCATGGAAAATTTTCGAGGCGGGCGGCCGGAGCTCAGGGCGACGCGGTCGAGACAGGATAGCTGGAGCGCCGGTAGATTTCCTCGACGATCTCGAGCGTGCGCACGCCTTCGCGCCAGCCGGGCGCGGGCTCGCGACGCTGGCGGATGTCGTCGATGAACGCGCGTGTCTCGGCCGCCCACGAGTCGTCCGCCGCGGGAAACTCGAACACCGTCGTTTCCGGCGGGCCCATCTGTGGAAGCATTTTGTAGAACGTGAGCCGCTCCGGGCCGTAGCTGCCGCCGAGTCCGTCGATCGCGAGCTTCGCGTCGCGGCCGTAGAGTTCGAGCGAGAACAGATTTTTCCATTCCGTGCAGCTTGCGTGCAGCCACGCCGTCTGGCCGGCGGCGGTGCGCAGCGAGACGAAGGCATTGTCGTCGACCTTCATGTCCCAGAAGAATGTCGCCGCGTGGCCGTCGACGCGCGTGAAATCGCCGAGCAGCCAGCCGGCGAGATCGATCAAGTGCACGCCCTGATCGATCAACTCGCCGCCGCCGGAGAGCGCCGGATCGGCGCGCCATTCGCGGTCGTAGTCTTTGCGACCGCCGTGGCCGTAACGCGCGCGCAGAAACATCAGCGGGCCGAGCGCGCCGCTGTCGACGAGCGCGCGCGTCTTCAGCAGCGCAGGATGGAAACGATGATTGTAGCCGAGCCGCACACGTGCGCCGCTCGCGGCCGCGGCGGCGCCGACGGCACGGAGTTGCACGGCGTTGAGCGCGCCCGGCTTTTCGACGAGGACATGTTTGCCGGCGCGGACGGCATCAAGCGCGATCGGTGCGAGCGCGGCGTTGACCGTTGAGACGATGACAGCGTCGACGCGCGGATCGGCGAGCGCGGCGCGGTGATCGGTCGCGGCGACGCAGCCATCGACGAGTTTTGCGACGGCGGTCGCGCGCGCGGTGTCGACATCGCAGGCGTGCAGGAGATGGGCGTGTCCGTGAAGGGCGGCGGCGCGCTTGCGGCCGACGATGCCGCAGCCGACGAGGGCGAAATTGAGTTGCTCGGAATTCGGCCGGTTCATTCTGTGCCGAGGTGAAGGCCAAGCCAACCGAACGGGAGACGCAAGTGAGGTTTGCGCGCTTCCTCGTGGTCGGCGCGACGGCGTATGGCGTGCAGGTGCTGACGATAAAGCTGTTCCTGCTCGCGCTCGGCACGAACACGGCGTTCGCGCTTTCGTTTCTCTGCTCGACCGCGACGCATTACACGTTGAACCGATTCTGGGCGCTCCCGAGCGGGCGGCTGGATTCGGCGCGGCAATTCGCGGAATATCTCGCGACGGCGGCGCTGAGCTTCGCGATCAACTTCGCGCTCTTTCATCTCTGCATCGACGTGCTCGGCATCGGCCGGATCGCGGCGACGGCGCTCGCGGTGCCGCCGTCGACGATCGTCGTGTTTCTCCTGCTGAATTACCGGGTGTTTCGCGCGAAGGCGCGGGCGGCGGGCGAGAGTGGGGCGGGGCAGTGAGTCGGCGTGGATGACTGTGCACGTCTCGTATCGCGCCGGCGTCGGTCGCGGCGTAAAGCCGCTCCTACAATGAGGGAGTTGGCCGGGAGACAAAATGTCCGTCACCAATTTTTGCCGCGATCTTCGGGCGTGATGCGGCGCAGCGTGTAGATGTCGCTCGCGGCTAGGTCGGCGATGTGTTCGCCGAGCTTCGGCCATTTGTCCCACGGCGCGCTGATCAGCCGGCCGCTGACGCCGTCGCTGGCGGGCGAGAGCAGCCATTCGACGAGGTCGAGCGCGCGTGCGAGCGGCGCGGGGCCGGCGGCTTTGACCTTTTGCGCGGCGGTAAATTCTTCGTCGCTGGCGACGCTCGGACCGAGTGCGAGAATTTCGTCGGTGAGTCGGGTGGCAATCACGCCGGGCGCGAGGGCGTTGATGTCGAGCGCGCGGTCGCGTTCTTCGGCGGCGACGGTTTCGACGAGACGGACGATCGCGGTTTTCGCGGCGGCGTAAGCGGAGAAACGAGTGCGCGATTTCGTGGCGCCGCCGCCGGAGAAACAGACGATCTTCGCGCGGCGCGGTGCGCGGGCGAGGAGCGCGTCGAACGCGCGCAGGACGTGAAACGTGCCGTCGAGATTGGCGCGAATCGTCGCGGTCCAGCGCACAGGATCGGCAGAGAGCGCGCGGCCGATTTCGCCGTGCGCGCCGGCGCAGGTGACGAGGGCGTCGACGTGCGGCCACGCGGCGGCGACTTCGGCGGCAACGCGGGCGACTTGTGTCCAGTCGGCGACGTCACAGCGCGAGGCGAGAAACGTGTCGCGGTGTTTCGCGGCGAAAGCGGATTGATCTGAACGCGCGAGACCCCAGACGCGATGGCCGCGGGCGAGGAATCGCTCGGTGAGGGCGCGGCCGATGCCGGAGCTGGAACCGGTGACGACGACGTTCATTTTCGTTTTTCGTAGACCCAGCGATTCGCGTCGAGCCAGCGCACGGTGCGCTCGATGGCTTGCGCGATCGTGAGGCGCGGTTTCCAGCCGGTCGCCTGGATTTTTTTCGTGTCGAGGAAGATGAACGGATTGTCGCCGATCCAGCCGCGGTCGCCGCCCGTGTAGTCGAGCTGAGGTGAGAGGCCGAGCGTGCAGCAGATGATGCGGATGCTGTCGGCGACCTGCACGTATTCGGGCGTGCCGAGATTGTAGATTTGCGTGCGGTGTTTCGCGTCGCGCGCGGTCGCACGGCGCGCGACGTGGAGCATCGCCTCGATGCAGTCCTGCACGTGGAGGTAGCTTTTGCGCGGCGTGCCGTCGCCGAGCACGCGGAGGCGGTCGGGTTGCGCGACGAGCTGGCGGTGGAAATCGAAGACGTGGCCGTGCGTGTAGCGCTCGCCGAGAATGGAAACGAAGCGGAAGACGTAGGCTTCGTCGAGCTGCGCGCCCTCGGCGTAGGCGGAGATCAGGCTCTCGCCGGCGATTTTCGACGCGCCGTAGAGCGACGTCTGGATGGGAAACGCGTCGTTTTCGGGCGTGGGTTTTTCCGGCGTGACGAGTGCTTCGCCGTAGACGGAACCGGTCGAGGAAAACGCGAGGCGGCGCACGCGATTCGCGCGCATGGCTTCGAGGACGTTGAAGGTGGTGAGCGTGTTTTGCTGGAGATCTTTTTCGGGATGCTGCCAGCCGTCGCGGACGTCCGCGTTCGCGGCGAGGTGAAAAACAAAATCCGTGTCGCGCATCGCGGCGGCGAGCGCAGCGCGGTCGAGCGTGTCGCCGCGGACAAGTCGAAAGCGCGGCTGGCGCAGCGCGGATTCGAGGAAACGCTCCTGGCCGGTGGAAAAATTGTCGAAGCCGACCACGGCGAGGCCGTCGGCGAGGAGGCGGTCGACGAGATTCGAGCCGATGAAGCCGGCGGCGCCCGTGACAAACACGCGTTGCATCGCGCAGGAGCCAATGGAGAAAGCGGCGGCGACTGCAAGCCGCGGCGTTTCAAGCCGCGCGAAGAAGTCGGCGGAGGATCAGGTTTTGAGCGACGGCTCCAGATCCACGGGCGAGACGTCCGTGCCACGTGACATGAGTGGCCGGGTCACGTCTTTGATGGCGCGCGCGTTTACGTTTCGATCCGCCGGCCGTCGAAACCTTCGGCGCGCTCGACGATGAATTTCGGGCGCGAGCGGACCTCTTCGTAGATGCGGCCGATGTATTCGCCGAGGATGCCGACGCTGATCAACTGAATGCCGCCGAGGAAAAGAATCAGGATGACGATCGTGGGATTGCCGGAGGCGAAAGGAAACCACGCGAGGAGCTTCGCGACGAGATAGAGCAGCGCGAAGAGGAAGGAGCCGCCGGCGAGAATGAAGCCGAAGATCGTGCTGAGGCGCAGCGCGTAGGTGGAGAAGCCGAAGATGCCGTTGAAGCCGATGCGCAGCGAGCCGACGAAGCGGTTGTAGTTGGTCTCGCCGGCGAAGCGCGCGGGCCGGTCGAAGGGGAGCAGCGTCTGGCGAAAGCCCACGATCGCGACCATGCCGCGGAGAAAGCCGTGCGATTCCTTGAGGCGGACGAGTTCGTCGACGACGCGGCGCGACATGAGGCGGAAATCGCCGGTGTTCGGCGGAATTTCGACATCGGCGATGCGGTTGATCACGCGGTAGCCGGTGGCGGCGACGAGACGTTTCACCCACGGTTCGCCCGTGCGCTGGCGGCGCTGTGGGAGCACGACGTCGTAGCCTTCGCGCCATTTCGCGATCATCGCGCCGAGCAGTTCGGGCGGATCCTGCAAGTCGACGTCCATGACGACGACGGCCTCACCGGCGGAATAGCGCAGACCCGCGAGCGTCGCCATGGGCTGGCCGAAACGGCGGGAGAAGCGCAGCAGCTTGATGCGTGGATCGGCGGCGCGGTGCTCGAGGATGACGGTTTCGGAGCGATCGGGCGAGGGATCGAGCGCGAAGATGATCTCGTAATCGTCGGTGACGCCGGCGAGCGCGGCGCGCACGTGGCGAAGAAATTCGGGGAGGTTCGCCTCTTCCTTGTAAACGGGAACGACGATGCTCAGGAGCATGGAGCGGAATGGCGGCGGATGGTTCGACGACGGTCACGCCGCGGCCAAAGGCCGGACTGGACCGGGATGCCACCGGTCTTGACGCAGCAAGTGCGTCGAATCGAGCGCATTCAGCGCGTCGCTTCGATCAAGCCGCGACGACGCTGACGCCGGGCAGCGACAACTGCAGCGGATCGTCTGCGATCTCGGTGGAGTTTTTCCGAGTGCCGATGGGACGAGAAGGCTGCGGATCGACGAGGAGAACGAGCGATTGCTGGCCGGGGGAAAATTCAGCGGACATGCGCTCGACGACGTAGCTGCCGAAAGCGCGGACGTTATCCATCACGGTTGCGGGAGCGGGTTGCACGTTGGCATCCGTCGCGACGCTCGCCCGCGGTGCCTCCGTGACGTTTGACGCGACGGCGCCGGGCCACGTGACGTCGACATTCACCACGCCGGGAACGGAAATCGCGGTAGGCGCAATCGCGGGTGTGGTTTCCGTCGCGGACTGGCCGGTGGAGGTGGACGGGCGAAGACTGAAAATGTGGTCGAGCGAAACCGGTGCGGCGCTCTTGTCGGCGAGGAGGCCCAATTGCGGGAGCGGCGCGGCGCCCAGCAGCGTGTCGCCGTGCGACCAGAGATTGATCGAGGGGAGATTGATCGGGGTCGATTTCAACGCGACGTCCGTGGGGTTCGCCGTGGTGACGGTGCTCGTGAGCGTCGAGGCGTGGCCGAAAAGATCGATCACGCTCTGGTCGGCATCGATGCCCGACGAATGAAGAAAGGTCCGCAGCTCATCGAGCAAGGCGCGCGTGCGCTCGTCGAGTGGAAGGCTGACGATCACCAGATGATTTGGCTCGACGGCCGGGCCGCCGCCGGAAGATCCCGTCGTCACGGTAGCGTCGAACAGGGGATGCCCATTGATCGTAATCGGGAGATCGAGAGCCGCCGGATGATCGATGGAAATGGAGCCACTGCCCGCGGTATTGACCTTGACCGGTTCCGAGTCCGGCAGGTGCGTGGTGACATCGACGGGCACGCTCGTGTTATCCGTCGGGTGCGTGTCGTGAGTGGTGGGCGTCGTCGAGGAAGACGAGCTGTCGTTTCCCGTGCCCGGGAGCACGATGTGAACCGCACTGCTGGGAATGCCGCTGATGCCGAGAACGTCCGGGACGTAAGTGAGATTGAGCGTCTGGTCCGTGGTGGAACCGGGAATGGCGATGTATTGAATCGCCTTGCTGTCGGACGTGACGGTCAGCGTGTGGACATCCGAAAAGATAGTCGTGTTTTCCAGCGAGTGTGCGGTCAGCGACATCGTGCTGCCGGACAACACCGCGTTCGTCCCGAGCGAGTCGACCGTGAGGGAGTGGACGTTGGTCGTGAACGTCGCGTCGGTGACGTCGAGGCCTGCGGCATTGACCGAGCCGACGTCGGTGATGATCAGATCTTCAACCCGATCCGTCCCGACGATCTTGACGTCGGCAAACGAGGAAATTTTCAGGCTCGTGATGTAGGACGGAAGCTGGTCGAGATCGATCGTGATCGAGGACGTGTCGCTCCCTGTCAAAACCAGCCGATGATTCCCAAAGTTGGTGAGAAATGTGCCGTCGAAGTGCCCGGTGCCGCTCACGGCGTGCATGGTGTTGCTGAGATCCGAGGTCAGCCCAAACGGGTCGGAAAGATCGGCCGCCAGCAACGTGCGCGTCTCCAAGAACTCCAGATGGAGCCGGTCTCTTGTCGCGGAATGCGTTTTCATGGCGGATAATCGGCGGGCAAAAAATTAAGAGGGCGCGATCAAGATCGCCGGAAAGCCACCCACCGCTTGTTCGGAAGGCTGTATTTTGACTTTGACGCGGAACGTGCCGCTAGCGGGATCGATGACGGGATCGACATGAAAAACGGTTCCTTGGACGGTTGGCTGATCTTCGGCTGATTTGAGAACCTTTACATCGACCTTTTGGCCGAGCTTGAACAGCGAAAAATACCGTGCATCGCAGAAGACGACCATTTCCAAAGTGGTTACGTCGACGATGCGCGCGACGGTCTCATAACGGTCGACCGCCTCGCCAACGAGCTTGTTGGTTTTGAGGAAAATCCCGTCGATGGGCGACACGATGTCGCGATTGACCAGCCGAACGCGCGCAAGTTCGAGTGCAGCGGAAGCTTGCTCGTAGTGCGCGCGTGTTATTTCGGCCTGCGCCTTGGCTTCGAGAAGCTGTTTCTCGCTGTAAATGTCGTCTTGCCGAAGGCTCTTCGTTCGCTCGAGTTCGGCGGCGGCGCGATCCATGTCCGCTTTGGCCCCGCGCAAGGAGGCTTCGGCTTGAGCGACATCGGCTTTTTCCTGATTCGAATCGAGACTGATGATCGGCTCGCCAGCCTTCACCTTGCTACCCTCCGCCACGCGGATGACCTCAACGATTCCCGCGGCGCGCGAACTCAGGCTGACGTCGATAGCAGGCCGCAGGACCGAGCGAAATGAACCGCGCCCGATCGAGTTCGAGGAGGAGTAGAAATCGGAACTTTTGTCCGCCGCTGGCACATCCGCACTGAAGCCACGCGAGGCTGCGATGAGCAACAACGCACCAGCCGCTGCACGAGTAAAACGAGAAAATGAAACCATAGACGTGAGAACGCAGGGCCGACCCAGCTCAGAAGAAGCGAACCTTGAGATAGTCGACGAAGTCCTTAAAAAAGACGTAGGCGACGGGATGGACGCCGGCTTCGAAGGCGATGCGACCGGTGAAGCCGGCTTTAAGGAAGCTCTGGTTGTCGATCTCGCCATTGAACGGCAGCATCGCAGTGAACTGGTATTCGCCGGTCGTCGTCTCCAAGCCGTAGGCGAGCTGGCTGCTCTTCGTGAGCTCAAGCTGGTATTTGTAGGCGGGATTAGCGGAAAGCCGGAGCGTTGCGGGCACAACGCCACGATCGCGGAGGCGTTTGTCGAGGAAGATGAGATCCTGCTCTTTCAAATTCGCCTTCACTTGCCATGAGCTCGCATCGACGACCGCGAGGGCCGCTTCGCCGACGCGCAATACTTCACCCACGCGTGTCGACAGTGTCTGTGCGCCGAGCACCAACCCGTCGAAAGGTGCGCGCATCACGGCGCGCGACAGATCGAGACGCAGTTTTTCGGCGACGGCGGCCGCCTTGGCGGCGCTGAGTCGTGAAATTTGCATCTGCGCTTCGTTACCGGCGTTCATAGCGGCATCGCTCTCGACGAGTGAACGTTGGTATTCCTGTTCCGCCTGCGAGAGCTGGAGTTGGACGTCGGTCGTATCGAAGCGCGCGAGCACCTGATCCTTCTTGACGGCCTCGCCTTCGCGCACGTCCACCTCAACCAGGCGCGCGCTGACGAGTGCGGGAAGGGTCGTTTGTTTCGTCGGCAGAACACTCGCGTTGCCTTTGACCGAATCGGGAATCGGCAGGCAGAGGGCGCAGGCAACTATCAGGAAGGGCGTGCCGTAACGCACCCAGCGGCGCCGGGCCGGGGTATTCACGAATTCCTGACGCCAAGCGACAAGCCTACGCGCGAGCCGCAGGGACGTGTTCTGGCTGTGATAAAGCGCGGTGCCGATCGATTTGCCTGCTGAGATCGCGAGTTCGGTCATCGGTTTGAACGAAGCCGAAAGCTTGGGCTCGACTTTCGTGCCCTCGAAAAGAATGATGCCGCACACGCGCTGATCGCGGTCGAAAAGCGGGATGACGGTCGCCCAGTTCATGGGCATCACGTCGAAGTAATCGTTGATCTCCGGTGCGCGTGTCGCGGTTTTGGCCGGATCGCGCATCATGAGCGTAACCTGCAATTTTGGCTGCAGCAATGGCGGCGGTGCGGAAGCCGGCGCAGGCGGCGTCGGAGCGGTTGCGGCGGGTGCCGGAGCACGCCCATTTTCGGCGCTGGAAGCGGACGCGGCGGGAGCGCCATTGACGATGGGTTCGGGTGCAGACACTGGCACGGACGTTATGTCCGGCGCTTTCTGCAGCGACATCTCCGCGAGCTTTTGTGCGACGTGCTGGAGCACAACGGCCTGTTCACTCTTCGGATGCGGGCGCTTGAGGCCGCTACACGCCTGAAGCTGAAATTTATATTCCAAACCGCTGGGTGCCGAGATCGTTTTGGCAGCGTGACCGTAATCGCGCGCGATGAAAAGACAAACGCGCTCGCACACGACGGCCTCACGGGCGTAGTTGACTAGTTTCCAGCTCACCGAATCGAGATCAATATCTCCGGTGAGTTCTTCCAGGAGCCGGGAGTAAGTCGTGAGGCGCGTGACGTCTTCCGAAGCATCGATTGCCCGGCGAGCCTTCAAGTAGGATTCGATCTCGCCGCAAAACTGACGGAGCAAATTCAGCCGCGCGTGCGAGGCCGCATTGTTGGTCGGCTGAAACCAGATATGCAATACGCCCGCACTCCGCTCGCCGAGCGGGATCGGAACGAAAAGCTGCTCGTAAGGCGTATAGTTGAAGACTGCGAGTTCATCAGGCGCGGGCGAGTCCGTAGCGGCGACGACGGCCGTGCGAGCGGAGTGTTTGGCCTGCGGCGCGAGCAAAACGGGTTTCCGCTGCTCGGCCGCCATGTTACGGGCGCGATGGAAGGAATTTTCCTGTTCGGGTCCGTCACGATACCCAAGAGATTCCAAATTGCCGTGCACCAGCCGCTGGAATCCCGGACCGCTATGGATTTCGTAGGCGAAGCCGACGGGGCGAAACGCATTGACGACGCATTCCGCGTGCGCTCGCAAATAAACGAGCAAATCGGGCGGGTCCTTCGCGAGTTGCGCCAGCCGGGCGGCAATGCCATTCAGGAACTGCTGCTGTTGCTGTTGTGCGCTGGGCACAGGCGCTGACTGCACGGGCATCATCACGAAATAAAAGGTTTAAAGAATCTCCCTCGGACCTGCGACATGGCAAATCAAATTAGCGATAAGCGCCGCCGGGGTTCGAGAACTGCGGGGATACTCGTGAGCTACGCGCCCGAGAAAAACGGGGCAAGCTTTCCTGCGGCGGACTCATTGCGAAAAGAAAGATTACGGAACCGATCCTCGCCGCAGCGCACCGACGCGGGGAGAATTTCATTTGCCATGACCCGACCTTCGCTTGACGGTGCTTTTTTTCGGACAATGCATCACACTCATTTGTCGATCGAGCAGCATGCGACGGCGAGGCGACGGCGACAGAAACAGGATCGGCACCGGCGCTTCCAAGCAGTGGCTTTTCACGCATTCTGCTGGCGGACGCTTATTTTTATGTTGCCGGCTCTTGTGGAAACGTCGAGTGCCGCGAACGCGCTAAAGGGAAAGGCAGACGGGGCAGCAGTAGCGCCCGCGGCGGTGAGTTCGGCGGCGGGCCCGTGGACGTTGGAGCGCGCCGTGGCGCGGGCGGTCGAGGCCAACCCGGACATCCTAGAGGCGCGTTACGATGTCGAGCGCCAAGAAGGTGCGCGCTTGCAGGTGCGGGCCCGGATGTTGCCGAGTGTGACGGGGACTGGCGGCATCAACCAACGCGAGCAGAGCTTGGTTGACGTGCCGCCGGGCCAGCGCGCGAATCCTCCTCCACCGTCGCCCGATACGGCCGTCGCCTTGTTTGGCTACGACCTGCAGATCGAATTTCGGCAGACGGTATTCGACGGACTGTCGACTTGGAATGCCACAAAGCGTCAGAAGCTCCAGTCGAGGGAGGCATTGCTCAATCTCAAAGGAGTCGTGATGAAGACCGTCAGTTCGGTGCGTCAAGGGTTCGACGCGATCCTCTGGCGAACCGAAGCGGTCGCGGCGGAACGACAGCGCGTTGAGGAGTTCGAGCAAGTGATGAAGTGGACCGAGCGGAAACGCACAGTGGGTGATGTGCCGGAATTCGAACTACTGCGCGCCCAAGCCGAGTTAGAGGGGGCCCGCGCGGACCTGGCCGAAGCCATTCGTGCTGAAGGACAGGCGGAGCAAACCTTCCGCCGCTTGCTGCAAATATCACCTTCCGGCGGCTCCCTCGTGCTCACGGGAGAATTTGCGCCGCGTGCCTTTAGCCTCCCGCTCGACGAGGCGGTTTCGAAAGCGCGGGCGAACCGGCCGGATCTCGAGGCGGCATCGATCGCCGTCGAGGCGGCACGCAAGAATCTTACGAGCAATGCGGGCAGTAGCTATTTTCCTCGTATCGATGCATTTGCCACCTACGGAACACGGACGTCGTATTATACTTCGAGTTATCACCTCAAAGGTTGGACCTACGGACTCTCGGGTCAGTGGAATATTTTCGAAGGCGGCGCGGCCCGAGGGCGCCAGGTGGCTTTGCGCGCCGACCTAAGGGGTGCACAAACAAAGCTCGCGGAAACCGAGCAGGGCATCATCTCCCAGCTTGAGGAGCTGTATCAAAGCCTCGAGCAGTCGCGGGTGGCGATGGAGGCGCAGCGTATCAGCGTCAGCACGTCGGAGCGCGCGGCGCGCGACGCGCATCGCCAATACGAGCTTGGCTCCGCCAACCTCGAGCAGGTGCTGCAAGCCGACATCACGCACCGCCGCGCGGTGACGCGCTTCAACGAGACCGTATTTAACTATAACGCGATTATTGCCCAGATCGAACTCTCGGTCGGTGGTCAGGTGAACGATTCGCTTCAAGTGCCCGGAACATGGAAGCCGTAGCCGCACCTAGCATGCTCGCGTCGCCCTCGGCGGCCGATATAAATCGCCGCATCGAGGCGATTGTGCCGTCGCCTCTCCGCGCGGACATCATCATCCGCCGACAGTTTTTCAAGCATCAGGAATACTACGTGCTGAAGGATCCGCTCGCATTGACCTATTTCCGGCTGTTGCCGGAGGAAACCTATATCTTGACGCAGCTCGACGGCAAACGAACGCTCGGCGAGATCGCGGCCCGCTTCAATGCCCGCTATCCGAACCAGCCACAGACCGCACTGGAGTTGGCGCAATTCGTCAACCAGCTCGGCGCCGGGGGACTGCTCAACATCAGCGCGGCGCGTTTCGTCGAAAGCGCGAACAAAAGTGCGCCGCAACAAATCCTGATGCTCTGGGCGAAGCTGATCTCCACCTCGCTTTTCGTGAAGGTCCCGCTGATCGACCCGAGCGAGTGGCTCGGTTCGCTGGCGCATGCGATCCGCTTCGTATGGACGAAGTGGTTTGTGGGAGCCGCGCTATTGTTCTACATTTGGACGGCGGGGCTGCTGCTAGTGAATGCCGATCAGTTTTCGGTGCACCGCATCGATTTCTTTTCCGCGAGCAACCTGATCATCCTCTGGTTCACGATCATCGCGATCAAGACGCTGCACGAGTTCGGCCACGCGACCACGTGCCGGCATTTCGGCGGCGAGGTGCACGAGATGGGCATGGCGCTCCTGTGTTTTACCCCGTGCGGCTACGTCGATGCATCCGATGCGTGGATGATGCGGCACCAGCGGCACAAGCTTTTCACGACGATCGCCGGCGTATTCACCGAACTGATCCTCGCCTGCATCGCCGCCCACTTCTGGCTTTTCCTGCCGGATGGCCTGGCGCGCAACGTCGCCTTCAACGCCATGCTCGTCGCGAGCGTCAACACGATCGTCTTCAACATCAATCCCCTGATGCGGTTCGACGGTTACTACGTGCTCTGCGATCTGCTGGAAATCCCCAATCTGCGCTCCAAGGCGATCAGTTTCTGCTCGTATCACCTGCAGCGGGTGCTGCTGGGCTACCGCAACGCGAACCAGGAGGCACAATTCTCGCGCGAGGCGAACGGACGCGTATTCATTTTCTATGCGATCGCGGCGTATCTCTACATGATTTCGATCATCTACGGCTTCACGCAGATCTTCGGACGCGTGCTGGAACCGATCGGATTGCACGACTTCGGTCTTTCGCTTGGCTTTTTCGTCGAGGGTTCGTTCGTCGCCCTGCCTTTCATTAAAGTAATCATGGATGCTTCCCGACCTGGTGCGCACATCGTCAAAAGCGGTTCGTCGATGCGGCGCGCGCTGCTGATTTCTGCCAGCTTCGCCGCGCTGGTGACGCTCAGCTTTTTCGTGCCGAGTCATCATCACGTGACGCAGCAAGCCATCGTGACCGCGCATTCGCGTGAGGGTATCGCGTCGAATATCGGCGGCACGGTGAAACAGGTGCATGTGCATACCGGTCAGTGGGTGAATCCGGGCGACCTGCTCCTCACGCTTGATAACCCGGAAATCTCGGCCGATCTGCGCATGGCCGATCTCGCGCGGCAGCAGGCGTTGGTGAAGTTCAGCTCGCTGCGGTATGCATCGAAGTGGGCCGTGTCGGAAACGCACGCGTCTGCGGCGCAAGAAATGGAAGTGGCCGAGGCGGCATATCAAGTGGCAGCGGCGCGTGCCGCAAAGCTCGAGATTCACGCGAAAGTCGGCGGCTACGTGCTCACGCCCGATGCGGAGAAACTGGTCGGCACTTACGCGGAGCCTTACGCCTTGATCCTGCGGATCGGCGACACGCGCCAGCTTCAGCTCATCGTGCCCTTGACCGAGGACGAGGCGCAGATGGTTTCTCCCGGCGATAAAGTTACCGGCCGCTGGGTCTCGACGGCGGAACGTTTCGAAACGGCGCTCGATGCCGTCTCATCGCAGCCGGCGAAGCCAAACGAACTGCAAAGCGGCATGCTCGCGTATTTTGGCGGGCCGGTGCCGATGCAGATGTTGCAGCGCGATGCGCGCGACCGGCCGGACTACCCGATTTTTCTCGCGACGGCGCCGTTGCCTAAGCCTGGCTACGAAGTGCCCGAGGGACTGCGCGTGCGCATCACGATCGAGGGCGAAAAGACCACCGTCGGGCGGAAAGCGTGGCGGGCGATCCTGTCGTGGTTTAATTTGAAATCGAAAAAGCCGATGCGGCGTTGATCTGCGACGCGGGGGTTATCCGACGTTCCTCCTTTTCGGCTTTTGTTGGCGGCGGCGGCGCGTAGTTTCGCGCCACATGCTCGAAGTCTCCGCGTTGAACGAGTCCCTGCTCGATCTGGCTCTCCAGCGAAACCTCGGCGGTTTCCAGGAGAGCTTGAAACGGATGTTCGAGCAACTCGGGCTGAATGCGTGGGCCGTGGTCTTTCCGCCAAGCCAGGCCGTCGAAGGCCGGCCGATTCTCCTCGGCCACGGCATCCGCTCCGAAAGCAGCCCGATGCTGAAGCTGGCGACGCAGCATGGGCTCGAGGCGATTTTTCCGAGTGGTGGAGTGGATACGCAATTGCTCACGCGGCTGGCGCGCGAAATAAATCCCGAGCCTGCCGGTCGATTCAGGATCTTCCGCAACCGGCGCGATCGCGGCGGAGAATTTGTCCTTTTCTGCTACCGCGCCGCGAAAAACGACGATTTCACTCCGACCGACATCACGGTGATCTCGCGCGTGGCGCGCATCGTCGATCGATGCTTTCTCGCGCTCGCGCAGGCGCAGGAGCAGGAATTCGAATCGGGACTTTTTCGGCTCGTCGGCAATTTGCATCCCGAGGGGTTGTGCGTCCTCGACAATCGTCTCCGGATTCTTTTCGAGAACCGAAAATTCAAGGAGCAGATGCACGTGTGGAATCACGGGCTCGCCGGCTGGCAGAATCTTTCGCTGCCCAAGCAGTCGGAGCTGCCGGCCGCGTGGCGCGACGCGTGCGGGCAGTGTTTCCAGGCGTTTCGCGAGGTGAAGTTTCCGCCGTCATCCGGCCGGATGGTCGTGACGCAGGGCTCGCTCTCCGCGCTGAAGCTGCCACTCGACGCGGAAAACTGGATGGAAGGCGCCGTGCGCTACCTCGCTTTTCAGAGCGCACTCGGCGTGCGGCCTTACCTGATGCTGACGTGCGCGTATCGCCGGCGACAGGTCGCGCAGCCCGAAGTCACGCTCGAGCGGATTGCCGAGAAGCACAGTTTTTCGCGCCGCGAAACGGAGCTCGCAGACTTGATCCTGCAGGGTTGTTCGGCGCAGGAAATCGGCAAACGACTCAAGATCGCCCTGCCCACCGTGAAGACGCACATCCGCCACATCCTGCACAAGGCCGGCGTGAAAACGCGGCTGCAGTTCGTCGGTTTGTCTCGATCGCACGGCTGAACCGGCGAAGTGCAGCCCCGCGGGCGATCGATGCTGGCCGGAAAAGACGGGAGCACGGAGCGGGATGCGGTGATTCATTTTTGGTTCAGAGGAATCCTTCTCTTTTCTTACGGCTTCCGCTTTCGCTGGCGAAGCTTGCAGCGCGGAATGAGTGGCCTCTTTCTCGCGGCTGACGATGAACGATCCGTTGGTCGAGGTGCGGCATGTTTCGAAAAGCTACCGGCTTTGGGCCAAGCCGGCGGATCGCCTCACGACGACGCTCTTGGAACAAGCGGCGGCTCTGGCGCCGGTGCCCGAGGCCTTGCGGCAGCGGATTCGCGGGATCGCCGACCGGCGCGGGACGCGTTTCTTCGCGGTGCGCGACATCAGTTTTTCCCTGCAGCGCGGCGAGAGCCTCGGCATCATCGGCCGCAATGGCTCGGGCAAGAGCACGCTGTTGCAGATGCTGGCCGGCACGCTCCAGCCGACGTCGGGCGCCGTTCAGGTCGACGGGCAGGTCGCCGCGTTGCTGGAGCTTGGCTCCGGATTCAATTTGGAATTCTCCGGCCGGGAAAACGTGATGCTGCAGGCGGCGCTGTTCGGATTTTCGAAACGCGAAATCGGCGCGCGGCTCGCGGAGGTCGAGGAATTTGCCGGCATCGGCGAGTTTTTGGATCAACCGGTGAAGGTGTATTCGAGCGGCATGCTGGTGCGGCTGGCCTTCGCCACGCAGACGATTTTGTCACCGGAGCTTTTCATCGTCGACGAGGCGCTCGCGGTCGGAGACGTTTTTTTTCAGGCGAAATGTGCGCGGTTTTTCGAGGAGCGGCTCGCGCGCGGGATGTCGTTGATCCTCGTGAGCCACGATCTGGTCGGCATCAAGGCGCTCTGCGCGCGGGCGCTCGTGCTGCAACAGGGCGAGGTGGTATTTGCCGGGCCGAGCGCGGAGGCGGTCAGTTTTTATCATCAGCTTCACCGCGGTCCCATCGCGGCCATCCGCCCGCCGAACGAGTCGACCGTGGCCGCGCCAAGTGCCGTCGTGCTTCCCGCCGGAGCGCGCGAGCGAAACTGGAATTCGAATCAGGAAGTGGGCTCGAAGGAGGCCGAGATCGTTTGCTGCCGGCTTACTGACAGTCACGGGCACGAGCGCGCGGCGTTCGAACTGGGTGAAGAGATAAAGCTGGAACTCTATGCGCGCAGCCGTGCGGCGCTGGACCGGTTGGTCGTCGGTTTCGAAATCGCGAATCGCCACAATCAGGTGGCTTACGGTGCGACCTCCATTCATCTCGGCGCGGGTTACCAATCCGCGGACGCTGCGCAGCTCAAACGATACACGTTTGCCTTTCGCGCCGGGCTGGGTGGCGGCGACTACCTGATCGACGCGGCCCTAGGCTGGGGCGATCGTGGCGACGGTGCGCCGGAACAACTCCTGCACCGCGTGTCCCGGATCGCGACGCTTTCCATCCGGCATCCGGGATTGCGGCCAAATTTTTTCGGAGCGGCCGATCTTCACGCCCATTTTGGGGCGGAGTAAATTTTTGATACCTCGACGGGTCATCCTTCAGGATGAACGGATGCGACGAAGCGTCCATCGCGGCATGGCTCAAACGGTTTAGAGATCACCTTTCCGTCCTTCGCTTTCTTACTCCCACAAATCATCCATTTGGATGATAGTCGACCCTCTCCATTTTCTATACGATCACCACAACTTTGAGCAAGATTGCTTCCCATTGAAGCAGCACCCCTGCTCGAATCATCAATAACCAACATGGCTAAACGCATCAAAAAGCAGTCCAAGACAGCCCTCAAGCTCGAGGCGCTGGAAACGCGGCAACTTCTCGCGGGAGTTACCGGTGCAGGCACGGAAGTGACTCCTGGCGGCACGGGAGTCCAGGGCGACGTCGCCCACTTCATCCAACACCCCAACGGCAACAAGTATGACCAAGTGTTGCTGACGGGTGGCTCGGTCTCGGTCACCAACGACCCCGGCCAGATCACCCGGGTGTCGTTCCTCGACCTCAACAACGATGTTGTCCAAGCGGAGTTCTCCGGTTCGGGCACGTTGACGGTTTCGATGGCCGACGGATACACGACGGGCGTTGCTCCCACCAACTACAATCAGGCCGGCGTGACTTACGTCCAAGGTCTGGCGAGCTTCACGATTTCCGGCTCGGACGCCACGACCAGCATCGCGGTCTTCTCTGTGGGCAAGGGCAACGCCATCAATACATCTTTGTTCGACTCGACCCATAACGGTGGCGATCACCTGGCCGACGTGGCACGCATCTCGATCGTCGCGAATCCCTCGAATCCCAATGGTTCGATCTTCGGCGGCATCTATGCGGGTAACGCCAAATTCTCGGCCGACAGCGGCGTTGTCGGCATTACCGCCTCGAATGTCCAGGTTCAGGACGTCGTTCGCGTTGGCGACATTGTTGCCAAGAGCTCGGCGACGCCCACGCTCATCTTCGGCACGAACTCTCAGTTCGGCTCGGTGGATGTGACAGGTGGCGGCCTGATCCAGACCAACGGCAAGGCGATCAACAATACCGGCTCCTACATCTATAGCATCAACGAGATCGCGGGCTCCGATTCGACCGTTGCTCCTGGCGGCACTCCGAACCTGCCGGCGCAGAGCACGTCCACCCAGGTATCGTTCACGGCGAGTAACCCGTTCGCGATTCAAAACACCGGCAAGATCTTGGATCTGTCGGCGGGCGTTGATACCGTGACGGGTGGCTCGGGCGATGACACGATCCGCGGCTACAAGTCCGATAACACGGCGAATTACTTCACCTCCCTCGATAACATCGATGGTGGCGCCGGCACGGACACCCTGTCGATCATCACCAATGGTGCGATCAACACCACCAACGCGGTCAGCGCCAAGGTGACGAATGTCGAGAAACTCGACCTCGAATCGCTCAGCACGGTCACCGTCGATTCCACCGGCTACACCGGCGTGACGAACGTCAATACCGTCTCGTCTGGCGGCGCGACTGTTACCGCCTCCGGCACGAGCGATGTCACCGTCTCCGATAATGCGCTGGCGGCCGGCGCGATCACGGTGACGGGCGGCAAGACCCTCACCGTTACTGGCATCAGCCAGACCACCGGCACGATCACGACCAGCGGTGCGAAAGGCGCCGTTACCGTGACGAGCTCGGGCGATTACACGGATGGCGCGGATATTACCTTGGGCGCAATCAGCGTCACGGGTGGCACGACAATTAGCGTGAACCAGACCTCCGGTATCACCTCGGCGGAAGCCACCGCGGCCAAGGTCGATCCCACCAACTTTACCGTTACCCAAAGTGCCGTCACCGTCAAAGGCGACGCGACCACGACTTCCGTATCGGTGAGTCAAGACAAGGCGGTTGCTTTTGTTAACTCCACCGGCACAAACGGCGTTATCGGCGTCACGAACGGTGGGGTCACGGTCAACGACGTGAACAACAGTGACACGAGCAAGGCTGGCACGATCGCTTCGGTCACGCTGAACAACTTCGGCGCTGCCACGATCGATTCGAGCGCCTTGACCTCTGTGACCCTCAGCGGCACGGGGACCTCCCTCGGCATTGGCCGCGGCAACTTGACCGCGACCCCGACGGCGAATACGCTGACGGCCAACGTCAGTGGTCTTACACTGACCGGCACGCTGACCGACTCGGAAGCGGCGAGCGATGACGGGTTTACCACCCTTAATATCGCTGCGACCGGTTCCGGTTCGAAGATCAACGATGTCAACTTCGCCGATGCCACCGCCTTGAACGTCTCGGGCGACAAAGCGCTCGAACTGACGAACCTCACGGGTATCGCGAACGTTACGGCGATCACCGTGACGAACACGGGCGGCCTCACGATCAAGAGCTCTGCGTTGGGCAACAATGTGGTGTTCGCGGGTGGCTCAGGTGCTGACTCCATCCAAGTCAATGCCACGACCAAGGCCATCACGATGGGCGCGGGCAACGACACCGTTCAGGTGAACACGTCGGCCCTCGGGACCGGCGGCTCGATCGATGGTGGAGACGGCACGGACACCCTCCAGATGTCCGATGCCAACGCGGTAACCGCGTCCGCTACCAACACGTTCGCGCCGACGTTCACCAACTTCGAAAAGTTGTCGATCACCGGCACGACCGCGGCGAACCAAAACATCCAGTTGAACAACCTCAATAACCTGAACAGCGTTTCGATCGCTGGGGTTAACGGCGGAAACACGCTGACGCTTTCGGGCGCGCAGAGCGGCTTCACGCTGAGCGCGGGTTCCGGTGCGGCTGGCACGGTTGCCGTCTCGCTGGCCAATGCGGGTTCGGCTGACGTGGCGAACATCGGCATCGATAACAACTCGGCCAAGACGATTGGCGGGTTGGATCTGACCGGCTTCGAGACGATCAACCTCAACCCGACTGACAGCAAGGCCACTGGCATTGCGCACGTCATCACGACGTTGACGGCTCCGGATGCCACGAGCATCAAGGTCACCGGCACGGCGGGTCTGACGCTCACGACGGCCACCAGTGCGACGAAACTCACCACCTTTGACGCCTCCGGCGTTTCGAAGGGGAATGTCTCGTTCACCACCGGCGCGCTCACGAACGCTGCCACCCTTACGGGCGGCGCGGGCAACGACACGCTGAATGCGAGCGCCGCTACCAAGGCGGTTACGATCAATGGTGGTGCAGGCAATGACACCCTGACTGCTTCCAGCACGAAGGGCAGCACGCTCAATGGCGGCGACGGCGACGACACCCTCGTGGGTGGCGCTGATGCCGACGTCGTCGACGGCAATGCCGGCTCCAACACCTTCTCGTTTGGCACCCTGACCGAACAGGCGGGCGCCAGCACGACGGTGGGTGCGGTCATCAACCTGAGCAGCACTGCGCTGACGCAATCGGGTGTGTTCACGGCCACGGGCAACTTCCTGGCCTCGGTCTCCCCGACGGTGGCTTCCAACACTGCGACCTACCTGTTCAACGGTGAGTCCAGCACGAACGTAAGCGTGGTTGACACGCTGGCGAACGTCCAGAATGCCACGGGCACCAGCGGCACCGACTACATCGTTGGTTCCGGCGACGCCAATGTCATCACGGGCGGTGGCGGAGCTGATATTATCACGACCGGCGGCGGCGCGGATACGGTGGCTCTTACCACCGCAGCTTCTGCCGATACTGTGACCGACTTCAGCACTGGCCTCGGTGGTGACATCGCGAGCTTCTCGATCGCTGGCTTGGGCCAGACGTTCAAGAACGGCAACGGCACAGCCGTGACGTCCTCTACCGCTGTCTCCGTCAAGGAGCTCGGTGCGGCGGGCGCCTTGGGTGCCACTGACAACGTGGTGGTGCTCACGGGCACCTTCGCGAATGCGGCGGCGGCCAAGACGGCGATCGAAGCGGGTGGCTCGCGCGCCATCACGTGGAATGCGGCGCCGGCGGCCAATGCCGACTTCGTGTTGGTCTGGAGCGATGGCACGAATACCCACGTCTCGACGGTCAATGACGCTAACACGTCGGCCGACACGGCGCTGGAAGCCGGCGATGCCACCATCACCGATCTCGCGGTGCTCAATGGCATCAACACGATTGCTGCGGGCAACTTCGTTGCCAGCAACTTCTCGTTCGTTGTCTGATCCCGCTGACGTTACGATCCACAGCGCAAGCTGAGATCTAACCTGCAAAATTCGACCCCGCCCTCGAAAGAGGGTGGGGTTTTTTGCGTCACCACTCTTTTGACTCGATTGGTGAAGAAACGCGCTGAGGTTAAATTCGGGCTACTTGTCAGTGCAATGCGCATCGCGGCTCGGGACCACCTCCATCTCCCGGCAACGCTGCGCAGATTTGAGGTGGGGTATTCCAGCTTTGCAGCCAAAGGCGGCTTGCCTTCGTTTCGTTCGTGCATCCTCTTTCGGCCAAACCCTCTGACTCGAAACGACCATGGCGTCCTTATCTGAAGCTGCAGCGGCAAACTCGGGCAACGGCGAGGAAATCTCTTTCCCCGCGTCGTCGCATCCGCAAACCCATCCCAACCGGCTCGCTGCGATGGGTCGACTTTTCGGCCTGAACTCGGCGGGTCCGGGAAAAGCCCGCGTGCTGGAAATCGGCTGCGGCGACGGCGCCAATCTCCTCGCGATGGCGGATCATTTTCCAGAGGCCCACTTTCTCGGCATTGACCCGTCGAGCACTCAGATTGGGCGGGCGCGTGAAGCGATCGCGGCCGCGGGCCTCAAAAACGTCGAGGTGCGCCAGCAGGGGCTTCTCGACTTTTCTGTTTCGGACGAGCGGTTCGATTACATCATTGCGTTTGGTATCTACTCATGGGTCGCGCTCGCCGCTCGCGAGAAGCTTCTGTCGACCTGTGGCAAGCATCTCGCAGACGACGGTATCGCCTACGTCAGCTACAACGCGCTTCCAGGTTGGAACATGCGCCGCTCGCTGCGCGACATGATGCTGTTTCACACGCGCGAAATGCCCGATCCACAGGCCAAGGTGCAGCAGGCTCGAGCTCTGCTCGCGTTTTTGGCGAATTCCGTGCCGGCGGAGGGCAGCGCCTATGGGATGCTGCTCAAGAACGAGCTCACGTTTCTTGGCAACCAGTCCGACACCTTCATTCTCCGCGACCTGCTGGCGAAGGAAAATACGCCGTTCTACCTCCACGAATTCCTCGGCGCCGCGGGTCAGCATGGGTTGCAGTATCTCAGCGAGCCGAACGTCGCCGAGATGCTGACTTCGAATTTCCCGGAGAAAGTGCGCGAGACGCTCGCACAGTTGAACAACCAGCTCGTCGCGCAGGAGCAATACATGGATTTTCTACGCAACCGCTCGTTCCGGCAGACGCTGCTTTGCCGCTCGACCGCGCGCATTCAGCGCAATCTGACCACCAGCGGGCTGAGTCGATTCGCATTCCGCTCGCTCGTCGGCAACCCCGCCGGCCCCGTCGAGCTGGTGCCCGGCATGGCGGTGAGTTTCGCGACGCTGGCGGGCGCACAGCTCACGGCCACGGACACCTTTCTGAAGGCTTTGTTGTGGACGTTGAGCGAGAGTCGCGGCGTCTCAGCGATCGGCTACGCTGACCTGCTCGCGACCTGCCGCACTCGTTCGCGTCCGTTCCTCGCGGAAGCGCCGCCGGATCGCGACCAGGTCGAAGAAGCGACTTTGCAGAGCAATCTCATGAATCTGCTCTCGAAGGGCCTGGTCGAAATTTACGCCGAGCCGGTCAAAGTTCGCGCCGAGGTCCCTGACAAGCCGATGGTTTCTGCGCTGGCGCGCCATCAGGCGCTGAGCGCGAGGCTCATCACGAATCGCATGCACCAGCCGGTGCCGGCCGACTTGCTGTCGCGCTTCGTCATCGCCGCGTGCAACGGCGAGCGGACTCACGACCAGATCACCACCGAACTCATCGCGCGTTTCAAGGAGGGCAAACTTCAGATCAGTGAGGGTTCGCAGAAGATCACGGACGAAGCGAAGCTGAAGACCATCCTCCGACCGACCGTGGACGCGGCGTTGAAGTCCCTCGCGAGCGCCGGGTTTTTCGCGCCTTAAAATCTCCGTGCGGGCCGCCGATCCCGAAACCCGCTCCGCGCCGAGCTCGGTCCAGCCGCAACTCCATCGGACTCACGTGGCCCCATCGTGGGTCGCGTTGGTTTGCGCGGCGATCGGGCTTTTCGCGTTTCAGCTCTACCAGCTCTACGGACTGCACGTTTCCAAGGATCTGCCGCTCTGGGACGAGTCGGCTTACCTGGGCTGGGGCGAAAAGTTTCTCCAGACATGGAAGGTCGGGAGCATCACCAACTCGCCATTCTACCACATTCTCTATGGCGCGGTGATTTCGGTCGTCGGCCTGCTGCGGGGTTTTTACGCCATGCAGTATCTGCTGAAGCTCACGCTGACGCTGCTGGTATTTCTGCTCTCGTTTCGCTTCTCGCGCTCGATCTCGCTGAGCCTGCTGCTCGGCACGATTGTCGCCTACTCGTATTTCCATCTCGGGATCGACGTGCTCGTCTATTACGGCGCGCTGATTCCGTATCTGCTCGCGATCCTTGCAGCGCGACGCGCGCCCGCGCTGAGCCTCGGATTTTCGTTTCTCGCGGGGCTCGGGCGGCTGGAATACATGGCGGTCCCGTTGCTCCATGGGCTCTATCTGCTCGTTGTCTGGTGGCGCAAGCGGCGCGGCGCGGCGTCTTCGAGCGTGCCCGTTTCGCCGCAGCCCTTCGCCACAAAACTAGCCGCTGCTGCGCCCGCGACTGCGCTTTGGTTGTTCAATCTCTTCGTGCTCACGCGCGTCACGGTCTGGCAATTTCACAACCGCGTCTGGTTCGCCTGGAGCCAGAACTACGCGTTCTTCCGCTACCAGACCGGACGCGACAGCGGCGGCAATCCGTGGCTCGATCACCAGGTCATCGCGGAGCGCGATTTCCCCGGCGCGCACTCGCTGGCCGAGGCTTTCAAGGTCAACGCTCCCGCCGTCCTCCAGCACACCTGGTATAACATCCGAATGATTCCGGAGTATCTGGCGGGCTTCGTGATCTCGCCGCCGAACGCCGGCCATTGGACGCATGCGCCGGTCTTCGCCCTCGCGGCGATCGCGCTCTGCGGCTTGCTCGCGCTCGCGCTGCGACGGCCGCGGGGCGCGGAGTTCGCCGCCGCGATTCGCGCCCGCTCACTCGAACTCGTGCTTTGCCTCGGCGGCATCGTTGCCGCGGCTCCGTCGATCATCGTCAGCTCGAAGTTGAACTACATCATGTCGCTCGTGCCGGCGGCGCTGCTCACGCTCGCGCTGCTGCACCGGCTCGCGCTACGCCTACGTCTCTACGCCCGCGCGAGCGCGCCGGTGTTCCTCGCCTTCACAGGCGTATTTGCGACGGCGACGTTCGTGTGGCCGCCGGCGTATTCGACGCACTATCCACGCGGCGGCGTGTATCAGGATGCGCTCACGATGCGCTCGATCCTGCGGCCGTTTCACGGCCTGAAAATCCTCGGCGTCTCGACGGCGTCCTACATCAACTACCTCGGCCGCGCCAACGGCCACGTTTTCATCGAGCCGCTCGCGATCAGCCCCGTCAATCCGCAGGCGAGCGATCTCACGCTCGTCGGCCTGATCCGCACGCACGATCCCGACGTGCTCCTGATCAACAGCAGCTGGCAGTCGTCTAAATCCTATGCGACGGCGATGGCCGGCTTCGATTTCGCGGGCTGGGACGCGCATCCGCTCGTCGACGGCACGCTCTACACGAGAGCGGGGCTCATCCTCCGTCCCGAGTTCTCCGACGGCTGGTTCGAGCAGGAGCAGTTTCAGAATCGCGTGTGGCACTGGAGCAGGGGCGACGCCACGATCAAGCTGCACAACGCCATCGCGAATCGTGCGCTGACGCTGCGGTTTCGCACGCGCTCGATCGTGCCGCGCACGCTCGAAGTTTCGCTCAACGGCCGGCAGCTCGCGCGCGTCGAACTCGGCGCCGACGTGAATCGCGATCTCGATTTGAAAATCCCGGCGCTTCCCGCCGGCGACAGCGTCGTGAAATTCCACACCGACCAGCCCGCGGCACGTCCGTCCGGCGGCGATACGCGCGAGCTTGGCTTCACGGTCGAGAACCTCCAGCTAGTGGATGCTTCCACGCATTAGCGGGGCCGAAAAGGCGGGACGCGTTACGCCTAACGCGCCGCTCGGGCATCTCACTCGCGCTGAGCAGACGACGCAAGCATGACGGCCCCGGTCGCGTCCGCTTTCTTGCGCAGCACGCAAAACGCGCCGGCGAATTCCGCCGGCCGGACCAACTCGTAGCGTCCACTTTGCGCCGCCACGAACTCGTCGACTGCGGTCTTGGCGCCGGTCGAAAAGAAATCGTAGTCGTCGACCACCATCCGCCCGCCGGGGCTGAGATGCCGGTCGAGATAGTCGAGCGCGTAGGCGATCGGCTCGTAGAAATCGAAATCGACGTAGGCGAAACACACCTGCTGCGGGCCGGCGCCTTCGCGCAGTGTGTCCTGCACCCAGCCCGCGTTCACGAGCGTGCGCTCCGCCGGAAAACCGATCTGCGCGAGGCGGAATTTCACCTCGTCCGCGTCGCAGCGCATCTCGCCCTCGTAGCGCTCGATGCTGCCGAGTTGGAAAATGTCGTCCTTCAACTCGTCCTTCGCCGACGGCTTGGGCAGGCCGGCGAACGAGTCGTAGAGCCAGAGGCGCTTGTCCGTCGCGCGAATTTCATTCGCGAGCAACGCCGACGTCGCGCCTTGCGCGACGCCGAACTCACAGACGTCGCCGGGCACGCCGAGGGCGGCGTGCAATTCCGCGAGCACATACATCGCCTCGGGAATGCTCGTGCCGATGAGCTTGGCGAGCAGCTCAGTCCGACCGGCCACGAGCGGCAATTGCGGAAACAGCAGCAACCGCATCGCGTCGTGCATCTGCGCGACGACGCGCGGATACGCCGTCGTCAAATTCGGCGCCAGCGGAATGAAGAGCGGTGCTTCATCCGCGCCGTGCGCCGCGGTCGCGGTCGCGGCGCGGCGCCAGAGATCGGCGACGTTCGCGCCTTGCGGGGCGATGTCCGTGCCGTAGCGGCAAATGATGTCGTCGAACGAGCGCGGCCGCACGAGACGCATCAGCCAGGCGTTGAGCCGATCGACGAAGCGCTGCCGCCAGTTTCGTTCCGCGCTCGGTCGCTCCGGCGGCGCGGCCCAGCCGGCGGCGTTGAACGATTTGATGACGTATTCGAGCGAGTAGATCCACACACAGCGGCGCGCGAGGAAGAACGGCCCGGGATTGCGGGCGAGCACGCGCATCGCTTCGCGCCAGCGCGCAAGGCCGCCGGAGTTCGTGATCGTGGCGGGATGATCGCGATTCGCGGCGAGAAAGTGTTTCAACCGCAGCCCGCGCAGCCCGTGTTTGAAGAAGCGCGTGAACCACTCGTAGTCGAGGAACCAGCGCAGATCCTTGCGCAGCGGGCCGACGCGCACGGGCACGTGGCGGCGCATGAAGACCGTCGGCTGGCAGATGTAGTTGTGCGAAAGAAAATACCTCTCGGCGACGCAGTCCTCGGTGAACGGATTCGGCGTGAGGATCCGGCCGTCGGCGCCGATCTCCAGCACGTCGCCGTAGACGAAATCGAGCGCGGGATCGGCGGCGAACGCGGCGTGCACGCGCGCGAAGGCGCCGGGCAGGTAGACATCGTCGGAGTTCAGCCACGCGACGATTTCACCGCGCGCGAGCGCGAAGCCCTGGTTGATCGCGTCGAATTGCCCGCGATCCGCAGCGCGCCGCCACACGATCCGGTCCTGGTAGCGCTGCAGGATTTCCGTCGTCCCATCGTCGGAGAGCGCGTCGAGGACGATCAGTTCGATTTTCCCGTCGAACTCCTGGTCGAGCACGCTGCGGATGGCCTGCTCGATCCAGCGCGCGTGATTGCGCGTCGGCATGACAATGGAAAACGCAGGGCGGGCTTCGGGCATCGCAAAAATCAGCCAGTGACTTTGAGCCGACGCAACAAACGTTGCGCGGCGCGAATCTCGTGCGGCAGCAGTGCGCGGCGCGGGACCTCGGAACGCGGTTTCTGGTAACGTTGACGATACCAGTGCTTCCACGGATGAAAGCGGCGCTGCGCGAGCTTGAACGCCGCGAGGTGTCCGGCGACGAGCCGCTCGGGCGTGAAGTGCGCCGCGCGCGCGCGGCCGCGGCGAGCGAGATCGGCGCAGAGCGCATCGTCGGCCCAGACGCGGCCGATGGCGCGCGCGATGTCGGCGACGTCGTTCGGATCGAAATAGAGCGCATCGCCGTTCGCGACCTCGGGCAGGCCGGTCGTGCCCGAGCACGCGACAGGGCAGCCGCTGTGCATCGCCTCGACGACGGGAATGCCGAAGCCCTCGAACAGCGACGGAAACACCAGCGCGCGCGCGTGACGGAAAAGCCACGACAACTCGGCGCGCGAACGTCGGCCGAGATGGCGCACGAGATCGGTCGTGCCGGTCGCGGCCGCGAGCGCGCGGAATTCCTCTTCGCGGCCATACATGCTGCCGGTGAGGACGCAGCGCACGTCGGTGCCGGACGCGCGGAGTTGTTGCAGCGCGCGCAGGAGGGCCGCGTGGTTTTTGTGGCCCCAGTAGTTCGCGGGGTAGAAAACGAATTTTTCCCAGCCGGCGGCGTCCCAGCCGTCGGGCGTGCGCGGTGCGGGAAGTTCGTCCGGCGCGTGGTAGACGCGGCGAATTTTCCAGCGGCTGATGCCTGGAATATCGATGCACGATTGCCGCGTGAAATCCGAAACGGTGATCACGGCGTCGGCCATGCGCAGCGACCAGTCGTAGTGGAAGAAACGCTCCTCGAGCTGCGCGGCGGTGAAGAATTCCGGAAAAAAACGCTCCTGCATGTCGTGAAACGTGAGCGCGGTCGGCAGCGGCATCGGCCGCGGCCAGAGCGAGCCGAAGGGGCAGAAGTAGAGGTCGATTTTGTCGAGGTGATGAAAAACGTCCTCCTGCACCTGCAGCCGGTATTCGTGGCGGCGCGACTCCGGCGGGAGCTGCGCGAGCATCGCGTCGTTGTGATCGAAGGTAAACAGCACCATCGGATGCTCGGGCGCGAGCCGCGGCCAATGGCGCAGCAGCGTGAGCACGTAGTTGCCGACGCCGCCCGCGTCGGGTTGAAAGAGATTGAGGCCGATGCCGATTCTCACGAGACGGAAATGCCCACGAAATACACGAAAGACACCAAATGGTCAGAGAACGATTCGTTCCCATTCCAACTTTGGGTGGTGGCCGAAATTTACGAGCAACCCGAGCCTGAGGTTGGTTGCGTTAAGGTAATTCAAAACCTGCGCTCGATGCTCAGTGGCGATTTGCGAAACGGCTTTCAATTCGACGATGATTTTCTCGAAACAGATAAAGTCGGCAACAAAGCCCTGTTTCAGAGGCTGGCCTTTGCATTCGAGTCGCAAACTTTGTTGCGCACCGAAGGGAATTCCTTGAAGGCCAAACTCGATTTGCAGGCACTCTTGAAACACGGATTCAAGGAATCCACAGCCCTTTTCCTTATACACCTCGAAGCAGCGGCCGATGATTTTGTAGCATTCTTCGGGGTAAACCAAGTCGCTCATGGCTTTCGGGTGTTTGGTGTGTTTCGTGGGCCGGCTGCATTTATCGCCGCACCGGATCCGCAAAATTGCGCAGCATCGCGAGCGCGTAGGTGGCGGCGCCGCGGAATTTCCGGCCGGCGTCGAGATGGCGAAATGCCTCGAACGCGAGCCGGTCGCTCGCGGTCCGCGCGGGCAGGGTGATGAACTTTTTCGATTTCCAGAGATACTCCTGGTAGTGCCATTCCAGCGACGTCTCGACGATCAGGTAGTTGAGCGCGACCCACGGCAGGCGCAGGCCGAGCTTCACGCCCTGGGTGCGCTGGAAATTCCGGTTCATCCGCACGTCGCCCCACCAGCGCTTCAGGACCGTGCGCACCGAGTAGCAGCAGACGCCGCCGAGCTGCGCGAAGAAATACTGTGCGGCGTTGCCGTTGCGCCAGAAGTAGCGCCACATGCGGAAGAGCGAGTCGCGGCCGTGATGGTGATAGGCGACGAGCGACGGTTCGTAGGCGAGGATGTAGCCGGACGCTTTGATCCGCTGCGTGAGATCGACGTCCTCGCCGTTGGGCAGCTCGATGTTGAAACCGCCGGCTCGATGATACGCCTCGGCGCGGACGACGAACGTCGCACTGTAAAGAAACCAGACCGTGTGCGGCACGGCGCGGATCGACGACTGCTGCGACCAGAAATTTGAGATGTCGGTGAGGTGCTCGAAATACGTGCCGCGACCGCCGGGAAGTTTCACGCCGATCGCTCCGACCGGCGCGGGCACTTGCGCCTGGAGATTCGACGGCGCGGCGAGAATGCGCGCGAGCATCTCGAAGAAATCGCGCGCGAGGCGGATGTCGTCGTCGACGAAGACAAACCACTCGCCGGTCGCGTGCGCGACGCCGGTCGCGCGCGTGTGCGGCGGCAGGAGATTGTGCGCGAGGTCCACCGGCACGAGCGGCAGCTCCGGGTGGCGCTCGCGCACGTTCGACGCGCCGACACCCACGACGACGACTTCCCAGTTTGGCGGACGAAGCGTTTGGTCGAGCAGCGAGCGCAGCGTGGCATCGGCGCGCTCGGGTCGACCCATCGGAACGATGACGGAAAGTTTGGGCAACGCGGGTCCGGGCGCCGGCGGCAAAGCCGATTGATTTGGCACCGGCGCAGGCGCGAGAGCGCGGAGTGCGTCGCGCTCGGTGGAAACCTGGGTGATGACGCGGTCCTGTGTTTTGAGCCGCTCGATGACGTCGTTGATGATCTGCAGCCGCGCCCAGCCATCCCAGCGGAGAAAATTCAGCTCCTGTTGAAACCAATCGCGCGCCCACTCGAGTTCGCCGATGTGGTCGCGCGGCGGATCGAGCGGCAGAGCGAGCGGAAGCGGCCGAAGGGCGGCTTCCGGCGCGGCCAACTGCGCGAGCGCAGCGCCGAAAACGGCGTCGAACGGCACGTCCTGCACACAGACATGGCGCGAGAACGCGCACTGCCACTGGCAGCCGCGGCAGACGGGGTCGCCTTGCACGACGTGCACGCGGCCGAACTGCGGCACGAAGCGGCGCTTCTGTCCTGCGCCAAAGATCGCGACGGTCGACACGTCGAGCGCGGCGGCGAGATGCACGTAGGCCGTGTCGTTGCAAACGACGAGGCGCGCGTGTCGCATCAGCGCAGCGAGCACGTCGGGGCGCGCGGCTTCGATGGCGAGCGTGGCCGCGGCTTCGCTGGCGGGCAGCGATTCGAAATACGCGGCGTCGTGCGGGCCGTTGATCCAGCGGACGTCGCACTCGCGCTGGCGGAGCGCGGCGGCGAGCTCGAGGAAACGCGCCAGCGGCCACGCGCGTTGCGTGTTTTCGCCGACGCCCGGCGCGAGCAGGACGAGGGGGCGAAGTAATTGCCCGAGCCGCACGCGCGCTTCGGTGTCGGCGGTGGCGGAAATCTGCAGCGCGGGCGGCCAGAGCTTTTGCTGCGGCGCGATCACGGCGAGCAGGGCGGCGTGTTGCGTCCACTCGGATTCCTCGAGCGACGAAGGAATTTCCCGCGTGAACTCGGGCCGCTGGTTCGGCAGCGGCGCGAACGCCGCCTCGATCATCGGCTGGCACGCGCGGTTTGTGGCGAAGGCGAAGCGGTGTTTTGCGCGCGAAGCGGTGACGGTGAAATCGCTGAGGCCGGTGCGATTCACGACGGGCGCGACGGCGATATCCCACTCGGTCGCGGCGAGAAAACGGCCCCACCAGACGTAACGTTCGTTGAGCCCGGGCTCCCAGTTTTCGAAAGGCGCGATCGCGCCGGGAACGACGACGATCGGCGCGGTTGTTTCCCGCCAGAGTCGCATCGCTTCGGTCTCGGGCGCGGCGCGCGAGTTGGGCGCGAACACGGCAGCGTCGGCGACGAGGCGCGCGATCGCTTCCATGCCGGCGCGCACGTGCCACACGATGCGCGCGTCCGGGCACTCGCGGCGCAGCGCCTGCACGAAGCCGGCGACGAGGATCTGGTCGCCGAACGCGTCGGGCTTGGAGACGAGAATCTTCACGCGGGCCGGCGCCACAGGCGGCGCCAGAATCCGCCGGTGGTCTTGCGCAACATCGCGGCACCGGTGACGTAGTTGTGGTGCGGCGCAGTCTGGCGGTGCCAGCGCAGGAAGGGCGGGATGTCCTCGAGGTTCCACTCCGGCGCGGCGCGATGGCCGAACGCGGGCTGATTCCAGATCGTCGTCTCGAACTCGCGCATCGTGAGCGCGCGGCCGTTCCACTCGGGAAACGTCATGCCGAGCGACGGTTCGCAGATGTCGAACGACACGCCGAAGAGTCCGCCCGGCTTGAGCACGCGCGCGACCTCGGCGGCGGCGAGCGCCTTGTCGTCCTGATGTTCGATGACGGAAAAGCTCGTGACGACGTCGAACGTCCCTTTCGGAAAGGGCAGCCGGCACGAGTCGACGATCTGCCAGTCGACCGCCACGCCGCCGAGCGCGGCGCGGACGGCTTCCCATTGTTCGATCCAGTTGCGGCGCGTTTCGACGAGCGTGACGTGCGCGCCTCTCGTCGCGAGAAACCACGGAAACGGCGACTGCTCGCTGCCGAGGTCGAGGACGCGTTTGCCGCGCCAGTCGATCGCGCTCAGGCCGTGATGCCAGAGCCACGGATACTCCCAGAGCTTCGACCAGTTGGTGAACTGGCGCAGCCCGAGCGGCGCGGCAAAGGCGTTGAGCTCGTCGATGAAGCCGGTCCACGCGGGCGAAAACATTTCCGGCAGGTTCGCAAGATGCCGGAGCGGGCGCGCGGGTCGCTCGACGCGACGGGCGACGAGCATCTCGTGCGCGCGGCGCCACGCCTCATGGTTTTCGAGCACTTCGAAGCCGGCGGTCTCGAGCAGCGTGGCGAGCGCGTCGCGCGAATAGACGAAGACGTGCTCCTCGGGATCGAAGACCTTTTCGTTCATGTGCCCGAAGTCGGGCTGCGTTTTTTCGAGCAGCGGCAACTGCAGGAACAACACGCCGCCGGGCCGCAGCGCGGCGTGCACGGCGTGCAGAAACGGCAGCGGCTCGGAGATGTGTTCGAAGACGTCGCACGCGACAAAGAGATCGCACGCGGGCGCGGGCGTCGCGGGAAACGCGCCGCCGCGGATGTCGAGTCCCGTGCGTTCCGACACGGCAGCGGCGGTGCGCGCGTCGGGCTCGATGCCGACCGGTTTCCAGCCGCGCTGCTGGAGCTGGAGCAGCAGCGTGCCCTCGGCGGGGCCGACCTCGACGACGGTGCCGGGCGTTTTCGCATGGCGCTCGATCGCGGCGAGCCATTGTGCGACGCGGCCGTCGGTGGCGAAAATCTGGGGGCGCTCGAAGAGCGTGGGGTGTTGTTTGCCGGCCTGGCGATTGTGCCAGTAGCCGTCGAAGCTGTAGAAGCGCGAAACGAATTCCGGTTTCAGCCGGCGCACGGAGAAGTGCGCGCCGCAACGTTCGCACACGCGGTAAAACGGCGAGTGCGGGCTCGGCGTCTCGCTGCGGCCGCCGCACCAGCAACGATCGACGGTGTCGAACCACGATTCGTCGACGGTGTGGCTGTAGCTCGTGATCATGGCGCGGCGCCGTAACCGAATGCGCGGAAATCGCCGGGCGCGGCGCGTTGCAGGTCGGCGAGCCATGCGGCGTCCTCGCGCCAGCGGGTGTTGTTGCCCGAGCGGTAGAACGTGCGCGCGCCCGGCTGCGTGATGCGGTCGAACTGCGTCCACCAGTGCACGAATTTCGGCGCGAGCTTCGGCTGCACGCCGACGAAGGAGACGACCTGCTCGAGCGGCGCGGGCGATTCCTTCAGCGCTTCGAAACGCAGCAGCAGCGCGCGATCGCCGGCTTTTTCGATCACGGAGAAGGCGCGCTCGTAGAATTCGCGATAGTGCTGATACGCGCTTTTCATCCATTCTACGCGGTCCTTGATGTCGGCGCCCCAGCGATCCTGCGCGGTGTGAAACCAACTGTAGATCGTCGGGTGCGGATCGCGAATCAACACGATGACCGGCCAGTCGCCGGGCGTCGGCAGGCCGTGCGTGCCCTGCGGTTCGGCGTTGAGGTAGACGGGTTGATAAGGGACGCCGTCGTCGCGCAGGCGCAGCACGTAATAGGCGTGCGGGTTGAGTTCGTCGTTGCGCTGCCTGGCTTCGGGCTGCTCGACGAAGCCGTTCGGGTAAAACACCAGGTCGAACAAGCCGGTGAAACACGCCCACAGGTAATGGCTGCCCGTCCGCGGAAAGGCGTAGTAGTCGCAGCGCACGGCGAGGCGCGTGCCGAAATGATAGCTCTCAGGCGTCATGCGATGAGCGCGCCGGCGACGCGTCGATCACGTGCGGGCAAGCGCAACGCGAACGAAGCGACGGCGACATCGAGGGACTGGCAGGAAGTTTGGACACAGCGCGCAGGTGCACTGGAAGTTGACCATCGCACCGCAAGCCGCCGGGCGGTTCAAGTTCGCATTTGAGTTGGCGCGGCGCTGCGCGGTCAAATCACGTCGGCGAACGCGGGCTTCAGCTTCCGGAAGGAGACGTAGCCGAAGAGGCAGATGAGCAGGCCGGCGACCCAAAGGTAGGCGATGGATTTTCCGGCGACGGGCAGGTGCCACACCACGGCACGCCGTGCGCTCTCCACAGCTTGGAGCATCGGGTTGAGCCGCAGCAGAGTGCCCCATTTGGTGGCGGGAATCCAGCTCACGGGAAAAAACACAGCGCTCATGTAGAGCAGCGCCTGCACGACGAACGGCATGGCGTTGGCGATGTCGCGGATGAACACCCCGAGCGCCGCGAGAAACCACGCGCAGCCGAGCGCGATCAGCGCGACCGGCGGCAGGATGAGCACGAGCCAGAACGCGGCGAGGTGCACGCCGTGCCCGAGCAGCGCCGTGCCGATCAGCGCGAGCACGAGGCTGATGAGGGCGTTGAAGCCCGCGGCACCGACGACGGCGGCCGGCAGGACTTCGAGCGGGAAGACGACTTTTTTGACGAAGTTAGGCTGCGTGACGATCGTCGTCGGCGTGAGCGCCATGACTTCGCTGAGGAATTGGAAAAGGATCAGTCCGAGGAAAACAGCGAGCGCGTAGTCGACGCCGGTTTCGTTGGGAATCTGGCCGAACTTCCCTTTGAAAAAATAACCGAACACCAGGCTGTAGATGCCGAGCTGGAGCAGCGGCGCGATGACGGCCCACAACAGCCCGAGAAAACTCCCGCGGTGGCGCTGCTCGATCGTCCGCCGCGTGAACTGCTCGAGCAGCGTGCGGTGACGATACAGGTCCACGAAGGGAGCGAGCGGATTGGCCGGGGACGATTTCATGCGCGGACGAACACTCCCGTGTGTGCCAGCCAGTCGCACGCGTCGAGCGAGAATGCGCTCCTCCCTTGACTGGGTTGGGAGCCAAACCTAACTACGCGCCACGATGACCGACGCATGGACGACCGAGCGGTGGGAGGAGGCGATTCGCCGTGTGTTTCGTCGTGCGCTGGGCGATCCCGCGTTTCGCCAGCTCGCGCTGAGCGACGGGCGCGCGGCATTCACGGAGGCGAATGGCGTGCCGCCGCCCGAAGGCGTGAAGTTTCGCTTCGCGGAGGCGCTGGACGAGCACGTGTATGTTTTGCCGAAAACGATCGTGACGCAGGGCGAGCTGTCGGAAATCGACGTCGCGCGCGTGTTGCACCACAGCTTCCGGCAGCAATCCGTGCCGCCGGCCTTTGCGCGCTGATTTCGGATGCTCACGATTTACGAGTTCAAGCTCGAGGTGTCGTCGCCCTGCCAGAACGACTGCGAGCTCTGCGCGCACGCCGACCTGATGCGGCACATCAAGGGCTACCAGCTCTCGCTCGAGAAGCTCGAGCGTTTCCTCTACTACACCGAGCGGTCGAATTATTTCATCCGCTCGCTTTCGATTCACGGGCCGGGCGAACCGTTTTTGTGGCGCGACCTGAACGAGGGTTTGTTGATGCTGAAGCGCTCGAAAGCGATCGGCTGGGTGACGATGGTGACCAATGGACTGCTGCTCGATCGCATCACGGACGAAGCGATGGCGTGTCTCGACCGGCTTTTCATTTCGGTCTACGCGAATTACAACCGCCACGACGTGCTGAATGCATTTCTCGCGAAGCACGGCCAGCGCGTGAGCCTGTGGGACGGCACCTATTTCTGGGAGCACACCGGTGATCCGAAAAAAACGGCGCCGGCGACGGGCGGCTGCAGTTGCGTCGGGCCGATGCTCTACGACGACCGCATTTATCCCTACTGCGGGCCGCCGGTTTTCGGTGCGGCGAAGGCGAAGGGCGTCGACATCGCGAGCGTGCCGCATCTCTCGGTGCCACTCGGCCCGGACTACATGGCGAGCTTCAACGCCAAGCTCGTCGGGCGGATGGACATTTGCCGCTATTGCTGGTCCAACCCGAATTTCCACGGGCAATGGCGCACCAACGACACGCGGAAAACATTTCCCAACACGCCGCCCGACGCGATTCGTCGCATCATGCCGGCGGCGGGACAGCCGCGACCGGCGGCCGCTCCTGCAATTCAATGAGGAGCTTTTCGACGTCGTTGCGCGCGGCGGCGACTTTTCCGAGCACTTCATTCAGCCGGGGTTGCATCGAGTCCTCGGCGCCGTCGATCGTGCGCAGCAGGTAAATTTTCGTTTCCCAGAGCGTCTCGAACGCGGAGGTCAGGTTTTCGAGCGGAGTCATGATGGCGGAACGGTGGCGAAGAATTCCTTGATCGCTTCGCAGACGAAGTCGATCTGCGCGGGCGGGTGGTGCGGGCCGATCGGGAGGCTGAGGACTTCGGCGGCGAGTTTTTCGGCGAGCGGGAAGTCGCCGCGTTTCCAGCCGGCGTCGCGATATGCGTGCGAGAGGTGCGGCGGGATCGGGTAGTGGACCTGCGTGCCGATGTCGCGGGCGGCGAGGTGCGCCTGGAGCGCGTCGCGGCGCGCGGTGCGGACGACGAAAAGGTGCCACACGGGCTCGGAGCCGTCGGGCACGAAGGGCAGCACGAGATCGCCGACGCCGCGGAGTTGGGCGAGGAAGCGCGCCGCGAGTGCGACGCGGCGGGCGTTCCACGCGGCGAGGTGCGGGAGCTTCGCGCGGAGAAACGCGGCTTGCAGCTCGCTCAGCCGTGAATTGAGGCCGAGGTATTCATTGTGGTAGCGGACTTTCGAGCCGTAGTTGCGCAGGTGGCGGATTTTTTCGGCGAGCGTGTCGTCGTTGGTCGTGACGGCGCCGGCGTCGGCGAGCGCGCCGAGATTTTTGCTGGGGTAGAAACTTACGCCCGCGGCGTGACCGAGCGCGCCGGCGGATTTCCATTCGCTCGGGTCGGCGGCGTCGGTCGATGTGGCACGGGCGTCGCGCCCGTGGGTTTGGAGAATCACGGGCGGGACGCCCGTGCCGCGGAGAAGACAGCGCGCGCCGTGCGATTGGGCGGCGTCTTCGAGGACGAAGAGATTTTTCGCGGCGGCGATCGCGTTGATCGCGGTCATGTCGGCGCACTGGCCGTAGAGGTGAATGGGCAGGATCGCTTTCGTGCGGGGCGTGATGACCGCGGCGAGGCGAGACGGGTCGAGGTTGTAGGTCTGCGCGTCGCACTCGCACGGCACGGGGCGCGCGCCGGCGTGCGTGACGGCGAGAAACGTCGCGATGTAGCCGTGCGCCGGCACGATCACTTCGTCGCCGGGGCCGATGCCGCGCGCCATCAGGACCAGTTGCAGCGCTTCGAGGCCGTTGGCGACGCCGATGCAGTGTTTCACGCCGACGCTCGCGGCGTATTCGGATTCGAAGGCCTCGAGCTCTTTCCCGAGCAGCACCCAGCCCGACTCCATGACGCGACGATACGCGGCGTCGAGCTCGGCGCGGAGTTCGTCGTAGGCGGGCTTGAGATCGAGGATGGGGACTTTCATGAACAAAGGAGCGAGCAGTGAGTAGCGAGGCGCGAATAGAACTGGCGAGCGCAGATGCTCACGGTTCGCTCCTCGCTGCTATTACGTTGCTCACACGAATTTCAATTTCCGCGCAGCGAACATCACCATGCGCAGCAGGAGCCAGCCGTGGCGCCAGCGCTGGATATTCGTCGTGCCGTAGGTGCGCTCGCGGTAGCGGATCGGCACGTCGGCGATTTCGAGATTCAGTTTCGCGGCGCCGAACAGCAGATCGAAATCGCCGAACGGATCGAAGTCGCCGAAGTAGGCGCGATTCGCGGCGATGCGTTCGTAGTGCGCGCGCGAGAGGACTTTGGTGCCGCAGAGCGTGTCCTTGAGCGGCTGGCCGAGCAGCCAGGTGAAGAGCAGGCCGAAGGCTTTGTTGGCGCAGAGATTCAGGAACTGCATCGCTTCCTTCTCCATCGGGTAGACGAGCCGCACGCCGTTCGCGAACTCGGCGCGGCCGCTGGCGATCACATCGTAGAATTTCGGCAGCTCCTCGGGCGGCATCGTGAGATCGGCGTCGAGGATCATGAGGATGTCGCCGGTCGCGACCGCGAAGCCGGCGCGCACGGCGTCGCCTTTGCCGCGGCCGGTCTGCTGGAGGATTTTGATTTTGCGCTGCGGATTTTCCGCGGCGACGCGCTGGATCGCGGCCCAGGTGTCGTCGCGCGAGTGGCCTTCGACGAAGATCAACTCGGTGCCGGCGCCGAGCTCGGGCGTGCGCGCGACGGCGGCGGGGATGTTGCCGGCTTCGTTGCGCGCGGGGATGACGACGGAGACGGTGAGCGGGCGCGGCGCAGGTGCGTCATCCGTCAAATCCGAAAAAATCACGGGCGAGACGCCCGTGCCACGCTCACACCGCGCGACGACAAAGATCGTGAGGCAGAACCACTGCAGCAGCGGCGCGAGCGCGCGATTCAACGCGGTGCCGATGCCGAGCGCGGAAAACGGCAGGAGGATGCGATTCTGCCGGAAGACGGGCCGCCAGCCGGCGAGGCGGAGGAGGTTCAGCACGTCGGAGGTCGCGAGCCAGCTGTTCTGCGGCTGGGGCGACTTCAGGCCGAGCGCGCGCGCGAGCGAGAGCAGCGGACGCCAGAGCGTGTTCTGAAAATTCAGGATGAGGCGTGTGTCAGCATGCGCCACGGTGTGCAGGCGCTCGAGCAGGCGCTGGACATCGGCGGCGAGATTGAGCGTATCGGAAACGATGATGACGTCGAATTTCCGCCCGAGCTCGAGCAGCTCGCCGGGTTGCGCGAAGAATTCCGCGTCGGGCAGGCGCGCGCGCGCGGC
The DNA here is from genome assembly GCA_035545575.1 of Opitutaceae bacterium. Classification (GTDB taxonomy): domain Bacteria; phylum Verrucomicrobiota; class Verrucomicrobiia; order Opitutales; family Opitutaceae; genus ER46. The sequence goes on along the minus strand of DASZYB010000016.1, from coordinate 136,393 downwards.
GGCGAGTTGCGCGGGCGAGAGGTCGACGCCGGTTTTATGCGTGGCGCGGAGTTGCGCGAGGAGTTCGCCCGAGCCGCAGCCGAGCTCGAGCACGCTGGCGTCGGCGGGAATGAGCAGATTGTAATAGTGCGCGAGCAGCCGGCGGTAAGCGCGCGCGGCGGATTTCGGCTCCGCGGGCGCGGCGTCGTAGAACGTCCGGACGCGATCCAGATGTTCGCGGGCGAGGGCGGAGAGGGCGGGAGGCATGAAGCGGACGGAGGCGGCGCGGAACTTCGGAGAAGTTGGCCGTTTCCCAGTGTGAGGCTCAAGACTTATGGGTTGCAATCGCTCTGGAATTCCCGCGGGCTGGCCGTTCGTTTTTACGCGCCCATTCATGTTGTCGTCCGGTTTCAGGTCCATGCACGGCGGGCGCCGCGCGTTGCTGCGGCTCGTCTGGCTTTTTGCGGTCGTCGGCGTGCGCGCCGACCAGACCGAGGTGGCCGGCACGATGCCGGAGGATTACCTGCCGGCGCTGAAAACCATCCTGCAGAACGCGTGGGGCCGCGCGCCAAGATCGCTCGAGTCGGAGCTCGACATGCTGCAAGCGGAGGCGCGGCGCGACATGATGAACGCCGACCGGCTGCCGCATTTCGGCGGGTGGGCGGATCTGGCGCGCAACCAATCCGCCGTCTCCGGCAGCAGCAGCAGCGAGTCGCGCGACACGGGACTCTTCTACCGGCTGGAGCTGGACCAATCGCTGTTTCACTGGGGCGAACTGAAGAACAAGAGCGCGATCGGGCGGCTCGGGGTGTTGATGGCGGAAAAAAATTACGCGGAGGCGGCGCGGCAGCTCGCGGTGACGCTGCGGCAATCGTATCTCGAGCTGGTCGTGAAAAAAATGCGGCTGAAGCAGGCGCGGGCGGCGCTCGAGCTCGCGACCGACGACCTGAAACTCGCGCAGGAACGCGCGGCGCATGGCGAGATCGCGCCCGGCGACATGGCGGGCCGGGAGCTGAGTTTTCGCGAGCAGTCGCTGCAGGTCGCGACGGTCGAGGAGGAGTTCGCGGCGGCCCGGCGGAGCTTCGCGCGCGTCGCGGGCTTGAAGGAGCTGCCGGAGAGCGAGGTCGCGGACGAGATTCCCGCGCCGAAATATTCCGAGGCGACGACGCAGGCGATCCTGGCCGGCTTCATGCGCGACGGCGGGAAAACGGCGTTCGAAGCCGAGATCAATTCGATGCGCGCGACGGAGGCGGACCTGAACTACCGCATCGCGCGCGTGAAGCTGCTGCCGAAGCTCGACGCGTTGCTCAGCCACAGCCTGCAGAACAGCACGAACGTCTCGGGCAACAGCGTGACGCAGACCGGCATCTCCACCGACACGATCGGGCTGCACGTGGGCTGGTCGATTTTCGACGGCTTTTATTCGCGCGGCGAAAAACGCTCGGCGCTGGCGGACCGGCGGCGCTACGAGCAGCGTTCGGAACGAGCGGCGGCGGAAGCGCTGGACCGCGCGCAAAACCTGACGCGGCGGCTCGGCTTCGACCTGCAGGCGATGGATTTTGCGCAGGCTCACGTGAATATCGCGAAGGCGTCGCAGGAGCAGCTCGAGGCGGAACTGCCTCGCGGCACGGTGTCGCCGTCGATGATCGGTGCCACGAAGGTGAGCCGCTATCAGGCGGAGGCGGACCGCGCGTCGATGCGCGCGAATTTCTTCGGCCGGTGGAGCGAACTGGTTTCGCTCGCCGGTCTCGATCCGGCGATCAACACTCTTCCCGCTCGTTATGTCCGAAACAAGCCGTAGCCTGTCCGCTGTCGTCAAAGTTGGAATCGTGCTGGTCGTCCTCGCGGCCGCGGGCGTCACGGCGTGGGTGGCGTTTCGCACGCCGGCGATCGTCGCGACGGTCATCCGCGACAAGGCGGTCGACGCGGTGCCGGGCAGCGTCGTCGTGCACGCGGACGGCGACATCAAGGAATTGAAGACCGAGACCGGCGGCCGCGTGGAATCGTGCGAGCCGCTGAAGGAGGGCGGCACGTTCAAGAAAGGCGAGGAGTTGCTGCGGCTCGATATGCGCGAATTGCAGCGGCAGATCGACGAGGCGGACCGCAATCACGACGCGCAGCTCGAGCGGCTGAAGGTCGAAAAACAAAACGACGTGCGGATCAAGGTGGGGCAGCAAAAGCTGGACGAGGTGAAGCGGCAATTCGACTTCAAGCACCTCTCGCAGACGGAGCTCGAGGCGGCGCAGCGCGAATTCGAGCGCCTGCAGACGACGATCGCGCTGGAGGATTTCGACGCGAAGAAGCGCGAAGAGGATTATCAGGCCGCCAAGAAGAGCTTCGACCTGCAGAAGGAGAAGATGGTGGTGAAGGCGCCGGAGGATGGCACGGTGAAGGAGGTCTTTGCGTGGCCCGGCGCGCTGATCAATGGCGGCACGGTGGTCGCGACGATGTATTCCAACGCGCGGCTCGTGATCGCGAAGATCAGCGAGGAGGACTTCGCGAAGGTGAAGGTCGGCCAGGCGGCGCGCGTGCGGCTGCTCATTTATCCGAACGACGAATTCGACGCGAAGGTGGCGAAAATCCTGCCCGCCGCGGACGAGAACACGCAGCGTTATACGGTCTATCTCGAGATTCCGCCGGCGCAGCTCGCGCCGGAAAAACTGCGTCCGTTCAGCACGGGCGAGGTGACGATCACGGTGGCTTCGCGCGAGAACCAGCCGCTCATCCCGCGGCGTGCGCTGCTGCCGGACGACGCGGTGCTGGTGGTGAAAAACGACCGCGTCGAGAAGCGGAAAATCAAGATCGGTTTCAAGAGTCTCAACCTCGTGGAGGCGCTCGCGGGCGTCGCGCCGGGCGAACAGGTCATCGTCGAGGACGTCGACCAGTTCCGCGACGGCCAGCATGTGCGGGCCGAAGTGGCGCCGCAGTAACCGCGGGCACGCGTTTCGGCTCGATGGCTCCCAATCTTCGCATCGCGCTGCGCTTTCTCACGGCGAAGAAACGCGCCATGCTCATGAGCCTGTCGTGCACGGTGCTCGGCGTGGGCCTCTTCATCGTCACGCAAGCGACGACGGGCGGATTCCAGGAATTCTTCGTGAAGACCGTGCTCAGCACGCAGGGCGCGATGCGCATCGAGGACAAGATCCAGGACACGATGCGCAGCATGAGCGCGGGGCATGGGACGTTGTTTCAATTCCGGCAGAAGGAAGGGGTGAAGCTGATCGAGGGCGTCGATTATCCCGATCTTGTCATCCCCACGGTGCGGCAGTTCACGAACGTGCGCGGCGTCTCGGCGGTGCTGCGCGGCAACGTGCAGCTCACGGGAGCGTTCAAGACGGAGGACGCGCAGGTGCTCGGCATCGATCTGGATCAACACCTCCGCGTGTGCGACCTCGAGCACCAGATGGTGGCGGGCAGCCTCGACGAATTTCGCCGCTCGCCTTCGCGCGCGCTGATCGGCCGCGTGATCGCGGACCGGCAGCAGCTCGCGGTGGGCGATTCGTTCGTGATCGATGCGCACGGCGAGACGCGGCGCTACCGCGTGGCGGGGATTTACCAGACGGGCGTGCGCGACATCGACAAGAGCTACGTCTACATCAATCTGCCGGAGGCGCGCTCGCTGCTGAGAAAACCGACGGGCGTGAGCTTCATCCAGATCGACCTGCACGATCCCGACCACGCGCCGGCCGATGCCGCGCACATGCAGGAGGTGCTGCAATACAGCGTGAAGCCGTGGCAGGAGCGGGAAAAGGACTGGCTGCAGGTGTTCAGCGCGCTTCGCATCGCGTCGGCGATCACGGTCACGGTGTTCACGCTCATCGCGAGCCTCGCGATGTTCAACACGCTCGCGATGATCGTGCTCGAGAAGACCAAGGACATCGCGATCCTGCGCTCGATGGGCTACGAGCGGCGCGACATCACGCAGATTTTCCTCTGGCAGGCGGGCATCGTGCTCGCGATCGGCGCGCTTGGCGGCGCGATTTTCGGCGCGGTCGGGACGTATGCGGTCTCGCGCGTGCCGCTGCCGATCAACACGCTCTTCAAAACCGACTACTTCATCGTGGCGAAGGACCCGATGCACTACGTCGAGGCGATCGCGACCGCGGTGGTGATGGTGATGATCGCGAGCCTGTTCCCCGCGCGGCGCGCCGCGCGGCTGGAGCCGGGCGACATCATCCGCGGGACGGCGCAGTAGCGCGGCGGAGCCGCGCGGAGAAAGGAGAAAGGAGAATGGAGAAGGAAACAAAGACCAACATCCGGACGAAGCTGGACGCGACCTTCGAAAATCTCGAGGTTTGGCAGGAAGCGGCGGCACTGGCGGCGCAGGTTTACGAATCTTTCCGCGCGTGCCGGGATTTCGGTTTTCGCGATCAGGTGCAACGCGCCGCGATTTCGATTTCGAGCAACATCGCCGAAGGCTACGAGCGAAGCTCCAACGCCGAGTTTGTGCGGTTTCTCGACATCGCGCGAGGATCCTGCGGCGAGGTGCGCTCGCAGCTTCACGTGGCGGTGCGAGTCGGTATTTTACCGCCCGAGAGCGGCGAACCACTCCTGGCGGACGCGACGCGCCTTTCGAAACGCATCGCACGTCTGATGATCGTGAGGCGGAGAGATTTCATCTGAGCATGCCTTCTCCCTTCTCCGTTCTCCCTTCTCCCGATTCGAGCATCGTTTTGCGCTGCTCGAATCTCCACCGCTTCCTCGGCCGGGACGAAGGGCGCGTGCACGTGCTGAAAGGCGTGTCGTTCGAGGCGCGGCGCGGGCAGGTGTGCGCGATCGTCGGGCCGTCGGGCTGCGGCAAGAGCACGCTGCTCTATCTGCTCGGGCTGCTCGACCAGCCGGACGACGGCACGATCGAGATCGACGGCCGGGTGATGTCGAACAGCGATGACCTCGCGCGCACCGCGGCGCGCGGGCGGCACATCGGCTTCGTGTTTCAGTTTCATTTCCTGATGCTCGAGTTCACCGCGCTCGACAACGTGACGATGCCGATGCGCAAGCTCGGCCGGCTCGCGCCCGCGGCGATGGAGGCGCGCGGCCGCGCGCTGCTCGACGCCGTCGGGCTCGGCGACAAGGCGCACCGGCTCGGCACGCATCTCTCCGGCGGCGAGCAGCAGCGCGTGGCGATCGCGCGCGCGCTGGCGAACGAGCCGTCGATCATCCTCGCGGACGAGCCGACGGGAAATCTCGACGTGAAAAATTCCGGCATCGTCTTCGACCTGCTCACGCGCCTCGCGAAGGAAAACGGCCAGGCCGTCGTGCTCGTGACGCACAATCCCGAGATCGCGCAGCGCTGCGATCTCGTGCGGCCGATGCGCGACGGCGTGTTCGTGTGATCCGCGCCGCGCGCCGGCCGGCAGTAGCGGCGATAAGCACCAGCGTTTCGCGCGCGTGCTTTCGCTAATTACTCCGCATCGGAAAATTCCCGCGGAAATTTTGGTTTACAAGCGAAACGGCGCTCCCTTGTTTCCCAAGCGATTCTTGCCTTCCTCCCACGTTCCCTGTGAAGCACGATCCTTCGCGAAAACATTTTTTTGCCCAATTGCTCGGTTTCGGCGCCGCCTTCGGCGTGATCCCGCAGCTCGTGGCGAAGGTTCTGCCGTCGCGCGCGGTTGAGCGCGGTCCCGCCGCCGAGGCGCTGCCCGTGCAGGTGCAGCCGGAACGCCGCGCGGTCGCCCGCCGGTCGGACTCCGTTTAACGCCGCGCGACCCGGAAGCCCTTTCGTTCATGTCGAAACTTTTTCCGAAATCGGCGAACAAGCTCCCGCTGCAGATCGTGATCTACCTCGCGGTGCTCGGCAGCCTCGCGACCGCGGCGGCGACGTATTACATGACGCCGAGCTACACGCGCATCGGCTACGCGCCGGTGCAGCCGGTGCCGTTCAGCCACGCGCAGCACGTGCAGGAAGTCGGCCTCGACTGCCGTTACTGCCACTCGAACGTCGAGCAGTCCTACCACTCGAACATCCCGACCGCGCAGACCTGCCTGAACTGCCACACGCAGATCAAGCCGAACAGCCCGCTGCTCCAGCCGGTGCGCGATGCCTACGACGTCCAGAAGGGCGTCGACACGGGCAAGCCCGTGCCGTGGGTCTGGATCCACACGACGCCCGACTTCGCGTATTTCAATCACTCGATCCACGTGAACCGCGGCATCTCCTGCGTCGAGTGCCACGGCAAGGTGAACGACATGGACACCGTCACGCACATGCAGTCGTTGAGCATGGGATTCTGCATCGAGTGCCACCAGAATCCCGCGGCGCGCCTGCGCGACCCGAAGGACGTGTTCAACCTCGATTCGAAACGCCTCGTTGATCAGGGCCGCGGCGGTGACGCGGTGAAATTCGTGCACGACTGGAAAGTCATGCCGCCCCAGAGCTGCTCCGGCTGCCATCGATGAAACGCAAATTCGAACATCCAGCGCCGTCCGAACGCGAGCTGACCGGCCCGAAATACTGGCGCAGCCTCGACGAGCTCGCGCAGACGCCGGGCTTCCAGGCGCAGCTCGAGCGCGAGTTTCCCGCGGGCGCGTCGGAGATGAACGGCGTCGATCGCCGCCAGTTCATGAAGCTGATGGCGGCGTCGTTTGCGCTCGGCGGCATCGGCCTCGCGGGCTGTCGCCGGCCGGAGCGCAACATCCTCCCCTTCGGCAAATCCGTCGAAGGCGTGATTCCGGGCCTGCCGCAATATTACGCGACCGCGATGCCGCTGCGGAATTCCGCGGTGCCGCTGCTCGCCGAGACGCATCAGGGCCGCCCGACGAAGCTCGAGGGCAACCCGACCTACGCGCCGAACGGCGGCGGCGCCTCGCTCCAGGCGCAGGCGTCGATTCTCGATCTCTACGATCCCGACCGGGCGAAGGCGCACCAGAAAGGCGGCGACGTGCTCGATGCCGCCGCGGTCAACGACCTCCTCGCGAAGATCGCGGGCAACTACGCCGGCGCGCAGGGCGCAGGCCTCGCGTTTCTCGCGGGCCAGTCGTCGTCGCCGACCCGCGCGCGCCTCGTCGCGGCGCTACGCCGTAAATTTCCGAAGGCGGTCTGGGCGGAATACGAGCCGGTCGCGGACGAGCCGCCGCTCGAGGCGGCGCGCGCGGCGTTCGGCGCGAACGTCAAGCCGATCTACCAATTCGCGAAGGCGAAACGGATCGTCTCGATCGATGCGGATTTCCTGAAGGCTGAGGCGGGCAGCCTTTATTATTCGCGCGAGTTCGCGAAGGGCCGTCGCGTAAAGAAGGCCGACGACCCGATGAACCGGCTCTACGTGGCCGAGAGCGGACTCTCGCTCACGGGCTCGCTCGCCGATCACCGCCTGCGGCTCGCGACGAGCCACATGCTGGCGTTCGCGGCCGCGCTGGCGGCGGAGACGATCGAAGGCGCGCGCGACATCCTGGCGCCGTTCTCGCAGGGATTGGATGCGAATCCGAAGTGGATCGCCGAATGCGCCGCCGATCTGCGCGAGCATCGCGGCGCATCGCTCGTCGTCGCCGGCGCGCACCTGCCGCCGCAGGTCCACGCGATCGCCTATGCGATCAACGCGTTTCTCGGCAACCTCGACCAGACGATCGAGTTCGTCACGATCGAGCCGTCGCCCGCCGCCGCGCTCGGCGATCTCGCGAACGCGATCAAGGCCGGCTCGGTCAAAACGCTTTTCATCCTCGGCGGGAATCCGGCCTACAACGCGCCCGCCGATCTCGACTGGGCGGCGTTGCAGAAATCCGTGGGCGAGGTGATTCGCCACGGTTCTCATTTCGACGAGACCTCGGCGGCCTCGCCGAACGTCACGCACCTCGCCGCGGCGCACTACCTCGAGTCGTGGGGCGATGCGCGCACCGAGAACGGCACGGTGGTGCCGGTGCAGCCGATGATCATGCCGCTGTTTGGCGGCCTGACCGAAATCGAAATCCTCGCGCGCCTCGCGGGCGAAGCGCAGGCCGATCCCTACGAACTCGTCCGCGCGACGATCACCGGGATGGCGGGCGGCGACGCGGACAAGGCGATGCAGCGTTTCCTGCACGACGGCCTGCTCGCGAACTCGGCCTACCCGAAGGCGGCGGTGGAGTTCAACCGCCAGACGGCGGGCGCGCTTTTCCGTTCGGCGCCGAAGTTCGTGGCGATCGACGCCAAGAACCTCGAGGTGCGCTTTGCGGCCAGCTACAAGACCGACGACGGTCGTTTCGCCAACAACGGCTGGCTGCAGGAAGTCTCCGACCCGATCACGAAGATCGCGTGGGACAACGCGATCCTCGTCAGCCCGAGGCTCGCGCGCGAGCTCGACATTTATCCGAAGGGCTCGCCGCTGCAGGTCGCGCGCGTCGAGGAAGGCGAGCTGGATTCGCTCGCCCGCGAGCAGGCGCACGTGGCGGAGATCACCGTCGGGAACCGCAAGATTCGCGGCCCGGTGCACATCCAGCCGGGACTTTCGAACTACACGCTGGTCGTGACGCTCGGCTACGGCCGGACGAAGTGCGGCCACGTCGGCGAAGGCGCCGGCTATGACGCGTATCCGCTCCGCACGAGTGACGCGATGCACGCGGCGACCGGCGCGACGATCAAGCTCACCGGCGAGCGGCAGCTCCTCGCCAACACCCAGGCGCACTGGTCGATGGAGGGCCGCGACCTCGTGCGCGAGGCGAACTACGACGAGTATCGCGAGCATCCCGATTTCGTGAAGGAAGTCGGCATGGAGGCCGAGACGCCTTCGACGATCGGTCCCGTCGGCGAGAAAATGTCGCCGCAGCAGCGCGCGACCGAGATTCCGCGCGGCAATTCCCTTTACCAGACGCCGAATGTCACGCAGGCCCACGGCGGCTTCGACGGCGTGCACCAGTGGGGGATGAGCATCGACCTCAACACCTGCATCGGCTGCAACGCGTGTGTCGTCGCCTGCCAGGCGGAGAACAACATCCCGATCGTCGGCCGGGAGCAGACGCAGCGGGGACGCCAGATGCACTGGATTCGGATCGACCGCTACTATTCCGATGGCGAGGCCGATGCCGCGGCCTTCGGCGGCGAGGGGAACAAGAAGCTGCCCGAGGAGCCGCAGGTTTCGCTGCAGCCGGTCACGTGTCAGCATTGCGAACTCGCGCCGTGCGAGACGGTGTGTCCGGTCAACGCGACCGTGCACGACGACGAAGGCATCAACACGATGGCCTACAACCGCTGCATCGGCACGCGGTATTGCGCGAACAACTGTCCCTACAAGGTCCGCCGGTTTAATTATTTCGACTGGAACCAGCGCTCGCTCGACAGCCTTTACATGGGTCCGCTCGGGCCGCACGGCATGCCCGAGCTGGTCAAGATGGTGAAGAATCCCGAAGTCACGATCCGCATGCGCGGCGTGATGGAGAAATGCACCTACTGCGTGCAGCGCGTCGAGAACGGCAAGATTCGCCACAAGGTGCGCATGGCGCAGGCCGGCACGCCCGGTGATGTCGTGGTGCCCGACGGCGAGATCGTGCCCGCGTGCGCGCAGACCTGCCCGGTCGAGGCGATCGTGTTCGGCAACATTCTCGATCCGCAGAGCCGCGTATCGCAGGCGAAGGCGCGCGAACAGGACTACGCGCTGCTCGGCTATCTCAACACCCGCCCGCGCACGACTTATCTCGCGCGGCTGCGTAATCCGAACCCGAAAATGCCCGACTATACGAAGCAGCCGCTCAGCCGCGTCGAACACGCGCGCAAGAACGAAGCGGGCGGCGGCGAGGAAAAGGCCGAGCCTCCACACGGTGGCGAGGGAAAGAAGGAGGGCCGCGGATGAAAGCGTTTATCGTCGGGCGCCTTTCTGGCGGGTGCCATGGTTTCTCTTGTCGCGGCCGCTGCGACACCGATGCCTTGCAATCTTTCGGAGGACTTAGCTGATGGCCCACGCCGCTGAAAACGCCGCCGCGCCCGCGATCCTGCAGGAAGTGAAGCCTGCCGTGCTGCCGCGCGCCGTGCTGGTCGAGCACAACCGCAGCTTCTCGTGGATCACCGACAAGATCTGCGGCATCATCGAGGGCGAGACACCCGCGTGGTGGTGGTGGTGCTTCGGCGTCGCCTGCTTCATCGCTTCGTTCACCGTGGCCGGCATCGCCTACGTCGTCGCGACGGGCGTCGGCGTGTGGGGTCATCGCAGCCCGGTGAACTGGGGCTGGCCGATCGTGAACTTCGTTTTCTGGATCGGTATCGGCCACGCCGGCACGCTGATCTCGGCGATCTTGTGCCTGCTGCGCCAGAAGTGGCGCACGTCGATCAACCGCGCCGCCGAGGCGATGACGATCTTCGCGGTCGTCTGCGCGGCGATCTTCCCGGTCTTCCACGTCGGTCGCGTGTGGTATGCATGGTTTCTTTTCCCGCTGCCGAACTACAACTCGATCTGGCAGAATTTCCGTTCGCCGCTGGAGTGGGACGTCTTCGCGGTTTCCACCTACGGCACGGTCTCGGTGCTCTTCTGGTATATCGGCCTGATTCCTGATCTCGCCGTGCTGCGCGACCGCTTCTATGCGGCGGGCAACAAGACGCGTTCGTTCCTCTACGGCCTGTTCGCGATGGGCTGGCGCGGCTCGAACCGCCACTGGAGCAACTACGAGATGGCGTATCTGATCCTCGCCGGCGTCGCCACGCCGCTCGTGCTCTCGGTGCACACGATCGTCTCCTTCGACTTCGCGGTCTCGCTGATTCCCGGCTGGCACACGACGATCTTCCCGCCGTATTTCGTCGCGGGCGCGATCTTCTCCGGCTTCGGCATGGTGCTCACGCTGATGCTGCCGCTGCGCGCGATCTACCACCTCGAGGATCTGATCACGCAGTATCACATCGACTGCATGTGCAAGATCACGTTGGCGACCGGCACGATGGTCGGCTACGCCTACGCGATGGAGTTCTTCATCGCGTGGTATGGCGCGAATCCATATGAAGGATTCACCTTCATCAATCGCGCGTTCGGCAACTACGCGTGGGCCTACTGGATCATGATCTCGTGCAACGTGATCACGCCGCAGTTTTTCTGGTTCAAGTCGGTCCGCAACAACACCACGATGGTCTGGGTGCTCTCGCTCTTCGTGAACCTGGGCATGTGGTTCGAGCGCTTCGTGATCATCTGCACCTCGCTCACGCGTGACTTCCTGCCGTCGAGCTGGGGCGTGTTGAGCCCCTCGATCGTCGACATCTTCACGTTCTTCGGGACCTTCGGCGTGTTCTCGGTCCTCTTCCTTCTTTTCATCCGGTTCCTGCCGATCATGCCGATGGCCGAGTTGAAGGCCGTCACGCCGCAGGCGGATGTCCACGGCGGGCACGACACGCACAAGCACACGACCGGTTTCGGCGATCCCGTCGAAATCGAGCAGGGCGGTGTGCCGCCGACGAAGAAACACTAACCGACCATGGCTGCCCCTTCCTACGGCCTGATCGCCACCTTCGAGACCGCCGCCGATCTTTATCACGCGGCCGAGAAAGTCCGTGACGCCGGTTACCGCAACTGGGACTGCATCACGCCGTTCCCCGTGCACGGCCTCGACAAGGCCATGGGCCTGCGGCGCTCGATCGTGCCGCGCATCTCGCTCGCCGGCGGCATCACCGGTTTCTGCACCGGCATGTCGCTGATCTGGTTTGCCGACGCCTACGCGAACCGGCTCGTCGTCGGCGGCAAGCCGTTTTTCAGCCCGATGTTCGCCTTCCCCGTGAGCTACGAGCTCACGATCCTCTTCACCGCGTTCGCGACGATCATCGGGATGTTCATCGTGAATGGCCTGCCGATGCACTATCACCCGGTGCTCAAATACGACCACATCCGCCGCGGCATGGACGACACTTTCTTCATCGTGATCGAGGCGCGCGACCCGCGCTTCAACGCCGCCAACACCAAGGCCCTGCTCGAAAAGGCCGGCGGCAAAAACATCGCGGAGCTCGAGGCCTGACCATGCGCAACGTCTACCTCGTCACCCTTTTCGTCTGCGTGGTCGTGGTTTCGCTCCTCGGCTTCCGCGGCCACCTCTTCACGTCGCCGCCGATGGACGTGTTTCCCGAGTGGGCGTTCCCCGGCATGAAATACCAGCCGAAGCTGCGCCCGCAGTCGGCGAGCAATTTCTTCGCCGACGGCCGCGCCGATCGCCCGCCGCCGGCGCACACGGTCATGCGCGGGATGTTCGAGAACAAGGAGCACGGCTATAACGGCGATGACGACGCGCTCTACGCCGGCAAGGATGCGAACGGCCAGTGGCTGAAAGGCTTTCCGGCCGCGATCACCGTCGACATGAAGCTCCTCGAGCGCGGCCGCAATCGTTTCGAAATCTACTGCGCACCCTGCCACGGCCTCGTCGGCGACGGCAACGGCATGACGAAGAAATACGGCATGGGCGCGACGCCGAGCTACCACGACGACCAGCGCCGCAAGCTGACCGAGGGCGAGATTTTCAACACCATCACGCACGGCACCGCGAACAAGAACATGCAGCCCTACGCGGACAAACTCCTGCCGGAAGACCGCTGGGCGGTCGTCGCCTACGTGCGCGCGCTGCAACGCGCCCAGCAGGGCACGCCGGCGGATGTCACTGACGCCGCGGCGCGCCAGAAACTCAGCCTTCAATGAGCTCGCACGCCGCCACCGCTTCCGCGGCGGGACTTCCCGCCGAGAAAATTTCCGCTCCCGCGGCGGGCACCGCGCTCGTCGTCGGGTTGATCGGCATCGCCGTGACCGCGGTCGGGCTCTTTTTCGACGCGAAGGTCGTCGCTTACGGCTGGCTCGTCGGCGTCACGTATTGGAGCGCGATCGCGATCGGCATGCTGATGATGATCCTCATTCATCACATTTTCGACGCGTCGTGGTCCGTCGTGATCCGGCGCCAGTGGGAGCATGGCCTGGCCGCGTTTCCGTGGCTCACGCTGCTTTTCCTGCCGCTGCTCGTCGCCTCGTATTTCAATCGCGACCTGATCTGGCCGTGGATGAATCCCGAGCATCCGCTCCACGGCGGCGAGACCGTCGGGCACGACCCGCTCTATCTCAAGAAATCCGGGCTGCTCAATTTCAACGTCTTCGTCGTCTCGACGCTCGTGTTCTTCGGCCTGTGGATCTGGCTCTCGGCGCGGCTGCGCAAGGCGTCGTTCACGCAGGACCTCGATGGCGACCCGAACTGGACGCGGAAGAATCGCTGGACCGCCGGCGCGGGCATTCCGATCGGCGCGCTCACGCTGACGTTCGCCGCGATCTTCTGGGTCAAGAGCCTCGAGTATCACTGGTTCTCGACGATGTATGGCGTGTGGTTCTTCGCCAACTGCGTGCGCGGCGCGCTGTGCTGCGGCGTCGTGATCATGATCTGGCTCTACCGTCGCGGCGACTACAAGGGCATCCTCAACACGAACCACCTCCACAGCATCGGGCAGCTCATGCTGGCGTTCACCGTCTTCTGGGCCTACGTCACCTTCTCGCAATATTTCCTGATCTGGAACGCAAACGTCCCCGAGGAAACCTTCTGGTATAACCTCCGCGAACTGAACAGCGACGGTTCGACCAACCAGTGGTGGTATGTCGGCCTCGCGATTCTCTTCGGCCACTTCGTCTTCCCCTTCTGCTGGCTGCTCTCGTATCGCTACAAGGTCACGCATCACATCATTCGCCGGATCGCATTCTGGATCCTGACGGTGATCCTGATCGACATCATCTACAACGTCCTGCCGGCGCTGAAGGACGCGCACGGCGATCCGCAGCCGTTCTTCTCCCTGGGCCTGCTCTGGTCGCTGACCTCCGTCGTCGGCGTCGGCGGCATCTGCATCTGGGCCTATCTGCGGAGCTTCCCGACGGCGAAACTCATCCCGATCCGCGATCCGCGTATCGCCGAGAGCCTCACGCACCATGAGTGATCCCGTTTCCCAACCCGCCCGGCCGGTGTCGCTGTTCACGATCGTGTTTCTGTTCGTGCTCTTCGGCGCGTTTCTGTTCGTCGCGCGGCACTATTACCAGCCGTCCGCCACCGCGCCGCAGATCGCGGAGCCGGAGAATTTTTCCAAGGACCTCGCGTGGAAGGCCACGCGCGAATCGCGCCGCCAGGAGCTTGCCGCCCTGCGCCAGCAGCAGATCGCGCAGGGCCAGTCCTACGCGTGGGTCGACCAGAAGGCCGGCATCGTGCAACTGCCGATCGAGCGCGCGATGGAGCTGACGGCGCAGAAATACGGTGCGAAGAAATAACCGCGAAACTTTCGAGATGACTACCGCTCCGACCCACGTCAGCCCCGCGCCAGCCGCCCGGGCCGCTTCGGCCGAAGTCACCGCCATCGACACGACGGCCCGCGGGCCGCTGCTGTTTTTGCTCGGTTCCGGCATCGTGTGGCTGGTCGTGAGCGGGGTGCTCGCGCTGATCACGTCGATCCAACTGCACTCGCCGCATTTTCTGGAAGACTGCTCGTGCCTGACCTTCGGCCGCGCGCAGGCGCTGGCCCAGACCGCTTTCGTCTACGGCTGGCTCGGCAACGCCGGCGCCGCGATCGCGCTCTGGCTGCTCGGCCGGCTCGGCGGCGCACCGCTGCGCGCGCTGAACTGGGTGCTGGTCGGCGCGCTGTTCTGGAATGCCGGCGTGACGGCCGGGCTCGTCGGCATCGGGGTGGGCGACATGACTTCGTTTTCGCTGCTGCAGCTCCCGCGCTACGTGCAGCCGCTGCTGCTCTTCGCGTGGGCCGCGATGGCGATCGCCGGCGTGCTCGCGTGGTCGGGCCGCCATCGCGACCACACCTTCGCCTCGCAATGGTATGCGGTGGGCGCGCTGTTTCTTTTCCCGTGGCTGCTTTCCGCCGCGCAGGTCGTGCTGATCTGGGCGCCGGTGCGCGGCACGTTGCAGGCCGTCGCGGCGAACTGGTTTGCGCAAAGCCTGTGGTCGCTCTGGCTCGCGCCGATCGCGCTCGCCGCCGCTTATTATCTCGTGCCGAAAGTGAGCGGCCGCGTGCTGCCGAGCTACCGGCTGTTTGCGGCGCTCGGTTTCTGGACGCTGATCGTGATCGGCCCGTGGACCGCGGGCCGCCATCTGATCGGCGGCCCGGTGCCGGCGTGGATCGCGACGATCGCGGTCGCGGCCTCGGTCGCGCTGCTGTTTCACTACCTCGTGCTCGTGCTCAACCTGCGCGTCGCCGTCGGCGCCGGTGGCACGGCGGGGAAGTTCGTCACCTTCGGCCTTGGCGCCTACGTGCTCGGCGGCGTGCTCGATGCGCTGACGTCGTTCCGCGGCGTGGCCGTGGAGACCCAGTTCACCGTCATCGACCCGGCGCTCGAGCAACTCGCGCTCTACGGTGCGATCTCGATGCTGTTTTTCGGCGCGATTTATTTCATGGTGCCGCGGCTCACCGGCCGCGCCTGGACTTCGTCCGGCTTGACGCTCGGGCACCGGTTCCTCGTGAAAATCGGCCTCGTGATCCTGCTCGTGAGTCTCGGGGTGGGCGGTTGGACGCAAGGCGTCGACCTGCTCAACGCCAAGACCGGCTTCGCCGACATCCTCGGCCATCTCAATCTCTGCCTGCTCGCCGCGAGCGCCGCGCAACTCGTGCTGCTCGCCGGCAACCTGCTGCTCGCGGTCAACTTTTTCCAGAGCATCTGCGTCTGGAGCGCGGCGCCCGCGCCCGCTGAAAATTATCTCGAGGCGGCCGCGGTGGAGGCGCGCGTGTCATGAGAAACGGTCCGCTCTTCCTGCTCGGTCTTTTCGCCGCGCTCACGCTCTCGTGGGCGGGCATCGTGCTCGGCTCGAATGCCCAGCTCGGCTCGCTCGCGCCGTATTACGACGACGCCGAGGGCCAGTCGTTTCCGCTGCGCGCGCCCGGCATCGCCAACCGCGGCCAGCTCGTCTACGCGGATCTCGGCTGCGCCGCGTGCCACACGCAGCAGGTGCGTCGCCCGGATTTCGGCAGCGATCAGGCGCGCGGCTGGGGCGACCGCCAGAGCGTCGCCCGCGACTACATTTTTCAGTCGCGCCCGCAGCTCGGCGCGTCGCGCTTCGGCCCCGATCTCACGAATCTCGCCGGCCGCAAACCCTCCGCGCCCGATGCGGACGACCTGATGAACCTGCTTTACGCCGGCAGTGAGCGGCATCCGGCCTACAAGTTTCTTTTCACCGAGCGTGCCATCGCCGGCGAGCCCGCGTCGATCGCGCTCAAGCTCACCGGCAACGCCGCGCCCGATGCGGGCCGCGAAGTGATTCCGACCGAGCGCGCGCAAAGCCTCGTCGCGTATCTGCTCAGCTTGAACAACGGCTACGATTATCCCGAGGCCCGGCCGATCGTGAATCCCGAGGCGGAAAAGAAACCCGCGCCCGCCGCCGCGCCGGCAACGGAGAAGAAGGAAAACGCGCCCGCGGCCACCCCGGCGCCGGCCGCGCAGAAAGCGGAGGGCAAGAAATGAGCGCGCCCGTGAAATCCGATCCGCGACTCGATCGCGCGGCCGTGAGTGACGACGCGCTGCTCGATGCGCACGAGCAATTGCTCGGCCGCCAGCCCGACGACCAGGCGCACTACCGCCTCCTGCCGCTCAATCTCCTCTTCATTTTCAGCGGCCTGATTTTCTTCGGCGGCACGTATCTCAACCGTTACTCCGCGCACTTCGATCCGCGCGCCTACAACGAGGAAGTCGCACCCGGCCAGGCCGGCGCCGCCGCCGCCGCTGCGCCCGCGGATCCCGTCGCCGTCGGCAAAAAACTTTTCAACAACGCCGCGTGCAACACGTGCCATCAATCGACGGGCCTTGGCACGCCGGGCGCGATCCCGCCGCTGGCCGGCTCGGAATGGGCGCAGGGCTCGGAAGAGCGCGTCATCCGGATCGTGCTCTACGGATTGCAGGGACCGATCACGGTGAAAGGCGCGCAATTTAATTCCGCGATGCCCGCGTTCGGCAAAGTGGCGGGCGGCGGTTTCAATTGGAGCGACGACAAGATCGCCGCCGTGCTGACCTACGTTCGTCAGGAGTGGGGCAACAGCGCTCCCCCGATCGCGAAGGAAAAAGTCGCGGAGATTCATGCCAAGGAAGGCGACCACAAGCCGTGGGCGCCGGCCGAGCTGGAAAAACTGCCGTAAGGCGAGCGCGGCATTCCCGTCTTCCTCGGTTCTCGCCGTGTTCCGCGGTCTTCGCCGTGGCCTGCGTCGGGGATTGAGAGTGGCACGGGCATCCTGCGCGTGATCCGTGCGACCCTTTGTAGGTCGGGCTTTACGCCCGACACGTCGGGGATAAACCCCGACCTACATGTCTGATGCGGCTACGAGTTTGTTTAACCGCTCTAGACTTACGCCGTGTCGGCGACCGCTGCCGTCATCGGCGGCATCGGGCAGTCGAGCGCGGCGGAGATGGCGCGGAGCAATTCGAATTCGCTCACGAGCACCTGGCCGTCGGCGTTCACGACATGCGCGGCGGCGATGAGCGTGCGCTGCTTGATCGGCAGGCTCGCGGTGGCGAGCTTGTCGAGTGCCGCGTCGAGCTTTTCGAAATTGCACGCCGTCTCGTCGACGAAGACGAGCTGCGACTCGACGAGTTTGATTTGCGCCGCGCCCGCGGCGAAGGCGGCGCGGGCGAAATCCGTCTCCGAAACCGAACAGTGCGCGAGCGCCGAGAGCACGATCGAGATCTCGACGGTCACGGCGTTGAACGAATAAATCTGCACGACGGCCGACGTCGGCTTGCGGGCGAGCGAAAGCGTGCGCAGCAGCAGTTTTTGGAGCGCGAATTCGAAAGTGGAGACGTCGCCGTCCGCGTGCACGAGCGCGTCGAGCGCGTCGACGAAACGGTCCTGCGCCGCCGGCTCCATGGTGCAGAGCGTGGGCAGCGCGAGCTGCAGTAGCGGAAGCTTCTGTTCGCGGCGCACGTTTTCCATTCCCGGAGCGAGTTCGTCGACGAGCCGGAGCGCATCGGCACTCGCGTGCTGCGCGACGAGCGATCGCCCGCGTTCGCGGTTGGCGTCGCCGGCATCGGCGAGCAGCAGCGCGTAAACCAGGGCGACCGCCTCGGTGGGAGTCTGGGCGGCGGCGCGCAGCCGCGGCGGAAGCGCGTCGAGGAGGAGTTGGGCGTTGGCGATCTGCGCCGGGGTCAGCGTGCCGATCGCGGCGACGCCCGTGACGGAGGCGCGCGGCGACAGGTGCGGCGGCTCGGGCCGCGCCGGCGCGAGGCCGGCCTGAACGAAAGACTCGTGGCCGACGTCGACGACCTCGGGCGGCTCGAAAAACTTTCCGTCGAAGCGCGGATCGACCGCGCGGATGCGCTCGGCGAGGGGCGGATGCGTCGACCACAGGCCGGTGAAGCCGGAGCGAAAAGCCTGCGCGAAAAAAAAGTGGCCGATGCCCGCGGCCTGGTGCGTGTCGAGGTGCGAGCCGAGCGCGTAGCCGCCGATTTTTTTCAGCGCGCCGGTGATGCCGCCGGGATTGCGCGTGAACTGCACGCTCGACGCGTCGGCGAGAAATTCCCGCTGGCGCGAGACGGCCGCCTGAATCATCCGGCCGAAGAAATAACCGACGTAGCCGATCACGAGCAGCGCGACGCCGACCGCGAGCATCACGGCCACGATCTGTCCACCGCCCTTGCCCCGCGTGCGCACCCGCCCTCGGCCGAGCGTCCACAGGATGCCGCGACCCGCGAGGCCGAGCACGAGAATGCCGAAGACGATCGCGGCGATGCGCAGGTTGAGCCGCATGTCGCCGTTGAGGATGTGGCTGAACTCGTGGCCGATCACGCCCTGCAACTCCTCGCGCGTGAGCTTTTGCAGCGTGCCTTTCGTGACGGTGACGACGGCGTCGCTCGTCGTGAGGCCGGCGGCGAAGGCGTTGATCGCGGGCTCGTCGTCGAGGATGTAGACCGCCGGCACCGGCACGCCGGAAGCGATGGCCATTTCCTCGACGACGTTGAGGAGCCGGCGTTCCGCGAGATCGCTCGTGCGCGGATCGACGCGCCGGGCGCCGACGCTCTCCGCGACGGCGCGGCCGCCGGAGGAGAATTCATTCCACTTGTAGAGCGACGCGAGCCCGACGACCGCGAGGGTGCCGAGCGCGACGGGGAAAAAAACCTGCGGCTGCCAGAGGGAAAATGGCGCGGCCGGCGCCGGCTCGGAATAGTCGTAGCGCCGGTGGCGGCGCGACGAATGATTCGCACTCTGGGCGACTCCGATCAACGCGGCCAGATACGCGGCGAGCACCGTGCCGATCACCGCCAAGCCGAAGAGCACGACGAGCCGCGACGTGCGTTTCTTCGCGCGGGCCTGGGCTTCGAAGAAGTCCATGCGATGATGGCGCGGCGGAGGATCAAGCGTCCCGCGCGGAAAGGGTCGGCGAAAGAACCAGCAGCAGCGTGGCAACGGGCCCGAGAAACAGGCTCACGAGGAACCAATTCAGCCCGCTGCGATTTTTGGCCTGGCCGAGTCCGGCGTTGATCAGGGCGAGCGTGCCCCAGCCGACGAAAAATTCCGGAGTCGAGGAATGCGTCGTCATGGTTCGCGCGCCGCTCAGGTAAACTGCACCTTCGGTGCGTTGCGCTCGGTCGGGTCTTCGACCTTGAAGAGCTCGGCGGGCAGGAAACCGAACATGCCGGCGAAAATCACATTGGGGAACGTCTCGCGCGTGGTGTTGTAGGTCATCACGCTGTCGTTGTAGGCCTGCCGCGCGAAGGCGATCGTGTTCTCCGTGTGCGTCAGCTCCTCGGTGAGCTGCATCATGTTCTGGTTGGCCTTCAGCTCGGGATATTTTTCCGAGACGACGAGCAGGCGCGAGAGCGCGCCGGCGAGCCCGCTCTCGGCGGAGACGAGGCCCTTCATGGCGTTGCCGTCGGCGGGATTGGCGGCGGCGGACTGCGACGCGGCGAGCGCGACGTTGCGCGCCTTGATCACGGCCTCGAGCGTCTCGCGCTCGTGCTTGAGATAACCTTTCGCGACCTCGACGAGATTCGGGATGAGGTCGTAGCGGCGCTTGAGCTGGACGTCGATCTGGGCGAAGGCGTTTTTGAAGCGGTTGCGCAGGCCGACGAGCGCGTTGTAGATGCCCGCGATCCAAAGGCCGAGCACGATCGCGAGCAGGATCAGGACACCGAGGACGATGAGGACAGCATTCATGGCGGGAGGAATTGAAAAACCGGAACGAAAGCGGAGGCGAGTGTGTCGGGACTTCCGTGACGCGCGAGACGGAACTACTTACAACGCGATTGATTGTTTCCAGCGCGGCGGGCAAGTTGACGGCCGCGTGACGAGTGGCCGAAAACTCCTTTTGCTCGCGGCGCGGTGCGTCGCTGCGCTCGGCGTGTCGGCGCTGCGCGCGGCCGAGCCGCTGAATCCGCCCGCGCCGCTCGCGCCGGCGGCACGCCCGCTTTCGGCGGGAATGGCGGCGGAGCTGCGGATCGCGGCGGAGCGCGCGCTGCAGCTCGGCGTCTCCTCGATCGCGGCGGATTTGTATCGGCAGCTGCTCGCGGCGCCGGGTGCGGAGCGCGCGAGTCTCACGCTGAGTTTGACGACGGCGCTACTGGAGGCGGGGCGGACCGACGATGCGGAGCGCGCGCTGGCGCAGACGCCGGTGAATGCCCGCGGGCCGGCCTGGCACCTGCGCGCGGGGCTCGCCGCCGTGCAGGCGAGAAAATTCGACGCCGCGCGCGCGGAGCTCGCGGCGATCAACGAGCCGGAGCTGCCGCCGGCGGAGTATCCGTGGTATTGGTTTCTCGAGGGAGCGGTGGTCGACGCGACGCCGCCGGGCGACGTGAAGCGCGCGAACGATTTCTACAAACGCGCGGAGAATGCGGCGCCGAACGAACTCGCGCGGGCGCGGTTTCAACTCGCGGCGGAGGAAGTGGCGCTGCGGCGCGGGATCGTGCCCGGCAGGGAAGATTTGCGGGCGGCCCGCCAGAGCTACGAAGCGAATCAGGGCAAGCCGGTCGGCTACGACTCAGCGATCGCGTATGCGCTGATGGCGGACGAGGTCGGCCAGCACACGGAGGCGATGGGTTTTTTGCAGACCGTGTGGATCACGGTGCCGAAGCAGGAGCGCGAGGCGTGGGACAAGGTGCGGCTGGTGCTCGGGCTGATCGGCGAGCGCGGGCGCAGCTTCGCGGCGCGCAAGGCGCTGACGGAGTTGATGGAGAGCGGCAGCGAACCGCTGCGGCAGCGGCAGGCGCTCCAGTTATTGTGGGAAGCCGCGCAAACGAGCGAGCCGGCGCGCGCGCAGTTGCGCACGGAGCTCGACAAGCTCATCGGCGCGCCGGCGAAACACCCGATTCTGGAAAGCCTGCTGTTGTATCGCGCGCAGCTCGCGGTGGGGGAAAAAAAAGACGACGAGGCGGCGGCGAATGCGACGCGGCTCATCGAACAGTTTCCCGGCTCGCCGCTGCGGGCGCATGCGTTCGGGCTGTTGACGCAGCTCGCTTGGGAACAGCGGCGCTACCGTCTCGCGGCGGTCAACGCGCGCAAGGCGCGCGACGAGATGACGCCGGCGAAGGACGAGGAAGCCGGCGGCGAGAAAGCTTCGGCGCGGGAAACGGCGCGGCTGGCCGTGCGCGCGGAGCTCGGAGTCGTGGAGGCGGAGGCGTTGTTTCGCGCGGGCGATTACCGCAGCGCCGCCGACGCGTATGTCGCCGCGTTGCGCGACCGGCCGGACGGCGTGCCGGCGGGCGATTTGCTGTTTCAGCGCGTCGTCGCGGAGATTCGCTCGGGTTCGGCCGACGCGGCGAAGGTGCTCGACGAGGCGGAGCGCGATCCGGCGTTCGACCTCGAGAACCGCTGGCAGGCGGAATGGATTCTCGCGCGCACGCTGCAGGCGCAGGGCGAGGCGGGGGGCAGGGCGGCCTATGCGCGCGTGAAAAATCTGCTGAACGAAAAAGCGGCGGACGGCTCCGCGGGCGCGACGGCGGTGAAGCCGGAATTGCGCGCGCGGCTCGAGTGGTTGCAGGCGCGGCTGGCGCTCGAGGCGGACTCGCCGCAGCAGACCGTGACGCTGGTCGACGCGTTGTTGAAATCGCTCGGCGACGTGGAGCCGGCGTTGCGGGCGGAGATCGCGAGCACGGCGCTGCTGCGGAAAGCGGAGGCGCAGTTCCAGCTCGTGCGCGCGAAGCAGCTCGCGGAAAACGTCGCGCTGGAAACGCTGCAGAAGGTGCGCGCCGAATATCCGAAGTCGGAGGCGGCGATCCAGTCGTATCTCAGCGAAGCGGATTATTACGCGGGCAGGGACCAGATCGGCGAGGCGCAGAAGCGGCTGACGGCGCTCACGGACAATCCCGACTACAAGGCGAGCGCGTTCGTGCCGTATGCGTTTTACCAGCTGGCGCTTTATTCCGAGCAGCTCGGGCAAAACAAGGATCTCGAGGACGCGAACCGCTACATCGAGGCGCTGGTGAGCAGCCCGGCGGCGCAGACGCAGGGCGACCTGGTGTTTCGCGCGCGGATGAAGCAGGGCGAGATTTTGCGGCGGTTGAATTATTTCCCGCAGGCGCAGCAGGTTTATCAGAGCCTGATCGACAACGGGCCGGCGACTGCGGCCGAAAACAAGATTCTCGCGACGCTCGAGCTCGCACGCTGCCACAACGCGCAAAAAGCCGCCGATCCGTCGCACGCGGAGCAGGCGCGGTTGCTGTTCGAACAGCTGCGCGCGCGCGTCGACGCGCCGCTCGATGTGCGCGTGGAGGCGGGCTACAACCTCGGCGAGCTGCTGGTCGCACGCGGCCAGCTCGACGAGGCGGCGAAAGTCTGGTGGGCGGAAGTCGTGACGCCGTTCCTGCCCGATCAAAATGAACCGTTCGAGGCCGGCGCGAAGCGGCCGTATTGGCTCGCGCGCACGCTGCTGGACCTCGGCGCGCTGCTCGAAAAACAGGGCCGGCTCGAGGACGCGAAGAACGCCTACGCGCTCATCCTGCAGCACAAGCTCGGCGTCGCGGAGAGCCTGGCGGCGAAGGAGCTGGCGCGGCTCGGCGTGCCGGCGAAGGAATAGGCGCGCGCGAAAAATTTTTCCATGTCCGGCTTCGACTTCAATCTCTTCGCCCGCGGCGGCCCGATGATCTGGGTGCTGCTCGCGCTCGGCGCGCTCGGCGTGATGCTCTTCATCGAGCGCGCGCTTTATCTCCATCGCGGGCAGATCCGCGCGAAGGCGTTTCTCGACGGGATCAAAAACATCCTCGCGAAACGCCGGCTCGTCGAGGCGCTGACGGTGTGCGAGGAGACGCCCGGGCCGGTGGCGGCGGTCGTCAAGGCGGCGCTGCTGCACGCGGACGAACCGGCGGACGCGATGCGTTTTCACGTGCAGGAAGCGGCCGTGGTCGAGTTGCCCGCGCTCGAGCGGCGGCTCGGCTCGATCGCGGCGCTCGCGCAGGTCGCGCCGCTCGTCGGCCTCCTCGGCACTATCATGGGCATGATCGCGACGTTCTGGACGTTCAACAAAGGCGGCAACTACGCGACGGCGGGCGCGCTGTCCGGCGGCATGTGGCAGGCGTTGCTCGCGACCGCGGGCAGCCTGATGCTCGCGATCCCCGCGCATCTCGCGCATCATTTTCTCACCGGCCGCGTGCGCGCGATCGTGCGCGACGTCGAATGGTCGGGCAACGAGATCATGAAATACCTGCTGACGGAATATCGCGGGCTGAAGCCGGGCGGCGCGGCGGATGAAACGAAGGCGGCGCCGTGATCTCGCGCCCGCTCGATCTCGCTTCGAAGCTGCGGCGGCCGCCGCGGAATTTCGACGCGCTGTTCTTCGTGAACGGCGGGTTGATCGTGCTGTATTTTTTCCTGTTCGGCTCGCGCTTCGTGCTCGCGCCGGCGCTCGGCGTGGATTTCCGGCTGCCGCAGATGCGCGGCGCGTTGGCGGGCGCACGCGCGCCGACGCACACGATCAGCCTCACGGCGGCGGGGCAGATTTTCACGCCGGAGGGCTTGCTGAAGATGGACGAGCTGCGCGTGTGGCTGCGCGAGCAGGCGAAGACAACGAAGGAGCCGGTGCTGCACATCGTCGGGGACGAGCGCGTGCAGCTCGCGCAACTCACCGAGATCACGAGCGCGGCTTACGATGCGGGTTTTGTCGCCGTGATGTCGGGCGCGGACGAACCGGCCTCGGGGGGAAAAACGCGGGCAGCGGGACGATGAACGCGGGCCGGGAAAATAATTCGCGGCGCTGGGCGGCCTCGGCCGCGGGCGCGATCGTCGTGATGGCGGCGGTTTTCATGTTGTTGCGCGTGCCGCACGCACCGCCGGTCGTGCCGTTGCCGCGGGCGGAGACGTTGCCGCCACGGATCGAGCTGGCGCAGCGCACGGCGGAAAACGTCGCCTTGAGCGAGCAGACGGCGATGCACGATCAGCGGCCGCTTTTTTTGCCGACGGAACGAAATACACGCATCGCGCCGCCGACGCGGCCGGAGGCGGGGAAATCGGTGCTGGAGCAGGATGTGTTGAAGCCGACCTTTGGCGACGCGCTCGCGCTCGAATGGCCGGCGTCGACCGAGGTGGCGGAAAAGCCAGCCCAAGCCATGGCGGCGGGCGCGACGCCGGCGCCGTTATATGGATTCGGCCGCGTGGACGAACCGGCGGTGGCGGCGCCACCGCGTGGCGCGCTCGTGGAAGTGCTCTCCGCTTCGACGAACGAATCCGTTTTCACCGCCAAATTGCCCGTCGAGGCGCGTCCGCCTGTGACCGGCGAGAAAGGTGGGCGGCCGCTGGAATTTCTTGCGGCGGTGGACGCCGCGGGCCTCGTGGGCTCGCTGGTGGTGACGGAGCATTCGGACGCGGAGGAAGTGGACAGTTACTATCGAAATTACCTCGCGCAGAGCTTCCGATTGGGCGAGCGTTTGCCCCCGGGATTTTATCGGGTGATCGTCGGGCCCTAGAATTTTGGGAAAATGGGCCAGTTTGCTGTTGACGGTGCAAAAACCGGATTGCACTTTCATCGGCTCTTTTCGTTTTTTGGCACTCCCTTAGTCTGCCCAGATAGCTCAGTCGGCAGAGCACCCCCTTGGTAAGGGGGAGGTCGTCGGTTCAAATCCGATTCTGGGCTCCAGGGTCAGAAAGCACGTCGGCTCAGGCTTCTGCGACGTAAAAACAGAGGTCAAATTTCATCATCACCCAAACATCCGTCTCCTATGGCTAAAGCTGCATTCGAACGCAAAAAACCGCACGTCAACGTCGGCACCATCGGTCACATCGACCATGGCAAAACGACCACGACCGCCGCGATTCTCGCGGTGCAGGCCCGCAAGGGTCTCGCCGAGGTCAAGGCGTATGCCGATATCGCGAAGGGTGGCACCGTGCGTGACGCCACGAAGACGGTGACGATCGCCGTCGCGCACGTCGAATACGAGACGGAAAAGCGCCACTACGCGCACGTCGATTGCCCCGGCCACGCGGACTTCGTGAAGAACATGATCACGGGCGCCGCGCAGATGGACGGCGCGATCCTCGTCGTCTCCGCCGCCGACGGCCCGATGCCGCAGACGAAGGAGCACGTGCTGCTCGCCCGCCAGGTCGGCGTGCCGAAGATCGTGGTGTTCCTCAACAAGGTCGACCTCATCGAGGACAAGGACCTGCTCGAGCTCGTCGAAGAGGAAATCCGCGACCTGCTGACGAAGTATCAATTCGACGGCAAGAACGCGAAGATCATCCGCGGTTCCGCGACCGCCGCGCTCGAGGGCAAGCCCGAGGGCGAGAAGGCGATCACCGAGCTGATGAACGCGATCGACACGGAAATTCCGGAGCCGGTCCGCGAGATGGACAAGCCCTTCCTCATGTCCGTCGAAGACGTTTTCTCGATCACCGGCCGCGGCACGGTCGCGACGGGTCGTATCGAGCGCGGCACCGTGAAGCTCAACGACACGGTCGAAATCGTCGGCCTGCGCGACACCACTTCCTCGGTCGTGACCGGCATCGAGATGTTCCGCAAGCTGCTCGATAGCGGCCAGGCGGGCGACAACGTCGGCATTCTCCTCCGCGGCATCGACAAGGAAGGCATCGAGCGCGGCCAGGTGCTCGCCGCCCCGAAGACGATCACGCCGCACAAAAAGGCGAAGGCCGAAATCTACGTCCTCTCGAAGGACGAAGGTGGCCGCCACACGCCGTTCTTCAACGGCTATCGTCCCCAGTTCTACTTCCGCACGACGGACGTGACCGGAGTCGTCAACCTCCCGAAGGGCGTCGAGATGATCATGCCGGGCGACAACATCTCCGTGGACATCGAGCTCATCGTGCCGATCGCGATGGAGAAGACCCAGAAGTTCGCCATCCGCGAGGGTGGCCGCACGATCGGCGCCGGTCGTATCACGGAGATCACTGAATAAGATTTCCCAACCGTTTCAGCCGACCGCCGAGGCCTCGCAATGGGGCCTCGGCTGCGTCGTCTAAAGGACCACCCACAGGCGTGTAGCTCAATTGGTAGAGTAGCGGTCTCCAAAACCGTCGGTTGGGGGTTCGAGTCCCTCCGCGCCTGCCAAATTTCGAAATGAAAAACCCGTTCCGCAGCACCCGCATCTTCTTCGGCGAGATGGTCGACGAGCTTCAAAAAGCATCGTGGCCCACGAAAGCCGAGCTGCGCGATTCCACCGTCGTGGTGGTCGTGGCCATCGCCATTCTCGGCGTGTTCACTGCGATCAGCGATTTTTCCCTTCTTCAAGTGGTGACGCTGTTCACCGACCTGGTCAGCTAACGCGCCGTCATGTCCGCCCAAACATCCGCGCCTCCGGGCGCCCAGTGGTTCGCGCTTCACACGCTCTCCGGCCAGGAGGGCAAGGTGAAAACCTACATCGAGAAGTTCAAGAAGGCCGAGGAGCTCGACGATCACATCTTCGAAATCCTGCTGCCGACCGAAGTGGTGTCCGAAGTGAAGGGCGGAAAAAAATCCACGAAGGTCCGCAAGCTTTACCCGGGCTACGTCTTCATCCAGGCGAAGCTCTACGACGAGCAGGGCAAGCTGATCAACAAGCCGTGGTATTTCGTGAAGGAGACGACCGGCGTGATCGGTTTCGTCGGCGGCGATCATCCCGCGGCGCTGCGCCAGTCGGAGATCGACGAGATCCACGCGCGCATCGAGGCCGCGAGCGGCAAGGAAGTGCCGAAGGTGCAATACACCGTCGGCGAGGAAGTGAAGATCACCGACGGCGCCTTTGCCTCGCTCACCGGCCGCATCGACGAGATCGATCCGGACCGCGGCAAGTTGAAAGTTTCCGTCTCCATCTTCGGCCGGTTCACGCCGGTCGAGCTCGAATACTGGCAGGTCCAGCGCGCCGCCGAATGACGGACTAAATTTTAGAATTTCGATTTTGGATTTTCGATTTCAGCCAGCCTCGGGCGATTCGGAGTCCGCCAAATCGAAAATCGAAACTCAGAAATCGAAAATCGTTTAACATGGCCAAGAAGATCCAAGGTTACATCCGCCTGCAGTTGCCCGCTGGCGCCGCGAATCCCGCGCCGCCCGTCGGTCCCGCGCTCGGTGCGCAGGGCGTCAACATCATGGCGTTCTGCAAGGAGTTTAACGCGAAAACCAAAGACCAGAACGGGATGATCCTCCCGGTGGTCATCACCGTCTACACGGACAAGAGCTTCACGTTCATCCTCAAGTCGCCACCGGCGTCGGTGCTGCTCAAGAAAGCCGCCAATATCGCGAGCGGCTCGGGCAAGCCCAACCAGGACAAGGTCGGCAAGGTCACGAAGAAGCAGCTCCTCGAGATCTACAATATCAAGAAGGCCGACATGAACGCCAACACGCCCGAAGCCGGCATCAAGGTCATCGCTGGCACCGCCCGCAACATGGGCATCGAGGTCGTCGACTGATTTTTCCTCCAACCCAAACTCATCGCGGGAGGCTTTCCGGCCGTTCGCACCGCAAGGAGTAAGCATGGCAAAAAAACACAGCAAACGCTACCACAGCGCCGTCAAGGTCGCTGATCTCACCAAGGAATATCCGCTGAAAGACGCGGTCGAAGTCCTTGCGAAATTCCCGAAGGCGAAGTTCGACGAGACGGTCGAGCTCTCGTTCCGCCTCGGCGTCGACGCCACCTCCGGCGAGCAAAACGTCCGCGGCACCACGCCGCTCCCGAACGGCTCCGGCAAAAAGGTGCGCGTGCTCGTCTTCACCGACGATCCGCAGAAGGCGATCGCCGCCGGCGCGGATTTCGCCGGCCTCGCCGACATGATGAAAAAGGTGCAGGAAGGCTGGCTCGATTTCGACGTCGCCATCGCGACGAACGAGGCGATGAAGCAGGTCCGCACGCTGGCACGCGTCCTCGGTCCGAAGGGCCTCATGCCGAACCCGAAAGCGGGCACGGTGACCGACGACATCGTCGCCGGCATCAAGGCCGTCAAGGCCGGCCGCGTGGAGTTCAAGATGGACAAGACCGCGAACATCGGCGTCGGCGTCGGCAAGCGTTCGTTCACGCCCGCGCAGATTTTGGAAAACGCGCAGGCGGTGCTCGAAGCGGTCGGCAAAGCCAAGCCGAATACGTTTCACGGCAACCAGTTCATCAAGAGCGTCGCGATTTCCTCGAGCATGAGCCCGAGCGTGAAAGTCGCGTCGACCGAATTCAGCAAATACTGAGGAGCCCGACCATGAGAGCCGAAAAACAATACCTGATTTCCGAGGTCGAGACCCACCTCAAGAAAAGCGACTACGTCATTCTCGCGAATTTCACCGGAGTGTCGGTCTCCGACACCGCTGATCTGCGCAAGAAGCTCGCCGCCGAAAAGGCGGAGTTCCATGTCGTCAAGAACAGCTCGCTGCGCGTCGCGGCGAAATCGCTCGGCCTGCCGGAGTTCGAATCTTCGCTCACCGGCCCGACGGCGGTCGTCGTCGGCGGCAAGAACTCGCCCGGCGTCGCCAAGATCCTGAAGCAGTTCTTCAAGGAGAAGCAGAAACTGCAGGTGAAGGTCGGCGTGCTCAGCAAGAAGCTGGTCACGGCCAAGGACGTCGACGCGCTGGCCGACATGCCGTCGATGGAGATCCTGCGGGCGCAGCTCCTCGGCCTGCTCAACCAGCCCGCGGGCATGTTCGTGCGCGTCATCAACGCCGCGCCGAGCAGCCTCGTCAACGTGCTGCAGGCGAAAGTCCGCGCGGCCGAGGCAAAGTGAGCGTCGCGCCCGCGGCGTTCCTCCCGAGCTGAGTCGAAGGATCCAACTCTCAAACCCACCACCCAACCCATTTTCAAAGGTGCGCGCCGCTCCGGTGGCGCGCGTCAGTGAAAGCCCAACCTCAATCGCTTCGCGCTAGGAGATACGTCTCTTAAACGCACGGCCCGAATTCGCCGTCGCTAGCCGGGGCAGGAGATCATCATGAGCAACATCACCAAAGACCAAGTCATCGAGTGGCTCTCCAGCCAGTCGGTTCTCGAAATCGCCGGTCTCGTCAAAGACCTCGAGTCGAAGTGGGGCGTTTCCGCCGCCGCTCCCGTCGCCGCCGCCGCCGCTCCCGCGGGTGGCGCTGCCGCTGCCGCCGCTCCCGCGGCCGAGGCGCAGACCGAGTTCACCATCGTCCTCAAGGACGCCGGCGCGAACAAGATCGGCGTCATCAAGGAAGTCCGCGCCATCACCGGCCTCGGCCTCAAGGAGGCCAAGGACCTCGTCGAGGGCGCGCCGAAGAACGTCAAGGAGAACGCCCCCAAAGCCGAGGCCGAGGACATCAAGAAGAAGCTCGAGGCCGCCGGCGCGAAGGTCGAACTCAAGTAAGACCGACTCCGCCGCGAAGCTTTGGCGATCTCACTCGCACAACTTCCGTTTGCTTCGGGACAGGCCGCGCGCCCGTGCGGCCTGTCCTTTGCCTTTTTCCGTTTTGTTGGTTTTTTGTCCGTTTCCAGCCGCGCGCATTGAGGGCACCGCCGCTGCGTCAGGGTCCAGCGTATTTCTGTCTCTTAACTCTATCCGGGAAATCTCATGGCCGACCGTAATCACACCGAACGCGCTAACTTCGGCAAACTCCGCGAAGTGATCCAGCCGCCGAATCTCATCGAGATTCAGATCACCTCGTATCTCGACTTCCTGCAGAAGGGGATTCCCGAGAAGCAGCGCAAGCCGCAGGGGCTCGAGGCCGTTTTCCGCGAGGTGTTCCCGATCCTCAGCTACGACGAGCGCCTCACGCTCGAATACGTTTCCTACAATCTCGGCGATCCCAAGAACACCGAGCTTGAATGCCTGCGCGAAGGCATCACGTATTCGGTGCCGCTCTACGTGAAGCTCCGCCTCCGCGAGGAGGACTTCATCAAGGACGAGGACATCTACATGGGCGAGATTCCCATGGTGACCGAGCGCGGCTCCTTCATCATCAACGGCGCCGAGCGCGTCGTCGTCTCGCAGCTCCACCGTTCCCCTGGCATCGCGTTCGAGGTCACGCCGCACCCGAACGGCAAGCCGCTCCATTCCTTCCGCATCATCCCCGACCGCGGCACCTGGCTCGAGGTGCAGTTCGACAACAACGACCTGCTCTACGTCTACCTCGACCGCCGCCGGCGCCGGCGGAAATTCCTCATCACGACGATGCTGCGCGCGATCGGTTATTCGAGCGACATCGATCTCCTGAATCTCTTCTACGAGATCAAGGACCTGAAGGTCTCGAAGGCGCTCGACATGGAGAACGTCTCCACGCTCGTGCTCGTCGAAGACGCGATCGATGCCCAGAAGGGCGTCGTGCTCGCGCGCGCGTTCGAGCCGCTCACGAAGGCGATCGTCCGCACTTTCGAGAAGCACGAGATCACGACGCTGCGCGTCATCGATACCTCGATCGACGAAGGCGCGATCATCCGCGCGCTCAAGAAGGATCCGACGCGCAACGAAGAGGAAGCGCTCAAGGAAATCTACAAGCGCCTCCGCCCCGGCGAGCCGCCGACCACGGCGAACGCCAAGGCGCTCCTCAAGCGTCTTTTCTTCGACCCGAAGCGCTACGACCTCGGCCGCGTCGGCCGCTACAAGGTCAACCAGAAGCTCGGCCTGAAAGCCGACCTCGAGCAGCGCATCCTCGAGAGCGCCGACATCGTCGCCGCCACGAAATATCTCGTCCGCCTCAAGCGCGGCGTCGGTGTCGTCGACGACATCGACCATCTCGGTTCGCGCCGCGTGCGCACCGTCGGCGAGTTGCTCGCCAACCAGTGCCGCGTCGGCCTCAGCCGCACCGAGCGCCTCGTCCGCGAGCGCATGACGATGTATGACCAGAGCGTCGATTCGATCACGCCGCAGAAGCTGATCAACCCGAAGGCGCTCACGACGGTCATCCGCGATTTCTTCGCGCGTTCGCAGCTCTCGCAGTTCATGGACCAGATCAACCCGCTCGCCGAGGTCACGCACAAGCGCCGCCTCTCCGCGCTCGGGCCGGGCGGTCTCAACCGCGAGCGCGCCGGCTTCGAGGTCCGCGACGTCCATCCGTCGCACTACGGCCGCATCTGCCCGATCGAGACGCCCGAAGGCCCGAACATCGGCCTGATCAACTCGCTCTCGACCTATGCGCGGGTGAACGAATTCGGCTTCATCGAGACGCCGTATCGCGTCGCGAAGGACGGCCGCGTTACCGACAAGATCGAGTATCTCACCGCCGACCAGGAGGAGGGCAAAGTCATCGCGCAGGCCAACGCCGAGATCGATGAGAAGGGCCACTTCATCGGCAAGGTCACCTCGCGCCAGGACGGCAACTTCATCGAAGTGCCGGCGGGCGAAGTGCACCTCATGGATGTTTCGCCGAAGCAGGTCATCTCGATCGCGGCGGGCATGATTCCGTTCCTCGAGCACGACGACGCCAATCGCGCGCTCATGGGTGCGAACATGCAACGCCAGGGCGTGCCGCTGCTGCAGGCCGAGGCGCCGTTCGTCGGCACCGGCATCGAGGAGCGCGTCGCGCGCGACTCGAAGATCGTCGTCGTCGCCGAAGAGGCAGGCGTCGTCGCATCCGTGGATGCGAAGCGCATCGTCGTCACGAAAGACGGCGAGATGCCGCGCAACCTGAAGACCGATGCGAAGAATCACACCTACGTCTACGAGCTGCGGAAATTCATGCGCTCGAACGCGGGCACGTGCTTCAACCAGAAGCCCATCGTCAAGCAGGGCCAGAAGATCAAGGCCGGCCAGATCATCGCCGACGGTCCGTCGACCGATCAGGGCGAAATGGCGCTCGGCCGTAACGTGCTCGTGGCGTTCATGCCGTGGAACGGCTACAACTTCGAGGACGCGATCCTCATTTCCGAGAAGGTGCTCCGCGAGGACATCTTCACGTCGATCCACATCCAGGAATTCGAAGTCACCGCGCGTGACACGAAGCTCGGGCCCGAGGAAATCACCCGCGACATCCCGAACGTCGGTGAAGAAGCGTTGAAGAACCTCGATCACAACGGCGTCATTCGCGTCGGTGCGGAAGTGAAGCCCGGCGACATCCTCGTCGGCAAAATCACCCCGAAGTCCGAGACCGAGCTCGCGCCGGAAGAGAAACTTCTCCGCGCGATCTTCGGCGAAAAAGCCGCGGACGTGAAGGACACCTCGCTCATCGTCCCGTCCGGCGTCACCGGCATCATCATGGACGTGAAGGTCTCCTCGCGCATCGACAACCAGGAGGAAAAGCTCTCGCCGTCCGACCGTCGCCGCCAGGCGAAGCAGATCCAGGAAGAGTATAAGACGCAGATGGACAAACTCCGCGAGGGTTTGACCGAGGCACTCTCGAACATCCTCCTCGGCGAAAAGATTCCGCTCGACGTGATCAACGGCGAGACGGGCGAGATCATCATCCCGGCCAACCGCAAGATCACGAAGACGCTGTTGCGCAAACTCGCCGCGGTCTCGAAGCACGTGCAGATCGATCCGTCGCCCGTGCGCATCAAGATCATGGAGATCATCGGCTCGTATCAGACGAAGTTCGACGAGCTCGAAAGCGACCGCGAGCGCAAGATCGGCTCCATCGAGGCGGGCGAGGGCTCGGCCGATGGCGCGATCAAGCAGGTGAAGGTCTACATCGCGACGAAGCAGAAGCTCGAGGTCGGCGACAAGATGGCCGGCCGCCACGGCAACAAGGGCGTGGTCGCGAAGATCGTGCCCGAGGAAGACATGCCGTTCCTCCCCGATGGCACTCCGGTTGAAATCTGCCTGAACCCGCTCGGCGTGCCTTCGCGCATGAACGTCGGCCAGGTGCTCGAGACGCATCTCGGTTGGGCCTGCAAAAAGCTCGGCCTGAAGGTCGCGACGCCCGTCTTCGACGGCATTCCGGAAAAGAAAGTCCGCGAATACCTCAAGGACGCGAAGCTTCCGTCGACCGGCAAGAGCCCGCTCATGGACGGACGCACTGGCGAGAAGATCGATCAGGAGGTCGTCGTCGGCTACATCTACATGATGAAGCTGAATCACCTCGTGTCGCACAAGATTCACGCGCGCGCGGTCGGTCCTTACTCGCTCGTCACGCAGCAGCCGCTGGGCGGCAAAGCCCAATACGGCGGCCAGCGCTTCGGCGAAATGGAAGTGTGGGCGCTCGAGGCCTACGGCGCGGCGCACACGCTTCAGGAACTCCTCACGGTCAAGTCCGACGACGTGCAGGGCCGCACGAAGATCTACGAATCGCTCGTCAAGGGCGACAACACGCTGCAGGCCGGCACGCCGGAATCGTTCAACGTCCTCATCAAGGAAATCCAGTCCCTTGGCTTGGACATCAAGCTCCAGAAGCGCGACGCGTTGAGTTACGGCGCCTGAGTCGCCGCTCCTCGCATCCGCTCACCCTTTCACGAACCAACAGGGAGAAATTAAAATGATTCAACCCAACGAGACCGCCGCCAACACCCGCACGGAAGCTCGCGAGGCCCTTGGCCTCGAGGAGGCCGCTTTCGACTGCGTGTCCATCACGGTCGCATCGCCCGACGTCATCCGCAAATGGTCGAAGGGCGAGGTCAAGAATCCCGAGACGATCAACTACCGCACGTTCAAGCCCGAGCCGGGCGGTTTGTTCTGCCAGAAAATCTTCGGCCCGGTGCGCGACTACGAGTGCGCCTGCGGAAAATACAAGCGGATCAAATACAAGGACGTCGTCTGCGACCGCTGCGGCGTCGAAGTGACGATCGCGCGCGTGCGCCGCGAGCGCATGGGCCACATCGAGCTCGCCGTGCCGGTGGCGCACATCTGGTTTCTCAAGTCGATGCCGAGCCGCCTCGGCCTCCTGCTCGATATGACCGCGCGCTCGCTCGAGCGCGTGATCTACTACGAGAACTACATGGTCATCGATCCGGGCAAGACGCCGCTCGAGATGAAGCAGCTCTTGACCGACACCGAGTATCGTCAGGCGCTCGACGAATACGGCGACGACTCGTTCGTCGCCAAGATGGGCGCCGAAGCGGTCCGCGATGCGCTCGTGAAGACCGACATGGAGGCGACCGTCGCGGAACTGCAGGAGCAGATGCGCGCGACGAAATCGAAGCAGATCAAAAAGAAACTCTCGAAGCGCCTCAAGGTCATCCAGGGTTTCATTCACTCGAAGAGCCGTCCGGAGTGGATGGTCCTCGAAGTGCTGCCCGTCATTCCGCCGGACCTGCGCCCGCTCGTCCCGCTCGAAGGGGGTCGCTTTGCGACGTCCGATCTCAACGATCTCTATCGCCGCGTCATCAACCGCAATAATCGCCTGCGGAATCTGATGCAGTTGAAGACGCCCGATGTGATCATTCACAACGAAAAGCGCATGCTGCAGGAAGCGGTCGACGCGCTCTTCGACAACGGCCGTCACGGCCGTCCCGTCACCGGCGCCGGCAATCGTCCCCTGAAATCTTTGAGCGACATGCTCAAGGGCAAGCAGGGTCGTTTCCGCCAGAACTTGCTCGGCAAGCGCGTCGATTACTCCGGTCGCTCGGTCATCGTCATCGGTCCCGAGCTGAAGCTCAACCAGTGCGGCCTGCCGAAGAAGATGGCGCTCGTGTTGTTCGAGCCGTTCATCATCCGCCGCCTCAAGGAACTCGGCTTCGTGCACACCGTCCGCGGTGCGCGCAAGATGATCGAGAAGAAGTCGCCGGAAGTCTGGGACATCCTTGAGGAAGTGACGAAAGGCCATCCGGTGCTGCTCAATCGCGCGCCGACGCTCCACCGTCTGTCGATCCAGGCGTTCGAGCCGATCCTCATCGAGGGCGAGGCCATCCGCATTCACCCGCTCGTCTGCACCGCTTACAACGCGGACTTCGACGGCGACCAGATGGCGGTGCACGTGCCGCTCTCGCTCGAGGCGATCATGGAGTGCAAGCTCCTCATGATGGCGACGTCGAACATCTTCTCGCCGTCCTCGGGCAAGCCGATCCTCACGCCGTCGCAGGACATCGTCCTCGGCGCGTATTACCTCACGATCGAGCCGCGCAAGAAGCCGGCCAAGAACGAGCGCGTGCCGCTCCTCTCCGGCCTGCAGGAAGTGCTGTTCGCAAAAGCAGACGGCGCCCTCAAGGTGCACGACTGGGTCGAGATTCCGAACCCGGATTTCGGCCGCGACACCGTTTTCGGCAACAAGGAGAAGAAAGTCCTCCGCTCGACCGTCGGCCGGGTGATTTTCAACCAGATCTGGCCCGAAGGCCTCGGCTTCGTGAA
This sequence comes from Opitutaceae bacterium, assembly GCA_035545575.1. Classification (GTDB taxonomy): domain Bacteria; phylum Verrucomicrobiota; class Verrucomicrobiia; order Opitutales; family Opitutaceae; genus ER46. The sequence continues at coordinate 100,981 of DASZYB010000016.1, read as the reverse complement.
TTTCCCGGTGCCGAAGGGCAAGCTCGGCGATCTGATTCTGAATACGTATAAGATCACCGGCAACCAGACCACCGTCGAGACGCTCGACAAGCTGAAGGAGCTCGGTTTCCAGACCGCGTTTCAGGCCGGCATCTCGATCGGCATCGACGACATGATCATTCCGGACACGAAGAAGGAAATCGTCTCCGAGTCGCGGAAGAAAATCGCCGAGGTCGAAGGCCAGTTCAACAAGGGCATCATCACCGATGGCGAGCGCTACAACAAGGTCGTCGACATCTGGACCTCCGCCACCGACCAGATCGCGAAGCAGGTCTTCGCCAAACTGGAAAACAACGACGGCCGCAACGAAGTGAATCCCGTCTACATCATGATGGATTCGGGCGCGCGCGGCAACAAACAGCAGGTGCGCCAGCTTTGCGGCACGCGCGGCCTGATGGCCAAGCCCTCGGGCGAAATCATCGAGCGTCCGATTCTCTCGTCGTTCCGCGAAGGCCTCACGGTGCTCGAATACTTCATCTCGACGCACGGCGCGCGTAAAGGTTTGGCCGATACGGCGCTCAAGACCGCGGACGCCGGCTATCTCACGCGCAAACTTTGCGACGTGGCGATGGACGTCATCATCGCGGAGGACGATTGCGGTTCGCGCGACGGCGTATGGAAGAAGGCGATCTTCGAAGGCGACGACGAAATCGTCGGCCTGAAGGAGCGCATCGTCGGCCGTTTCTCGAGCGACGACGTCTACAATCCCATCAACCCGTCCGAGCAGCTCGTCGGCTCCGGCGAACTCATCACCGAGGAAATCGCCTCGAAAATCGACGAGCTCGGCATCGAGCGCGTGAAGGTGATGTCGCCGCTCACGTCGGCCACCAAGGGCGGCATCGACGCGAAATCCTACGGCATCAATCCCGCGACGAACAAGGTCGCGAAAATCGGCGACTCCGTCGGCATCATCGCCGCGCAGTCGATCGGTGAGCCGGGCACGCAGCTCACGATGCGCACGTTCCACATCGGTGGCGTTGCATCCGGCGGCTTCAAGACGCCCGAGATTCGCGTCCGCTCCGCCGGCAAGGTGAAGTATCGCGGCCTGCGTCTCGTCGAGACCGCCGATGGTGGTTCGATCGTGCTGAACAAAACCGGCACGATCCAGATCCTCGACGCCGACGACAAGGAGCTCGAAGTCTACAACATCGTCGTTGGTTCCTATCTCCACGTCGCCGACGCCGAAAAGATCGAGAAAGGCGCCGTCCTCGCGCAGTGGGATCCTTACAACGTGCCCGTGCTCTCCGAAAAGGGCGGCTCGCTTGCGTTCAAGGACATGATCCCGGGCGTCACCGTGAAGCGCGAGCTCGACGAAGCCTCGGGCCGCATCGCGACCGTCGTCATCGAGCACAAGGAAGATCTCAATCCGCAGATCGAAGTGCGCGACGCGAAGAACAAGCCGCTCGCCGCTTATTCGATTCCCGTCGGCGCGCAGATCGCCGTCAACGAGGGCGACACGATCGCTCCCGGTGCGCTGCTTGCGAAGACGCCGCGCCAGGCGTCAAAGACCAAGGACATCACGGGCGGTCTCCCGCGCGTCGCCGAGCTGTTCGAAGCGCGTCGTCCGAAGGACGCCGCCGAGATGTCGCGCATCGACGGCATCGTTTCCTTCGAGGGCACCGTCCGCGGCAAGCGCAAGCTCGTCGTGAAAAACGAGGAAACGCAGCAGGAAGAGGAGCATCTGATCGCGACCGGCAAACACATCATCGTGCAGCCGGGCGATGTCGTGCACAAAGGCCAGCACCTCACCGAAGGCGCGGCCGATCCGCACGAAATCCTTGAAATCCTCGGGCCGTCCGCGCTCTACGACTTCCTGATTTCGCAGGTGCAGGAAGTTTATCGTCTCCAAGGCGTGACGATTAACGACAAGCACATCGAGATCATCATCCGCCAGATGCTCCGCAAAGTCCGTATCACCGATCCAGGCGACACGGAAAACTTCTGGGGCGAACAGGTCGATCGCGCCACATTCCTCGCGGAAAACAAGCGCATCGAGGAAGCCGGCGGCAAACCCGCCGAGGCCGAGCCGATCCTCCTTGGCATCACCAAGGCGTCGCTCGAAACCGAGAGCTTCATCTCGGCTGCGAGCTTCCAGGAGACGACGCGCGTCCTCACCGACGCGTCGACGCTCGGCAAGGTCGACCTCCTGAAAGGCTTCAAGGAAAACGTCATCATGGGTCACTTGATTCCGGCGGGCACGGGCCTGCCGAAATACAAGCAGCTCAAGATTTCGCTGCCGTTTGGCGCCGAGTTGCCCGAGGAGCCGAAGCCGGCGGAAGCGACGGCGAGCTAAGAGACGCGACCGTCATATTTTTCATTTCAAGGCGCGGGCTTTTACGCCCGCGCCTTTTTTCTGCGGCGATTAAAATTCGCGCGGAGAAACGACGACGAGTTATTCACGCAGTTATTCACACCCTCGACCGAGGTGCCGATGGAATGCGTTTTGCTCCAGAAATTTGCCTTGTATTTCACAGGGCTCTTAACCAGCTTCTGCATCCCTCCCGCCAAAAACCCGATGTAGAGCCTAGCTCCATCGGATTTTACGCCCGCTCTTTTGAGCGGGCGTTTTTTTTGCAGAGCGCCCGCGCGGTGTGAGCTCGGTGGCGCTGAAAAATTCGCGGAGAAAATTGCGCGCACTCGCGCGCCGCCGAACGAACAAATGCGCGGTTCCCCGCGCGACGGCACCGCCTGCTACGGGCGAAATTCCGCGAGCGCGAAATCGTGCTTGTGTTCTTCGCGTGAGACGCAACTTTCGACCCTCTTTCTGTCTCCGCCTAGCGCGTTGTCGGCTCCACCGATGAACGCTTTTTTCCTTCGCGACCCGAGCGCTGAACTCGGATTTCGCGAGACCTTCTACTTTTCGCCAAAAAGTTCTTGCCGCGTTTTGGCCGCAAAGTAGCGTTCACCTCTTTTCGCCATTTTCCACTCGTAAATTTCTCGATCTCGTATGCCGACAATCAATCAACTGGTGCGCAAAGGCCGCCGCAAGGTGACCGCCAAGTCGAAGTCCCCGGCTTTGGATGGCAATCCGTTCCGCCGCGGCGTGTGCGTGCAGGTGATGACCCGCACGCCCAAGAAGCCGAACTCCGCCATCCGCAAGGTCGCGAAGGTTCGCCTCACCAACGGCAACGAAGTGATTTCCTACATCCCGGACGAAGGCCACAATCTGCAGGAGCACTCGATCGTGCTGGTGCGCGGTGGCCGCGTGAAGGATTTGCCCGGCGTGCGCTATCACATCGTGCGCGGCACGCTCGACGCGACCGGCGTCGAGAAGCGTCGTCGCTCCCGCTCGAAATACGGCGTCAAGCGCCCGAAGGCCGCCAAGTAATCACATCCGCCAACCTATTTCGCCATGTCACGTCGTCACAGAGCTGAGAAACGCAAGGTCGTTCCGGATATCCGCTACAACAGCCCGTTGGTTGCGCACCTCGTCAACGTCATCATGAAGAGCGGCAAGAAGAACCTTGCCCAGCGCATCGTTTACGGCGCGTTCGAGAAAGTGTCCGAGAAGCTCGAGAAGGGCGATCCGGTCGATCTCATGCTCGGTGCGCTGGAAAACGCGCGTCCGCGCCTCGAGGTGAAGAGCCGCCGCGTCGGTGGCGCCACCTATCAGGTGCCCGTGGAAATTTCGTTCGAGCGCCAGGAGTCGCTCGCGTTGCGCTGGATCGTCGATGCCGCCGGCAGCCGCAAAGGCATCCCGATGAAGGACGCCCTCGCGGCCGAGATCATCGACGCCTACAACAACACGGGCACGGTCGTGAAGAAAAAGGAAGACACCCACAAGATGGCTCAGGCGAATCGCGCCTTTGCCCATCTCCGCTGGTAACGCGTCTCGCTCCCGGGAGGACCACTGCTCATGTCTGCTGTCGCTGCACCTGTCATCACTGTCGTTACCGACAAGGCCAAGATCTCCGCGGCCAACGCCAAGGACCGTCCGTTCCCGCTCGAATGGACGCGCAATATCGGCATCGCCGCGCATATCGATGCCGGCAAGACCACGACCACCGAGCGCATTCTTTTCTACTCCGGCGCCGTCCATAAAATGGGCGAAGTCCACGAGGGCACCACGGTGACCGACTGGATGGAGCAGGAGCGCGAGCGCGGCATCACGATCACCGCCGCCGCCATCTCCTGCGCGTGGAACGCCTCGTGCGGCCCGTGGAAGGGGATCAAGCAGCGTATCAATATCATCGACACGCCCGGACACGTGGACTTCACCGCCGAGGTGGAGCGCTCGCTCCGCGTGCTCGACGGCGCCGTCGCGGTGTTCTGCGCGGTCGCCGGGGTGCAGCCGCAGTCCGAGACCGTCTGGCGCCAGGCGAACAAATATCGCGTGCCGCGCATCGCGTTCGTCAACAAGATGGATCGCACCGGCGCCGATTTCTTCCGCGCCGTTTCGGAAATGCGCGAGAAGCTCAAGGCCAACGCGCACCCGATCTTCCTGCCGATCGGCAAGGAGGAAAATTTCACCGGCCTCGTCGACCTCGTGCAGAACGTCGCATATTCCTTCGAGGAGTCGGCGAACGATCCGCTCGGCATGAATCCGACGACGATCCCGATCCCCGCGGAGATGGCGGCGCAGGCCAAGGAATATCGCGAGAAGCTGATCGAAGCGGTCTCCGATTTCGACGATGTCATCGCGGAGAAATATCTCGGCGGCCAGGAAATTTCCGTGAACGAGCTGATGCTCGGCGTCCGCAAGGCGACGATCTCGCTGCAGTTCACCGGCGTCGTGCCGGGCTCGGCCTTCAAGAAGAAGGGCGTGCAGCGCCTGCTCGACTGTGTCGTGAATTACCTGCCGAACCCGATCGATGTCCCGCCAATGAAAGGGCAGGACAGCGACGGCAAGGAAGTCGAAGCGGTGGTGGACGACAAGAGCAAGGTCGCCGGCCTCGCGTTCAAGTTGTGGAACGACGCTTTCGTCGGCCGCATCGTTTTCTTCCGCGTTTACACCGGCCAGCTCAAGAAGGGCATGTCGCTCTACAATCCGCGCACGCGCCGCACCGAGCGCCTCTCGCGCCTCGTGCTCATGCGCGCGATGGATCGCGAGGAAATCGATGTCGCCTACGCGGGCGACATCTGTGCGCTCGTCGGCATCAAGGACGTCATCACGGGCGACACGCTGTGCGACGAGGATTTCGACATCCGCCTCGAGCCGCCGTCTTTCCCCGAGCCGGTCATCTCGATGTCGATCGAGCCGAATTCGAAGGGCGATCAGGAAAAGATGGGCACCGCGCTCCAACGTTTGGTGGCCGAAGATCCGACGCTCCGCGTCAAAACCGATCCGGACACCGGCCAGACGATTCTCGCCGGCATGGGTGAGCTACACCTCGACATCATTCGCGATCGCATGAAGCGCGAGTTCAAGGTCGAGGCGACCGCCGGCAAGCCGCAGATCGCTTATCGCGAGACGATCACCAAGGCCGCCGAGGCCGAGGGCAAGTTCATCCGCCAGTCGGGTGGCAAGGGCCAATACGGCCACGTCGTCGTCAAGATCGAGCCGAACCAGAAGGGCAAGGGCATCGAGGTCGTCAACGAAATCGTCGGCGGTGCGATCCCGAAGGAATTCATCAAGCCCGCCACGGACGGCATCATGGAAGGTTGCAACAACGGTGTTGTCGCCGGCTACCCGGTGGTGGACGTCATCGTCCGCATCGTCGACGGCTCCTTCCACGAAGTCGATTCGTCGGAGCTCGCGTTCAAGATGGCGGGCATCTTCGGCTTCAAGGAAGCCATGAAAAAGGCGAATCCGATTCTGCTCGAGCCGATCATGGGCGTCGAAGTCACCACGCCGGAAGATTATCAGGGCGACCTGATGGGCGACATCAACCGCCGCCGCGGTCAGATCCAGGGCGTCGAGAACAAGGCGGGCGCGTGCATCATCAATGCGTTCGTGCCGCTCGAAAAGCTCTTCGGCTACGTGACCGACATTCGTTCGCTTTCGAAAGGCCGCGCCAGCGCCGGCATCACGCCGTCGCATTTCGAGCAGGTGCCCAACGCCCTGCTCGCGCAAATCGTCGAGACCTCCTCGAAGGCCCCGGCCCGCACGTAAACCCTCGTTCTTTTTCCGCCATGAAAGGCCAACGAATTCGCATCAAACTCCAGGGCTTCGACTATCGCGTGATCGACCAGTCGGCGCAGGACATCGTCGAAACCGCGAAGCGCTCCGGCGCCCGCGTCTCCGGCCCGATCCCGCTGCCGACGCGCATCGAGAAGCTCTCGGTCAACCGCTCGCCGCACGTCGACAAGAAATCGATGGAGCAGTTCGAGACGCGCACGCACAAGCGGCTCATCGACATCATCGAGCCGACCGCCCAGACGGTCGACGAGCTGAAGAAGCTGAATCTCCCCTCGGGCGTCGACATCACGATCAACGTCTGAGCCTCAACCTCACTCAAACTCTCACGCTAAAAATCCGCACCCGGATTCAATCACTCTACAGTTAGCAGGTTCGCTTGTGTGCCTCCAGGCACCGCCAAGCCTCGCTAAAGTAGGTCCGATTAAACGGAAAACTTCCACCTACCGCTTAGCCTATGATCTCCGAAATTTTAGGTAAGAAACTCGGCATGACGCAGGTCTACGACGCACAGAACGTGCTCGTGCCCGTCACCGTGGTCGAAGCCGGTCCCTGCGCAGTCGTGCAGGTGAAGACCGTCGAGACCGATGGCTATAACGCCGTCCAGATCGGCTTCTCCCAGAAGAAAGCCAAGAACACCGCGAACGGCGAAATCGGCCACGCGAAAAAAGCCGGCCTCGAAAACGCACCGCGCGTGCTCGCCGAAGTCCGCCTCGAAGGCGCGCCCACGCTCAAGGTCGGCGATGTCGTCAACGCCACCGCCTTCACCGAAGGCCAGCTTGTCGACGTCATCGGCGTCACGAAGGGCAAAGGCTTCCAAGGTGTCGTGAAGCGCTGGCGCGTGGCCGGCGGTCCCGCCGCGCACGGCTCGATGTTTCACCGCCGCATCGGTTCGATTGGCATGCGCCAGACGCCTGGCCGCTCCTGGAAAAACCAGTCGATGCCCGGCCACATGGGCAGCGAGAAGCGCACGGTGCAGAATCTCCGCATCGTGAAAGTCATCGCCGACAAGAATCTCCTCCTCGTGAAGGGCGCGATTCCCGGTGCGAATGGCGACGACGTGATCGTCCGCACCGCCATCAAAGGCCAGTGGGCGCTGCCCAAGCCGCCCGCCGCGCCCGCCGCGGAAGCCAAGAAGGGCGCTGCGCCCGCCAAGGCGCCCGCCGCGAAACCCGCCGCCGCTCCGGCCGCAAAGAAATAATTCGGAGTCCCGCACATGAAACTCAAAGTTTTCTCCCCCGACGGCACGACGAGCACCGAAAAGGATTTCGGCCTGCCGACGTTTGAAGGCGACAAGGGCCTGCAAGCGGTCAAGGAAGTCATCGTCGCCATCAACGCGAACAACCGCCAGGGCACGCACTCGACGAAGACCCGCGGCGAAGTCCGCGGCGGCGGCAAGAAGCCGTGGCGCCAGAAGGGCACCGGCCGCGCCCGCGCCGGCTCGATCCGCTCGCCGCTGTGGAGCGGCGGCGGCGTCGTGTTCGGCCCGAAGCCGCGCGACTACTCGAAAAAAATCAACGCCAAGGTGAAGCAGCTCGCGTTCAGCCGCGCGCTGTTCGATCGTGCCTCGGCCGGCGAGATCGCCGTGATCGAGAAGTTCGAGCTCAAGCAGCCGAAGACCAAGCTCGCCAACGAAGTCGTCGGCCGCATCGCGCCGCAGGGCCGCGTGCTGCTGGTCGACGCGCCGTTCTCGGCCGATGCCACGCGCGCGGTCCGCAATCTCGAACGGGTCTCGCTGCAGGAAGCGGCGAAGCTCAACACGCTCGATCTCGCGCAATACGCCACGATCATCGTCAGCAGCGCCGCGCTCGATGCCATCATCGCCCGCGTCAACGGAGGTAAAAACTAATGCAAGCCGACAAGATCCTCAAACTCGTCCGCCTCTCGGAGAAATCGAACAAGCTCTCCTCCGAGCTTGGCCAATACACCTTCGAAGTCTTCGGCCACGCCAACAAGCACCAGATCGCCGAAGCGGTGGAGCAGACGTTCAAGGTCACCGTGCGCCGCGTGAACACGCAGAATTACCGCGGCAAAAACAAAAAGAGCCGCCAGGGCCGCCCGAGCGTCGGCTCGGACTACAAGAAGGCGATCGTGACGCTCAAGGCCGGCGACAAGATCGAGCTCGTCTGACGCGCCCGCCCCAACCCGGAGATTCATCCAAATGCCTATCCATTCCTTTCGCCCGCTGACTGCCGCCGGCCGCTTCACGTCGCTCAACAAGACGACCGGCGAGCTCTCGAAAAAGCGCCCCGAGCGCGGCCTGACCGAGTCCAAGCACAAGAGCGGTGGCCGCAATGTCTACGGCCGCGTCACCTCGCGTCATCGCGGCGGCGGCCACAAGCAGCTCTACCGCGTGGTCGACTTCCGGCGCGACGTGCGCGACATGCCCGCCAAGGTGCAGGCGCTCGAGTATGATCCGAACCGCTCGGCCAACCTCGCGCTCATCTGCTACACGAATGGCGAGAAGCGCTACATCCTCGCGCCGAAAGGCCTGAAGGTCGGCGATTCGATCTTCACCTCCGACAAGGCGACGACGAACGACTTCAACGTCGGTAACAATTTCCCGCTCTCGATCATCCCGCCGTCGACGCGGCTCCATTGCGTGGAGCTGATTCCCGGCCGCGGCGCGCAGATCGCGCGTGGCGCCGGCACCAGCCTCGAGCTCGTCGCGGTCGAAGGCGATGTCGCTACGTTGAAGATGCCTTCCGGCGAGCTGCGTCGCGTGCACGCGCGTTGCCGCGCCACGATCGGCGAAGTCGGCAACAGCGATCACAACCAGCAGTCGCTCGGCAAAGCCGGTCGCAAGCGCTGGCTCGGCGTTCGTCCGACCGTGCGCGGCATGGCGATGAACCCGGTCGATCACCCGAACGGTGGCGGCCAGGGCAAATCGAAGGGCGGCGGCGGCCGCCAGCAGCTCGTGTCGCCGTGGGGCCAGCTCGCGAAAGGTTTCCCGACGCGTCGCCGCTCCAAGCCGTCGAACGCGCAGATCATCGTCCACCACAACGGCCGCAAGCCGCGCGGTCAGAAATAATCCAGCCTCTTTCGCACCATGGCACGTTCCATCAAAAAGGGTTTCTTCGTCGATTATCACCTGCAGGAGAAAATCGAGAAGGCCGCCAAGAGCGGCGCGAAGAAGCCGATTCAAACCTGGTCCCGCCGCTCGACGATCACGCCCGATTTCGTCGGCCACACGTTCAGCGTGCACAACGGCAAGGCGTTCATCGCCGTCTACGTCACCGAGAACATGGTCGGCCACAAGCTCGGCGAGTTCGCCCCGACGCGCATCTTCAAGGCGCACGGCGGCATGACGCGGAAGGAAATCTGAGCGGAAGGATACAAGAGTGAAGAATTCAGGATTCAGGAGAAATTCAGTCTCGCCCGCCACTCGAGTGGCGCGGCTGGGATTGCTTTGCATTCTGGCTCCTGGCTCCTGGCTCCTGACTCCTTCCGTAGCCGCCGCTCCGGCTGCTTCCGTCATCGAAATCAAGACGACTCGCGTCGCGGACTTGGTCCTCCTCGATCACGGCTTCGACGCCGGCCTGCGCCAGGGCATGGTCTGCCGCGTGACGCGTGGCCCGACGGAAGTCGCCGAAGTTTTGCTCGTCGACCTGCGGCCGACCTGCGCTGCGGCGCTCATCACGAACCTCGCGCCGAAGCAGTCCATCCACGCTGGCGACCTCGCCAGCATCAAAATTCTCAAAACCTAAACCACACGAAAAACCAAAAGGGTAGGGCGCGCTCCCGCGCTGCTATCGCCGAAGCCCCGCTCCGGAATCGTCATCACAACCATGGAAGTCCAAGCCCTCACCCGCAACGCGCGGATGTCACCGAAAAAAGTGCGCGAAGTCGCGCGCACGATCCAAGGCCGCAAAGCCTCGGACGCCGTCGACTATTTGATGCTCATTCCGCGCAAGTCCGCGCGCCTGATCGCGAAGACGCTCAAGAGCGCGATCGCGAACGCCGAGAACAACAACAACCTCTCGGCCGACAGCCTCACGGTGAAACTCGCGCTGATCGAGAACGGTCCCGTGCTGAAGCGTTTCAAGGCCGCCGCGCGCGGTTCCGCCGCGCCGCGCCGCAAGAAAATGTCCCACATCCGCATCGTCCTCACCGACGGCGAAACCAACTCCTGATTTCACTTCCATGGGCCAAAAAACCAACCCGATCGGTTTCCGTCTCGCCGTCCGCCGCAACTGGCAGTCGCGCTGGTATGCGAGCAAGAAGGATTTTCCCAAGCTGCTCAACGAGGACCAGGTCATCCGCGAGAAGCTGATGGAGAAATTGAAGCAGGCCTCCGTGCCGCGCATCTTCATCGAGCGCGCCTCGAACCGTGTCCGCGTGAAGATCTACACCGCGCGTCCCGGCATCGTCATCGGCCGCAAGGGCCAGGAAGTGGAGAACATCAAGGCCGAGCTCGCGAAGATCACGGGCAAGGAGATCCTCCTCGATATCCAGGAGGTGAAGAAGCCCGAGATCGAGGCGCAGCTCGTCGCCGAGAACGTCGCGCTCCAGCTCGAGCGCCGCATCGCCTTCCGCCGCGCGATGAAGAAGGCGGTCGAGATGGCCATGGCGCTCGGCGCCGAGGGCATCCGCATCCAGTGCTCGGGCCGCCTCGGCGGCGCCGACATCGCGCGCCGCGAGTGGCAGCGCAAGGGCCGCGTGCCGCTGCACACGCTGCGCGAGAACATCGATTACGGCTTCTCCGAAGCCCACACCGTCTACGGCAAGATCGGCGTCAAGTGCTGGATCTGCAAAAAGGAAGCCGACAACAACTGATAGAGCGTAAGGGATAAGTGTTAAGAGCGTAAGCAGGCTCGAACTTAAACCTTACACCTTAAACCTTACCGCTACTCACCATGGCTCTCTCTCCCGCCCGCACGAAATATCGCAAATCGCAGAAAGGCACCCGCGCCGGCAACGCGAAGCGCGGCAACACACTCGCGTTCGGCGAATTCGGCCTGCAGTCGCTCACGCGCGGCCCGATGACCGGCCAGCAGATCGAAGCGGCCCGCGTCACCATCTCGCGCCACCTGAAGCGCAAGGGCAAACTCTGGATCCGCGTGTTCCCGCACAAGCCGGTCACGAAGAAACCGGCCGAGGTCCGCATGGGCCAGGGCAAGGGCCCGGTCGAATATTACGTGGCCACGATCAAGCCCGGCGCCGTCCTCTTCGAGCTCGCCGGCGTGCCGGTCACGATCGCGAAGGAGGCGTTTCGCCTCGCCGACGCGAAGCTGCCGTTTCACTGCCGCTTCATCACCCGCGACGGCGTCACCGCCTGAGTCGCAGCATTTTCAAACGTCCCTGTCATGACTTCGAAAGAAATCCGCGACCTCTCGCCCGCCGAGATCGAGAATAAAATCCGCGAGACCCGCGAGCAACTCCTCCAGCTCAAGCTGCGCAAGCAGACCGGCCAGGTGGAGAAAACCCACGAGCTGCGCACGCTCCGCAAGGACATCGCGCGCCTCGCGACCATCGCCAACCAGAAGAAAAACGCGAAAGCTCCCGCCGCCGCCTAACTAATTTTCGATTCTCGATTCTCGATTTTCGATCGAGGCCTGGCGGCACGCCAGCTCGCGAATCTCAGAAATCGAAAATCAAAAATCCAAAATCGAAAATATTTCCGCCATGTCCACCGCCACTCCCGGCCAGCGCAGCACGCGCAAGACCCAGACCGGCTTCGTTTCCAGCCGCTCGGGCGACAAGTCCATCAAGGTGACCATCGCCTACAAGACGCCGCACCCGCTTTACCAGAAAGTCGTCAACCGCCAGACCGTGCTTCACGTCCACGACGAGAAGAACGAGACCAAGGTCGGCGATCTCGTCGAGGTGATGGAGACGCGCCCGATCAGCCGGCTCAAACGCTGGCGCGTGGTCAGCGTGCTTCAGAAGGCCGTCACCGCCGAAGGCGCTGCGATCAGCGAGACCGATGTCGCCGCCGCCGTGCCGACCAAGACGACCAAAAACAACGAGGGCGCGCCCGCGCCCGCCGCGCCGCAGGGCAAGGCCTGAACCTTTAACCAACTCACTCTCCAAGGAGGCCTGCCATGATCCAACTGCGCTCCATTCTCGACGTCGCCGACAACACCGGCGCCCGCAAAGCCGCGCTCATCCAGCGCATGGGCCAGCAGACGCCCTACGCCCATGTCGGTGACATCGTCACCGTGCACATCAAAGAGAGCACGACCGACGCGACGGTGAAGAAGGGCGAAGTGGCGAAAGCCGTCGTCGTCCGCACCAAGGCGCCCATCCGCCGCGCCGACGGCAGCTACCTGCGCTTCGATTCCAACGCCATCGTCATCATCGACGCCACGAACAATCCCAAGGGCACGCGCATCTTCGGACCCGTCGCCCGCGAACTGCGTGCGAAGAACTTCATGAAGATCATCTCGCTCGCGCCGGAGGTTCTCTAACATGCAGAAATTTCACATCAAACGCGGCGACGCCGTCGTCGTCCTCGCCGGCTCGCAAAAAGGCAAGACCGGCAAAGTCCTCGAGATCCTCGCCGCCAAGCAGCGCGCCCGCGTCGAAGGCGTCGGCATGATCAAGCGCCACGAAAAGAAGTCGGAAAAAAATCCGCAGGGCGCGATCACCGAGCGCGAAGGCTCGATCCACATCAGCAACCTGATGCTCCAGTCCAATTACGACGCGAGCACGCGCCGCAAGAAGGCGGAGGCCAAGGCCTGATTTCGCGGCGCGAAACCGCGCTTGCCAACCCGGCGCGCGGCCTGCGTTACTCGACGTTTTCCATTCTCGAAACCACCCTCAATCGCCTCGCGGTCGGTAATCGCGGGCCCACAAAATGAGCTACGTTCCATCCCTCAAAAAACTCTACACCGAGCAGGTCGTCCCCGAGCTCGTGAAGAGCCGCGGCTACAAGAACAAGCACCAGGTGCCAAAGCTGGTGAAGATCGCGATCAACACCGGCATCGATGCCGACGCGGATAAAAACCAGATCGCCGACATCCAGCGCGACATCGCGTCCATCGCCGGCCAGAAGCCCGTCCTCGCGAAATCGCGCAAGGCGATCGCGAACTTCAAGCTGAAGCAGGGCCAGGTCGTCGGCTGCCATGTCACGCTTCGCAGCGCCGCGATGTGGGAATTCCTCTATCGCCTGATCGCCGTCGCGCTGCCGACCATCCGCGACTTCCGCGGCGTGCAGACCAAGCTCGACGGCCAGGGCAACTACAACCTCGGCATCACCGACCACTCGATCTTCCCCGAGATCAGCACCGAAAGCGTCAAGAAACACATCGGCCTCGACATCACGATCGTGACGACGGCCGGGAGCGACGACGAAGGCCGCGAGCTGCTCCGCCTGCTCGGCATGCCCTTCCGCCGGACCGAAGCCGCGACGCCGAAGCCGCAGGCCGCGTAAGCGAGAATTTAAATTTCAAGCCAATGCCCAAGACCTCCGCCATCGAGCGCAACCAGAAGCGCATCAAGCTCGCCGCCAAGTTTGCCGCCAAGCGCGCCGAACTGAAGGCCATCCTCGCCAATCCCGCGACCACCGACACCGAGTTCTTCGCCGCGCAGAAGAAGCTCCAGAAGCTGCCGAAGAATTCCTCCCCCGTGCGCATCCGCAACCGCTGCTCGCTGAGCGGCCGTCCGCGCGGCTACAAGCGCAAATACGGCGTCTCGCGCATCACGTTCCGCGAGCTCGCGCTCGCCGGCAAGATCCCCGGCGTCATCAAATCCTCCTGGTAAAACAATTTTGGCTCACGGGGGTTTATGCGCCTCTGGCGCATCGGATATGACCCGCGCGGCCGCAGCAAAAAACATCCATCATGACCGATCCGATCAGTGACTTCCTCACGCGCCTCCGCAACGCCTCCAAGGCGAAGCTCGACGAGTGCGTGAATCCCCATTCGATCCTCAAGGAAGCCGTCGCCGGCATCCTCAAGGCCGAGGGTTACATCGCCGACCACAGCAACGGCACCGACCCGCAGGGCCACAAGACCCTCGTCGTAAAAATGAAATACGTCGATGGCGCGCCCGCCATCACCGGCCTCACGCGCGTGTCGACGCCCGGCCGCCGGTTGTATTACCGCTACACCGAAATTCCGCGCGTCCTCAACGGCCTCGGCATCGGCATCCTGTCGACGTCGAAAGGCCTGATGAAGGATGCCGACTGCCGCCGCAACAAGGCGGGCGGCGAATTGATCTGCAACGTCTGGTAACGCACGGCAAAACTGTAGGTCGGGGTTTATCCCCGACGCGTCGGGCGTAAAGCCCGACCTACAAAACAAATTTCAATACAATGAGCCGCATCGGCAAACAACCCGTTCTCATCCCCGACAAGGTCAAGGTCACCGTCACTGGCGAGACCGTCTTCGTCGAGGGCCCGAAGGGCAAAGTTCAGAAGAGCTTCGCGCCCGTCGTCAAAGTCACCGTCGCCGACAAGAAGGTCACGTTCGCGCCGACCGACGAGTCGCGTTTCGCGAACGCCATGTATGGCACCGCGCGCTCGATCGTCGCCGGCATGGTCAAAGGCGTCACCGAAGGTTACGCCAAGGACCTCGAAATCCAGGGCGTCGGCTTCAAGGCCAATCTCAAGGGCAAGCAGCTCGACCTCGCGCTCGGCTACTCGCACCCGATCCTGATGGACATTCCCGACGGCATCAAAATCACCGTGACCGACCAGACGAAGCTCAAGGTCGAAGGCGCGGACAAGCAGCTCGTCGGCAAGATCACCGCGGAAATTCGCGGCTACTATCCGCCCGAGCCCTACAAGGGCAAGGGCGTGCGCATCGTCGGCGAGCGCGTCCGCCGCAAGGAAGGCAAGACCGTCGCCTAAACGAAAATTGGAAAATCGGAAAAATCGGAAATCGAAAAAACCGGAGCCGTTTTCCACTTTCCCGCTTTTCCACTTTCCCGCTTTTCAAAATGAACACTGTCTCGAAAGCCCGCCTCCTCCAGAACCGCCGCTGGCGCATTCGCAAGAAGGTCAACGGCACCGCCGCCCGTCCGCGCCTCAGCGTGCGCTTCACCACGAAGCACATCTACGCGCAGGCGATCAACGACGACGCCGGCACCACGCTCGTATTTCTCTCCAGCCTCGATGCCGAGCTGCGCAAGCAAAAGCTCAAGGCCAACATCGCCAGCGCGAAGGCGCTCGGCGTCGCCTTCGCGGCGAAGGCGAAGGCCGCCGGCATCGAAGCCGTCGTGTTCGACCGCTCGGGCGCGCCGTATCACGGCAAAGTCAAAACATTCGCCGACGCCGCGCGCGAAGGTGGCCTGAAATTCTAACCAACGCATGAGCACCGAACCCACTTCCGCGCCGGAAACGACGCCTCCCGCTCCCGAAGCCGCCGCCGTCGTCGCCGAAACCGCCGCTCCCGCCGCGGCGCCGGAGCGCGAACAGCGCGCTCCCCGCCAGTTCAACCGCGGCCAGGGCGGTTTCCGCGGCCAGGGCAATCGCGGCCCGCGGCGCGACAACCGCGACGCGAAGCCCGAAGGCGACGGCCCGACGATGATCGAGAAGGTCGTCTTCATCAATCGCTGCGCCAAGGTCGTGAAAGGCGGACGCCGCTTCTCCTTCGCCGCGCTCGCCGTCGTCGGCGACGGCAAGGGCAAGGTCGGCATCGGCTACGGCAAGGCCAACGAAGTTCCCGATGCGATCAAGAAAGGCACCGCCAACGCGCACAAGCATCTCGTCAACGTGAAGCTCAAGGGCGACACGATCCCGCACGATGTGATGGGCGAATACGACGGCGGCCGCGTGATGTTGAAACCCGCCTCGCCCGGCACCGGCCTGATCGCCGGCGGCGGCGTGCGCGCCGTCCTCGAGGCGGCCGGCGTAAAGAACATCCTCACGAAGTCGATGGGTTCCTCGAACCACATCGCCGTCGTGCACGCCACGCTCGAAGGCCTGCGCAAGCTCCGCCTCTCCGAGGATATTTCCACTCTCCGCAAGGCGACCTGAGCGCGCGCGCGAATCATTTCATTAAACCAATCCGAGTCGTGCCTCGCAGATCGCCAGGCGCGGCGCCCTCCTGAGGAACCAGCAATGAAGTTACACGAACTGAAAAACGTCCCCGGTGCCGTGCACCGCAAGAAGCGCGTCGGCTGCGGCGAAGGTGGCGGCCACGGCAAGACCAGCGGTCGCGGTGGCAAAGGCCAGACGGCCCGCTCCGGCGGCAGCATCCGCCCCGGCTTCGAAGGCGGCCAGATGCCGCTCTACCGCAAGCTCCCGCACCGCGGCTTCAACAACTACAATCACCGCGTCGAAATCGCGGTGGTGAACGTCGGCGACCTCGCGTCGCTCGATGCGAAGATCACCGAGGTCAACGCCGAGGTGCTCGCGGCCAGCGGCCTGCTCCGCGGCGGCGAGACGACGGTGAAGATTCTCGGCGACGGCGAGCTCGGCCGCGCCTTGAAAGTCACCGCTGCGAAGTTCTCCGAGTCGGCCAAGGCCAAGATCGAAAAGGCCGGCGGCCAGGCGATCGTCGCCTGATTCAATTGCGGATCGCGGAGCGCGGATTGCGGATTCGACCCATCCAAACCGCGCCCGCGACCCAGCTCGTCCGCAATCCGAAATCCGCAATCCGAAATCCTCTCCCGTGTTTTCCGCCTTCACGAATTCCCTGAAGATCCCCGAGCTGCGCTCGCGGATCATCTACACGCTGGCGCTGCTCTTCGTCGCGCGCGTCGCGGCCCACATCCCGCTGCCCGGCATCGACCCGCATCCGCTCAAGGCGTTCTTCGACGATGCCGCCTCGTCCACCGGCGCCACCGGCGCGTTGATGGGCCTCTACAACATGTTCACGGGTGGCGCGCTCATCAAGGGCGCGATCGGCGCGCTGGGCATCATGCCCTACATCAGCGCCTCGATTATTTTCCAGTTGATGACGGCCGTCGTGCCGTCGCTCAGCCGACTGCAGCAGGAAGGCGATGTCGGCCGCCAGAAGCTCACCCAATACACGCGCTACGCGACGGTGCTGATCTGCGTGATCCAGGGCACGCTGCTGCTGATCGCGTTGAACAACCCGAGCCAGCTTTTCAGCGGGTTCGACGTCTCGCGCTACGGGCCGATCGTGATCGTGAACAAATGGAGCTTCATCGCGACGTCCGTGGTCTTCATGACCGCGGGCACGATGTTGCTCATGTGGCTCGGCGAGCAGATCACCCAGCGCGGCATCGGCAATGGCGTCTCGCTGCTCATCACGATCGGCATTCTCGCCGACATCCCCGGCGCGGCCAATCAGACGATCAATCTTTTCTTCCGCCCGGTCGGCACCGGCGCCAGCCTCGGCCTGCCGCAGGCGGTGATCATGCTCGCGCTATTTATCATCGTCACGATGGGCATCATCGCGGTCGTGCAGGGCCAGCGGAAAATCCCCGTGCAATACGCCAAGCGCGTCGTCGGCAACAAGGTGATGGGCGGCCAGAGCTCGTTCCTGCCGCTCAAGGTCAACTACTCGGGCGTCATGCCGGTCATCTTCGCGAGCGCGATCCTGCTGTTTCCGACGCAGATTTTCTCGTGGGTCGGCGCTTCGCGCCCCGAGCTGCACTTCTTCACCGAGCTCTCGCAAAAACTTCTCCGCGGCAGCGTGTGGTATTACATCTTCGACGCGACGCTCATCCTGTTCTTCAGCTATTTCTGGGTGTCGGTGATGTTCAAACCGATTCAGATCGCCGACGACCTCAAGAAATACGGCGGCTACATCCCCGGCGTGCGCCCGGGCGAGCCGACGGCGCAGTTTCTCGATTTCATCATGACGCGCCTGACGTTGGCGGGCGCGATCTTCCTGACGATCCTCGCGATCATCCCGGACATTCTTTATTCGTCGCTCAATGTCCCGCAGCGCATCGCGTATTTCTTCGGCGGCACGGGCATGTTGATCACGGTCGGCGTCATCCTCGACACGATGCGGCAGATCGAGACCTTCCTGCTGCAGCGACACTACGACGGCTTCCTCAAGAAGGGCCGCATTCGCGCCCGCAGCGCGAACCCGCAGCAAGCCCTCACCGGCGAGGCGCTGAGCCACGAAGCGGTGATGAAAATCGCGCTCCCGATGCTCATATTGCTCGTGCTGGGCCTGAGCATCTGGTCCTACCGGGTCTTTCTGAAATAAGTTCTTTACTCTGGTCGCCATGGCTGGCATGTCCGACCCCTTTGCTGGTTTCGGCCCTGCGGCCAAAGCCAAGCTCCTTCTCCTCGGTTCGCTGGATTCGCACTCAAGCCTGATGAACCGGGCCCGTTCTTTGAATCTTGAGCACGTCTCTCCGTCGCGCCTGAAAGCGCCGGAGATTTCGCGCCGCCCGGCCTCGCCCGCGGCGGAGGAAGCAACCACGCTGGCGCAGATGCGCCGCTGGTTCTTCGCGCGCAAACCTGATGCGGGATTCGTCCTGACGGATTTCCCGGCTACGCTGCTCCAAGCCAAAGTGTTTGACGAATGGCTCGATGCCCGCGACGAAGCGCTCAACGCCGTCGTCGCCGGCGCGGATGCACCCGCGCCACTCGTCCAGCACTATCGCTCGCTCGGCCTCGTGATCGAGGCGGACGAGTGTGTGTCCGCATGACGATTCCGATCAAAAGCAGGGAAGCGATCGCCCGCATGCGCGACGCAGGAGCTGTGGCCGCCACGGTGCTTGAAGCCCTCAAGCCCCTCGTGCGGCCCGGCATCACGACACAGGACTTGGAAGAAGCCGGCCGCGATTGGATGACCCGGCTGGGCGCACGCAGCGCCCCCTTCGGCTACCAGCGCGAAGGCCGCCGCTATCCGGCGCACACCTGCATCTCGGTCAACGACGAAGTGGTTCACGGAATCCCGTCGTTCAAACGCATCCTCCGCGAAGGCGACATCGTTTCGATCGACATCACCGTTTTCTACAACGGCTACGTCGGCGACAATGCCGTCACCGTGCCCGTCGGTGCGATTTCTCCCGGCATCGAAAAACTCCTCCGCGTTACGCGCGAGGCGCTCGATTTCGGCATCCGGCAGGCACAGGTCGGCCATCGCATCGGCGACATCTCGGCGGCCGTCCAGACGCACGTCGAAGCCAGCGGCTTCAGCGTCGTGCGCGACATGGTTGGCCACGGCGTCGGCACCACGATGCACGAGCCGCCCGAGATCCCGAACTTCGGGCGCAAGGGCACCGGCGAAAAAATCAAAGCCGGCATGACGCTCGCGATCGAACCGATGGTGAACCTCGGCGTCTACAAAACGAAAACGCTCGCGGACGGCTGGACGATCGTGACTGCTGACGGTTCTCCCTCGGCGCACTTCGAGCACACCGTGCTCACGACCGATGCCGGCCCGGAAATCCTCACGCTGCCGCGAGCCGTTTCTTCCGCTCAAGTTTCCTGATCCTTTTCCCTCTCTCGATTCTCAACACTCAACTCTCAACTAGACACAACCCATGCCTCGTCTCCTCGGCGTCGATATTCCCGCGAAGAAGAAAGTCGCGTTCTCCCTCCGTTACATCAACGGCATCGGTCCCGCGCGGGCCGACCTGCTCGTCAAGGAAGCGGGCCTCGATCCCAACATGCGGGCGCAGGACCTCACCGAGGAGCAGTTGAACAAGATTCTCCACATCATCACCGAGCACAAATGGGTGCTCGAGGGTGATCTCCGCCGCGAAATCGCCGCCAACCTGAAGCGCCTCCAGGCGATCAACTGCTACCGCGGCATCCGCCATCGTCGCAGCCTGCCCGTCCGCGGTCAGCGCACCAGCACCAACGCCCGCACGCGCAAGGGTCCGCGCAAGACCGTCGGCGTCACCAAAGCCAAGGAAGCCGCCTCCGCCTAATCTTATTTGCCCATGGCCGAAGAAAAATCCGCTCCGAAGAAAGAAAAGCCCGTCAAGGCTGCCGCCGCGCCCGTTGAAGGCGCCGCCGCTCCCGCGACCGAGAAGAAGGCCAAGGCTCCCAAGGCCGCTGGCGAAAAAGGCGCCAAGCCCGCCGCCGAAGGTGCCGCACCGGCCGCCGCCGCCGCAGGCGCTCCCGCCGGTGCGGCGGGCGCCGCCCCTGCCGCCGAGCAAAAGCCCGTCGAGATGGTGCACGGCGTTGCGAAACAGCCGACGGCCGAAGATCTCCTCAAGGAAGAACTCGGCGCCATCAAGGTCCGCAAGGCCAAGGGCTCGAAGAACGTCACCTCCGGCGTCGCCAACGTCCTCGCGTCGTTCAACAACACGATCGTTTCCATCACGGACCAGAAAGGCGCCGTGATCGCGTGGTCCTCCGCCGGCAAGTGCAACTTCCGCGGCTCCCGCAAATCCACCGCTTACGCCGCGCAAGTGGTCGCCCAGGACGCAGCCCGCAACGCGATGGCGCACGGCCTGAAGGACATCGTCATCCGCGTTTCCGGTCCCGGCCTCGGCCGCGACTCCGCGATCCGCGCGCTGCAGGCGATCGGCCTCGAGATCGTCTCGATCGTCGACGTCACGCCGATCCCGCACAACGGCTGCCGCCCGCGCAAACGCCGCCGCGTCTGAGAAAGTGACGAGTGGCGGGTGACGAGCGACACGAAACTCGCTCGCCGCTCCAGCCACCCGTCGCACGACTCATCACCCATCACTTTTCACTCATCACTTTACCACCATGGCTCGTTATACCGGCCCCACCACCCGCATCAGCCGCCGCTTCGGCCAGCATCTTCTCGGCTCCGGCAAGGCGCTCGAGCGCCGCGGCTATCCGCCCGGCCAGCACGGCCCGAAGCTCCGGCGCAAGCTTTCCGAATACGCCACCGGCCTCAACGAAAAGCAGAAACTCCGTTACATCTACGGCCTGCTCGAGCGCCAGTTCCGCCGCGTATTCGAGATCGCGAAGAAGGAGCGCGGCGTCACCGGCGAGCGTTTCCTCCAGCTCCTCGAGACGCGCCTCGACAGCACGATCTATCTCCTCGGCCTCGCGAAAAGCCGCGCCGCCGCGCGCCAGTTCGTCAACCATGGCCACATCCGCGTGAACGGCCACAAGGTCGACATCGCCAGCTACAACGTGCAGCCTGGCGACGAGATCGAGGTCAAGAACACGCCTGCGTCGCGCCAGCTCGCCACGCGCTGCCTCGAGGAAAATCGCATCCGCAACGTCCCCGGCTGGCTCACGATGAATCCCGAGACCTTCAAGGCCACCGTCGTCCGCCTGCCCACGCGCGAGGAAATGACGCAGGACATCAACGAGCAGCTCATCGTCGAATTCTACTCCCGTTTCTAACCCCGATTCGACTTTTCCCTTTTCACTCTCAACTTCCGCTCCCCCCGCCATGCCAAAACGTCTCGGAAAGTTCGAACTGCCCAGCAAACTCACCAAGGTGGAGGAAGGCGCCACGCCGACCTACGCCAAGTTCATCGCCGAGCCCTTCGAGGCCGGTTACGGCCACACCGTTGGCAACTCCCTCCGGCGCGTCCTCCTCAGCTCGATCGAAGGCGCAGCGATCTCCTCCATCAAAATCGACGGCGTTAACCACGAGTTTCAGTCGATCGATGGCGTGGTCGAGGATGTCACCGACATCGTCCTCAACCTGAAAAAAATCCTCATCGTCTCGCAAAAGCGCGAGGCGATCACGCTGCAGATCAAGGCGACGAAGAGCGGCGCCGTCACGGCGGCCGACATCCAGGCCGACGCGAACATCCAGATCGTCAATCCCGATCAGGTCATCTGCACGCTCGACCACAAGAAGACCTTCGAGGCCGAGATCGAGATCAAGACCGGCCGCGGTTACTATCCCGGTGAGGCAAACAAGAAGGAAGAACAGGCGATCGGCGTCATCCCGATCGATTCGCTGTTCTCTCCCGTGAAGCTCGTGAAATATTCGGTCGAGGCCACGCGCGTCGGCCAGATCACCGATTACGACAAGCTCATCCTCGAGATCTGGACCGACGGTCGCATCACGCCCGACGATTCGCTCAAGCAGGCCGCGTCCATTCTGAAGCATCACCTCGATGTCTTCGATCGCGTCAGCGAGGAAGCCTACGAATTCGAGAACCAGCAGTCCGAGGTCAGCGAGGAGCAGAACAAGCTCCGCAAGCTCCTCAACATGTCGGTCAACGAAATCGAGCTCTCCGTCCGCGCGGCGAATTGCCTGAACAACGCCAACATCACCACCGTCGGCGAGCTCGCGATGAAGACCGAGCAGGAGATGCTCAAGTATCGCAACTTTGGCAAAAAATCCCTCAACGAGATCAAGGAAAAGCTCGAAGCGCTGGGCCTCTCGCTCGGCATGAAGTTCGACGAGCGCCTCCTCGATACGAAGAAGGAAGCCTGAATCGAAGGAGACAGGAGCCAGGATTCAGGAGTCGGGAGACAAACCTCGCTCTCGAATACCGCTTCTGACTCCTGGCTCCTCCCATCCTGACTCCGAATTTAAAGCGCTCTCGCGCCGTCCGCTGCCGCCCAACGCTGCGACCGGATTGCCGATCGGGGGCCAACTAAAAACCAAATCCAATGCGTCACAATAAACACCACGCCTCCCTCGGCGTCACCGTCGAGCATCGCCGCGCGATGCTTTCCAATCTCGCCGCTTCGCTCATCGAGCACGGCCGGATTCAGACCACGTTGACCAAGGCCAAGGCCCTGCGTCCCTTCGTCGAGAAGATCATCACCAAGGCCAAGCAGGCCGCGGCGAAGACCGAGAAGAAGGATGCGATCCACCTCCGCCGCCTCGCGCTCGCGGACGTCCGCAACGAGGACGCCATCACGAAGCTGTTCAACGAAACCTACAAGGAGTTCGTCAATCGCAACGGCGGCTACACGCGCATCTACAAGCTTGGCGCGCAGCGCCAGAGCGACGCCGCGGAGCTCGCGCTCATCGAGTTCGTGAAGGCCGACGACGTCGGCTACAAGAAGTCGAAGGGCCGCAAGCCCGCGAAAGCGAAGAAGCAGAAGGCCGCGAAGTCCGAGGACAACGCCAAGGCCGCCGCCGAAGCCGCCCCCGCGACGCCCGAAGCGCCGAAGCCCGAAGGCGACGCGAAGAGCTGATCGCGATCCCAGTCCCAGTCATTTCGACGCGCCGGTTTTCCCGGCGCGTTTTTTTTGCGCAACCGGCGGCGGGCGCGCCGCGATTTGGATTCGCGGTCCGGCGCCGCTGCACTACGGTCCGTTCGGTCATGCTCGATCTCACCGCCGTTGCCGCCGTTTACTGCGTGCTTGTTGCCGCGGTTTTTTTGACGCTCTGGCTCTGGTATGACCGGCGCGACCATCGACGCTTCGAGCTCGAGCGTCGGAAAACGACCTTTCACTGCATTCGGTGCGACGCGCTTTACACCGCGCCTTCCGGCGCCGAGCTCTGCAAATGCCCGAAGTGCGGCCACGAGAACGTGCGCCTGAAATTTTAGCGACGCGCGGTCGTTGCGCCTTGTGCTGTGCGACGGCGCGGACTGGAGTGAGGCATGGATTATCTCGCGGAGCTTCGCGCCACGGTTCGCCGGCTCCACCACTGCGAGGCGTCGCACACGCGCACGGAATCGGTGCGGCAGGAAGTAAACGGCTCCGTGCTCTGGAGCGGAAAGGTCGAGGTCTTCGCCCTCGCCGGCCACGATCGCGCGCTGCGCTGCTACGCGTGGGGCGACCTCAACGACGCGAAGCAGTGGGAAGTCACCACCGTTCTCGCGATTCCGCCCGTGATTTCCGCCGAGACCGCCGTCCTCGCCGCGCTCGCGGCGAAAATCAAAGCGCAGGAAAATCCGCCCGACGCGACCTGACGCTCGCGGCACGTCTGTCCGCCGTCGCTGCGGCGGCCTGCCGACACGCCCGCGCGAACCGCGGCGCGCCGCGGCGGTCTGCACGCTTGTGCGCACCTTCGATCTACGCTCGCTCGACGGGAAGACCGTGCTGGTTCACTCCGCGCGCGATCATCACAATCCGCCGTCGGCCGTGCGCGGCACGATCGAAATCCGCACCGAGGCGGGCGGGCAACGCGTGGCAGTCGTGCTCGAATTCCCGCAGATGTTCGCCACGCGCGCGCACCGCCGCACGCGTTTGCTCGCCGAGGAGGAAGTCGTGCGACTGCTCGCGTCGGAAAACAACGGCGCCTTCGAACTCACCGTGCCCGAGTCGCTCGATCCGGCCGCGCCCGCGGGCGACGCGTGAGCGGCGCGGAACCGGACGCGGGCCGCGCCTACTAAGGTTCGACTCGTAACCCCATCGCGGGGCGACGCCCTCCTCGTGAATTCCACCCCTGCGCCCGCTCCCACCGCCACGCGCAACATCGTCATCGCGATTTCGCTCCTCGCGCTCGCGGTGCTGGTCTGGCGAATCGCCGACGTGTTCGTAATCGGCTTCGGCGGCTTCGTCATCGCGGCGCTGTTGCGCGCCCTCGCGGTTCCACTCGCCGCGAAAACCGGCTGGTCCGAACGCTGGAGCCTCATGGCGGTGGTGTTCGCACTCATCGTGGTATTCGTGCTGCTCGGCTGGCTCTTCGGCAACCAGGCGCAGGAGCAGGCGACGGAGTTGCAGCAGCAATTGCCGCAGGCGTGGGAAAAATTTCTGACGTGGCTCGACACCTGGCAGATCGGGCAGTTCGCGATCGATTCCGTGCAGCACGCGCTCGGCGATTCGAAAACGCTTTCCAATGTCGGCCTCGTCGCGACGGCGGCGTTTGCGACGGTCGCGAACCTGCTCCTCATCCTTTTTCTCGGCGTGTATTTCGCCGTCGATCCGCCGCTCTACCGCGCGGGCGCGCTGCGCCTGCTCCCGCCCGCGTATCGCGGCCGCACGCGCGGTGCGCTCGACGATGCCGGCAATGCGTTGCGCAAATGGCTCCTCGCCCAGGTGCTCGCGATGATTTCGGTCGGCGTGCTCGCCGGCGTCGGCCTCGCGCTCGTGGGCCTGCCGCTGGCGTTTGCGCTCGGAGTGGTGGCGGCGGTTTTCGAATTCATTCCGGTGATCGGGCCGATTCTGTTTTCGATTCCCGGTTTGTTGCTCGCCTTCGCGAAAGGGCCGCACACGGCGCTCTACGTGCTGCTGGTCTACATCGTCGTGCAGCAGCTCGAGAGCAACGTCATCATCCCGCTGTTGCAGCGCTGGGCGGTCGAGCTTCCGCCCGTGATCGGCCTGCTCGCGATCGTGGCCGGCGGCTATCTGTTCGGCGTGATGGGCGTCGTATTTGCGACGCCGATGGTCGTCGTCGTGATGTCGCTCGTGCGCCATCTTTACGTCGAGGAGACGCTCGAAAATCACCACCGCCCGGCGCCGCGCCGGCGCACGGCAGCGACGTCGACGTGACGGCGCGGGTTTCGACGCGCGCGGTATTCCGCGCGCGCGACGCGATTCAACACGGCTGGTGTCCCCAGTCGGTTTCTTTCAGTTCTTGCGCGAAGCGCTCCATCTGTTCGTCGGGCGAGAGCGACGAGCGGGTCGCAATTTTCTCCACCGGTCGCACGATCGCGCGCGGCATCGGCAGGATTTCGAAACGAAAACCCGCGCCCGCTTTGGCCACCGGGTCCTCGCGCACGAGCGACCACGGATCCAAATCGTCCGGCAGTTCCAACACGCCGATGCCATAGCCGCCGGCGGGATCGGCGACCGGGCCGAACGCCGCGACGAAACCGCGCTGCATCAGCTCGCGCCAATACGCGCCGTGCCGCTGCATGAGGTCCACCTCTGCCGGCGACATGTCCTGCATGAAGGTGGCGCGCGGGCCGTGCAGCTTGAGGAAAAAATATTTCATCGTCTCATCGGCGATGACGGAGGCTGACGGGAAAAATAGTTTCGGCAAGTGCCGCAGCGGGGTCACGGAGCCACGGACTCCTGCATGAAGAAAACGGCGTGGATCGCGTCGAGCTTGAGCGGCACAGTCGTGATGGCCTGGCCGTCCTCTTCGCCGGGGGTCGACGCGAGCGGCTCGCGTTCGCCGGTGTGCGGATCCCAGCGCGCGAGCTGCTTTTTGCCGCGCAGCACGACCTGCGTGTCGATCGGCTCGCGACTGGAATTCGCGAAGAAGTAGATGTCGCGGCCGTCTTTCACCTTGTGGATGTAGGTGAGCGCGCCGGCGTAGTCGCGGCCGATGTGCACCGTGGCGGGCGGGAGTTGCACGGCGACATCGGGCACCGGATCGGCGCGCTTCAACAAATCGGCGAGCAGCGTGTCCTTCCACTTCGGCACGAAGAACGCGTGGCCGCCGGCGGCGTTTTCATTTTCAAACCACACGAGAAAATCGTCGATCCGCCGCTCGAACTTCGCTCTTAGCGGCGCGTCGGCCGGCATCCCGAAAACCGCGTCGATGATCTCGCGCACTTCCCGATCGCGGCCGAGCTCCGCGGATTTTTCCGGCAGCCGGCCCGTGGCGATCACCGTGCCACCCGCAGACCAGAATTCGCGGATTTTCTGCGCGGTCGTGAGCGAGATCACGTCGGCACCGGGCAGGATGAGGACGTCGTAGCGCTCGCGATTGATCGGATTGTTCAGCACGAGCTGACGGCCTTCGATCGCGCAGCGCTCGGCGAGCGCTTCGGGATGCAGGAATGTGAAATCGCGCCGCAGTCCGCGAAACACCGTTTCGCCGAGCTCGATGTAGTCGCTCGTCGGCGGCAGCCCGCCTTCGCGTCCCCAGCCGACGGCGCTCGCGCCGGCTTGCGGCGCATTCGCCCAGTCGCCGAAATGAAACTCCGCCTGCAGCGACGCGATCGGGTAGAGGATCGCGATGTCCGCGACGTGCCGGCCGTGCTGCAGCAGATACGAGACGCGGCCGATGAAGCGATCGCTCGCCGGCGTCTTGTCGCGCGGGAGCGCGCCGACCTGGAAATTCGTGCCCATCGCGGCCTGGTCCATCGCGACTTGGTAGACGACCTCGGGTTTCATGTTGTCGCGATACGCCGCGTAGGTCTCTGCGAGCACGGCGGGTTTGTCCCAGTTGAATGCGGCCGACGTGACGATCTTGTAGCCGCGATTCGTGCGGCCCCACCACCAGATGTCGTCGATGCCGGGCACGGCTTGAAACTTGAAGGCGCGCATCAAGTCGCCGTTCACCGCCACGGGATTCGCGATCTCCTCCTGATCGAGGTGGCCGCTGAACATCAGGCCGTGTTCGCGGCACCAGTCGTCGAGCTGCTTGATGTAGCTTTCGGAAAACAGCCGCGCGCGAAAACCCCAGAGTGCGTTGCGCGCGGCGGCCGTCGGCGGGCCGATGTCATACCAGAGCGCCGGATAAAATTTCATCGGGCTGTAGCCGCAGGCGCGCTCGAAATATTCGTTGAACCGCGGCGTCCACATCCGGCCGTTCGCGGAATGCATCGCCGGCTCGTCGTATTGCGTGATCTTGAGCACGCTCCCGAAATACTGCTTCAGGTGATCGTAGTGCGGCTGGTAGCTGAGCGCGATGTAAGCGCGCACGGCCTCGGGATCGAGGTAGTCGACGTAGCCGCTCTTGTTGCCCTGGCCGAGCGAGGCTTTCGGATCGAGGTAGAACGCCATCACCTTCCAACGCCCCGCGGGCACGTCGCACGCGAGCTGCCGCCCCGCGGAAATTTTCTCGCTGATGTCGACGAGCTCGCGCGAATCGAGATTCATCCGCACGGCGCCGAGGGTGATGCCCGCGGGAATTTCGAGCGTCACGCTCGCGGGCCCGGCGAGGTCGCGCTCGACTTTCTCGAGGCTCTTCGCGGCGAACTGCGGATATTTCGAGTAGAGCAATCCGCCGGCGATGCCGCTCGGATAACCCCACTCGTCGTAGAACACGAGCGGCGGATTGCCGTGCTTGAGGCCGGACTCGATGACGCTCGCGTAGAGTTTGAAATATTCCTCGCTGAGATAAGCGACGCCGTTGGCGTTGGGCTGGCGGTTGGCGCCGGCGAGATATTCGGGCGAGAGGCCGGCGGTGCTGCCGCCACCGATGCCGAGGTAGAAACCGGGCAGGTCGCGCTCCTTGAGCCGGGCGACCTGCGCGTCCATGTTTTCAGCGGTGGCGCGCGAGAGGTTGAGGCTCAACCACGCCTGCTGCCGGTATTCGATCGGCGGTTCGCGAAACAGCGCGTAGTCGATCGTCTTCGATTTTTCGAAACCGAAACCGGCGCTCGCGCCGAGGAAAAGCGCGGCCAGCGTGAGTAGTCGCCCGTGGCGGCGAAGCGATGAGGGGCGCATCGTTTTCATGACGGAGCGTCGCGTGGTCGGGGCGGGCGCTCAATCCGCGCGCCGCCGGACAATCAGACGCCGTTCGTCCGTTTCGTATGACGCACGCCGTGCATGGGCGCAGGACCGTCCTGGGTTGTTGCGCTGGATTTTCGCGGAGGTTGTGGTTTGGCTGTTCGACCGCGCGATTCCTCATGGCTCCGACGCTGCTCATCATCGACGACAATCCCTCCGTGCGGGATTCGTTGCGGTTCCTTTTCATGCGGCGCGGTTATGCGGTGTTCGTCGCGGAAAACGGTCCGAAGGGAATCGCGATCGCGGCGGAGAGCCGGATCGATGGCGCGCTCGTCGACGTGAACATGCCCGAGATGAACGGCGTCGAAGTCTGCCGGCTCCTCCGGGAACAGGCCACCGCGCGCGGGCAAAACATTGTGATCTGGATGATGACCGGCGCGCGCACGGTCGAGCTGACGCGCCGCGCGCTCGAGGCCGGCGCGCTCGCGCTGCTCGGCAAGCCTTTCGATTTCGCCGAGCTGTTTCGCCAATTTGATGAAAAGCTCGGCCCGCCGGCGCCGCTGCCGAAACCGCCGGACGTGCTCGACGAGCTCTGAACTCGTTTGGCCGGGCGAGGATTCGCGCCATCGCGCTCAGCCTTTGCGGGCGGAGGTCGCGAGTTCGCGCCGCCATTTTTCGTAGCGGGAAAACAGATCGGCAGGGCGGCTGCCGAACCACGCATAGCCGCGGCGGCGCTCGAACGAGATTTCGGTCTCGATGTAATGGATCGTGCGGTCGCGGTCACCGAAGATCGGCTTGTCGGTGCCGAGTTCGTAGAAGCGCGCCCAGAGATCGCGCGCGCCGGGGCGCGACTCGAGGCCCGAGCCGGTCGTGGCGTTGCGATTCCAAACGACGCCGTGCAGGGCACGCGCGCGAAACCACGCCATCGCGCCGTCGACCGCGGCGATGACTTCGGGCGATGGCGAATCGAGCGTCAGGAGAAACTCCACCACGCCTGCGCTTTCCTGCGAGCAGGCTGCGATCGGTTCGAAATTACGCGCGGCGCACGGCGCGAGCGTGAGCGAATCGACTTGTTGCGCCCACACCGTCGGGGCGCCAGCAGCGTCGCGGAGTTGCGCCGCGAGGATGCAGTGCAGCCCGCGCTCGAAGCCGTCGCGCGCTCGCGCCACTTTTTCGACGGGGACAAATGCGAGTTCGGGACGACGCGCGGCGACGTCGTGCAGGAGATCGAGCGCGTGCTCCATCGCGTCGTCGTTGAACGTGATGGCGTCGTGGTATCCGCCGGCGAGCGGGTAGATCTGCGGGATGCCGCCGTTGGGATACTGCGCGGCGAGAATGTAATCGAGCCCGCGCAGAAAACTCGCGCGCCACGCGGCGACGCGTGCGGCTTGGTCAGGCGCAGCTGCATTCGATGCGGCGACGCGCACGAGGTAGCGCAGTTCGTGGATGGTGGCGTCGTTGTCGAAGGTGCCGGCGCTCCATGCGTCGCGGTGATCGTCCTCGGGCCGGCGATCGCGGCTGTAGTCGCCGCTTTTCGTCCAGCCGCCGGCAATCGTCTGCCACGTGACCACATGATCGGCGATCGCGCGCGCGGCTTCCGTCGCATACCAACCGGGCTTGGCGCCGAGATCCACGCCTTTGCTGTAAGAGGCGCCGAGCGGCGCGGTATCGAGCGGCTTGTTCGAAGAGTGCTCGGCGAGATCGCGCGCGGGCAGGAGCTTCGTCTGCGCGAGGGAAATTTCCCAGTAGCGTTCCCACGCGGGCCGTTGCGCGGCGGGCAACGCTGCGATCCGTGCGGCGGTGAGCGGGAGAAACGCGTCCGCGGGCCACGATTTGGGCGGCTGTGCGCTGGCAACGAGCGCGACGGCGAACAGCGCTCCGCCGTGCGCGAGACGGCAGATTCGATTCATGGCGGGGAAAAGGGGCGGCATCGAAAAAGAAGGAGCCGAGACGTGTCGCTGGCGCAAGTTCGACGCGATCGAGTCGAGATGGCCGCAGCGACCCGCTGGACGAAACGCACTTCTTGCGCAGCGTAGCCGGATGCAACTAGCCGGCTTCCATCATCTCACCGCCGTCACGGCCGACGCGCCGCGCAACTATGCTTTCTACACCGACACGCTCGGGTTGCGGCTCGTCAAGAAAACGGTGAACCAGGACGACGTCTCGGCCTATCACTTGTTTTACGCGGACGCGAAAGGCAGTCCGGGCACGGACATCACGTTCTTCGACTGGCCCGCGGCGCGCGAGCAGCGCGGCACGCATTGTGTGGCGCGGACGGGATTCCGGCTCGCGAGCGAGGCGAGCCTTGCGTGGTGGGCGCAGCGTTTCGCGGAGCGCGGCGTGACGGCGGGAAAAACCGTGGCGCGCGACGGAAAGCCGACGCTCGATTTCGAGGACTTCGAGGGCCAGCGCCTCGCGCTTGTCGTCGACGGCGCGCGCGGCGCCGCGAACGTCTGGGAAAAAAGCCCCGTGCCCGCCGAGCACCAGATTCTCGGGCTCGGACCGATCACGCTCAGCGTGCCGGACCTGCGGGCGACGGATGTGGTGTTGACGCAGGTGATGAACCTGCGCCGCGTGCGCGAATATGCGCTCCCGGGAGGAACGGGCGCGGAGCCCGCGAAGAACGACGGCGCGAAGGCCGCCGACGCGACCGTGCACGTATATCAAATGGGCGCGGACGGCGCCGCGGGAGAATTGCACGTGGCGGTCGAGCCCGGGATGCGGCCGGCGCGGCAGGGCGCGGGCGGCGTGCATCACGTGGCGTTTCGCACGCCGAACGTCGAGGAATACAACGCCTGGGCCGAGCGGCTCGAAAAGCTCGGGATGCACTCGAGCGGCCCGGTGAATCGCTATTATTTTCGCAGCCTATATTTTCGCGAGCCGAACGGCGTGTTGTTCGAAATCGCGACGGACGGCCCCGGCTTCGCGGCGGACGAATCGGCGGAGACGCTCGGCGAGCGGCTGGCGCTGCCGCCATTTCTCGAGCCGCGCCGCCGCGAGATCGAGGCGGGATTGAAGCCGCTGGCGACGGATTCATATTCGTCGCGCCGCGCTTGAAACTGCGCCACAAACCGTCTCAGTCTCGTCCTTCATGAAGTCGCTTTCCGTGCTCATCGCCGACGACGAGGAGGACATCCGCACGCTGCTGCAACTCTGGTTGAAGGCGGACGGGCACCGCATCGTCTGCGTGGGAAATGCGACCGAGGCGGCGAAAGTGATGGGGCGGGTGCAATTCGATTTGATCATCACGGACATTCTCATGCCCGATGGCGACGGGCTGCAGCTCATCGGCGATTTCAAAGCCGGGCAGCCGGAGGTGCGGATCGTGGCGATGTCGGGCGGCGGTCGCTATATGGAGCGCGACAACTGCCTGAAAATCGCGCGCGGCTTCGGCGCGCACGCGGCGGTGATGAAGCCGTTCGACCGGCAGCAGTTGATGGATGCGGTGGCGCAAGCGCTGGCGCCGGCGGAGAAAACCTGAACGCGCGCTTCGGCCGCGTGCCGGGCGCTTTATTTTCAGGCGAGCGCGCGGAGCCAGAGGTCGACCGTGGGCGCGAAGTGGCGCGCGGCGAAATCGGCCGCCCACGCGGCGAACACCGCGGCGAAGACATCCATCGTGTAGTGCGCGCGCAAGACGATCACGGTGATCGCTTCGAGCGCGGCGACGACGATGCCGGCCACGGCGAACGGCAGCGGCGCGTGATGCGCGAGCTGCAGCGCGCCGAGCACGGAAATCGCGGTGTGACCGGAGAAGAAGAAATCGTTGCTCACGCCGTAGGTGACGAAGAGCGACGGAAATCCCGGGTCGCGCCAGATGATGCCGGGCGGCGACGGCAGCGTGCACAGCGCCTGGCAAACCTGCCGGAGCGCAAAGACGATGAGGATCGCGATCAGCGGCTGCAGCGTCGCGCCGAAGATCGCGCTGCCGAGCAAATAAAGTCCGAACGCGTCGACCAGCGCCGACGTGACGATGAGCGTGAGATTCGCCGCGGGCGAGTGGGCGAGCAGCCAGCCGTGCAGCGGTGAACTCCACGCGTGCAGCCGATCGCCGACGGCACCGCCTGCGGGCGGCGGTTTTCGGCTGATGAGCCGCTGCGTCCAGAACCAGAGGACGAGCGCGATGACGACGAGGCCGACGCGGAGTGCGATCGCAGGCAGCGCGTTCATGCGCGGCGGCCGTCGGCGAGCGAAGCGGCGAGCATCGCTTCGAGTTGTTCGCGGATCGCGCCCATCAGCGGATCGCCGTCGCCGCCGCGCGCGCGCTCGGGCGAAACTTCGATCGCTTCGCCGATGTCGACGACGGCGCGCATCGGCGCGTGAATGCGCGCGACATCGGTGAGATCCTCCTCGAATTTCTCGACCGTCTCGAGCAGCCGCTCGGGCGTGGAGTTCGCGTCGAGATAGCCGGGCGGATAAAACGCGAGCTGCTGCGCGAGGTAGATGTCGGCGAGCTGCCGCCAGCGGCGCTGCAATTCCGGCTCGGGCAGCGCGCCGTTGATCATCTCGGGCAGGAGTGCGATGCGCAGGAGTTTCACGCGGCCGACGACTTCCTTTTCGCGCCGGCCTTTCAGCCACTCGGCTTCGAGTGGCGCGAGGAGCCGGTCGATGAGTCGTTGCAACCGCTCGCCGATTTCGCCGGCCTGCGGTGCGCCGAAATATTCCGTCTCCTTCAACGCGAGCAGCGCGCTGCCGATCTTGGCGATGCGGTCGAGCAGCGGCAGATCGTCCAGCGGACGCCACGTGAGGCGGTGCTCGATCTCGCGGAGCACGGGCAGGACGGCGGCGTTCACGTCGCCATCGAAGAAATAGCGGATCGCGACCGGATGGACGACGACTTTGCCGGGCGGCGTGGCGGCGGCGCGTTGTTTCGCGGCGCCGCGCGCGATCAGCGCGGTGCCTTCCATGAGGTGATTGAGCCGGTCGTTGTGACGCGAGATGACGCCCTCGGGAAAAATCACGAGCGGACGCTCCGCCTCGGCGGTGACCTGCATCGCGGTTTTCAACGCCTCGCGGTCGGTGCCTTCGCGATAAATGCTGAACACGCCGAGCCGCGGCAGCAGGAACGTCTGCAGCCGGTTCTGCATGAAGAGATGCCAGCTCGCGATCACGTGGAGCGGCCGGCCGATTTCGTAGGAGAGCGGGCCGAGCACCATCGGATCAGGCGGCCGGCAGTGATTCGGCGTGAGCATGACGCCGTGGCCCGCATCGAGCGAGGCGCGGAGCCGGTCGACGTGGCGGCACGTGACGTTCACGATGCCGGCGCTCCGGCGCAGATATGTCGGAAGAATCGGGCGAAACAATCGCCACCACCACTTGCCGCGATGCGGCGGCACAAACTGGTAGGGTTTCGCGATGACGATGTTCTGCACTGGACGCCGCGAGACTGGCGCGAGACGCCGGCATGCGTCAAGAGACCGGCGCGGGTCGTGCGTGTCCGTCGCGCAGAGCTCGATCGCGAACACCGCGCGTCGCGCGCAGAATCGCACTTGCACCCGCCGCGGCGCGCGTTCTGCTTTCGCTTTTCCCACGCGCACAATGCCGCAGACCATCGCCGTCCTCGACTTCGGTTCCCAGCTCACGCAAGTCATCGCGCGCCGCATCCGCGAGTGCCAAGTCTACTCGAAAATCTTCCACTACGCGACGCCGGCCGCGAAGCTGCGCGCGGAAGGCGTGATCGGGATCATCCTCTCCGGCGGGCCGCAGAGCGTCTACGCGAAGCAGGCGCCGCATCCCGATCCGGCGATCTTCGAGCTCGGCGTGCCGATCCTCGGCATCTGTTACGGCGTGCAGCTCATGGGACATTTCCTCGCCGGGCACGTGGCGCACAGCAAGGCGCGCGAATACGGCCACGGTGAGCTGACGATCCAGCGACCGGGAAAACTTTTTGCCGGCCTGCCGCGCAAGCTGCGCGTGTGGAATTCCCACGGCGACAAGCTCACGAAACTTCCGCCGGGCTTTCGCGCGATCGGCACGACGGACAACTCGCCCTTCGCGGCGATCGAGGACACGCGGCGTGGTTTCTACGGCATCCAGTTTCACCCCGAGGTGTTTCACACCGAGCGCGGCGTGGACATGATCCGGAATTTTCTCCTCGGCGTGTGCGGCGCGGCGCAGGATTGGACGACGCGCGACTTCATCGCGCACGCGATCGACAACATCCGCGCGCAAGTCGGCAAAGGCCGCGTGATCCTCGGGCTTTCCGGCGGCGTGGATTCGTCGGTGGCGGCGGCGCTCCTGCACAAGGCGATCGGCAAGCAGCTCACGTGCGTGTTCGTCGACAACGGCCTCCTGCGCAAAGGCGAGCGCGACTACGTCGAGAAGCTTTACGGCAAACATTTCCACATCGACCTGCGCGTGGTCGACGCGTCGCAGCTTTTTCTGCGGCGGCTGAAGGGCGTGAGCGAGCCGGAGCAGAAGCGGAAGATCATCGGGCGCACGTTTGTCGAGGTGTTCGAAAAATCGCTGAAGTCGATCAAGGGCAGCGCGCAGTTTCTCGGGCAGGGCACGCTTTATCCCGACGTGATCGAGAGCGTGTCGATCGGCAACAATCCCGCGTCGCTGATCAAGACGCACCACAATGTCGGCGGCCTGCCCGAGCGGATGAAGCTCAAGCTGGTCGAGCCGCTGCGCGAGTTGTTCAAGGACGAGGTGCGGCGCGTGGGCGAGGCGCTCGGGTTGCCGCGCGAAGTCGTGTGGCGGCAGCCGTTTCCCGGCCCGGGCCTCGGCGTGCGCGTGATGGGCGACATCACGGCGGAGAAACTCGAAATCCTGCGCAACGCCGACGCGGTGCTGCACGACGAGATGATGGCCTCGGGCTTTTACTACAAGGTGTGGCAGTCGTTCTGCGTTTTCCTGCCGGTGAAGACGGTCGGCGTGTTCGGCGACGAGCGGACCTACGACTACGTGATCGCGCTGCGCGTGGTGGAGAGCACCGATGCGATGACGGCGGACTGGGCGAAGCTGCCGCACGAATTGCTGCGCAAAGTCTCGAGCCGGATCACCAACGAGGTGCGCGGCGTGGGCCGCGTGGTGTTCGACATCAGCTCGAAGCCGCCGGCGACGATCGAGTGGGAGTAGTTTTTCTCCGCGGCGCGGGCTTTCCTCGGGGCGATTTATCCGCCAACGTGGGCGCATGATTTCCGTTTCCCTGCGATTCGTGGCCGTGGCATCGTTTTCCGTGGCGCTGGCGGCCGCGGGCTTCGCGGCCGACGCGGCGAAAGGCGAACTGCCGATCCTGGCCAAGGCGCGGGCGCGGATCGGCACCGATGCCACGCTCGATGGCGTGAAGTCGATCCACTATGTCGGCACGTTGATCACGAACGACGCGAACGATCCGAAGAAACAAGTGCATGCCACGATCGAGATGATTTTCCAGAAGCCGGACCAGCAGTGCATCACGGCGAACTACGACAAAAACGAGAAAGGCGAGAAGCTCGAGGAGACCACGGCGCTCGACGCCTACGAGGCGTGGACGCGCGTGCGCGATCTCAACGACCCGAAAAAATGGCGCTTCACGCTCTTCGATGCGGAGCAGATCAAGCGGCTGCGCGCGAATACCTGGGAGACGCTGCATTTTTTTCGGGGCCTCGAGCGGCTTGGCGGCCGCGTCGAGGACAAGGGCGTCGCCAACGTCGACGGCGTGACCTGCCAGAAGGTCGCCTTCGTCCACGACGACAAGATGACTTTCTACCGCTATTTCGAAGTGGCGACCGGACGGCTGGTGCTCACCGAGACGGAATCCGGCGCGACGCTGCGCGAGCAGGGCGAGATCGTCGTGAGCGGGATTCGTTTTCCGCGCTCGCTGATCACGACGACGAAACTCGGCGACCAGACGCGGACGGTGACGCTGAACTACGAAAAGATCACGGTGAACGAGCAGTTTCCGGCCAGCTGGTTCGCGGTGCCGCCGCTCTCGCGTAATTGAGCGCGACCGTTCCGCCGCGGAAAAATTAACCTCGCGGTTTGTCCCGCCGGTCATAGACCGCCGCTACCGCTTCGACTTTACGCTCCCGGACATGCGCACGCTGCACCACGCCGCCAAGGATTTTGCCGACCAGCTCGCCGCTTTCTGCCGCGGCGCGGCGGTGCCGAAGGAGATTTCCGATTCCGTGGCCGCGATCCTCGCCGACGTGCGCGCGCGGGGCGACGAGGCGGTGTCGTATTACGCCGCGAAATTCGACGGCGCGAAGCTGCGCGCGCGGGATTTCCCCGTGCCGGCGGCGCAACTCGCCACGGCCGCGAAACGCGTTTCCGCCGCGGAGACCAAGGCGATCCGCGAAGCGGAGGCGAACATCGCTCTCTTCAATCAGGAAGCGCGGCCGAAGCCGTGGACGATCAAGAACCGCCACGGCGCGACCGTCGGCGAGAAATTCGACCCGATCCGTCGCGTCGGCCTCTACATTCCCGGCGGCGAGGTGCCGCTCGTCTCGACGGTGCTGATGACGGCGACGCTCGCAAAAATCGCCGGCTGCCCGGAAATCGTGGTCTTCACGCCGTCGAACGCGGACGGAAAAGTCGCCGACGGCCTGCTCGCGGCGCTGCAGCGGCTCGGCATCGAGGAAGTATATCGCGTCGGCGGCGTGCAGGCGATCGGCGCGATGGCGTTTGGCACGGCCACGATCCCGGCGGTCGACAAGATTTTCGGGCCGGGCAACGCCTACGTCTGCGAGGCGAAGCGCCAGGTTTTCGGCACGGTCGGCGTCGACGCGCTGCCGGGCCCGAGCGAAGTGATGATCATTGCGGACGAGACGGCGAAGCCGGCGTTCGTCGCGGCGGATTTGCTTGCGCAGGCGGAGCACGGATCGGGGCGCGAAAAAATTTACCTCGTGGCGACCTCGGCGGCGATCATCGCCGCGGTGGACTCGGAAATCCGCACGCAACTACAGTTGATCGGCCGGGCGGAAAAAACGCGGCGCGTGCTCGCGGACGGTTTTCTCGCCGTGGAAGTGGCGACGCTCGGCCAGGCCGCGGGCATCGCAAACTACGTCGCGCCCGAGCATCTCGAGCTGATCGTGGCGGACGCCTCGATCGACAAGCTGACGAAGGCGATCACCACCGCCGGCGCGATCATGATCGGCAACGACACGCCGACCGCGCTCGGCGATTTCACCGCGGGCCCGAGCCACGTGCTGCCGACGGCGCGCGCAGCACGTTTCAGCAGCGGGCTGACGGTCGCGGATTTTCTCCGGCGCACGAGCCTGATCCGCTACGATCGGGCGAGCGTGAAAAAAGCCGAGCCGGTCGTCGCGGCGTTCGCCGCGATGGAGCGGCTCGATGCGCACGGCCGCAGCGTGCGGATTCGGACGATCCATTAAGCCGAAAGCCACGAGGCTTGAACGGAAAATAGTTTGTTTCCCGACTTCCGGGTTTCCTGCTCAATCTGACGGTTCGTGAATCCTTCTTCGCTCGCCCTTCCGCACGTCGCCAAGCTCCACGCTTACACGCCCGGCCTCCAGCCGACCGAGGTGGGCTGGGTGAAACTCAACACGAACGAGTGCCCGTATCCGCCGAGCCCGCGCGTGGCCGAGGCGCTGCGCCGGGAAATCGGCGAGGACGGCGCGGCG
Source organism: Opitutaceae bacterium (assembly GCA_035545575.1). Taxonomy (GTDB): domain Bacteria; phylum Verrucomicrobiota; class Verrucomicrobiia; order Opitutales; family Opitutaceae; genus ER46. The sequence continues at coordinate 63,285 of DASZYB010000016.1, read as the reverse complement.
TTGCGGCTTTATCCGAATCCGAAAAGCACGCCGTTGCGCGCGGCGATCGCGAAGCTGCACGCGCGCGAGCACGCGGCGCTGCGCGAGGAAAACGTGATCGTCGGCAACGGCTCCGACGACATCCTCAATCTTCTCGTCCGCGCGTTCTGCACGCAGGATGCCGCGGCCGGTTTCACGTTTCCGAGCTATTCGCTGTATCCCGTCCTCGTCGAGATTCAGAACGGCCGCAGCAACGTGATCGAATTCGATCGCGCGATGAAACTGCCGCTCGAGAAGATCGGCGCATCGGCGGCGCAGGCGTTTTTCCTCACGTCGCCGAATGCGCCCACGGGCGTCGGCTTTGCGAATGCCGACATCGAGCGCGTGCTGGGCGCGTTTCGCGGATTGCTCGTCGTCGACGAGGCGTATGCGCCGTTCGCGCGGGAAAACGCGATCCCGCTGCTGGCGCGCCATCCGAATCTCGTGATCGTGCGCACGCTCTCGAAGGCTTACGCGCTCGCGGGCATCCGCGTCGGCTACGCGCTCGCGCAACCCGAGGTGATCGACGTGCTCGACCGCGTCCGCGACAGCTACAACGTCAGCCGGCTCTCGCAGGCGGCGGCGCTCGCGGCGATTGGCGACCAGGCGTATTACGACGGCGTGATCGCGAAGGTGAAGGCGACGCGCGATCGCGTGGTGGGCGATTTTCTGCACCGGCGCGGCTGGAAAACCTACGACTCGCAGGCGAATTTTATTTTCACCGAACCGAAGAACGCGCGCGGCGAGACGGGCGCGGAGGTCGCGAAGGCCGCTTACAGTTTCCTCTATTCGCGCAAGGTCCTTGTGCGGCACTTCCCGAGCCACGCCTTGACCGCGCCGTTCCTGCGCATCAGCGTCGGCACCGACGCCGAGATGGCGATCCTCAGCGAAACACTCGACGCATGGCTAAAAGCTCCAGCTCCCAACGCGTAGCGACCGTCAACCGCAAGACCACGGAGACGGACATCGCGCTCACGCTCGCGCTCGACGGTCGCGGGCAGGCGAAGATCGACACGGGCGTGGCGTTCTTCGACCACATGCTGACGCTGTTCGCGAAGCACGGGCTGTTCGACCTGACGGTGAAGGCGAAGGGCGACACCGACGTCGACTATCACCACACGGTTGAGGACGTCGGCCTCGTGCTCGGGCAGGCGTTCAAGGAGGCGCTCGGCGAAAAAGTCGGCATCAGGCGCTACGGATTTTTCGTGCTGCCGATGGACGAGTCGCTCGCGCGGATCGTCGTCGATGTCGGCGGCCGGCCGCATCTCGTCTACCACGTCGAGGCGCCGACGATGTTTGTGCGCGATTTCAACATCGTGCTCGTGAAGGAATTTTGCCGCGCGTTCAGCAACGCGCTCGGCGCCAACCTGCACGTGCAGCTCGTCTACGGCGAGGAGCCGCACCACGTGGCGGAGGCGATCTTCAAGTGCCTCGCGCGGGCGCTCGACATGGCGACGCAGATCGAGCCGCGGGCGGCGGACCAGCTGCCCTCGACCAAGGGAAAATTGTAGGGCGTCTGTCTTGCAGACGTCGCGAAAATCCTGAGTGTGCGCGCCCAAGCGTCTGCCCGGCAGGCGCGCTTCGTCATGTCCAACATCGCCGTCATCGACACCGGAATCTGCAACCTGCGCAGCGTCACCAAGGCGCTCGAAGCGGTCGGGGCGTCGATCCGCGTCGTGCACGCGCCGGAAGAGATCGCGGCGATCGACGCGCGCGGACTCGTATTGCCCGGCGTGGGCGCGCTGCGCGATTGCGTGGCGGCGCTGCGGGCGACGCGGCTCGATGCGACCGTGCGCGAATGGATCGCGGCGGACCGTCCGTTTCTTGGTGTGTGCCTGGGAATGCAGGCGCTGTTCGAAAAATCGGAGGAGGGAAACGTGACCGGCCTCGGCATTTTTCGCGGCGAAGTCGTCCGGTTTCGGCGGCCGCCGGAGTTCAAGATTCCGCACATGGGCTGGAACACCGTGCGGTTTGCGCAGCCGGCGTCGCCGCTTGGCGAAGGGCTCTCGCGCGACGGCGAGGCGTTCTACTTCGTGCATAGTTTTCACTGCGTGCCGGCCGACCGCGCGCTGACGCTCGCGGAGTGCGATTACGGCGGGCCGTTTTGCGCGGCGATCGGCCGCGGGCGCGTGTTCGCGACGCAGTTTCATCCCGAGAAAAGCCAGGCGAAGGGGCTGCAGATCTATCGAAATTTTGCGACGGTCGCGGCCGTGGCTTGAATGGCCGCCGGGTGTGGCGCTCGCGGGACGGAGTGATCGTTCGTGTGCAGTCCCGCGCGCGCGGGTGCGACAGTTCGGCTAACGCCGCTGTGCCGCGGACTTATTCCGCGCGATGCGTTTGGGGCGACGGCAACTTTTCTTTGCAAGCGGCCCGGTTTTGGCTTCGCTCGTCCCACCATGGCCAATGCCTTGTTGAAGTTGGACGATAAAGAATACCCCTTGCCCATCCTCGAAGGCTCGGAAGGCGAAAAGGCGATCGACACGCGCACGCTGCGCGCCTCGAGCGGCTACATCGCCTATGACCAGGGCTACGGCAACACCGGCTCCTGCGAGAGCCAGATCACGTTTCTCGACGGCGAGCGCGGCATCCTGCGTCACCGCGGTTACCCGATCGAGCAGCTCGCGCAATACAGCGAGTTCGTCGAGACGGCCTATCTGATCATCTACGGCGAGCTGCCGACGCCGGCGCAGCGCAAGGAATTCGGCCTGCGGCTGCGGCGAAATGCGCCGGTGGAGATGCAGATGCAGAAAATCCTCGAGGGTTTTCCGACGAGCGCTTCGCCGATGGCGATGTTGTCGGCGATGGTGAGCGCGCTGCCCGCGTATCATCCCGAGCTCGCGACGAATAATTTCGAGAAGGACCTGAAGAACTTCGACCTCGCGGCGGCGATGGCGATCTCGAAGATCCGCACGATGGTGGCGATGATCTATCGCTACACGCACGGGCTGCCGTTCATTTTCCCGAAACAGGAGCTGCCGTTCTGCGACAACTTCCTGCACATGATGTTTTCGGATCCGTATCAGGATTACCAGCCGGTCGCGGAAGTCTCGAAGGCGCTCAACCTCGTGCTCCTGCTGCACGCGGATCACGAGCAGAACTGCTCGACCTCGACCGTCCGCATGGTCGGCTCGAGCGCGGCGAATCTTTTCACGTCGATCTCCGCCGGCATCTGCGCGCTGTCGGGACCGTTGCATGGCGGCGCGAACGTCGCGGTGATGCAGATGCTCCAGTCGATCCACGACGAAGGCGACGACGGCACGCGCTTCATCGCCGCGGCGAAATCCGGCTCGAAGGGCAACCGGCTGATGGGCTTCGGCCACGCGGTCTACAAGAACTTCGATCCGCGGGCGAAGATCATCGGCGAAGCGTGCGACACCGTGCTCAAGCGGCTTGGCATCGACGACCCGCTGCTCACGATCGCGAAGAACCTCGAGCAGGCCGCGCTCAAGGACGACTACTTCATCTCGCGGAAGCTCTACCCGAACGTCGATTTCTACTCCGGCATCATCATGCGCGCGGTCGGCATCCCGATGAACATGTTCACGACGATGTTCGCGATCGGCCGCGCGCCGGGCTACATCGCGAACTGGCGCGAGGTGGCGTCGAATCCGAAGGGCCGCATCTACCGGCCGCGGCAGGTCTATGTCGGCCCGGCGCGGCGCGATTACGTGCCGATCGGGAAACGCGGCTAGGAGTTCGTTTCCGGATTTCGGCTGGCCCGCGGCGAGCGCGGCCGGAGCCGGTCGGCCCCGGCCGTTTAGCGGCTTGCCAGAGCCACACGGCTCCAGTGAAGTCGCGCGCATGGCCCTCTACGGTTCCCTCGCCACCCTTCGGGCGCAGACGCTGCCCGCGCCCGGTTTTGTGAAGGCATTTGCTTACGTCGAGGAATTGCAGCGCGCCGGCTCGCCCATTCAGCAGCGCGTGCGGGCGATCGCGTCGGGCGACCGGCACAAAGTCGACTTGGGCGAAGGCATGTTTGTGATCGAGGAAGCCTACGAAACGAAGCTGCGGGCGGACGGATTTTTCGAATCGCACCGCAAATTCATCGACGTGCAGACAATCTTCGAGGGCGAGGAGCTGATGGAGGTCGCGGAGATTTCGCGGATGAAGGTGCGCCAGCCCTACAATCCGGATCGCGACCTGATCATTTACGAGGACAACACCGACGCATCGCTGCTGCGCGTGTATGCCGGGCAGAGCGCGATCTTTTTCCCGACGGATGCGCACATGCCGACGCTGCGGATTCGCGCGACCGGCGTGCCGGTGCGGAAGTGCGTGGTGAAAATCCCGGTCGCGTGATCGCGCGCGAAGGCGGCGCGAGGTTTCGACCGATGATTCCGGTCGGGTGGGAACACAGCGACGACGGAGGCGCAGGGTGAACTACCGGCATCATTTTCACGCGGGTAATTTCGCCGACGTGATGAAGCACGCGCTGCTCACGCGGCTGATCCGCGCGCTCGAGAAAAAGGAGAAAGGGTTTCTCTATCTCGACACCCACGCGGGCCGCGGCGGCTACGATCTGCGCGTCGCGGAGACGGGCGATTCGCTTGCGCGGAAACCGGAATGGCCGGACGGAATCGGGCGGTTGTGGACGTTGTCGCATTTGCCGCCGGAAATTGGCGAATACCTCGACGTCGTGCGGGCATTCGACCACCAGCGCGGAAACGTGGAGCCGACGCTGCGTTTCTATCCCGGCTCGCCGTGGCTCGCGCGATTGCTCCTCCGTCCGCAGGATCGACTGGTGCTCTGCGAAAAACACCCCGCGGAATGCGCGGCGCTGTGCGCCGAGTTTGCGGCGGACCGACAGGTCGTGGTCCGCGAAATGGACGGCTACGAGGCGGTCCGCGCATTACTGCCGCCGCCGGAGCGGCGCGCGCTAGTGCTCATCGATCCGCCTTACGAGGCGCAGGACGAATTTGCGCAGGTGGCGGCGGCGCTCGGCGAAGGGCTGCGCCGGCTCGCGGGCGGCGTGTTTGTGGTGTGGTATCCGCTGACCGAGCGCGCGCGGGTGGACGAGTTTTTCGACGCGGTGCGGGCGCTCAATCCACCGCCGACGCTGGCGGTGGAGCTGACGGTCGCTGGTCGCGGCGCGTCGATGAAGATGCCCGGCTGCGGGCTCGTGATTGTGAATCCGCCGTGGAAATTTTCCGAGGAGGCGGAGTCGGCGCTGCGGTTTCTCGCCCCGGTCCTGACACAGCCGCCCGGCGGCGGAGGCTCTCACGTGCGCTGGCTCGTCGCGGAGAAATAGACGCGCCGGCGTTTCGCGGCGGATCACCGCGCGACCGGCTGTTCGGCGGGCTGGAGATGACGCTGCAACAGCGTCGCGAGGAGTTCGAAGCGGACCGGTTTGCTGAGAAAATCGTTCATGCCGGCGGCGAGGCAGGCTTCGCGGACGTGCGTGCTGGCGTTTGCCGTGAGCGCGACGATGGTGAGCGGTTTGCCGTCGAGTTTTTGTCGGATGCGGCGAGTCGCTTCCATGCCGTCGATGCCGGGGAGCTGGCAATCCATCAGCACGATGTCGAAGGTCTCGGACGTCGCCGTCGTGATCGCCACTTCGCCGTCGGGCGCGAACGTCGGCGTGAGGTTCATTTTCTTCAGGAAAAGATCGATGACCTGCTGGTTGACGGAATCGTCCTCGACGACGAGCACGCGGCCGCGGAGCGAGGGGGTGACGAACGGCGTGGCGGTTTCCGTGGCGCGCGGCGTGGCGACGGCGAGTTCGGGCAGCCGGCAGGGCAGGATCAGGCGAAACGTGGTGCCTTGATTCAGTTTGCTCTGCACCTGCAGCGTGCCGCCCATCGCCTGCGCGAGCCGCATCGAAATCGCAAGGCCGAGGCCGGTGCCACCATAACGGCGGCTCATCGAGGTGTCGGCTTGCGTGAACGGCTTGAACAACCGGTCGAGTGCGGCGGAGTCGATGCCGATGCCCGTATCGGTGACGGTGAAGTGCATGACGGCGCGATCGGCCTTGCGGTCGACGCAGCGCACGGCGAGTTCCACGCGGCCGCGCTCGGTGAACTTGATCGCGTTGCCGATGAGGTTGACGAGAATCTGCCGCAGGCGGGTCGCGTCGCCGACGATGGCGCCGGGAAGATTGTCGCCGAGATCGACGTCGAATTGCAGGCCCTTGTCGCGGGCGCGCGCGACCATGAGATCGGAAACGGCGCGCGCGGCGGTCGCCGGCGGAAAGGGCGCGTGCTCGAGCTCGAGCCGGCCGGCTTCGATCTTGGAGAAGTCGAGCACGTCGTTGAGCAGCAGCAGGAGCGCTTCGGCCGAGTCGGAAGCGGTCTTCAGGTAACTGCGCTGCTCCTGCGAAAGCGGCGTGTCGCGCACGATGCGCAGCATGCCGAGGACGCCGTTCATCGGGGTGCGGATTTCGTGCGAGATCGTGGCGAGGAACTCGCCCTTGGCGCGGCTGGCGGACTCGGCTTTCTCGCGGGCTTCGCGCAATTCGATTTCACGCGATTCGTGCTGGGCGTTTTTTGCCGTGAGGGCATCGGCCAGCGCCTCGTGCTCGAAGCGCAGCACGAGCGCTTCCGAGAGCATCGCGTGGTTGTGCGACATCGCCGGGATCATGTAGGCGATGAAGATCAGCACGCATCCGCCGAGGGCGGCATTGGCGGCGGTGCCGGCGGCGAAAAACTGCGCCGCGAGCGGCACGGCGATCGCAAGGAGATAGGCGACGCTGCCCTTGCGCATCGGCATGAGCAACCGGGCCGAGCCGGTGACGAGCGCCGCCAGCACGAGCGCGTGGAGGACGCCGAACGATCCGCCATCGCGAAACGAGGGAAACAGCCACACGCTTACGCCCCAGCCGAGGCCCGTTGCCGTGGTGCCGATGACGAATGCCAATCCCCACCGGGGCGAAATATCGGCAGCGGATTGAGCGCGTTTGAATGCTTCCGAGAGCCAGAGGCGATAGCCTGCGATCGCGAGCATTCCCGCGAGCCAGAGCCAGCGTGCCAGCCCCGGCGCGATCACGCCAACCGCAATCGCGAACGCAATGGCGATGCCGGCGGACGCCAAGGTGCTGCCGGTGAGTTCGCGGAAGGCCATGCGCACGAGCTCGCCGCGGGCCTTGATCTCGTTGAGATGCGGCGCCGAAGCCGGCGCTGCCGTTTCGGGCGCGACGGGCGTGGGATCGGGGGCAGGCGAAGCAGTGGCGGACATCGGGAAGCGAGAAACCAGCGAGGTCGCGCGGAGAGATGGCAAAGGGCGTCCGCCTTGGCGAGCGCAGCCGAATGCATGAACTACTTAGCGGCCCGCCGATTCAGACATCGTGCGTGGCGGCGCCGGCTACGACGCGAAAGCGACTCCGCACGATGGCGGATCAGCGGGAAACAAGCCCGATGCGGCGGAGATCTTCGGCGAAGATCGTGGCGTCAAACACCGGCTTCAGCGGCGGCGCTTTGAAGATCGGCCGGTTCCAAGTCACGTCCGCGACCGTCACGCTCCGCACGTCAGCCGGAGGCTCGGGCGCAGGAGGCGGACGAAAACTGGACAGCGGCGCGTGCATTCAAGTGCAAAGGATGACCGGGAAGACGGAGGAAGGTGCCGAAAGTTTTTGGAAAATTTATTCAGCGGCGTCGGAGCGGATGCCGATCGTTCGCGTGCAAATTTACGGTGAACGGCAGCTCGTTGCTAAGCTGGTGCGGAGTCGGGAGCGCCGGCGCGCGAAAGAGGGGCGCGCCCCATTGCACGTCGGTGCGCCTCACGACGTCCACCGCCTCGCCGGCCGGTGGTCGCGCGGGCACGAGGCGAAAGAGGTGAGCGGGGAGGTTCACGGGAAAAAGGGGCAACGAATTGGGCATCGGCACAGGCGCGGGAGAAATTGAGCGGAAAGCGAATTTCCCGGCATGGCGCGCCCGGTTCGCACGGCCTGATGACGCGCTTCGAGGATTCGCGCCTTGCGCAGCCCCGGCTGTCCGGCGAGAACCGGGCGTTCCCCTGCGCCGCCGGTTTGCCCTGAAGCTGGCGCGCGGTTCCCCACAACCCCAACAGAGAATGTCACGATGAAATCGAATCGTTTGTTTGCGGCGAGTTGCGTCGCATTGATTGTCACGGCCATGAGCTTTGCGCTGCGCGGTGGCGCGGCCGGCGCATGGGTGCAGGATTTTCACCTGTCGCGCGAGCAGGTGGGGTGGATCGATGGCACGGCGTTCTGGGGATTCACCTTGGCGATGCTCTTCGGCGGGCCGCTGTGCGATGCGCTCGGGCTCGGGCGGATCGTCACGCTGGCGTGGGTCGGACATCTCGCGGGGATCCTGCTCACGATCTTCGCCTGGGATTACTGGTCCCTCTACACCGGCACGTTGATCTTTGGCATCGCTAACGGCTCGGTCGAGGCGGCGTGCAATCCGCTCATCGCGACGCTCTTTCCCGCGGACAAGACGACGAAGCTGAATCATTTTCACGTGTGGTTTCCCGGCGGCATCGTGATCGGCGGACTGCTGGCGTATGCGCTCGGCGCCGCGGGACTCGGGTGGAAAGTGCAGTTCGCGTGCTTGCTGCTGCCGCTGGGCATCTACGGTGCGATGTTCGTCGGGCAGAGTTTTCCGAAGACCGAACGCGTGCAGCAGGGCGTGTCGACGGGCTCGATGTTCGCCGCCTGCTTCAATCCGCTCTTTTTGCTCATGGTGATCTGCATGCTGATGACTGCGGCGACGGAGCTCGGGCCGGGACAATGGATTCCCAACATCTTCAGCAACGTCGGCGTGTCCGGCATTCTCGTGCTCGTCTGGATCAACGGCCTGATGGCGATCGGCCGGCAGTTTGCCGGCGTGTTCGTGCACCGGCTCTCGCCGAACGGCATGCTCGTCGTCAGCGCGGTGTTGAGCGCGCTCGGGCTCTACGGCATGAGCCACACGAGCGGCGCGATGCTCTTCGGCGCGGCGACGATTTTTGCCCTCGGCGTGTGCTTCTTCTGGCCGACGATGCTCGGCTACGTGAGCGAAAATTTTTCGCGGACGGGCGCGCTCGGCCTCGCGATCATGGGTGGCGCCGGCATGCTCAGCGTCAGCTTCGTGCTGCCGTTCATGGGCCGCATTTTTGACGCGGGGATCGCGGCGCGACTGCCGGCGGGAAAACAAGCCGCCGATCTCTCCGCGGCGGCCGCGGGCACGGATGCGGCGACGCTTTGGACGAAGATTCAGGCCGACGCCGGCCTCGAAACCCTTGGGAAGATCGCCGTGCTGCCGCTGATTCTCGCGGTGGTGTTCACGGTCCTGCTCGTCGCGCGCCGCAAGGCGAAACTCGCCGTTCCCGCGTCCGCCGCGGCGCCCGCCGTCGAGACGGTGCGCTGAGTTTCCGCCCGGATTGCGGCGGGGCGATGAGCGCCCGGCGTCGTCAACGACGCCGGGCATTCACGCGTTCCGCCGCAACCGAAGCGAAAGCTACGCGACGCGCCGCAACCGATCGAAGTCGGCGGCGCGCTTGGGCAGGGTGATCGTCAGCACGCCGTCGCGGACTTCAGCCTCCATCGCGGCGTAGTCGAACCCGTGGCCGAGCCGCAGCCGGAGCTGGTAGTCGCGTTGCGCGTTTTCGAGGTGCAACGCCTGCCAGTTCACGCGGACAAAATGCTGCTTGCGCGCCGTGACCGTGAGGTCGGCGCCGCGCGCTTCGATTTCGATGCCGGAAGCGCCCACGCCCGGCACGTAGACGACGAGTTTCATCGCGTCCACGTGCTCGCGGCAGTCGTAGCTGGGCTGGCGGAACGCCTCGACGGAGGTCGGAGCCGCGCTAACCTTGCGACTGCTGTTCGTGACAGGGTGGATGATCGTGTGCATGGGAGGAAAGACGACGACGAATGCGTTCCCCTCGGTGGTTTGGTAACCGCCGGGCCTCGGGAAAAAACGCGATCCGTCAGACGGAAAGGTTTAGTTCAGGAAGCCCGCGCCGGTTTTTTTATTCCAAACGGAAATGACGACCGGTCGCATCGCGGCGCAACGCTGCAGCTGGCAGCCCATAAAACGGGCGCCGGCGCGGCGAAGGTGATGCGTATAGGACGCGGTCATGAGTAGCGGTGTTGCACGGTGCAGATTGCAGCCGGCGTGCCAAGCTTGATTTTTTTTGTGACGGTGAAGATTGCGCGCCGCTGCACCGCCCGGCACCGTCGAAGCATGGCTGCGCTAACCGATTCCGCGACGACCCTGGCCGAGCTGAAGACGCGCGTGCTCGCCTTCGTGCGCGAGCGTGACTGGGAGCAGTTTCACTCGCCGAAGAATCTCAGCATGGCGCTCGCCGCGGAAGCGGGCGAGTTGATGGAGCATTTCCTCTGGGCCACGCCCGAGCAGTCGCGCACGATCGCCGCCGAACCGGCGAAGCGCGGAAAAATCGCCGACGAACTCGCCGACGTCGTCATCTACGCGCTGGAATTCGCCAACGCCACCGGCCTCGACATCGCCGCCGCGATCGAGGCAAAGATGGCGGCCAACGCGAAAAAATATCCCGTCGAAAAAGCGAAGGGGCGCGCGGACAAATACACCGAGCTCTAGGAATTGCGGACTGCGAACCGCGGATCGCGGAGCCCGGATTGCGGAGTCCGGATTGCGGAGTCCGGATTCGAATCGCGCGCTCCGATTCGCGGAGCGCGTGGTGTCGCAGGGGCGCGCAGGGCGCGAGTTCGCCCGCCGAGAACGCGCGCGCGGCTTGCGCTTGCTTCAGCCTTTCCCGCCGAAGCTCACGTAGTCGTCGAGGTCGAGCAGGTCGGCGAACGAGCGGATGTCGTCGCGCTCGCCGGCGCCGGCCTTGATGGTTTCGGCAATCCACTCATGGCCGCCCGCGCCGCCCGGGCCGTGTTGCTCGACCCATTGGGACCACGCATAGATTTCGGAAGGCATCCGCTTCGTGTTCGCGCGGACATAGGCGAGCATCTGCGTGTCGGAGCGGCCTTTTTTCAACTCGGCGAGCAGGGCTTCGTGATCCAGCCCGGTGAAATCGAAAAAATTCCGATCCATCGGGCAATTGTAGTGATACTCGGCATTCTTGCCGGCGATCGTCGCACGGGCCTTGTCGAGGAGACGCGGCAAGTGCGCGTAGCCGCCGAGGCGCACGCGCGTGCTGCGCGGCGGATGTTGGGTGAGATCGGGAGTGGAGTAGTTTGTCATGGTCGTGATGGCGAAAATTCGGTTCGCACCGGCGTTTCGGAAATCGTCTCGTGAACGAAAGTCGTCGTGCGCACCAACGCGTGGCGAGACAGGTGCTGACGCAGCCGCGAATTGCAAGCACCCCGGTTACTTTTAACGTCCCGCCGTTTTCATGAAAAGCTCCCAAGTCGTCCGCAACTATTACGTGCTCCCGTGTTGCCTGTTGTTGCTCAACCTCTGCATCGAGCTCGTCAGCTACAAGGCAAAGATGATCGACGACGTATTGGTGCGCACCGCCGCGATCATGGCGATGGTGTTGTTCGGCGCCTCGCTCGTGAGCTTCGTCGTCGCGCCCGCGATCGTCGTGTTGATCGGCACGATGCAGCGCACGAGCCGGCAGCATTGGGGCGGAGCGGGCGAGGTGTTGTTCCTCGTCTTTCTCGGGCTCGCGGTTTTCTGGCTTTACTATCGCATCTACGTGCTCGGGCCGGAATCGGTCCTGCCGTCCGCGTGGTGGAATCCGCGGCATCGATGAATCCGCGGTCCACGCGGCTGCGCTCGCGGCGACGCTCAGCGTTTCGCGGCGTGGGCTGCGGCCGACGCTGCGGCGGGCGCGGATAATTTTTCCAACGGCTCCTCGGCGGGACCGGAAATCACTTCGCCGGTCGGCTGGAAACGCGAGCCGTGACACGGACAATCCCACGTGCGCTCGGCGCGATTCCACGCGACGATGCACTTCAGGTGCGTGCACACGGGCGAGCAGAGCGTGACCTCGCCGTTTTTGTCGCGATACGCCGCGACCTTTTTGCCGTCGAGGTTGAGGATTTTTCCTTCCTCGCGCGCAAGCGCCTCGAGCGATTTCGCTTCCGCGCCGGCGAGATGATCGCGCACGAGATAATAAGGATAGTCCTTGTTCTCCTTCACGTAGCTCCAGGTGCCGCCGGCGATCTTCGCGCGGTGGACATCGAAAATTTCGCGCCACGGATTTTTCCGGCCGAGGGCGGCGTCGGTTGCCATCATCGCGCCGAGCGTGCCAAACGTCATGCCGTTGCCCGCGAAGCCCGTCGCGGCGAATTGCTTTTCCGCCGTCTCACCCATGAAGGGCAAACCATCGTTCGTCTCGATGACCTGCCCCGACCAGCGGTGATCGATCTCGACCTCGCCGGCCTCGGCGACGAGTTCGCGGAAACGCTGCTCGAGGCGCGCGTAGATTTTTTCTGTTTCGGTTTCCTGGCCGGTCTTGTGGTCTTCGCCGCCGAAAATCGCGTAATCGTGGCCGCGGCGCCGATCGACGCGCAGATAATAATAAGGTTCGCTCGTGTCCCAGAACGACGCCTCCGGGATCCGGCCCGCGGGAATTTTCGCGCCGAGCGCGTAGCTCGTGTAGAGCGCGAGCTTCGTCTGGAACAGCGCCGCCTTCATCGTGCCCGTGCGACCGGTGAGCGGCGTGTGCGTGGCGAGGATGACGTAGCCGCAGCGAATCGTGTGCGCGCCGGATTTCACGCCGAGCGGCTCGTCCTGGACTTCGTCGGCCGCGGCATGTTCGAAGACGTGGCTGCCGTCGCCTGGAATCCGCTGCGCGAGCGCGGCGAGATATTTGCGCGGATGAAACAGCGCCTGCTGCGGAAATTTGATTCCGGGCAGGTTGCAGAAGGGCACGGACGCCATGAACTCCGCCGCGATGCCGAGCTCGCGCGCGAGCTCGGCTTCCTCCTCGAGCGCGCGCGCGTGCTTGTCCGTCGCGCCGAACAGCGGCGCGTGCAGGTAGCCCGGCACCCATTTGAAATCGCACGCCATGTCCTCGGCGCGGACCAGTTTCACGATCTGGTCGATCGCCGCGCCGCCGGCATCCCACACGGCGCGCGCGTGCTCGCGGCTGAATTTCCGCGCGATCTCGTGCAGGCGAAGATCGGTGACGCACGTCAGGTGCGCCGTCGTGTGCCCGGTGTCCACGCGCGCGCAGCGCTCGCGTTCGAGCAACGCGACCGTGCGCCCGGCCTGCTTGAGCAGATACGCGGCCGTGATGCCCATGATGCCGCCGCCGATCACGACGGCGTCGACTTCCAAGTCGCGCGCGAGTTTGCCGAATCGCGGCAGCGGCGCGGAGTCGATCCAGTAGGAGGTCGTGTCCATGACGGCGGTCGACGCTACCGCAGCGCACCGCCGCGCGCCATGGGTGGCGCGCCGGAACGCGGCGTGCGTGTTCCTGCGCGGCGGCGCGGCGGAAAAGCTCGTCGTCGGTTCCGGATTTCGCGGCCGCGATTTCCGGAAATTTTCCGACCCGGAAGCGAACGGACGCGCGACCCGAAGGTCTGGAGCCGCGACGATGGATCTCATTTCCGCGCAACCCTTCTGGCCGCTGCGCGACGGTTTGCCGGCGACGTTTCCGGCGCTCGATGCGGATGTGCGCTGCGAAGTCGCGGTGATCGGCGCCGGCATCACGGGCGCGTTCGTCGCGTGGCACCTCGCCGAGGCGGGCATCGACACGGTCGTGCTCGATCGACGCGAGGTGGCGCATGGCAGCACGGCGGCGAGCACGAGCCTGTTGCTCTACGAACTCGACGAGCCGCTCCATCGCCTCGCGCACCGGTTTGGAAATGAATTCGCGGTGCGCTGCTTTCGCCGCTGTCGCGATGCGATCGACGCGATCGAGCGGCTCGTGCGCCGGCGGCGGCTCGATTGCGGCTTCGCGCGCAAAACCAGCCTGCAACTCGCGAGCCGCAGCGCGCACGTCGCGGGATTGCGGCGCGAATTCGAAACGCGGCGGGCCGCGGGTTTCGACGTCGAGTGGTGGTCGCGCGCGCGGCTGGCGCGGGAAAGCACGCTGCCGAATCCGGCCGCGCTGCTCGCGCGCGAAGCGGCGCAGGTCGATGCGTATCGACTCACGTATGGATTGCTGGCGGCGGCCCGGCAGGCGGGCGCGCGGATTTTCGACCGGACCACGATCGCGAAGCGCAAAGCGAGCGCGCGCGGCGTCGAATTGCGCACGGCCGCGGGCCGGCGCGTGCGCGCGCGCGAAGTCGTGCTGGCGAGCGGCTACGAAGCGGACGCGTTGCTGCCGCAGCGGGCGACTTCGCTCGCCAGCACGTTTGTGCTCGCGAGCGAACCGCTCACGACGTTCGCCGGCTGGCCCGCGGGCCGCTGCCTGATTTGGGAAACGGCGCGGCCGTATTTTTATCTGCGCACGACCGAGGACGGCCGCGCGCTGATCGGCGGCGGCGACGTGCCGTTTCGCAGCGCCGCGACGCGCGATCGGCTGCTCGGGCCGAAGACGGCGGCGTTGCGGCGACGCTTTGGAAAGTTGTTTCCGCGCATCCCGCTCGAGGTGGCGACGGCTTGGGCGGGCACGTTTGCCAACACGACCGACGGCCTGCCGTTCATCGACCGGCATCCGTCGGTGCCGCACACCTGGTTCGCGCTCGGCTATGGCGGCAATGGCGTCACCTTCAGTCTCATCGCCGCGGAAATCATTCGCGAGGCGATGCTCGGCCGGCGCGATCCGGACGCGGAATTATTCAGCTTCGCGCGGCGGAAATGATCCGCGACGCGCGATCAGCTCGCAGCGACGAGCGGATGGTCGACGCCAAGCAAGCGGCCGGTGTGGCTGTCGAGCCGCACGATGGCGCCCGAGGCCGACTCCGCGACGAGGGTGTCGCCGTGTTCGTCGACGATGCGGGTGCATGGATCGTCGGCGAGCGGCCACTCGGCCATCCATTGCAGGCGCAGCGCACCGTCGAGGCAGTAGAGATTCGGGAGGCCGGGCAGCAGACCGAACGGATGTTCGCGCACGTAGACGCGCAGCGGACCGTGGCGAAATTCGACGATCGCGGTCGCGAGCGGCGCGTGCCAGCCCGCGCGTTCGCCGAAACGCGTGAGTTGAAACAGGGCGCCGTCGATGACGGCCAGAGCGGGCGAGGGGGTAGTCACAAGCTGGGCCGGAGAGGCGAACAGTTTCGCCGCGGCCGCGCGACCAAAAATTTCGCGGGTAATTTGCGACTCGCCGCGGCGTGCGCGCCGCCGGAGCGGCGGGCGCTTTTTTATCACGGAAGCGCGGCAGCTCGGAAAAATTCAGAGGCGATTTGGCTCCGAGCTTTCGTCCTTCCGCGATTCCGCGATAAAAAAATAAATTACAGATTCAATCGGGCGCGAAAGCGCCGTCGGCGGCCCGGCGCTTCCGGGTTCCGAACCGGAGTCAGCGACGAAAGATTTTCGCGATGATGAAAATCACGATGGCACCGAAGATGCCGCCGCCAAAGAGCAGATACAGGAGCGAATAGCCGACCGCCGCGACCGGCGGCACTGCGAGCAGAAGTGAGTTCATGTGGGATGAGGGTTGGAGTTTTTCGGGTGTAACAAAGCCGTTTCCGTCATTGTGTGGCGGCGCACGCGGAAGTTCCCGGCGGTCGAACTGCGCGACGTGGATGGCGGGCCGATCGCGCTCGCGACGGCGGGCCGCGCGGGATTTTCGAGCGGGATTGCTTTGCGACCGGCGGGCGAAACCAGTTTCCATTTGCCCCGGCTCAGGCGGCCCGCCACGGTCGACGGTTCCATGAGTGACATTCCCTCCGACATCTCGCACGACCAGCACGCGGTGCGGCGGCAGAAGCTCGCGGATTTGCGGGCGGGCGGTTTCGATCCGTTTCGCGCGAACTTCGCGCCGACGCATTTTTCGGCCGACGCGAAAGCGCTCTACAGCGACGGGCAGGATTACGCGGCCAGTGTCTCGGTCGCGGGGCGCCTCGTGACGTTTCGCGTGCAGGGCGGGAGCTCGTTCGTGAAGATTCAGGACCAGCAGGGGCAGATTCAGCTTTATTTTCGCAAGGATGTGCTCGGCGAGGAGCGCTACGGCGTCTTCAAGAAGTCGCTCGATCTCGGCGACATCATCGGCGCGAGCGGCGCGTTGTTCAAAACGAAGACCGGCGAGGTGACGGTGCGCGTGGATGCGTTCACGCTCGTGAGCAAGGCGCTGCGGCCGCTGCCGGAAAAGTTTCACGGCCTCAGCGATCCCGAGCAGGTTTACCGGCAGCGCTACCTCGACGTGATCGTCAACGCCGAGTCGCGCGCGCGGCTGCTGCTGCGCTCACGGATCGTGTCGCACATCCGGCGTTTTCTCGAGGCGCGGAAATTCATCGAAGTCGAGACGCCGGTGCTCGAAGGCACGGCGGGCGGCGCGGCGGCGCGGCCGTTCGTGACACACCACAACGCGCTCGGCGTGGATTTCTACCTGCGCATCGCGACGGAGCTGCGGCTGAAGCGCATGCTCGTCGGCGGCTTCGACCGCGTGTTCGAGATCGGGCGGATTTTCCGCAACGAAGGCGTGTCGCGCCGGCACAATCCGGAGTTCACGATGCTCGAGGTCTACGAGGCATATTCGGACTATCGCGGGATGATGAAACTCATCCAGGACATGCTGACGACGCTGGTGCGCGACGTGATCAAGCCGGCGGATGGCTCGCTGAAGATCAGGCACGCCGCGAGCGGACAGGAGATCGACTTCGGTGGCGAATGGCGCGAGGCAAAATACAAGGACCTGATCAAGGAAGCCACGGGCGATGCCGAGTGGTTCGGTCGCAGCAAGCCGGAGAAAATCGCGAAGTCCGAGGCGATGGGCCTCGCGGTGCATCCGGGCTGGGAGGAGTTCGAGATCACGAACGAAATTTTCTCGAAGAAGATCGAGCCGACGCTGATCCAGCCGACCTTCGTCACGCATCTGCCGAAGGAGCTGTGTCCGCTCGCGAAGATCACGGCGGACGACCCGACGACGATCGACGTCTTCGAGCTGACGATCGGCGGCATGGAAATCGCGCCGGCGTATTCGGAGCAGAACGATCCCGACGTGCAGCGCGAGATGTTCGAGCACCAGGCGGGCGAGGAGAAGCAGAACATCGACCACGATTTCCTGCTCGCGCTCGAGCACGGCATGCCACCGGCCGGCGGGATGGGCGTCGGCATCGACCGGCTGTGCATCCTGCTCACCGGCGCCGAGAGCATTCGCGACGTGATTCTGTTTCCGCAGCTCCGGCCGGGAGGCGCCGAAAAATCGGAAAAGTGAAAAATCGGAAAAGTGGGAAACCACGGCGACGAACGCCGGGTTGCGTGGTCTGACGTTTTCCGCTTTTTCGCTTTTCCGCTTTCAGCTTTTCCACGTTTCCACCCCGAAAAATCGGAAAAGTGAAAATCGAAAAAATGGCAGAGTGCGGCGACGAACGCCGGGTTGCATGGTCTGATGTTTTCCGCTTTTTCACTTTCAGCTTTTCCACATTTTCACTGTGCCCTGGTATTTCTACCTCGCGCTGAAGCAGCTTTTCCCGAGCGGGCGGCGGTTTCCGTTTTTCACGTTCATGTCGGTCGTCGGCGTCGCGCTCGGCGTGATGGTGCTGGTCGTTGTGCAGAGCGTGATGAGTGGATTCGGTTTCGAAATCCGCCGCATGATCGTGGAGAGCGAGGGCGAGATTCAGATCAAGGCGCAGACGGCGATCGCGGATTCGGCGGCGCTGGTGCAACGCCTCGAGCAGGTCGAAGGCGTCGCCGGCGCGACGCCTTACACGGGCGGCACGTTGATGGTGATGTATCACGACAAGCCGACGTTTCCGCTCATGCGCGGGCTCGATCTCGATAGCGTGGGCCGCGTCACGCGGCTGGATCATTACGTGACGGTCGGCTCGCTCGACGCGCTCGACGACGACTCCGTCATCCTGAGCTCGGGCTTGCAGGAATCGCTTGGCGTGCCGGTCGGCAGCACGGTCGATGTCTACAGTCCGCTGATTCTCGAACGCATGGGGCGCGACGAATATGTGCTGCCGCGCAGCGTGAAAGTCGTCGGCATCCTCGAGTTCAACCATCAGCAGCTCGACAGCTCGACGGTGTATTGCTCGCTGCGGCTCGCGCAGGATCTCTACGGGCTCGGCAGCCTCGTCCACGGCATCAACGTCCGCCTCAAGCCCGGCTATCGCGAGGACGACGTCGTGGCGAAGATCAACACCATCCTGCCGCCGGGCGTGCAGGCGTTTTCGTGGATGGACAGCTTCAGCGATTTTCTGTGGGTGCTGAATCTGGAGAAAGGCATGATGTTTTTCCTGCTGCTGATCATCGTGATCGTCGCGGCCTTTTCGGTCATGAGCTCGCTGCTGATCTCGGTCGTGCGCAAGACGCGCGAGATCGGCCTGCTCGGCGCGCTCGGCGGGCGCAGCCGGCACGTGGCGCTGTGTTTTTGCGCGCAGGGATTTTTCATCGGCGTGTGCGGGACGATCGTCGGGCTCGCCGGCGGCTGGGGCTTGCTGGTCGTGCGCAACGACGTCGTCCACTGGATCGCGCGCACCATCCAGCGCGAGGACGAGCTGCGGCGTTTCTATCAATTCAGCGACCTGCCGCAGCACACGACGACGGGCGAGATCGTGCAGATCGTGGTGTTCACGATCGTGATTTCCACGCTCGCCGGGCTGCTGCCCGCGTGGCGCGCGGCGAAACTGAAACCCGCGGAGGCGTTGCGCAGTGAATAACGAGCACGACCCAGTCCTCGGCGCGCGCGGCCTGCGCAAAACCTACCTCAGCGGCACGCAGCGGCTCGAGGTGCTGCGCGGCGTCGATCTCGATGTGGCGGCGGGCGAGAGCGTGTCGATTCGCGGCGAGTCGGGCTCGGGAAAATCCACGCTGCTCAACCTGCTCTCCGGCCTCGACGCGCCCGAGGCCGGCACGCTCGCGTGGTCCGGCGCTGCGGCGCGGGCGGATCGCCGCGCGAGATTTCTGGGCATGGTGTTTCAATCGTTCTACCTGATCCCCGAGCTCGACGCGCTGCAGAACGTGCTCATGGCGGCGCGGATGATCCGCCGTCCGGGCGCGGCGGAGAAAAAGCGGGCGGGCGAGTTGCTGGCGCGCGTCGGATTGGCGGAGCGCGCGACGCACCTGCCGGCGCAGCTTTCCGGCGGCGAGCGGCAGCGCGTCGCCGTCGCGCGCGCGTTGATGAACGCGCCGCAACTGCTGCTCGCCGACGAGCCGACGGGCAATCTCGACGAGCACACCGGCGACGCCGTGATCGAAATGCTCCTCGCGCTCTGCCGCGAAACCGGCACCGCGCTCGTGCTGGTGACGCACAACGCCGCCTATGCGAAGATGACGCACCGCGCGCTCGTGCTGCACGAGGGCGTGCTGCGCTGAGGCGCTGGCCGACGAAGGTCGCAACGCGCGCGCGAATCGCGCCGCGCCTCGTGCTCACGGCGGGCCACCTTTTCGATGGCGGTTCGGACGAGCACCGCTACGGTCGCGCCCATGGCTTCAACGAAAATTTGCTGCGGCGTGGCGGGCGTCGGCTCGCTCGGACAGCACCACGCGCGGATCTATGCGGCGTTGCCCGGCGCGGAGCTCACCGGAATTTTCGAAACGAACGACGCGCGCGCCGCGGAAATCTGCGCGAAACACGGCTGCCGGCGCTTCGCGTCGCTCGAAGAACTCGGCGAGGCGTGCGATGCGGTGTCGATCGTCGTGCCGACGGACCGACATGCGGCGGTGGCGTTGCCGCTGCTGGCGCGCGGCTGTCACCTGTTGATCGAGAAACCGATCTGCGCGTCGCTCGCGGACGCGGAGCAGGTGCTCGCGGCGGCGCGCGCGGCCGGCGCGATCGTGCAGGTCGGGCACATCGAGCATTTCAATCCGGTGATGGGATTTTTGGAGAAGGAGGTGAGCGCGCCGCAGTTCATCACGGCGGAGCGGCTCGCGCCGTTCACGCCGCGGGGCACGGAGGTCGGCGTCGTGCTCGATTTGATGATCCACGACATCGGTATCGTGCTCGAGCTGGTGAAGGCGCCGGTGGAAAAAATCGACAGCGTGGGCGTGAGCGTGCTTTCGAAAACGGAGGACATCGCCAACGCGCGGATCCAGTTCGCGAACGGCTGCGTGGCGAACCTCAGCACGAGCCGGATGAGCTTGAAGAAGGTCCGCGAGATCCGCGTGTTTCAGCCGACGGGCTATTTCTCGTTCGATTTCATGAACCAGACCGGCCACCTCGTGCGCAAGACCGGCATGCTCGATTACGCGGCGAAGCTGATGAGCGGCGCGGTGAAGCCGGGCGATCTCGCCGCGGTGCCGGTCGAGCCGGTGCCGCTCGAAAAAGGCGAGCCGCTCGCGCTGGAGCTGGCGCACTTCGTCGACAGCGTGGCGAAGGCGAAGCAGCCGAAGGTCGGCGCCGCGCTCGGCAAGAGCGCGCTCGAAGTGGCGATCGCGATCACCGAGCAGATTCGGGCGGCGAAATGATTTTTCGCGACCCGGAGAACAGGAGGGTGAGCACGGAGATGACCGAGAAAAAACAAATCCGTTGCGCTGTCTTCTCCGTGGATTCTCCGTGAGCTCCGTGTTGAAAAATGTCTGACGCGAAGTCGCTGCAATTTCCGCCTCCCCGCGACCGTCGCGTCGACCTGCTGATCGTCGCGGGCGAACACTCGGGCGACGAGCACGCGGCGCGGATGGTGCGCGCGTTGCGGGCGAAAAATCCCGCGCTCGCGATCGCGGCGCTCGGCGGGCCCGAGCTCGCGGCGGCGGGCGCGCAGTTGCTCCACGACCTCACGGCGTCGTCGGTGGTCGGACTCGTCGAGGTGCTGAAAAACTATTCGTTTTTTCGCGCGCTGTTTGCCGAGACGCTGCGGTGGATCGGCGAACACCGGCCGCGCGCGGTGTGCTTCGTGGATTATCCGGGATTGAATCTCCGGCTCGCGGCGGCGCTGCGTGAGCGCGGATTGTCGGCGAAGGGCGGCGGAAAAATCCGGACCCTCTACTACATCTCGCCGCAAATCTGGGCGTGGAAGGCGCAGCGGCGTTTCGCGATGGCGCGCGATCTCGACGCGATGGCGGTGATTTTTCCCTTCGAAGGACAACACTACGCCGACACCGCGCTGCCGGTGGAATTTGTCGGCCACCCGTTCGTCGCGGCGGACTACGTTTCGCCGGTGCGCTACGATCGCGATGGTCCGGTGCTGCTGCTGCCTGGCAGCCGCGTGCAGGCGGTGCGGCGGATTTTTCCGGTGCTGCAGAAAGGCTTCGCGGAATTCGCCCGCTCGCATCCAGGCGCGCAGGCGACGGTGCTTTATCCGAGCGAAGAGATCCGCGCGGTGTTGCGCGCGGCGAATCCGGCGCCGGCGATCCGCCTCGCGCGGACGGGCGAGCGCGTGACGGCTTCCGCCGTGCTCACGTCGAGCGGCACGATGTCGATGCATTGCGCGCTCGCGGCGATTCCGGGTGCGATCGCATATCGGGCGAATCCGCTGACCTATGTGCTGGGCCGGATGCTCGTGCGCGTGCCTTATCTCGGGATCGCGAATCTGCTCCTCGGCGAGCCGATGTATCCGGAGTTCATCCAGGGCGCCGCGACGCCGGCGGCGCTCGCGGCGGAGTTGCGCGCGTGCATCGACGAACCGGCGCGCCGCGCGCGAACCGCGGCGCAGGCGGAGCGGCTGCGGGCGCTGCTCAATGTGCCGGCGAACGGCACCGCGGCCGACTGGATCCTTCGTCAACTGGAGCGCTGAAGCCCGCTTGCGCGCGAGCGGCCAGCGCGGCCTCCAAATGGTTCGCCTCGTTTCGGAAATCTGCTTTCGTCGCGCCCCATGTCAGCGCCCCACCGCATGACGCCCCCACGTCGGAGGACGAGCCGAGCGCTGCCCTGGTTGGTATTGCTCGCGGGGCTGGGCTTTTCGGCGGTGAGCTGGTTCTCCGTGCGGATCGAGCTGCAGCGGCAGGATGCGGCGCGTTTCGAGCGGCTGCAGGAGCGCGTGCTGGCGGCGCTCGACGGCGAGTTCAAGGCGGCGGAGCAGGCGCTCTACGGCGGTCGCGCGCTGATCGAGACGAGCGGCGACGTGCCCCACGCGTTGTGGGAGCGGTTTGTGATGTCGGTCTCGCGCTACTTCGACCGCGGCGTGGTCGGGCTCGGCTACGCGCAGCGCATCGACCGCGCGCAGGCGGATGCGCTCGAACAACACGTGCGTGCGGACGGCCTGCCGGACTTCACCGTCGAGCGGAAAAGCGACCACGACCAGCTCTACATCGTCACGCACATCGAGCCGCTCGGGCGCAATATCGCGGCGCTCGGGAAAGACGTCGGCTCCGGCACCAACCGGCGGGCGGCGGCCGAGGCGGCGATGCGCACCGGCGAACCGATGATCACGCGGCGCATCCGGGTCATCGAAGGCGGCACGAGCCGCGTCGACGGGTGCCTGCTGTTTCTGCCCGTGTATGCGTCGGGCGTGGAACTGGTGGACACGGCCGCGCGCGAGGAGGCGTTGCGCGGCTGGGTGTATGCGGCGCTGCGGCTCGATTTTCTTTTTCGCGGCGTGGTGGATGCGGCGGAGGGACAGGTGGAGATCGAGGCGTTCGACGGCCGGGCGCGCTCGGCGGACACGTTGTTGTTCAGCCAGCGCGAGCAGCCGGTGCGCGACGATGCGGCGTGGCTCGACGCGGCGGGAAAGCGCGCGACGTTTGCCGAGATCACGAATCTCGCGCGCTACGGCCACGTGTGGACGCTGCGGCTGCAGACGACGCCGGCTTTCGACGCGCACGTGAATCGCGCGCTCGAGTGGTTCATCCTCGGCGGCGGCGCGCTCGTGAGTTTCTTCGGCGCGGGCTTCACGTGGGCGGTGATGAACTCGCGCGGGCGCGCGCTGAAACTGGCGGCCGACATGACCTCGAACCTCCGCGCCGCCGAGGCGGAAACCCAGCGGCTGGCCCTGGTGGCGAGCCGCACGGCGAGCGGCGTGGTGATCACCGACGCCGACTGGCGGATCGAGTGGGCGAACGAAAGTTTCCTGCGCTTCTTCGGTTATGGCTTCGCGGAGATCGCCGGCCGGCGGCCGGGAGAATTTCTGCACGGGCCGGAGACGAGCGACGCCGCGCTCGCCGCGATCAATGCCGCGTGCGATCGCGGCGAGCCGTTCAAGGGCGAGATGCTGAACTACACGAAGGCCGGCGAGCCGCGCTGGGTGGAGCTGGACATCCAGCCGTTGAAAGGCGCGGACGGCGGCGTGACCGGTTTCATGGCGCTGCAGCTCGACATCACCGAGCGCAAACGCATCCAGGCCGAGATCGCGCAGCAGGAGGCGGAGTTTCGTTTCATTTTCGAGAGCGCGCCGATCGGCATCTCTTGGACGCGCGTCGGCGCCGACGGCCAGCGCCGCCGGATGACGAACGCCGCGCACGACACGATCATCGGGCTGACGGCCGACCAGTTGAACGAGCCCGGCATCTTCCGGCGCATCACGCATCCCGACGACTGGGCGGCGCAACAGGAATTCTACGAAAAACTGGAGCGCGGCGAGATCGACCAGTTCACGATTCGCAAACGCTACCGCCGCCTCGACGGGCGCGAGATCTGGGCGGAGCTGACGTTTCACCGCGTGCATGATCCACGCGGCGGCTACCAGGAAGTGACCACCGTCGTCGATCTCACGCCGTTGAAGGACGTGCAGGACCGGCTCAAGCAGCAGGAGGCGCGCTTCCGGAATATTTTCGAGTTCGTGCCGGTGGGGCTGTCGTGGTTCGTCGCGAACCGGCAGGCGGACACGCACATCATCAACTCCGCGCACGCGCGGATCACGAGCATCTCCGCCGAGCGTTGCCGCGAGCCCGGCGTCTACGCACTCGTGACGCATCCCGACGACAACCCGCAGCAACACCACGAGACCGAGCGGCTGCTCCGCGGGGAGATCGATCATTTCTCGCTCGAGAAACGCTACGTCCACGCAAACGGCGACGTGCTGTGGGCCGAGCTGAACGTGCGCGTCGTCACCGATCCGGTCACTGGCGAACGGCAGCAGATCGCCTCGCTGGTCGACATCACGGAACTCAAGCGCCAGGCGGCCGAGCTCAAATCGGCGAAGGAAACCGCCGAGTCGGCGAACCTCGCGAAGAGCCAGTTCCTCGCGATGATGAGCCATGAAATCCGCACGCCGATGAACGGCGTGATCGGCATGACGTCGCTGCTGCTGGACTCGAAGCTCTCGCCCGAGCAGCGCGACTACGTCGAGACGATCCGCCACAGCGGCGATTCGCTGCTGACGATCATCAACGACATTCTCGATTTTTCGAAAATCGAATCGGGCCGGCTCGAGCTGGAAAATGTCGACTTCAGTGTGCGCGAGTGCGTCGAGGCCGCGCTCGACCTGCTGGCGCCGCGCGTGGCGGAGAAAGGGCTCGACCTGCTTTACGAGATCGCGGACGGCGTGCCGGGCATGGTGCGCGGCGATCCGACGCGGCTGCGGCAGGTGCTCGTGAACCTGTTGAGCAACGCGGTGAAATTCACGGAGCGCGGCGAAGTCGTGCTGTCGCTCCGCGTCGAGCCGGGCGCCGACGGCATGGTCGAGCTGGCGTTTGCCGTGCGCGACACGGGCATCGGCATCCCGCCGGAAGGCATGCCGCGGTTGTTCCAATCGTTCTCGCAGGTCGACACCTCGACGACGCGGCGCTTCGGCGGCACCGGCCTCGGGCTCGCGATCAGCAAGCGGCTCGCCGAACTGATGGGCGGCCGCATGTGGGTCGAGAGCGAGGTCGGCCGCGGTTCGACGTTTTATTTCACCCTGCCCGCCGCGCCGATCGGCAGCCGGCCGCGGCCGTGGGTCGCGCCCGACAAGGCGCAGCTCGCGGGCCGGCACCTGCTCGTCGTCGACGACAACGCCACGAATCGCCGCATCCTCCACGATCTGGGCGCGGGCTGGGGCATGACCGTGCGCGCCGCGACCGCGGGCGCCGAGGCGCTCGGCTGGCTGCGCGACGGCGAGCGCTTCGACGCGGCGGTGCTCGACATGCACATGCCGGGCATGGACGGCGCGATGCTCGCGCGGGAAATTTACCGGCTGCGTTCACGCGAGGCGCTGCCGCTCGTGTTGCTCTCCTCGCTCGGCGCGCGCGAGGAAGTCGACGACAAAACACTCTTCGCCGAGTATCTCACGAAGCCGGCGAAACCGGGCCAGTTGTTCGAGGCGCTCTGTCGCGTGATCAAACCGGATCCAAACGGCGAGCGCGCCGCTTCGGCGCATCCCTTCGTGCCGGCGACCGCGAAGACCGCGACGCGCACGGAGCGCGTGCTGCTCGCCGAGGACAACGCGGTGAACCAGAAAGTCGCGCTGCTCATGCTGCTGAAGCTCGGCTTCCGCGCCGATGTCGCCGCCGACGGCCACGAGGCGCTCGCGGCGGTGCGCCGCCAGCGCTACGACATAATTCTGATGGACGTGCAGATGCCGGAGATGGACGGCCTCACCGCATCGCGCGAGATCGGCCGGCTCTGGCCGAAGCGCGAGGACCGGCCGTGGATCGTCGCGCTCACGGCGAACGCGATGCAAGGCGACCGCGAGGCGTGTTACGCGGCGGGAATGGACGACTACATCAGCAAGCCGATCAAGACCGAGGAACTCGCCGCCGCGATGGAGCGCGCGGTGCGCGCGATAGGAAAGGGATAGGGCGGTTTAAATTGGAGTGTCGCCGCGACGACGTAGGTCGGGGATATCCCCCGACACCGCCAACGATGTCGGGCGTAAAGCCCGACCTGCAAAAGCGGCGATGGAATTTTTGAACCGCTGGAGAAATCGCGCAGCGCGTTTTCGCGGGCGCGCGATTCGGCCCGCGCGCGGCTTGGCAGGCCGGCGCGGCGCGGGCCACGCGCGCGGCCGGAATCACGCGGGCTCTTCGTGGCGGACCGAGGGCGCGAGCGGGGCGACGGCGCCGAGCGCCTCGATCTGGGGCGCGACCTGGCGCCAGAGGTTGTCCGCTTTTTCCGCGACGATCGTGCGGCACTTGGCGATCTCGGCTTCGCGCGCGGCGCGGTTTTCGTCCGCGATCTTGGCGAGGTCGTCGAGGTTGTAGAGAAACACGTTCTGGATTTCCGAGACCGCCGGATCGACGTCGCGCGGCAGCGCCTGGTCGATGAAGAACAGCGGTCGCGCGGGGCGCTTCTGCATCGCGGCACGCGTCACGGCGTGCGACACGACGACGTCGGGCGCGGAGGTGGCGCAGACGACGACATCGAATTCCGCGAGCCGCGCCTCTCGCTGCTCGAACGGCATCGCGCTCGCGCCGAGCGCGGAGGCGAGCTCCATCGCGCGCTCGAAGCGCCGGCTCGCGACCGTCAGCGCGGCGGCGCCGCGGCTCTGGAAGGCTTTCGCCGTCTTCTCGCCGATCTCGCCGGCGCCGAGGAGGAGGATGCGCGTCTGTTTCAGCGCGCCGAAAATCGTGAGCGCGAGATCGACGGCGACGTTGGCGACGCTCACCTGGCCCGTGGTGATCGCCGTGTGCGTGCGCACGTGCTTCGCGGCCTGGAAACCTTTTTGGAAAACGCGATTCAGCACGGGACCGGTCGAGCCGCGCGCCTGCGCCTCGGCGTAGGCGTCCTTCACCTGGCCGAAAATTTCCGTCTCGCCGACCATCTGGGAGTCGAGGCCGGACGAGACTTCGAGCAGGTGCTGCACCGCTTCGCGGCCGCGGAGATTGAGGCGGAATTTCTCGAACTCGGCGGCATCGAATTGCTGCCGCGCGCAGAACGCGGCGGTCACGCGGGCGGCGGTATCGCCGTTTGCCCCGACGCCGTAGAACTCGACGCGGTTGCACGTGCTGAGCACGGCGAATTCCTTGAGGCCGGCGATCTGCGCCAGCTCGACGCGCAGCGCCGCGGCGCCGTCGGCGCTCAGCGAGAGTTTTTCCCGCACGGCGAGCGGCGCGCGGTGATGCGTCGCGCCGATGACGAAGAGGCCGTCGGTGCTCATGGCAGCGAAACCGCGACCGGTTTCGGCGGCAGCGGATGGCGGCTGCGGTCGACCGCGACCAGCGAGACGAGCGCGCCGGCGAAAAGCGCGAGGCACGCCCACGCGAAACGTTTCGTGAGCAGCACGCCGCGCAGCCGCAGCGCGAAAACGAGGAGCGAGACCGCCCAGACGACGAAGGCGAAGAGCACCTTCGACACGCTCGCGCTCGATGGATCGCGCAGCCAGAAGGCGGAGATGATGCCGAGCGAGAGCGTGAGGATCGCCATGCCTGCGCCGAGCAGCCGCACGCCGATGTGATCGAGGTCGAGGATCGACGGCAGGAAGGAGAACCAGCCGCCGAGGCGTTTCGATTTCAGCGAGTAATTGCGCAGGAGAAACATCACTGAAGTCAGCGCCAGCAGCGCGAACACGCCGTAGCTGAAAACCGCCAGCGCCGCGTGCAGCTCGATCCACGGGTTCGCGCTGAAGATGTGCGTGCGCGTGGTGGCGTCCCACGCCGGAATCGCGAGCGAGATGACCGTGAGCGCCGCCGTGAGGCACGACGTGAAGTAGCCGAGCAGGCTGTTGCGAAACGTGAGGCCGACGACGAGGTAGAGCGTGATCGCCGACCACGCGGTGAACTGAAAAATCTCGAACGTGTTGCCCAGCGGACAACCGCCGACCGCGCGACCGCGGATCCCGAGCCCGACGAGTTGCAGCACGTAACCGATCGCGATCAGCGCATACGTCGCCGAGCCGGCGGGCCGGCCGCCGCGCAGCAGCGAAACGGTGCCCTGCGCGAATCCGATGAAATAAAGCGCCGCGGCGAACCAGAGCCACGTGCGATCGGAAAATGCGGCAAACAAGGCGGACATGTGAAACGCACGCTAGGGCCTGGACGGGGCGGGGCAAGTCTGCGCGGCGCCGCCGCTAAACCGTGCGCGGGAAATGGCAAATCGTGCGGGCCATCGCGATGGCAACAGACGGGCTGGCGCGACTTAGAGCTCATTTCAAAACCTCGGCTGCTCGCTCGCGACGGTTCGAGGTGGCACGGGCATCCTGCCCGTGAACGGGGCCGAAACACGGGCGAGACGCCCGTGCCACGTCGCCAAGGTTTTGAAATGAGCTCTTAGCCGCGATGCGCGACCCAGAAGCGGCATTCGTCGGAAAATTCGCGCACGGCGCGCGACTCGCTGGCGATCTCGCGCCGCATCGCGTCGAACGCGTGGCGCCAGCCGGTCGCCGCCAGGTCGGCGAGGATTTCGCGGCGGTCGGGCAGGTGCATGAACGTGCGGCCGGCCGCGTCCTCGAAATAGCGATCGCCGAATTCGAGAAGCCGCGGGTCCTGTTCGCCGCGCACCCAGCGGACGGTTTCCTGCCGCCACGCGGTGCGCTCGGCGGGCGAATGATCGCGGTCGTGCGTCGTGAAGAGCAGTGGCGCGCCTGGTGCGCAGGCGCGGTGGAGTGCGCGCAGCGCCGCGCGGCGATTCTCGCGCCCGGGAATCTGCATCAGCCCGTTGAACATGAACAAGGCGCCGGCGAACACCGTGTCGCGTATCGCGCGGCACTTTTCGAGGGCGGTGGCGTCGGCGAATGCGAAACGGATCGCCTGCGCGTCGCGCTCGGCCGCGAGGCTGATCGCCTGGTCCACGAGTTCCTGCGCGAAATCGAAGGCGGTGAGATCGCGGTAGCCGAGCGACCAGAGGCCGAGCGTCACGCGACCGGCGCCGCAGCCGGCTTCGAGCAGCGGCGCGGCGCGATCGGGGAAGAAGCGCTCGATGAGGATGCGTTCCGACGACCACAGGCCGAGTTCGTGCGCCGCCCGCGTGTAGTAGAGCACAGCAGGCAGGTCGTTGAAGTCGGCACGGACGGTGGCGGTGGAAATTTTTTTCAACGCGGATCGACTGGCGCGAGAGGGGCGGGAAAAAATCGCGGAAACAAAATCACGGGTCGGGCGCGGCCGGCGGGCGGCGGGATCAGTTTTTCTTTCGCCACGCGGCGAGGAACATGCCGTTGGCGTTGAGCTCGTGCGGCCAGAGGAAGAGCGTCGTGGGATTCGCGGACGCCGGCTGACCGGCATCGGCGAGCCCGCCGGCAAAGAGCGGCGCGGGCTCGAGATCGGCGTGCGCGGCGGAAAACGCGTCGGCGATGGCGGTCGTCTCGCTGCGCGTGAGCGTGCACACCGAGTAGACGAGCTTGCCGCCGGGCTTCAGTGCAGCAGCGACGTGCTCGAGCAACGCGCGCTGCGTGGCGGCGAGTTCGCGGACGTCGTCGATCGTCACGGTCCAGCGGGCGTGCGGGTTGCGCTGCCAGGTGCCGACGCCGCTGCACGGCGCGTCGACGAGGACGCCGTCGAATTTTGTCTTCGTCGGCAGTTTCGCGGAGCCGTCCCAGGGCGCCGCGCGGTAGTTGAAAAGCTGCGCGCGGGCGGTGCGTTTTTTCAGGACGTGCAGCCGGCGTTCGCTGCGGTCGGTCGCCCAGATCACGCCTTTGTTATGCATGAGATCGGCGAGGTGGAGGAGCTTGCCGCCTTCGCCGGCGCAGGCATCCCACCACGTCTCGCCCGGCTGCGGCGCACAGGCGTGGGCGACGAGTTGCGAGGCGAGATCCTGAATCTCGAACGCGCCGGCGTGAAACGCGGGCGTGAGAAAAAGATCGTGCGGGCCGGCGTAGCGCAGCGCGTCGGGCGCGCGCGGAGTCGGCTCGCAGTCGCCGAGGTCGCGCGCGAGTTGCGCCGCCGTGCCCGGGCGCGCGCGCAACCAGAGCGCGGGCTCGCGCTGGAGTTGCCGCAGATAATCGGGCGGCAGATCCATTTCCTCGCGCAGCCAGCCGGGCACGGCGCGGGCGGCGAGCGTTTCGGCCTTGATCGATTTCTCGTCGGTGGTGAAGCGCGCCTGCAGCGTGGTGGCGGCTTCGACCTGTTTTTGAAACGACGCCTTGGGGTCGAGCCATTGCAGCCAGCGGAAATACGCGAAGACCGCGCGGCTGATCGCGCGCTTCTCGCGCGGGCCGAGGTGGCGCGCGCCGTAAAGGTAGCGGCGCAGCGCGGCGTCGGCCGGCAGATCGGGCGCGAGCGAGCCGAGCACGCGCGCGGCGTGATTCAGCGTCGCGGAGTCGGGCGATTGAGGATTGCGGATTGCGGGTTTCGGATGGCCGGCCACGAGCGAACGATGTCGCGCGGTCTTTCGGTCCGCAATCCGCGATCTGCGCTCCGCGATGGAATCACGCGCGCTGCTTGCGCCAGCGTTCCTGCACGAGTTCGAGCGGGCGCGTCTCGAGCTGCACACCAGCGACGGCAGGATGGGACGCGAGCTGCTGAAACGTCGGGCCGCTGACCTTCCAGGCGAGCGCGCTGCTCGCCTCGGCGACGGGTGCGATGCGATCGTCGAAGACGAAGGCGAACTCCACGCGCGTGTCGCCGACCTGCTTGTTCAGCGTGTCGCGCAGCACATGCAGGAACGCCGGCACCTCGCGCTGATGCGGATGGAGCAGCCAGCGGACTTTGCGGACGAGGCCGGCGACCTTCGCGTCGAGCGGGTAGCACTCCTTCACGTTGATGCGCGGGCCCTCCTGATTGACGATGATGTTGCCCTGCACGAGCACGAGGGCGTTTTCGGCGAGCGCGGTGCCGTAGTTGGCGTAGGCGTCGGCAAACATGTTCAGCGCGACGGCGGCTTTTTTCGTCGCGAGCGTGAAGGCGACCCACGGGCGGTTGTCCTTCTTCGAAAGTTTTTTCACGAGGTTGCTCGCGATGCCGCAGAGGCGGAATTCCGTGCGATCTCCCTGCTGCAACAGCTCGTCCACGGCAAACGTGTCGATCGCGTCCGCGAGGCCGGCGTAGTCGTTCATCGGGTGGCCGGAGACGTAGAAGCCGAGGAGTTCTTTTTCGAAGGCGAGGCGCTCCGGCGCGGAGAAATCGGCGGTGGGATTGAGCGTCGACGGAAGAGAGGCGAGGGACGAACCGCGCGACGAGGGCGTCGCGCTTCCATGGGTTGCCGCGCCGTTTCCATTTTTCGGCGGCGGCTCCTCGGCGAGCATGTCGAGGAAACTGTGCTGGCCGGCGGCCTTGTCGCGTGCGTGGGCGGCGGCGCCGGCGAGCGTGGCGTCGATACTTTCGAAAAGCTGCTTGCGCGAGGCGCCGCTGAAATCGAACGCGCCGGTCTTCGCGAGGTGCTCGAGCACGCGCTTGTTGATCGCGCGGCCGTCGACGCGATGGACGAATTCGTCGAAGCTGGCGAACGGGCCGTTCTTCTCGCGCTCCTCGATGATCTTTTGCGCGGCGAGCTCGCCGACGCCTTTCACGCCGGCGAGGCCGAAACGAATTTTGCCGCCGACGGGCGTGAACATCTCGCGCGATTCGTTCACGTCGGGGCCGAGCACGACGAGGCCCATCGCCTCGCACTCGGCGACGAAGTGGGAGACTTTTTCGGAGTTGCCGAGCTCGGAGCTGAGCATGGCGGCCATGAACTGGACCGGGTAGTTGGCCTTGAGGTAGCCGGTCTGGTAGCTGAGGACGGCGTAGGCGGCGGAGTGGGATTTGTTGAAGCCGTAGCCGGCGAATTTGTTGAGGATGTCGAAGATTTCGTTGGCCGGTTTTTCCGCGATGTTGTTCACGCGCTTCGCGCCCTCGACGAATTTGGCCCGCTCCTTCGCCATCGCCTCGGCGTCCTTCTTGCCCATCGCGCGCCGGAGCATGTCGGCGCCGCCGAGCGTGTAGCCGGCGATGATCTTCGCGGCTTCCATGACCTGCTCCTGGTAAACCATCACGCCGTAGGTTTCGCGGCAGACTTCTTCGAGGAGCTGATGCGGGAACTTGACGGTGCTCGGGTCTTTTTTGCCGCGGACGTAGTCGGGAATCCAGTCCATCGGGCCGGGGCGATAGAGCGCGATGAGCGCGACGATCTCGTCGATTGAGGAGAGGCCGATCTGGCGGCAGAGGTTCTGCATGCCGCCGGATTCCAACTGAAACACGCCGGTGGTGCGGCCGGTGTTGAGCAGCGCATAGGTCTTCGCGTCGTCGAAGCCGACGGCCTCGATGTCGAATTTCGGGTCCGCGGTGCGGCGGATGTTGTCCACGGCGTCGGCGATGACGGTGAGCGTTTTCAGCCCGAGAAAATCCATCTTGAGCAGGCCGAGCTTCGACACGGCGTTCATGTCGTATTGCACGGTCACGTCGCCTTCCTGCGAGGTGAGCGGGACAAATTCCTCGAGCGGCCGGTCGGTGATGATGATGCCGGCGGCGTGCTTGCCGGTGTTGCGCACCATGCCTTCGAGCACGAGCGCCTGGTCGAAGATTTTTTTCGCGATCGGGTTTTTCGTGACCTCGTCGCGGAGCTCGGCGGATTTTTCGCGGGCCGAATCGAGCGTGATGTTGAGCTCGTCGGGGATCATCTTCGCGAGGCGGTCGGCGTCGCCGTAGGCGAGATTGTGCACGCGCGAGACGTCGCGGATCACCATCTTCGCGCCGAGCGTGCCGTAGGTGATGATGTTGGCGACGCAGTCGTTGCCGTATTTCTGGCGGACGTAGTCGATGACCTCGCCGCGGCGCCGCATGCAGAAGTCGATGTCGAAGTCCGGCGGCGAGACGCGCTCGGGATTGAGAAAGCGCTCGAAGAGCAGCTTGAAGCGGAGCGGGTCGAGATTGGTGATGCCGAGCAGATAGGCGACGAGGCAGCCGGCGCCGGAGCCGCGGCCCGGCCCGACGGGAATGTCGTGCTGCCGCGCCCAGTGGATGAAGTCCCACACGACGAGGAAGTAGTCGACGAAGCCCGTCTTGCCGATGATGCCGAGCTCGTAGTTGAGGCGTTCGACGAGCGTCGCGGCGGTGGCGGGATCGGGAAATTTCTCCGGCGCGTCGTAGTCGACGTCGTAGCGTTTTTTCAGGCCGGCGACGCAGAGTTCGCGCAGATAGCCCGCGCGGTCGGTCTTCACCTCGGGCGGCAGCGGATACTTCGGATAGCGCTCGCTGCCTTTCGGAAACGGAATCGCGAGGTCGCACATCTCGGCGACGAGCTGGGTGTTCGTCACCGACTCGGGGACTTCGATGAAGAGTCTCTCCATCTCGTCGCGCGATTTGAGGTAGAATTGCTGGCCCTCGAAGCGCATGCGTTTCTCCTCGTCGATCTTCGCACCGGTCTGGATGCAGAGCATCGCGTCGTGCGGTCCGGCGTCCTGCGCGCGCACGTAGTGGACGTCGTTCGTGCATACGACCTTCAGGCCGAATTCCTCCGCGAGCTTCAGCAGGCCGGGAATGATTTTTTTCTGCTCGGCGATGCCGTGATCCTGGATTTCGACGAAGTAATTTTCCTTTCCGAAAATTTCCACGAAACGCGCGCACGCTTTCCGCGCTTCCTCATAGCGATCATAGAGCAGGTGCTGCGGCACGAGCGAGGCGAGGCAGCCGGTGAAACCGATCAGGCCGCGGGCGTGTTTCGCGAGCGTCTCGATGTCGGTGCGCGGCTTGTAGTAAAAGCCCTTGAGGTGCGCGTCGCTGACGAGCTTCAGCAGGTTTTGGTAGCCGGTGATGTCTTTCGCGAGGAGGCCGAGGTGGAAGATGGTTTTTCCCTCGTCGGCGGCGCGGCCGTTTTTTTCCAGGCGCGACGTCTCGACGAGGTAGAGCTCGCAGCCGATGAGCGGTTTCAGGCCTTTCGCTTTCGCCTGCTGGTAGAAATCGATCGCGCCGTAAAGATTGCCGTGATCGGTGAGCGCGAGGGCGTTCATGCCCATCTCCTGCGCGCGCTCGATCAGCCGGTCGATGCGGCAGCAACCGTCGAGCAGGCTGTAGTCGGAGTGGACGTGAAGGTGGACGAAATTTTTGTCGGCGGGCACGGCGCGGAGCGGAGTCGGATTCAGGCAAGTCTAACGCGCCGTGCGCGCAAGACGGTAAAGTGATCGAAGCGCCTGCGGCCGGGCGTTTGCCGCGGGCTCCGCGGAGGCCGGCGAGTCGCGCGCGTCCCCGGCGCATCGGCAGCGTCGCGGCCCGCGCAGGCTGGAAGAACGGAGAATCTCCCATGGCAGCCGGCCGGTAAATTTTGGTATGCTGCGCTCTGATGAATTCGCCCGCGCCCATTTGCCTGCCGGTCAATCCGCGATCGAAAAAGCTCGCCCGGGACTGGGCGGGCGCCGGGCCGACAGACCATTTTGTGCAGTTTTATCGCACGGACGATTATCTGATCGAGTGCCTGTCGGCCTATGTCGCGGACGGATTGGAGAAAGGCGATGCAGTGCTCGTCATCGCCACGCCGAGCCATCGGCTCGCCGTCGAGGACCGGCTGCGGATGAAGCGGGTGAATGTGACTTTCGCGACGGCCCAGCGGCAGTATGTGTCGCTCGACGCCGAGGAGGTGCTGGCAAAATTCATCGTCGACGGTCGACCGGACCCGGAAGCGTTTCAACACGTCGTCGGCGGGATCGTGCGGCAGGTGACGGCCGAGGGCCGCAAACTGCGCGCTTTCGGCGAGATGGTGGCGCTGCTGTGGCAGGCCGGAAAACGGGATGCCGCGCTCGGACTCGAGGAACTTTGGAACGAGCTCGGCAGCGAGCATGCCTTCGCGCTCTTTTGCGCTTATCCGCAGGCCCTGGTGGACGCAAAGGATGCCGGCCCTTCGCTGGAGCATATTTGCCGCGCGCATTCGCGGGTGATTTCGCTCTCCGCCTGACGCAGCGGGGGTTCCGCCGGCAGCTGCAAAAAGCCGTTGACGCGGGGCGCGGAGGTTGGCTCAGTTACCGGCTTTTCCTTTCGCCAATCCGTCCTCCGAGTCCGTCCTCATGTCCATCGAAATCAAAATCCGCAAGAACGAGCCCATCGACCGCGCGCTGCGGCGCATGAAGAAGAAGCTCGATCGCGAGAACATCATCAAGGGCACCCGCGCCAAGCGTTACTACGAGAAGCCGTGCGAGAAGCGCCGCCGCAAGGAGAAGGTCCAGGCCTTCACCCAGATGCTGCGCCGCCGCTACGCGGAATAAACCGCCTCGCCGCCCGCTTGAATTTTTCGCCGCGTCCCCGGATTTTCCGGGACGCGGCTTTTTCATGCTACGTGTTATTTGATCGTGCAACTTGCTCGCGCTCCGATTTCGTCGGAAGCCGATAACGTGTGAAGCCGACTCTCGCTCTCTCGACCAGCTGGTGCTCGCACCGACACAACGACGGCCATGCGATGTTGGGCGAAATCGCGGCGTTGGGATTCCGGCATGTGGAGCTGAGCCACGGCATCCGGATCACGCTGGTGCCGGGCGTGCTCAAGGCGGTCGAGGAAGGCGTGATCGAGGTTTCCTCCACGCACAATTTCTGCCCGCTGCCGACCGGCGTGGTGCAGGCGGCGCCGAATCTCTTCGAACCGTCGTCGACCGAGCACCGCGAGCACGACCAGTGGCTGCGGCACACGAAGCGGTCGATCGACTTCGCGGCGCAGGTGAAGGCGCGCGTGCTGGTCTGCCATCTCGGGAGCGTGGGATTTTTCTGGTTCAATCCCGCCCGGGCCGTGCGAAACTACCTGCGCGATCATCCCGACGCCGGCCGCACGCCGGACGATAAAAAATATCACGCGCTGCTCCAGAAATCCCTCGCGAAGCTGCGCAAGCGCATGCCGCCCTACTGGGCGCAGACGCAGGCGAGCGTGAAGGAGATCTTCGACTACGCGAAGCAGAAGGGCGTGAAGCTCGGCTTCGAGAACCGCGAAAAATTCGAAGAGCTGCCGGTCGACGCCGACTACGCGGAATTTCTCGCGGGCTTGCCGGCGGATGCGCCGGTCGGCTACTGGCACGACACCGGCCACGCCGACATCAAGGAGAGCATGGGGCTGCTGAAGCACCGTGAATTTCTGGCGACGCTCGCGCCGCGCGCGATCGGCTTTCATCTTCACGATGTGAATGCGCAGGGGCAGGATCATCAGCCCGTGGGCGCGGGCCACATCGACTTCGAAATGGTGAGCAAATTCTGGCGGCCCGAACACCTGCTCACGCTGGAGTTCGGCCCGCGCGTCACCGAGGAAGAAGTGCGCGCCTCGAAGACGCGGATCGAAGCGCTGCTGTAGGGCTGCGTGTCGAACGTTGCCGCTTCGGCGAGGCGGCCGCGTCCTACAACGCGAGGATTTCCGCGATCCAGCGGCGATGCGGGCCGGAGAGCGTGATCACGTCGAGCGTCGCGAGCGGCACCCACACGAGATCGGGCGAGGTCATCTTGCGCGGCGGCTGCGCGCGATGAATCGATTCCGTGATCTGAAAACGCGTGATGCCGCGGCGTTTCTTCGCGAGCAGCGGGCCGCGCGCGGCGACGGCGTCGGCGATGCCGGCCTGGGCGGCGGTGGGCAGCTCGTGCATGTTGGCGAAACGCTTCGCGTCGGCGGCGGCGAGATGGAGCAGCAGCGCGCCATTTTTCTCGCACCAGACGCGAATGACTTCGTGGCGCTCCATCTGCTTCGGCGCGAGACGCGGGAAATTTCCCGGATCGCCGCGCTGCGCGGCGGCGCAAAACCGGCGCACGGGACAGACGAGGCAGAGCGGTTTTTGCCGGAAGCACACCGTCGCGCCGAGCTCCATCATTGCTTGGTTGTGATCGCCGGGTCGCGTTGGGGAAACGAGCGCGTCGGCGAGCGGAGCAAAGATTTTTGCCGCGCTCGCGGAATCGCGAAACTCCGTCGCATCGGCCGTGAGTCGCGCGAGGATGCGCACGACGTTGCCGTCGACGCACGCCACGGGCGCGCCGAACGCGATGCTCGTGATCGCCGCCGCGGTGTAAGGACCGACGCCCGGCAATTCACGCCACACGTCGGGCGTGCGTGGCGGCGCGGGGCGCGCGGCGATTTCCTGGGCGAGCCGGTGAAGATTGCGCGCACGCGAGTAGTAGCCGAGGCCTTCCCAGAGTTTCAGCACGCGCGCTTCGGGTGCCGCGGCGAGCGCGGCGAAATCGGGCAGCGCCTCGAGCCAGCGGGCGAAGTAGGGCAGCACGGTTTTCACCTGCGTCTGCTGCAGCATGAATTCGCTCACGACCGTTTTGTAGAGCGACGGCGCCTCGCGCCACGGCAGCGCGCGCGCGTGCGCACGATACCAGATGAGCAGTGTCCGCTGGAAATCCGCGCGCCGCGCGACGAGTTTTTCGCGCGCTGAAGTTTTGCGTGTCATCGGCCGGTTTTTTCTGCCACTTGGTTCTGCCATGGCGAAGCGCGGCGATCCTGCCGAGGAAAAACCCAAGGTTCTCAGCTCCTACACCGTCAAGCTCGACGACGCGCAGATGGAGAAATTGAAATCCATCCTGGTGGCGCGCGGCTGGATGCCGTTCGAGGTCGCTTACACGCGCTTCGCCTTCAAGGCCGACCATCTCAAGGTCAACGTGAGCGCCTATACGAGCGGGAAAGTTGTGATCGCGGGCAAGGGCACGGAGGATTTCGTGCGCGACGTGGTCGAGCCGGAAATCACCGGCGCGGCGAAGCTCGGCTATGACGAGGTGCTGCATCCCGACTGGTTCGAGTCGCACGCCGGCTGCGACGAAAGCGGCAAGGGCGATTTTTTCGGGCCGGTGATCGCGGCAACGGTGATCGCGGACCGGCCGGCGATCGAATCGTGGATCAAGGCCGGCGTGAAGGATTCGAAAAAGATCGCGGAGCTGCAGATCATCAAGCTCGACAAAATCATTCGCGAGACGAAGGGCGTCGCCGTGCGCACGTGTTTCTGCGGCATGCCGAAATACAACGAGTTGATGTCGCGCCCCCACGCCAATCTCAACCGGCTGCTCGCGTGGCAGCACGCGACCGCACTCGAGCAGGCGCTCGCCGCGAAGCGCGTGCCGTGGGGCTTGCTCGACCAGTTTTCCAAGCAGCCGTTGACGCAGCGCGAACTGGCAAAAAAAGGCGTGCAGGACTTCGAGCTGAAGATGCGGACGAAGGCCGAAGAGGATCCGGTCGTCGCCGCGGCTTCGATCGTGGCGCGCGCGGAATTTCAGCGGCAGATGGCGGCGCTCTCGAAAAAATTCGGCGCGCGGCTGCAGAAAGGCGCGGGTCCGCTGGTGAAGGAGCAGGCCGCGCAGATCATGGCGAAATTCGGCGCGCGCGCGCTGGGCGAATTCGCGAAGCTGCATTTTCGGACGGCGTATGAAGTCGTGTCCGCCGCGGGCAAGCTCGACGAGCTGCCGCTCCCGGAGCCGAAGGACCGAATGGAGTGGGAGTGAGTCGCCCCCTCCGAAATCGTTCTCTTAATCTTAATCGTAATCGTTCTCTTTTTTTGCCGACGGCTGCAGACAAACCGGGAGAACGAGAAAGATTACGAGAACGAGAACGATTGGAAACGCGGTCTGGGCGGCGTAAAAGCCCGCGTCCTCACGCCGCTTTGCGCGCGGGAAAATCGATCTTCGTTTTCTCCTGCTTCGCGAGATCGAGGATGTAGTGCGTGAACTCCTCGTCCTCGCCTTCGAGCAGCTCGGGCAGCGCTTCGCGGAAGTCGGCGCGGCGCACCCATTCGCGCATGTAGTCCTCCCACGATTTCCAGAGCCGCAGCGACTGCTTGTCCATCTTCTCTTCGTAGACGAGGAGATACGCACGCTCGAAGAGCGAGATCAGGATGCCGAAGATCGCGAAGCGGCGCTCCTTCTGCTCGGCGTTGAATTCCTGGCGCGCGCCTTCGCGACGGAGGAGTTGCAGGTCGGAATTGTCCAGGACGAGCTTGAGAAACTCGCGATACTCGTCGGAGAGCCGCTGGAAGATCTCCTCCTCCTCGTTGCGCCGCTCCTTGCGCTGCTCGTAGATGAAGACGACGATCGCAAACGGCAGCGCGAGCGTCTCGACGACGTAGAAAACGAGCTCGGCTATTTGCGGCGCTTCCATGGCGTTGCAAATCTAGGCCGCGCGCGGCGAAACCGCCAGCGGCCGGGGCGTTTGTCACACGCTTGCCACCGGCGGCGCGGTGCCCTTTCACACTACGCGCATGAAACGCCGCCAACTGCGCGGCTTCGATCTGAAGCAAATCAACGGGGTCGCCAGCCTGATCGGCGTCGATGAGGTGGGGCGTGGCGCGTTCGCCGGGCCGGTGGTCGCGGCGGCGGTCGTGGTGACGCGCGATTTTCTGGAGGGGCGCTGGGCCGTCGCGAAGAGCGGGCGCGTCAACGACTCGAAGGTGCTTTCGGCGGAGCAGCGCGAGGAGTTGTGGGGCGAGTTCGAAAAACTCTCCGCCGCGGGCCAGATCCACGCGCACTACGGCGTCGCGAGCGTGGAGGAGATCGAGCAGTTCAACATCCTCGGTGCGACGAAGCTCGCGATGCGGCGCGCGCTCGGGGGCATTTATCCGCCGGAGGCGTTCGAGCCGGAGCGCACGGAGCCGGATCTGTTTTCGAGCTTCGAGGAGCGGAAGGCGTTTGCGCCGACGGTGTCGGCGCGCGTGATCGTCGACGGGCTGCCGTTGCGCGCGTTTCCCTATCCGCACACGGCATTCGTCAACGGCGACGCGCGCTCGCTGTGCATCGCGATGGCGTCGATCGTCGCGAAGGTGACGCGCGACCGGATGATGGTGGAGTGCGAGGCGAAATTTCCCGGCTACGGTTTCGCGCAGCACAAGGGCTACGGCACCGAGGATCACCGCGAGGCGGTGCTGCGCCTCGGCCGCTGCGCGCTGCACCGCGAGGCGTTTTTGCGGAAGCTGCTCGCGGTGCGCGTCGACCCGGCGCAGATGGATTTCCTCACGGCGCCGGAGTGAGCGTTCGAATTGTGGATTGCGGATCGCGGATTGCGGAGTAGCAAACCGATCATGCGTCCGCCTCGTGCCGGTTCGACCATCCGCGATCCGCAATCCGCAATCCGCAATCGATAGATGGCTGGCAAAAAAAACTCCTCGCTCGACCGCGTGCTTGGCCGGCTCGACACGCTCGACTCGGTCAATCTCGCCAACCTTGTGCAGCGGCTTGCGCGCGAGCGGTCGCTGTTCGACGAGATTTTCAACACGCTGCAGGAAGGCGTGCTCGTCATCCGCGACGACGGCGCGATCGAATACGCGAACACCGCCGCGCACCGGCTGATCGGACTCGGCGGCGACGAGCTGGCCGGCCAGACGCTGTGGCGGCTCGTGCCGGGGCTGCGGCCCTCGCTCGGCGCGACGCTCGAGGACGAAGCCGCCGCGGTTGCGCCGGTGGTCGCGCGGGAATTCGAGCTGACGTATCCCGAGCCGCGCACGGTGCGGCTCTACATGGTGCCGTTTCGCATGACCGGCGGCGGCAGCGGCGCGCGGCGTTTCGCGGTGATCCTTTCCGACATCACGAAAGAAAAACAGACGACCGAGGCGCGCATCGAGGACGAGCGCACGTCGTCGATCCTGCTGCTCGCCGCGGGCGTGGCGCACGAGCTGGGCAATCCGCTCAACTCGCTGACGATTCATTTGCAGCTCATGGAGCGAAAGCTGAAGAAGCTGAAGGCGACGAAGGACACGGAATCCGTCAACGAATCGGTGCGCGTGTGTCGCGCGGAAGTCACGCGGCTCGACGGCATCATCCGCAATTTTCTCGAGGCGATCCGGCCGCAGCCGCCCGATCTCGTGGAGACAAGCCTGCCGGATGTGCTCGCGGAGGTGTTGCGTTTCCAGCATCGCGAGCTCGCGGACCGCGGCATCACCGTCGAAGCGGAGACGCCCGACGACCTGCCGCGCGTGATGGCGGACCGCAACCAGTTGAAGCAGGTTTTTTTCAACCTGGTCAAAAACGCGATGGAGGCGATGCGCCCCGGCGGCACGCTACGGATCAAGTCGCGCGCGGATGACGATGAGGTGTTCCTGCTGTTCGGCGACACCGGCGCAGGGATCAAGCAGGAGGATCTGGTGCGGTTGTTTCAGCCGTATCACACGACGAAGGTGGGCGGACACGGCCTCGGGTTGATGATCGCGCAGCGGATCATGCGCGAGCACGGCGGGCAGGTCGGCATCGAGAGCAAGGAAGGCGTCGGCACGGTCGTGACGCTGCAGTTTCCGCGGCGCGACCGGCGCGTGCGGATGCTCCAGAGCTGAGGCGCGCCGACGGCCGTGCCGGGCGGCGCGCTCGCCGCCGCGGCGGAATTTTCGGCGCGCTTAATTTTCCAGAATCATCCGGCCGCCGTGGCTGCCGGGATTCTCGGGCGGAGAATAAGTCGACGTCGACGAGCCGCTGCTACTGCTGCTCGATCCCGATCCCGAAGAAAACGAATCGGAGCTCGAGGACGACGAAGACGAGGACGACGAAGACGACGGCGGCGAATACGATGGCGACGACGACGAGCCGCTCGAGACCGAGGAGTAACCCGGCTCCGGCCGCGAGTAGGTTGGTTGTGGACGCGACGAATCGGGGGCGCGCGTCGGGCCGGGAATCCACGGGTGATGCGGATTGCCGTCCGGATCGGGCCGCGGGCGATGATCGTGATCGCCGTCGTTGCCGGCGATCGGCGGGTGATCGTGCCCCGGCGGGCGATCGTTGCCCGGTGGATGATCCTGCCCGGGAGGATTGTCCTTGCCCGGAGGATGGTCGGGATCGTTGGGCCGATGGTGCGGCGGCGTGATGGTCACCACGCCCGTGGGCGAACCGTAGAGATAAAGCGGATCGATATAGCCATACGACCAACTATTGTAGGCGCGATAGTCCCCGGGATTCGAGAGCGTATAAGAAGTCATCGATGAGCTGCTGCCGGCGGTCGATGGGACGTAGCCGTAGAGAGGGTTGACGCGCACATTGAGCACGACGGCCTGGCCCGTCGTGGGATCGGCGAGGTCGGGCGTGAAATTCACGCGGATGATTCGCTCGGCGAGATAGAGATCGTCGACCAGCGTCAGGCCATAGTCGGCGAGCTGGCGCTCGAAAGCGGTGCGGATCGACTGCCATTGGTCGGGCGTGAGCGGCGAGCCGTCCGTGACGCTGACCACGAGCGCAAACGTCGGCCGATGAACCGGCGCCTGCCGCGCGAAACGCGAGCTGGCGCAGCCGGAGAAACCGATCGCAACGCCGAACGCGAGCAGCGCGGCGGAGAGCAAGCCTGGGGCTTTCATGGGGGGCCTTTCGTTGGGGCGGTTAGCGAGAGTGATCTCGATTCCAACTCGGCCGCAAGCGCACCGGCGGGCGCGTTCACGGTCTTGCAATATTGCCAGACGTGCCGGCGCGAAAAACGATGCGCGCCGGCGCGGCGTGGCGAATATATCGTCAGGCGGTGGAGCGCGTCACTTCCGCAGCGCGGGCGAGATGACGTTCTTCACGAGGACGACCTGGCTCTCTTTTTTTCCCGCCGTGCGGAGCTCGAGCTTGAGCGGGATCTCGTCGTTCGTGACGCCGAGCTGCGAAATCATCGGGTCGAGCGTGCCTTTTTCGCCCGGCGCCAGCGTGAGCTTTTCCGGGCGCACGGCGAAATTGCCCAGCTCGGAATCGACGGTCGTGACTTCGATCGTGAGCGGCTCGGTGCCGCGATTTTCGAAGAGGACGTTCAGGGTCACGGGCGGCATCGGGCTGCCGCGCGCGCGGATCGCCTTCACCTGGCGGACGTATTCTTCCATCGCCTCCTTCTGCTCCTCGTCGGAGTCGCCGTAGCTCACGGGGTAGCTCGAGTCGGTGCTGTCGCCGCGCCGGCGGCGACCGCCGCTCTTGGCATCGCTGCGACCCAGCTGGCCTTTCAAACCGCGATCGAAGCCGCGGCTGATCGTCACGAAGGCGGCGAGTTTGCCGTCGAGAAACGCGCCCTCGCCGCGCATCGCGATCGGGCGCTCGGCCGGTTTGTCCGCCTGGACCTCTTCGGCCATCAGGTCCCGCGGCGCCGCGCCGCCGCCGCTGTTGCAACCCGCACCGGCGATGGCAAACCACGCCAACATCGCCGTCGTCGCACCAAGGATCGGAAGGGAACCGGTTTTTTTCATGGGAAAAGCTGCGACCGCGAGCCGATGCGAACGTTGCGCCGATTGCAAGACGCGCCAGCGGTTGGCGAATCTTTCTGGCCTTCGCGCCGTCTTGCTGCTCACACCTTATGCCCGCCGCATGGAATCAACCTCAACGACCGCGCTGGCCGACCTTGTCCGCCGGGCTCAACGGGGCGACGAAGCCGCCCAGCGTGAGCTCATCGTCAGCTATCAGCACCGGGTCGCGGGCTTCGTTTATGCCATGACCGGACGCAGCGATTACGTCGAGGACCTGGCCCAGCAGGTTTTCATCAAGATGATCCGCGCCCTGGATCGTCTGCAGGCGCCCGCGCAGTTCGAGTCGTGGCTCTTTCGCCTCGCGCGCAACACCTGCATCGACCAGCTCCGCCGCCAGAAACTGCGCCGCATCTTCCAGCCCTTCGGCGAGGAGCACGAGAACATCCCGGAGCCCGCGGGCGCCGTCGACACCGAGGAGCTCGACGCGCTGCGCCACGCGCTCGCGCAATTGCGCCCGCAGGACCGCGCGCTGCTCGCGCTCGTGCAGGAGGGCCGCAGCCACGCCGAGATCGCCGAAATCCTTTCCACCAGTGTTGCCGCGGTGAAAGCTCGCCTCCACCGCGCGCGCGAGCATCTTCGCGAGCACTACCAACCGCCCCATGAAAACTGAAGATCAGGCCTGGCGCGCTCTCCAGGCCCACGCTTCCGCCCAGCTCTCCGCCGATTTTGCCGGCCGCGTCCTGCGGGCGGCGCAGGGCCCGTCGCTCGCCTCGTGGCGCCAGCTTCAGGCGCATGCCGCCGCGCGATTGCGCCCGGGCTTCGCCGAGCGCGTGCTCCGCGCGGCGCGCCAGATCCCCGGCGTGCCGTCGCTGCTCGACCAACTCGCCTTCAGCGCCGCCGCGGCGGCCGTCTGCGTGCTCGCGGTCGTGTTCGTGCACGCGCGCAACGTGCGCCTCGAAGACGAGCGCAACCTCGCGAGCTGGCAGCAAATCGCCCAGCAGGTGGAGGACCTCGACAACGCGCGATGACCCAGCGGACGTTCATCGCCCTGCTCACGATCGTGATGTTCGCCGCCGGCTACACCGTGCGGATGGCGACCGATCGCGGCCAGCCGGTGCCGCCGCCGCCCGCCGCGCTCGCGAGCGAGTTTCCCTCGGCCGTGCCCGCCGCCGATGCCAAGGCCAAGCAGCCGCCGCTCGACCGCGCCAAGCTCCTCGCCGAAATCGAAAAACTCCGCCCGCAGATCGAGGCTTACCGCACGCAGGTCGACGATATTTTTTCCGAGTTCGATCGCGAATTCGCGAAGCTGCTCAACCCGGCGCAGGTCGAAAAATACACCGCCAATCAAAAACGCTGGGCCGAGCGCGAGGCGAAGCACAAGGCCGAGTCGAAGCCGCTGACCGACGACGATATCGCGCGCGCCCGCGAGCGGCCGTTGATGGATGTCTACTGGATGGTCACGATCACACCGCGTCTCGGCCAGCTCACGAGCGATTACCAGCTCGACGAAAAGCAGCAGGCGGAGACGCGCGCGTTGCTCACGCTCCGGCGCAATAAATTCATCGCGCTGCTCGACGGCACCCCGCATCCCAGCGTGCGCCTCAGCCGGCTCGCGCCGATGATCGAGCGCGTCGCCGCCGCGCCGAAGGCGGACAAGTAGCGCGCACCGCGGGGCTTGACCGAAAGTCGCCCCGCCGCGTGAATGGCCGGCATGGTGCCGAGCGTGCTCATCGTCGACGACGAGAAACACACGCGCGAAGGGCTGCAGCAGGCTCTCGCGGAAAATTACGATGTGACCGTCGCGGCCAACGCCGACGAAGCGTTCAACCTGCTCGAGGCGCAGCCGTTCGACGTCGTGCTCACCGATCTCCGCATGCCGGGAAAATCCGGCCTGAAGATCGTCGACAAGGCGCTCGCGCTCCCGAACCGGCCGGTCGTGCTCATGATGACGGCCTACGGCAACATCGAGACCGCCGTCGAGGCGATGAAGCGCGGCGCGAGCGATTTCCTCACCAAGCCGGTCAACATCGAGCGGCTCGAGGTGCTGGTCCAGCGCGCGCTGAAAACCAAGACGCTCGAAGTCGAGGTGCAGCAGCTCCACGAGCGGCTCGACGAAAAATTCGGCTTCGAGGGCGTCATCGGCAATTCGCCAAAACTCCAGGACGTGATCGACCGCGTGCGCCTCGTCGCGCCGTCGCGCGCCACGATCCTGATCGAGGGCGAATCCGGCACGGGCAAGGAGCTCGTCGCG
The DNA here is from genome assembly GCA_035545575.1 of Opitutaceae bacterium. Taxonomy (GTDB): domain Bacteria; phylum Verrucomicrobiota; class Verrucomicrobiia; order Opitutales; family Opitutaceae; genus ER46. The sequence continues at coordinate 18,391 of DASZYB010000016.1, read as the reverse complement.
CAGGCGATCCACCAGGTGAGCCCGCGTTCGCGCCAGCCCTTCGTCGCGGTGCACTGCGCGGCGCTCTCGGAAAATCTCCTCGAAAGCGAGCTCTTCGGCCACGAGCGCGGCTCGTTCACCGGCGCGGTCGAGCGGCGCGTCGGCCGCTTCGAATCCGCGAGCGGCGGCACGCTCTTCCTCGACGAGATCGGCGAGATCTCGCAGTCGACGCAGGTGAAGCTCCTGCGTTTCCTCGAGACGAAATCGATCGAGCGCGTCGGCGGCTCGAAGCCGATCGAGCTCGACGTGCGCCTCGTCGCCGCGACCAACCGCAACCTCGAGCAGATGGTGCGCGAGGGAAAATTCCGCGAAGACCTTTTCTTCCGGCTCAACGTCGTCCGCATCACGATGCCGCCGCTGCGCCAGCGCCCGGAGGACGTCCCGCTGCTGCTCGCGCACTTCATCAAGGTTTTCTCCGACGAAAACGGCGTGCCGCCGCTCACGGTCGAGCCCGGCGCGCTGCGCACGCTGCAGGCTTACGCGTGGCCGGGAAACATCCGCGAGCTGCGGAATTTCTGCGAAAACGCCGTCGTGCTCCGGCGCGGCGGCAGCCTCACCGAATACGATCTCGAGCCGAAATTCCGCGACGAGGCGCCGGCCGGCGCCGTCGGTGCAAACGCGAGCGCGCCGGGCGCGGCGGCGGCGCCCGCGACGCCGTCGCTTTCCGTCGAGGTAAACGAAAAACGCCTGCTCCACGAAGCGCTGCTCAAGGCGCGCGGCAATCGCACCAAGGCCGCCGAGCTGATGGGCGTGAGCCGCCGCACGCTCCACCGCAAGCTCGCGCAATGGCCGGAGCTCGACGTCACGGATCGATGAACCTGGAAAACCGGAGGCCGGAAACCGGAAACCGGAAAGTCGAAGTCGCCGCCCCGTTGGTCCGCCCTCGCTCCGTTTTCCGTTTTCCGGTCTCCGGCTTCGTCCCATGAGCCGGCCGCGCAACGCGCAGGAACTGATCCACTGGCTCGAAATGGGCCGGGGCGCGAGCGTCGTGCGGCTCGCCGCGCTGCTCGTCTGCACGCTCGTGCTTTCGCTGCGCGTCGCGTGGACGCAGTTTCACGGGCCGCTGACCGAGCACACGCTCACGCAGGCGGAAACCGGCCGGCAGCTCGCGCGCGGCGCGGGATTTTCCACGCTCGTCAACCTGCCGCAAACCGACGCGTTTCTCGCCGCGCGCGGCCGCCGCTTCGACGCGGCCGCGCCGTATCCCGAGCTGCACGAAGCGCCGTTGTATGCGGCGACGATCGCCGCCGCGCTGCGGGTGTTGCCGGCGGCGCGACGCGAGGCGCTGTTTGCCTCGCCGCCGAAAGGGCCGGACGAAGGTTTCGCCGCGGATTATTTCCTGCTCGGACTGAATCTCGTGCTGCTGTGGCTCGCGGCGTGGCTGACCTACGAGCTGGGCCGGCGGTTGTTCGAGCCGCGCGCCGGCTGGCTCGCGGCGCTCGCGCTGCTGTTGTCGGTTTCGATCTGGCAGCAAACCGTCGCGGTGAACGGCACGCCGCTGCTCATGGTGCTCGCGCTCGCGACATTTTGGATCTGGTGGCGCGTGGACAGCGTGGAAACCGAGCCGGCGCCGCGGCGGGCCGCGTGGCTGGCGGCGCTCGGCGCGGCGTGCGGCCTGCTTTTTCTCGCGGAATATTCCGCCGGCGCGCTCGGGCTCGTCGCGCTGGCTTACGCATGGTGGCGATTCGCGGGCGCGGTTCGCTGGTGGGCCGCCGGCGCGATCGCGCTGGGTTTTCTCGTCGTCGCCGCGCCATGGGGCGCGCGCAACCTCGCGCTCACCGGCAATCCGGTCGGGCTCGCGGTGCAGAACGTCGCGCTCAAAGCCGGCGATCCGACGGCGGAGCCCGCGGTCGTGCGCGCGACGCTCGCGGCTCCATTGCCGCCCCTCGACCTGAAGAAGCTCGGCAACAAAGCGCTGACGTCGCTCCAGGAAAATCTGAAGACGCGGCTGTGGTCCGGCGGCGCGATGTGGCTGACGGCGTTTTTCGTCGCGGGCTGGCTGTATGCGTTTCGCGGCGCGACGGCGAACCGGCTGCGCTGGGTTTTCACCGTGGCGTTCGGCGTGCTGTTGCTCGCGCAGGCGGCGCTCAATTCCGGCGAGAGCGAGCGGCTCGTCGCCGTGTGGCTCGCGCCGCTCGTGATGGTTTTCGGCGCGGGATTTTTCTTCGTGCTGCTCGGCAGCAACGCCCGGCTCGCGGCGTGGCCGCGCGCGACGGCGGCGGCGCTGCTCTGCGTGCAGGCGCTGCCGCTGGCGCACGACGCGCTCGAGCCGCGGCGGCTGCATTTCCAGTATCCGCCGTATTTTCCGGCGCTCTTCCAGGGCATGCGCGAGGAGCTCGTGCGGCGCGGGCAGGCGGGCCGCTTCGGCCTGATGGCCGACGTGCCGGCCGGCGTCGCCTGGTATGGCGACACGCGCGTGTGGGCACAGCCGCCGCGGCTGCACGATTTCTATGCGATCACGCTGGAGCAGCCGATCGGCGAGCTGTTGCTCACGCCGCACACGCTCGACCGCCCGTTTTTTTCGGAGCTCAACGCGAAGCCGATCCTGCCCGGCGCGCTCGGCACGCTGCCGAACCGGTTCGGCGAGTGGGGCGAAGTCTACGCCGGCCTGCTGACCGGCGCGATGCCGCGAGAATTCCCGCTCGGCGCTGCGCAAAAGCTCGCGGAAAACCTCTACGTGCTGCTCAACCCCGCCTTACCGCCGGCCCGGGGAAAATAATTGCTTCGCCCGCCATCGCACCGGTAGCGTGTGCGCCACGTCTCCCGGCTTGAACACCCGATTTCCGCGCTTCCTCGTCCTCGGTGCCTTCGCGGCGGTTTCGCGCGTCGCGGCGATCTACGCGCCGATCCCGGAGCAGGATCAGGGCAAGGATTTCACCGTCACCCTCCGCGCCGGGTTGTCCTACGACAGCAATCTTTTCGGTGGCGCCACGGGCGCGATCGGCAGCGCGGTCTGGGAGTTCGCGCCGCGCATCGCCTATAACGCCTCGCTCACCGACCAGACGTTTCTCTCCGCCGCCTACGGGCTCACGCTCGACCAGTTCGAACGCCGCCCCGGCGACAAACTGCTCGACAGCCACGAGGCGATGTTGCGCGTCGCGCATGCGTTTTCGAAGGGCACGACGATCGACGTGACGGACACGTTCACCGCCTCGCGCAATCCCGAGTCGCTCCTCAATGGCGTGCCGCTCAACACCGACCAGTCCTTCCAGCGCAACGAGCTCGACGCGCGCTTCGACACGCAGGTCACCGGGAAGATCGGCGTCACCGCGAAAGTGCGCAGCATCGAGTTCGCATACCGCAACGCCACGCTCGGCCGCAGCCTCGATCGCGTCGAGAATCTCTACGGTTTTTCCAGCGACTACGCCGTGCTGCCGGAACTGAAAGCCGTCGCGGAATACCGGCACCAGGACGTGTTCTACCGGAAGCTCGGCGAGATAAAGAACAAGAACTCCGATTTTGCGATGGGCGGCTTCGACTACGAGGTGGCGAAGAAGCTCACGCTGAGCGGGCGGGCGGGCGCCGAGTGGCGCGACCGCGCCGCCGAGCGCAACGCCACCGCGCCCTACCTCGAGCTCTCGGGCAAATACGACTACAGCGAGCAGTCGTTCCTCACCGCCGGCTACATCTACACGCTCGAGGAGACTTCCGACACCGCGCGCTTCAACGACTCGCAGGTGCACCGGCTCTTCGTCAGCGTGCAGCATCGCGTCACGGCGTTGATCGTCGCGTCGGGCTTGATCGGTTACGAACCGTCGCAACTGCAGGGCCGCCGCGGGCAGGTCGACGTCGACGAGAACACGTTTCGTTTTGGCTTCGGGTTGACCTACCAGCCGACGAAGAACTGGAGCATCTCGGCCACCTTCGACCACGACCGCGTCGACTCCGACGATCCGGCGCGCGATCTGAAACGCGACCGCGTCGGTCTCAACGCCGGCTATACTTTCTGAGCGGCGCGGCCGCTCCCGTCGCCTCATGGCCCCTGTCGCCCACGCCAGCAAGGACACTGCGTCGCTCGCGGACTTCCTGCAAATTCTTCGCCTCCGGCTCGCGCTGATCCTGACGATTCTCGGGCTCGTCATCGTCACGACGGTCGCGGTCACGATGTTTCTCCCGAAGTGGTATCTCGCGACGACGAAGGTCCGCGTCGAGAAACCCGAGGGCGAGGTGAAGCTCTTCCAGGCGCAGAGCAGCAACAACTACGACCCGTATTTCCTGCAGGATCAGTTCAAGATCATGCAGTCGGAAAAAATTCTCTACCCGGTGATCGAGCGGCTCGGGCTCAACGCGCGCCTGGCGCCGGCGCTCGGCGCGACGACCGCGCTGCCGTCGGCGATCACTTATCGCTACCTCGTCGACAAGATGCTGCGCATCGAGTCGCAGCGCAGCACGTCGCTGATCGACATCAACGTCTACGCGCAGGAACCGCAGCTCGCGGCCGACATCGCCAACGAGATCGCGCGCACCTATTCCGCGGATCGCGTCGAGCTCGCCACCTCCGAGCAGCGCGAAGGCCTCGCGCACCTGCGGCAGGAACTCGTGGCGCAGGAGAAAGTCGTGACGGAGCAGCGCGACGCCGTCGAGAAGCTCCGCAAGGACCTCAACATTTCCGGCGTCGATCTCAACGCGCGCTACTCCGACATGGAGATCGAGACGCTGCGCCAGATGCAGAATTCGCTCATCGCGCTCAGCGTCGACGCGATCGGCCGGCGCACGCGCTGGGAGCGTTTCAAGTCGATCCCGGCCGACGAGCGGCTGAGCCTCGTCAACTCCGAGCTCATCCCCGACCAGAATATCCAAAGCCTGCTGCAGGCTTACCTGCTCGCGGACCAAAAAGTGACGCAGCTCAAGGCCCGCCTCGGCGAGGCGCATCCCGATCTCGTCTCCGCCGTCGAGAACCGCGCGAAGATCAAGGAGCAGCTCGACGCGCAGCTCCGCGGCTACGAGAGCGCGCTCGAGATCGCCTACAAGGAGGCGGACGCGCGCGTCGCCGAATTGAAGAGCCAGCTCGCGCAGGCGAAGGTCGACCAGATCCTCTCGGCCCGCGAGCGGATGCGCCCCTTCGAGGACGCGACGCAGAAACTCGACAAGGAAACGCGGCTGCGGGACATCCTCGATGTCACGCTCCGGCAGCGCGAAATCGATTTCCAGGTCCCGAAGAAAACGATCGAGATCCTCAACACCGCCGAAGCCGCGCGCGCGCACAGCAAGCCGAGCCTCACGCTCAATCTGCTCTTCGCCGTGCTTTTCGGCGGCGTGTTTTCCATCGGCGTCGCGCTGCTGCTCGAATACTTCGACACGAGCTTCCGCACGGTGGCCGACGTCGAGACGCGCCTGAAGCTGCCCGTGCTCGGCGTGATCCCGTTTGCCGCCGATCCGCTGGGCCGCGAAAGCGACGACCCCGCGGAGCTCGAGCCGTATCGCGTGCTCCACACGAATCTCAACCTCGCGCTCAAGCCCGGCCAGGCGCACGCGCTGGTGATTTTCTCCGCCGGACCGGGCGAGGGCAAATCGACGACGCTGCACCGGCTCGCGCGGCTCATGGGCGCGAGCGGCGAGCGCACGATCCTGATCGATTCGGATTTGCGGCGACCGACGCAGCACCGCATCGCCGAGCGCGCGAAGGAACCCGGGCTGACCGAACTGCTGCTCGCGCAGAAGCCGCTCGACGAGGTGATCCAGCGCGGGATTTCCCCCGGCCTCGATTTCATCGCGAGCGGCGGCGCGAGCGGATTTTCGCTGAGCCTCATCTACGGCAACCGCCTGCGCGAGCTCATCGCGACGCTGCGTGGCCGCTACGACAAGATCGTCTTCGACTCGCCGCCGATCATCGGCGTGAGCGATGCGAGCGTGCTCGTCAGCGCGGTCGATGGCGCGGTGCTGCTCATCCAGCATCGCCGCAATCCGCAGAGCATGGTCCTCCGCGCGCAGCAAATCGTGGAAGGTCTGAAGACGCCGCTTGTCGGCGTCGTGCTCAACCAGGTCCCCGCCAACGCCGGCGGCGACTACGGCTACTACACGCACAATTACGCTTATTACAGCGAGAGCTCCGGCGGAAAATCACGCCATGGCGCATCGAAGCGGACCGCCGCCACGAACACGGGCGCCGCGGAAAAAGACCGCCTGATTTTGCGCGAGCCGGGCGACGACGCGCGGCATTGAGTCCGTCGCTTGAGGCGCGCGGACGCGTCCATTTGCAGGACTTCGTTCCCGCATTCGCGGCGGCGAGTGCGCGAACCATCCTCGCTCCACCGCCCGTCACACGTAGTCGCGATACACCGGCTCGAACATCCGCGCGCGGATGTCGGCCGTGAGATCGGCGGGACGCGGGGCGCGGGCGAGGCCGCGTTCGTGCGCGTGGGTGGCGACGGCCGTCGCGATGCGCAGCGAGACCTCGCGGATTTTTGTCAGCGGCGGGAAGACGCGACCCACCGCGAGGTCCTCGGCCGTGACGAGCGATGCGAGCGTGCGCGCCGCGGCGAGAAACATTTCATCCGTGACTTCGCGCGCTTCGCTCGCGAGCGCGCCCAGCCCGACGCCGGGGAAAATGTAGATGTTGTTGCCCTGGCCGGGCACGAAACGCCGGCCCTCCAGCTCGACGGGCGGGAACGGACTGCCGCTCGCAAAAATCGCACGGCCCGACGACCACGCGTAGGCCTGCTCGGCGGTGCACTCGGCTTTCGAGGTCGGATTCGAGAGCGCGAACACGACCGGCCGTTCGTTGAGCTGCGCCATCGCGCCGATGATTTCGCGCGTGAAGGTCGCCGGCGTGCCCGACACGCCGATCAGCGCGGTGGGCCGCAGCGCTTGCACGGCGTCCGCGAGCGTCGGCAGGAAAGCGTGCTCGTGCGCGTAAGGGAGCTTGTGCGCGGCTAGCTCGGCGCGGCGCGATTGCACGACGAGGCCCTTCGAGTCGACAAACCAGCACTGGCGCCGCGCCTCGGCCTCGCTCACGCCCTCGCCGCGCAAGGCGGCGACGAAAAGATCCGCGATGCCCGTGCCCGCTTCGCCGGCGCCGAGGAAAAGCAGCCGTTGCTGCGCGAGCGTGCCGCGCGTGAGCGGCAGCGCAGCCAAGAGCCCGGCGAGTGCGACGGCCGCGGTGCCCTGGATGTCGTCGTTGAAGCTGGGCAGCCGCCGGCGATGGCGCTGCAGCAGTTGGAACGCCGTGCTGTTGCCGAAGTCCTCCCATTGCAGCAATGCGTGCGGAAAGACGGTGCTCACCGCCGCGACGAATTCCTCGATGAACGAATCGTAGGCTGCGCCGCGCGCGCGCTTCTGGCGGATGCCGATGTAGAACGGGCCTTCGAGCAGCGTGGCGTTGTCGGTGCCGACATCGAGCGTGATCGGCAGCGTGTAGTAGGGATGCACGCCGGCGCACGCCGTGTAGAGCGCGAGCTTGCCGATCGGGATGCCCATCCCGAGCGCGCCGAGGTCGCCGAGGCCGAGGATGCGTTCGCCGTCGGTGACGACGATCAACCGCGCGCGCTCATGCGGCCAGAGCCGCAGGATTTCCGCGATGCGGCCGCGTTCCTGCAGCGTGATGAAAAGCCCGCGCGAGCGGCGGTAGATCGCGCCGTATTCGAGGCAGGCCTGGCCGACCGTCGGCGTGTAGATCAGCGGGACCATCTCCTCCACATGGTCGAGCACGAGCCGGTAGAACAGCACCTCGTTGCGATTCTGGAGATTCGTCAGGTAGATGTATTTTTCCAACGCGTCCGGTTTGCGGCGCACGGCGGCGAGGCTGCGCTGCACCTGTTCCTCGAGCGTGAACACCCGCGGCGGCAGCAAACCGCGCAGCCCGAGCGCGTCGCGTTCGCGTTCGGTGAACGCCGTGCCTTTGTTCAACAACGGATCGGCCAGCAGCGCGGCGCCGCGCGGCTGCGGAGTCTCGCCCCAGGCCGACAATCCTGGCGGCAGGCGTTCGAAAAGCATACGGAAGTGTAGTCGGAGCGCGCCCCGGCGCCTCCGCAGTTCTTGGCGATTCTTACGTCGGTTTTGTGTCGCGCGCGGCGGGCGCGGATGCGCGCCGCACCGGCGCGGCGAAGGGCGACAAAATCCGCCCAACTCCCGCCAAGAAGCGCACAGCGCCCGCGGCGGCGCGGGACTAAATTCGCCGCGTGATGAAAGCGAACGCCGCACCGCCGACCCGTTGGGAGTGGCACTACCGCACGCTCTCGCGGCTGCGCGATCTGCTGCGGCAGGAGCGCGGCGAGCGCAGCGCGGCGTTTCGCGAGCCGGTCGCGCGCGGAGGCGAAGATGTGGGCGACGTCGCGACGGGCCAGAGCGAGCACGCGGAGTTGATCGCGGAATTGCACGCCGAGGAAGCGGAGCTGGCCGAGGTCGAAGCCGCACTCGAACGGATTCGCAACGGCAGCTACGGCATTTGCGAGGCGACGGGCGATCCGATCGGCCCGACACGGCTGCGCGCCGTGCCCTGGACGCGGCTTTCCGGCGAGGCGGCGGCGAGGATCGAGCGGACGAAGGCGTCGCTGTTGGCCTGAACGCGTCTTCGCCGTGCCGTTCCGCATCGCGAAGACGTTCACCATCGAAAGCGGACATCTGCTGACGAAGCACGCGGGCGCGTGCCGCTTTCCCCACGGCCACAGCCGCACGATCGAGATCGTCGTGATGGCCGAGGCGCTCGACGCGTGCGACATGGTGTGCGACTTCAAGGCGCTCAAGGCCGCGGCGGCGGATGCGGTCGCGCGCTACGACCACGCGTTCGCGCTCAATACCGACGACCCACGCTTCGCCGAGCTGCGCGCGGCGTATGGCGAGCGCGTGATTCCGTTTCCGGCGAGCGATCCGACGACCGAGGTGCTCGCGCGGGAAATTTTCCGCGAAGTGCGCGCGCGGCTTTCGTCCGCGGCCGCGCGCGAGGCGGGTGCGATCGCCGTCGGCGTGCGGCTCGAGCGCGTGCGCGTGAGCGAGACGGCGACGAGCTGGGCGGAGTATTGGGAGTAGCGCGCCGCGAGGTCGGGAAGCGATGCGCGCGCGGCGCCCGGGCGCGTCGCGCATTTTTTGTTGTGCATTTTTTGGATGGCTTTCGCGCTGGCGGGCCGCGAACTGCGAGGGAAATTTCCGCGCAAAATTTCTGGCGCGCGGCCGAAAGCGATGACGGCCGATAATAAATCGGCGACCACAGCCTGTAGACGTTGACGAGCCGGCGGCCACAAGCCGTAGTGGCGCGCGTGTCTCGCGCCAGCGGGAGCTGCCAGCGATATCCCGGCACCTTCGCGACTTTTTTTCGCTTTTTCCCATGTCGACAACTTTGCCCGTCTCCCACGCCGTCAACGGACTGCAGGACTTCATCGCGATTTCACGCTACGCGCGCTACGTGCCGGAAAAACGCCGGCGCGAGACGTGGGCCGAGTCGGTCGCGCGCGTGCGCGACATGCATCTCGCGCGCTACGCGGATCGCGCGCTCGCGGATGCGAAGCTCGCGGCGCTCGAGGCGGGCGAGGTGAGCCCGGCCGAGCTCGCCGCGGTGGAACAGATCGGCGGCGGCCTGCACCACGCGGTGCGCGAGGCGTTCGCCGCGGTCGAGCGGCGCGAAGTGCTGCCCTCGATGCGTTCGCTGCAGTTCGGCGGCGAGGCGATCCTGACGAAGCACGCGCGGATCTACAATTGCGCGTTCACCTACATCGATCGCATCGCCGCGTTTTCGGAAACGCTCTACCTGTTGCTGTGCGGTTGTGGCGTGGGATTTTCGGTGCAGACGCCGCACGTCGCCAAGCTTCCCGCCTTCGCGCCGCGGCGCGACGACGAGACGCCGCTCACGTTTTTCATCCCCGACACGATCGAGGGATGGGGCGACGCGCTCCGGGTGCTGCTCGAAAACGCCGTCACGGGCCGGCCCGTGCGCTTCGACTATTCGCTCATCCGCCGCGAGGGCGCGCCGCTGCGCACCTCGGGGGGCAAGGCTCCGGGGCCGCAGCCGCTGTTTCACTCGCTGACGCGGATCGAAACCATCGTGCGCGGCGCCGCGGGCCGCCGCCTGCGCTCGATCGAGGCCTACGACATCATCATGTGGGCGGCGAAGGCCGTGCTGTCCGGCGGCGTGCGCCGCTCGGCGACGCTTTGTCTTTTTTCCGTCGACGACGCCGAGATGGCGGCGGCGAAGACCGGCAACTGGTTCGCCGAAAACCCGCAGCGGGCTGCGAGCAACAACTCCGCCGTCGTCGTGCGCAGCCAGGCGACGCGCGCGCAGTTCGACGCGCTCTTCGAGGCGCAGAAGGCGTTTGGCGAGCCGGGATTTTATTTTGTCGAGGACGCCGATTACGGCGCGAACCCGTGCGTCGAAATCGGCCTGCACCCGAAGCTGCGCGTCGATGCGGCGACGAGCGGGCGGCTGCGCGAACTCGGCTACACCGGCGAACTGCGGATCGGCGACACGCTCACCGGCGTGCAGTTCTGCAACCTCACTTCGATCTCCGCGGCGGCGGCGACGAACCCGCGCGAATTTTTCCGGTTGTGCGTCCACGCCGCACTGATCGGCACGCTGCAGGCCGGCTACACGGATTTCGGTTATCTCTCGCCGGTTTCGCGCGTGATCACCGAGCGCGAGGCGCTGCTCGGCGTCTCGATCTGCGGCGTGCTCGACCAGCCCGGCGTGCTGCTCGACCCGGCGGTCCTGCGCGCCGGCGCGGCGGTCGTAAAGGCGGTGAACGCCATCGTCGCGCGCGCGCTCGGCATCGCCCCGGCGGCGCGCACGACGTGCGTGAAGCCCGAGGGCACCGCGAGCCTCCTGCTCGGCACGAGCAGCGGGCTGCATCCGCACCACGCGCTGCGTTATTTCCGCCGCGTGCAGACGAACGTCCACGATCCGGTCTACCGCCATTTTCGCCGGAGCAATCCGCACATGGTCGAGGCGAGCGTCTACGACCTGAATGGCCGCACCGAGGTCATCACGTTTCCCGTCGAAGGCCCGCCGTTTGGCATCTACCGCGCCGATCTCTCCGCCGTGAAACACCTCGAATACGTGCGCCTCGTGCAGGAAAACTGGGTGCAGCCCGGCCGTCGGCACGAAAACATTTCCCCGGGACTGCACCACAACGTCTCATGCACGATCTCCGTGCGGCCCGACGAATGGGCGGCGGTCGGCGAGTTCATCTGGGCGCATCGCCGCGACTTCACCGGCGTGGCGCTGCTCGGCGATTGCGGCGACAAAGTCTATGTGCAGGCGCCGCGCGAAGCGGTGACGACCGCGGCCGACATCGAGAAATGGAACACGCTGCTTTACGAGCCCGTCGACTACACGCAGCTCGAGGAGAGCGAGGATATCACCGAGTTGAAGCAGACCGTCGCGTGTGCCGGCGGCGCGTGCGAAATCGCCTGAACGCCCGCGCGACGCAGAGACGCAAATTTTGCCCAGCTGCTGCCAAAAATCGCGCAGCCCGGCGGCGGCGGGGCAGCTACCGTCACGAGGTGCCCACTTCCGCGAACGCACCCGCGCGCCGCCTGATTCTCGTCACCACTGGCTTCACGCCGGCGGCGGACCTGGCGCCGCGCCTTCGCCGGCTTGCGGCCGGGCTCCTCGCGCAACTGGCCACGCGCGGCGGCGTATTGAGCGTGCACGTGCGCTGCGATGCCGGCGCTGAAATCGCGCCGCAGTTCACCGTGTGTGCGACCGCGGAAAAAACGGGCGTCGATCACGTGGCCGTCGCGGTCGCCTCCGCCCCGGAAGCGGCGGCCGAGCTCGCGTTCGCGAAACTTTCCCGCGTCGTCGCGACGGCTGCGGGCATCCGGAAGAATCGCCGGCCGCCATCTGGCCCGCGCCCGCCGGAGACGTCCGGTCCGTAAGCGCACCGGGGAAATTGCGCGGCTCGCTCTCGAAGGCGGGGCGCGTTGTCCGCTGTCGCGCCGCTCAGGAGCTTCGTGCGCTCTCCATCGGCAGCTCGAGGACAAGCCACCCTGCCGCGACAGACTTTTCCACCGCCGGCCGGCCGACGGCGCACGGCCTCGCGCGCGGCCGCCCGCAATTTCTGCAGCGTGGTCCGCAAGGCATGCGCAGCGACCCGGCGGGGCGCGTGCGATACTTGCGGCGTTCCAACGCCCATGATCCTACCCACCGACACTCCCGCTTCCCCGGCGGCTTCGCTCGATCTCGATCTGATCCGCAAGTATTCCATCCCGGGGCCCCGCTACACGTCCTATCCGCCGGCGACGCAGTTCACCGCGGACCTCGGCTCGCTCGCGCTCGAGCAGGCGATCGCCGACGACAACCGCCCCGGCGCCGGGCCGCTGTCGCTTTATTTTCATCTGCCGTTTTGCGAGACGCGCTGCTGGTTTTGCGGCTGCAACACCGTCATCACGCGCCGCCGCGACGCCGCGACCGAGTATCTCGACGATCTCGCGCGCGAAGTGCGGCTCACCGCCGCGCGGATGGATTGCACGCGGCCGGTCACGCAGATTCACCTCGGCGGCGGCACGCCGACGTTTTTCCCGCCCGATGAATTGCGCCGGCTCGGCGCGCTGATTCGCGAGTATTACCAGGTCGCGCCCGAGTGCGAATTCGGCGTCGAGGTCGATCCGCGCCGGCTCACGCCCGAGCACGTGCTCGCATTGCGCGAGATCGGCGCCAACCGCGCATCGCTCGGCGTGCAGGACACCAACCCGCGCGTGCAGCTCGCGATCCACCGGCTGCAACCGCACAAGATGAACGAGAGCGCGGTCGCGTGGCTGCGCAGCGTCGGCTTCGCGTCGATCAACGTCGACCTCATCTACGGCCTGCCGTTTCAAACGCCCGAGTCGTTTGCGCGGACGATCGACGACGTGCTCGGCCTCGCGCCGGACCGGCTGTCCGTTTTCAGCTACGCGCACGTGCCGTGGATCAAGCCGGCGCAGCGCATCTTCGAGACGCATGCGAAACTCCCCGACGCCGAGGAGAAACTCGCGATGTTCGCCGTCGCGCACGAAAAACTCACGGCCGCCGGCTATCTCGACATCGGGCTCGATCACTTCGCGAAACCCGACGACGAGCTCGCGGTCGCGCTGCGCGAAGGCACGCTGCATCGGAATTTCCAGGGCTACAGCACGCGCGGGGGCGCGTCGCTCTACTCGTTCGGCATTTCGTCGATCTCGTCGACGACCGACACGTATCGGCAGAACTACAAGACGCTCGCCGACTGGCGCTCCGCGCTCGACCTCGAACGGCTGCCGATCGAGCGCGGGCTGCGGCTCACGGAGGAGGATCGCCGCCGGCGCACGATCGTGATGCGCGTGATGTGCGACCGCCGCCTCGATTTCGCCGCGCTCTCGCAGACGCTCGGCGTGGACTTCGCGCGGACCTACGCGACGGAGCTCGCGTCGCTCGCCGACCTCGAGGCCGACGGCATCGTCGCGCGCACGCCGCGCGGCTTCGAAGTCACGCGCGCCGGCGTGCCGCTGCTGCGCGTGATCGCGATGCGTTTCGACGCGACGTTCTCCGCGGGGGCGACGCGGCACTCGCGCACGATCTAGATCCGTTTTTTGCCATGAAAACGATTCACCGGCTCAAGACCCACAACGCGCTCGCCGCGGTGGTGCTCGCCGTCCTCGCGGCCGAGCTCATCGCGTGGCAGGTCACAAAGGCGCTCGATCTGCGCTTCGACGGCGTCGCGATCGGCGCGGTCGCCGCCGGCGCCGTGCTCGCGTTTTTCGCGTGGCGCTACGACGGGGACGGTTACGAGTAAGGCCGGCCCGCGCTCGCGCGCCGGGCGAGGGCGGACGCGCCGGACCGCGGGCGATCGTCTTTCATGAAGGAACCTCTCACGCGTTTTCACGAATGGCTCGCCGAAGCGACGCGCACGGGCATGCGCGAGCCGACGGCGATGGCGCTCGCGACGGTCGATGCCAGCGGCGCGCCGGACGTGCGCATGGTGCTGCTGAAACACGCGGACGCACGCGGCTTCGTTTTCTACACCAATCTCGAAAGCCCGAAGGCAGCCGGGCTCCGTGCGCATCCTGCGGCCGCACTCTGTTTTTATTGGGGCGAGACGCGGCGGCAGGTGCGGGTGCACGGCCCGGTGACGCCGGTGACCGACGAAGAGGCCGACGCGTATTTCGCCACGCGCCCGCGGCTCAGCCAGATCGGCGCGTGGGCCTCGCGACAGTCGCAGCCGATGTCCGGCCCGCTCGAACTCGAACGCGCCTGCGCGGGCGTCGCGCTGCGCCATGTGATCGGTGCGGTGCCGCGCCCGCCGTTCTGGTCGGGCTATCGCGTCGTGCCCGACATGATCGAATTCTGGGCGGAGAAACCTTTCCGCCGTCACGAGCGCGTGCGCTACACGCACAGCGCATCCGGCTGGAAACACGAGTGGCTGTTTCCGTGAGCGATTGACGCGGCGCGTCGGTCGTCGCGCTGGCGTCAGCGGGTTCCGGCGTCATGCCGCCGCGCGCCCACCGCGCCGGCGAGGCGCCGCCCCGATTCGATGCAATTCGAGAGCGAGATGCCGTCGCGGCAGTTTCCGCCGATGAAAAATCCGGGCGCGGCGGCTTCGATCGCGGCGATCGTGTCCTTGTGCCGCTGGTAGCCGAGCTCGTATTGCGGGATCGCGCGCGGCCACTGCTGCACGCGGCAATACACCGGCGCGGCGCGGACGCCGACCAGCCGCGCAAGCTCTTCGCGCACGAGCGCCACGATTTCGTCGGGCGGGCGGCGCGCGAGTTCCGGCTGGCGCACGCCGCCGACAAAGCTCGTCAGCGCGACGTGTCCCGCCGGCGCGCGGCCGGGAAACATCGAGCTGGAGAAGAGCGTGCCGAGGATTTTCGCGCGCTCGACCTCGGGCACGAGCACGCCGAAGCCGTCGAGCGGATGCGGCACGTCCTCCCGCCGAAAACCGGTGAACACCGACGCGACGGGCGGATGCTCGATCGTCGCGAGCGAGTCGAGGCGCGCGGCGACGTTCACGCCTTCGAGGTGCAGCGCGGCGAGCGCATCGGCCGGCAGTGCGCAGACGACCGCATCGAACAACTCGCAGCGGGGCGCCTCCGCGCCAGGCGAGAATTCCACCTCCCAGCCCGTCGGCAGCCGGCGCACGGCGTGCACGCGCGTCTCGAGTCGCACGCGATCGCCGAGCGCGCGGGCGAGCGCCTGCGGCATTTCGCCGAGCCCTTCGGGAAACGAGAAGATGCGGCCTTTGGGTCCGCCGCTCGTATTGCGCCGCGCGAAGGCCCCGCGCAGCAGCGAACCGTGTTCCTGCTCGAGCGCGAAAAGTTTCGGGAAGCCGTGCCGCACCGAGAGCCGGCGCGGATCGCCGGCGTAGACGCCGCCGACACTCGGGTTGATCGCGTAGTCGAGAAATTCTCGGCCGAGCCGGCGCACGACAAAATCCGCGACACTCTCGTCCGCATCCGCCGCGCTGCGCGGCCGGAACGGCTCGAGCGCGAGGCCCGCCTTCGCGCGCCAGGAAAACAGCTTCGTCGTCAGGAACGTGCGCGGCGAATCCGGCATCGCGACGAGCCGGCCATCGCGCACGAGGTAGCGTTTCTTTGCCGCGTCGGCGGCGTAGAGCCGGCGCGCGCCGAGGCCGACCGCGTCCACAAACGTCGCAAGCTCCGTCGAGCCCTCGAGCAGCGAGTTCGGCCCGAGTTCGTGCAGCCAGCCGCCTTCGCGGTGTGCGCCGATCGCGCCGCCGACGCGCGCGGATTTTTCGAAGACCGTCGGCGCGTGGCCGGTGCGCTGCAGGTGCCACGCGGCCGTGAGGCCGGTGATGCCGGCGCCGAGGACGGCGACGCGCGCGACGCGCGAGGGGGGCGGGCCGGAGTCATCCGGCCGGGCGGGTGGTGGGGAGCTCGCCTGCATATTTTCAGTTTACTCCGGCCGCTTCGCGCGGGCCTCGCATCAGTTGCCTGATTCGGCGCATGAGTTGCCTAACTACTGAACCGTCGGTTGCGCGACAAAATATGCGCAGGTGTTGCCAGAGACTGCGCAGCTTCCGCGCTTCGCTCGACGGCATGATCGGACAGATTCTCGGTGAAGCATTTTTGCCATGACTTTCGAATGGAAATCCCGCGCCGCCTCCGCGGCCGACGTCGTGTCGGTCGTGCGCAGCGGCACCAATATTTTTCTGCATGGCGCGTGCGCCACGCCGGCGCCGTTGATCGACGCATTGTGCGCGCGACACGACCTTGCCGACGTGCGCCTGTTTCATCTGCACACCGCGGGCCCGGCGCCTTTCGCGGATAAAGGACGCGAAAGCGAATTCCGCTCGGTCTCGCTCTTCACCGGCGCGCCGTTGCGAGCCGCGATCGCGGACAACCGCGCGGACTTCGTGCCGATTTTCCTCTCCGACATCCCGGGCCTGTTTCTTTCGGGCGCGGTGAAGCTCGACGTCGCCTTTCTCCAGGTCTCGCCGCCCGATGCGCACGGCTTGTGCTCGCTCGGCACCTCGTGCGACGCGGCCAAGGCCGCCGCCGAAACCGCGCGGATGGTCGTCGCCGAAATCAACGAGCAGATGCCGCGCACGCACGGCAACAATGTGCTGCGGTTCGACCGCATCCACGCCTTCGTCGCGACGAATCGCGCGCTGCACGAGCACCATCCCGAGCCGGAGACGCCCGTCGAGGCGCGGATCGGCGAGCTCGTCGCCAACCTCGTCGAGGACGGATCGACCTTGCAGATGGGCATCGGCGGCATCCCCGACGCGGTGCTCGCGCGACTGCACCACAAGCGCGACCTTGGCATTCACACGGAGATGTTTTCCGATCGCGTCGTCGATCTCGTCGAATCGGGCGCGGTCACGAACCGGCTCAAGAGCGTCGGCGTCGGGCGCATCGTCACGAGCTTCATCAACGGCACGAAGCGGCTCTTCGCGTTCGTCCACGACAATCCGCTCGTCAACTTCTACCCGTGCGACTGGACGAACGACACCGCGGTGATCCGCAAGAATCCGAAGGTCGTCGCGATCAACTCCGCGATCCAGATCGATCTCACCGGCCAGGTCTGCGCCGACTCGATCGGGCACCGCGTGTTCTCCGGCATCGGCGGCCAGATGGATTTCATCCGCGGCGCGGCGCTCTCGCCCGGCGGCAAGCCGATTATCGCGCTGCCCTCCACCGCGGCCGGCGGAAAAGTTTCCCGCCTCGTCGTGCAGCTCAATCCCGGCGCCGGCGTCGTGACGACGCGCGGCCACGTGCACTGGGTCGTGACGGAATACGGTGCCGTCAACCTCCACGGCAAATCGCTGCGCGAGCGCGGCGAAGCGCTGATCTCGATCGCGCATCCCGACTTCCGCGCCGATCTGCGGCGCGATCTCGCGCAGGCGCGCAATTTTCCCGCGCCGCGCGTCGTCGCGGCGTAAACCATCCCCTTCCCCCATGCTCCCTCCGGCGCCGCGAGACGAACACGATCCTGCCGGTGCGCTGCCGGCGAATGTCGTCGAACCGACGTCGTTGCAGCAGAGCCGCGCGCTCGTGTCGCAGTTGAAGCGCTCGCAGATTTTCCGCGACTACGAGCAGGCTTTCCGCGAGACGACCGGGCTGCCGATCGCGCTGCGGGCGATCGAGACCTTCGACCTGCCGCTGCACGGCGACCCGAAGGAAAACCCGTTCTGCCTGTTGATGGCGCGCTCGAACCACTCGTGCGCCGCCTGCCTGCAATTGCAGAAACGCGTCGAGGAGGAGGCGCGGCTCGGGCCGAAAACGCTCAAGTGCTTCGCGGGCCTCTGCGACTCCGCGGTGCCGGTGCGCGTGGGCGACAACCTCATCGCATTTCTCCAGACCGGGCAGATTCTCCTGCACCGCCCGACGCGCACCGCCTTCGCGCACGCGACGCGCGAGCTCGTGCGCTGGGGCACGGAAGTCGACCTGACGCAGCTCGAGGAGGCGTTTTTCCAGACGCGCGTCGTGACGCGCAAGCAATACGAGTCGATCCTGCGGCTGCTGACGATTTTCGCGCAACACCTCGCCGCGCTGAGCAACCAGCTCATGGTGCAGGAGGCCGCGGCCGAGTCGCCCGCCGTCGCGAAAGCGCGCGCCTACATCGCCGAACATCAGGCCGACGAGCTCTCGCTCACGCAGGTCGCGCAGGCGGTGAACATGAGCGCCTTCTATTTCTGCAAGACCTTCAAAAAGGCGACGGGCATGACGTTCACCGACTACCTCGCACGCGTGCGCGTGGAGAAGGTGAAGAACATCCTGCTCAACCCGCACAAGCGCGTGAGCGAGGCGGCTTACGAGGCGGGCTTCCAGTCGCTGTCGCAGTTCAACCGCGTGTTCCGACGTATCGCGGGGGAATCGCCGTCCGTGTACCGCGACCGCCTGCACGGTCCGGGCACGCCGAACGGCCTGGCGCACGCCGCGTAAGATTTCCGATCCGCTGGAAGGGGTTCCCGCGGACGGCAGGGTTGGTGGATGAAGCAGGATGATAGAC
>DASZYB010000015.1:0-11413 GCA_035545575.1 Opitutaceae bacterium | reverse complement strand
CGGGCGCGAGCGGCTTCAGCGGCGCGGGCTTCGCCGGTTCCGCCCGGCCGGCCGGCGGCTTGGGCGCCGCCGCCGGCGCGCGAAACTTCGCCCACGTCGGTTGTTTTTCCGGCTCGTTGCTCACGCGAAAATCGGCCTCAGCCGGTCAGCGTCACGAAGCGCGCTTCCATCGCCGCATACACCTCGTTCATTTTCACCGGATCGACCGCGCCATCCGCCATCGCGCGGATTTGCTCGAGCGGCCCGAGCAGGTGCCGCCGCCGGCTTGCCGCGTGCCCGTCGCGCACGCGCGCCATTTCCTCCAGCAAAGCCGGCACGCCCTCCGCGTGCATCCGCTCGCATTCGTCGATCAATCCGACGATCCGTGCGGCCGCGACTTCGAGCGACGCCGCCTTGAGCGCCGTCACGAGCTTCGCCGGCCCGTGATTCGGCAAATAAGGCAGCGGTGAAATCTGGTCCGATGCCACCGCCGTCGTCGACGCATCGAGCCCGAGCAGCTCGCGGTGGCGCCGCGCGAGCTGGTTCGGCTCCGCCATCTCGACCTCGAGCCGTTTCGCCGACGCGATCGCGGCATCGAAAGCCTCCATCGCGCCCGGCGCGAATTTTCCCGCCTTGCGATCGTAGCCCGAGGCCATCTGGTTTCGCGCCACGCCGAGCGTCGCGACGAACTGCTTCAACGCCGCGCGATAAAGCCCGATCGACTGCTCCCACTCCGGCAGCAATTTCTCCGCCGCGCGCGCCGCGCGGAACTCCGGCACCTCCGCCTCCACAAGCTCGTCGAGCCCGGCTTGGATCGTGCGGTCGGACTTTTCCAAAATCAGGTCGCAGTTGCCGGCCAGCTGCTCGAGCTGCGCGAGTTCGCCGCGCAACCGCTGCTCGGCCGACTCGAAATTTTCCTTCGCGCCTTTGCGAAACGCCAGAAACGCCGGCCGCGTCTGCGTAAAACCGGCCACCTCCGCTCGCTTCGCCACGAGCTCCGCCCGCACCCGCTCGCGCTGCCGACGCACGAACGCCTCGCGCACCAGCAGATCCTGCAGGTCGTCCGAGAGTCCCTCGGCGATCGCGTCGGCCTGAATCGGTTTCATACCGCGCCAGCCAAACGGGCCGCGCCGCCGAAGTCAGCTCAGGACCGATCCGCCGCCGAGGGTGAATCTACTTAGCGCACCGCACAACTCTGCACTTCCCGGGCGGCCGGTGTGAGTGGCACGGGCATCTCGCCCGTGTTCCGGCCTCTTCACGGCGAGACGCCCGTGCCGTTTGCCGAGGTTTAGAAATGAACTCTCAACGTTCATTTCAAAACTCCGGGATTCAATTCCGGGATTCTGGTGGGGACGCGGCGCCCTCGCCGCGTTTCTCGCAGGCCATGCGACGAGAACGCCGCGGCCCCAACCTGCGAAGAGTTTTCCCAAGAACTTTAGCAGCGTAACAGCCCAGTTACGATCCGTCGCTTTCCCCTTCGTCGCACCGACACAGACTTTGGCGGACCCCGACGCCGATGCTTCTCCGCGCTTTTCTTGCCGCCTCCGTGCTGGCTGCTGTTGCAGCGGGGCCGAGCGGGCGCGCACAAGCGCCAGGAGCGGCGCCGCTCTCCGATCCGCACGTCGCCGGTTTTCGTTTTCCCGAAACCGAGGCCACCCTCACGAGCTGGATCACGCAGTCCGCGCGCGCCGCCAGCGTCGAGGAACGCGACGCCGCCGCCGCAAAAATTTTCCTGCACGGCTGGGGACTGTGGACCGCGATCACCGCGGAAACCGCGCAATTTTCCGAGCGCCAGCGGCTGCGGCAATTTGAAACCTGGCTCACGCCCGAGGAACTCGCCGGCCTGCCCGACCCGCGGGATGTGCTCGCCATCGCGCCGCGGCGCACGCTCGGCACTGCCGCCGCGCCGCGCCGCGCGGTGCTGCGTCCGCTGAATCAGCTCCGGCGCGCGAGCGAAGCCGAAGACAACGACTCCGCGGCCGCGGCGGCCGTTTTCGACCTGCCGGTCACGCGCGTCGTCGGCTTCGTGAAATTCGATCCCACCGCCGCGGACCACATTCGCCAGCAAGGCCTGCTCCGGCGCGCGACGCTGGATCTTCTCCTCGACGGCGGCGCGCAACAGGTGCCGCCATTTCCCTCGACCGCGCTCGTGGTCAAGCCGGTGTTCCAAGTGATCCGCGCGCGCGATCTCGTCGCCGGCCGCTACTACGCGTTGAAAGCCTGGTCCGGCCCCCCCGCCACGCCGCAACCGTGGGGTCCGGCCGAGTGGTCCGGCGCCGTCTGGCTCGACGTGCTCGATGGCGGCAGCGGAAGCGGCGCGATCGACGAACCGTTCGCGCCCGACGGCAGCACGCGCACCGACGACACCACCTACCCGCTCTCCGCGATCATCCACTACCGCCTCTCCGCCACCGATGCCGCCGCCTTGAACGCCGCGAAGCCCGGGACCGACGCCGCCGGCGGCGACATCGCGGTCCTCGTCGCGATGCATGTCGCCGGCCGCGAGATCGCGCGGTGGACGTGGCAGACGTTCTGGTGGACGCCCGCGCCCGATACTCCGCCCGCGCCGAGTTCCGCCGCGATCGTGCGGGCGCGTCCGGTCGAGCTCGCCGGCCCCGCGCGCCACTACGCGATGGCGGTCGCCTACGCGATGCTGTCACCTGACCAGCCCTACGTCGGCGGCGACAACGTCGCGCCCGCCGTCTACGCCTACAATCCCTGGCTCGAAGCCGGCCTGCGTCCCGTCGATCTGCCCGATTCTCGCCCCGGCTTCGATCCGCTGGGTCAGCCCGCCGCAAACAACACCGGCGTCCAGACCAACTGCATGAGTTGCCACATCCAGGCGACCTACAATCCGCAGCAACTCGCCACCGCGCCGCGTTTCACCGGCGCACGCTACGTCGATCTCGGCGCGGCCGGATTCGTCGGGACGCTGCAGACCGAGTTCCTCTGGTCGATTTCCCGCCACGCCCAGTGATCCGCCCCTTTTTTTCGCCATCTAATTCTCCCACTATGAACGCGCTCATTCGTCTCTCCCAAAATCGCACTTGGCTGCGGGTCAAAGTTCCCGCCGTCATGTTGATCACGCTCCTCCAGCGCACGCCAGCCACGCGCGTGCTCGCCGCCGTCGACGAAGTCGTCGCCGCCTCGCCTCTCGGCGCCGTGCTCCGCTCCGCGCTCGCCGCCACCGCCTCGCTCGGCGCGCTCCACTCGCTCGCCGGCGCGACCGTCCTGCAGCCTTCGCAAAACAGCCCCGTCACCACGAACGTCGGCACGCCGATCAATTCGATCGCCTTCAATGTCAGCAACACGATCAACATCGGCTCGTGGCAGATCGGCGGCAACATTCCGCCCGGGCTCGTGATCCAGGCGACGCAGGGCGGCGGCGGCAGCCTCACCGGCGGCGGCGGCATGCTCGACGCCACGACACCCGGCATGGACGACGGCTATGGTTATACGACGGGAGGAAACAGCACGACGACGCCCGTCCTCACCGGCACGCCCACCCAGGCGGGCGATTTCACGATCACCCTGAAAGCTTTCGAATTCGGCGGCGGCGGCGGCCTCGCGTCGAATACGTTCAACTACACGATCAGCGTGGCCGGCGGCGCGGCGCCCACCTTCAGTGCGCAGCCCGTCAGCCAGGCCGCGAGCGCCGGCGCCTCGCTTTCGCTCAGCGCCTCGGCCAGCGGAAGCCCGACGTTCAAGTGGCAGCACAACGGCACCGACGTCTCTGGCGCGACGAGCGCCACCCTCACGATCCCCAGCGTGCAACCCGGTGACGCCGGCATCTACACCGCCATCATCAGCAACTCCGGCGGCACGTCGACCAGTTCGCCCGCGATCGTCGGCGTGACGACGAGCACGCTCGTCACCGGCGGCGGCGCGATCGCCGCGACCAACGTGCCGCACCCCAACGGCAACTTCTACGACCAGGTGCTCGTGACCGGTTCGTCCGAAGCGATCACGACCCAGGGCCGCACCGTCCGCACTTCGTTCATCGATATGAACAACGACATCGTGCAGGTGGAGTTCGCCGGCGCCGGCACGCTTTCGCTCGTGCTCGACGGCTCTTCCGGCCCGGCCGCGCCCGTGAATTACAACCAGGGGCAGACCTACATGAAAGGCCACGTGGGCATCGTCATCACCGGCGCCAACGAGACGAGCAACATCTCGGTCTTCACCGTCGGCCGCGCCACCGCCTTCGATCCGACGAACCACTACAACATTCTCCTCCCCGCGAGCGCGACCAACGATCCCGCGACCAACGGCAGTTCGCTCTTCGTCGGCCACGAAACGACGCAATACGACGGCGTCGCCGACATCGCGTTCATCGCGATCTCGAGCACCAACGGCCAGTTCGGCGGTGTGCGTGCCGCCGATACGAGCTTCTGGAATACGAAAGGCTACACCGGCGTCTACGCCCCCGGCGTGCATTTCAACGGCCCGGTGAACATCGAGAACATCAACGCCAAGGCGCCCGGCGTCGTGCCCGTGCTGATCATCAACGGCGCCGATGGCGGCGTGCGCATCACCGGCGGCGACCTCAGCCAGGACAACGGCGCGTCCGTGCAGGTGAGCGGCCTGGGCCAGTTGCTCTTCACCGCCGGCGCGACCTCGGGCAACGTCTCGCTCCCCGCGCAGACCAACCGCGGCCACCTCGTCGACGCGAGCGGCAACGACGTGACCACGCAGATCGTCGCGAGCCCCTGAACCGACGCCGAAACCGCTTCGCGTCGCCCGCGGACGTGGCTGATCTGTGAAGCCACCGTCCGCGCGGCCCGCGTGGTCCGCGCGATCCGCGTCGGCGCCTGTGATCCGTGCGCCGCGGCACCCCGGGACCGGAGTTATGCGGACCTCCGCGAGAGCAGCGCGCCGGCAGCGCGCAGGAATCAATTTTCTTGCGCCGCAGGGTGAGCGTGTGTGTTTTGCCCCTCCCGCAGATTGCCCAGGTGGTGGAACTGGTAGACACGCAGGTCTCAGAAGCCTGTGCTTAACCGCATGGGGGTTCGAGTCCCCCCTTGGGCACCAAATCGACGCCGTCCCAACTCGGGACAGCCTTGGCCAAAGGTGGCATTTCTCCTCTGAAATCGACGGTTTCAACCGTCGCCGGCGTGGTCGACGTTTGGTCTGCTTTTCGAGTCGCGCGGCGAAACCGATTTGGCGTCTCGTCGCGAAAAAAGCGCCCTTAGCGTTCCGCGCGCACGCCTGAGCCAGCAGCGGATGCGCACGATAGTGCTGCTCCAGACGTAATAACTAATTTTCTTCCGCGCTGAGCTTGCCCGGACCGGAACGTCGCCGCGCGACATGGCCGAGAAACTCCGCCGGCGGCATGTAGTGCACGTTCTCGTGGATGACGCCGTTGAGCACGATATGACTGTGCGTGGCGAAGGCGTCGGCCAGCACGCGACCGCTGAATTTGTTCAAGTCGTAGGCGCAGGCCAGCGTGCAGCCGTAGGTGTCGCACAGTTCGTTCACCATGCATTCGTATTCCGCGAGCTCGTCCGTGCCGGGCAGATTCCGCAGCGCCCAACTCATCTCGCCCAACGTCCTCACCGTGGGATGCGGCCCGTTCTTCGCGGCCTCGAGCACGTCTTTCAGCATGCCGGCCATGCGGGTCTTGGCGAAACTGCCGCCCGCGATGTAGGTCTCGTCCTCCGTGAGCACCTTGAATTGCTCGCGCGATTCGGCCGCTTCGAGTTCGGAACCGCCTGCCTTGAGCTTGGCTTTAAGATTGGCGTGCTCCCCTTCGGGAAAGATGCACACGACGTGTTCGCCGTTGCGAATTCCTTCCTGCAGGTAAGGGAGAAAGACCGACTCCAGTTGCTGGGATGAGTCGTAGAAACAGCAAATGTGCCGCACTCCTTTCAGCTTCTGGTTTCCGATCGTGACGTGATGTTGGCACATGGCGAAATGAGAACCGCAGGACTTTCGGCGGATGTGCTACTCTAATGGAATCTTTTCGCCCTCACTATCAGGGATTCTCCCAATCGTGCCTGCTGTGGAGCGCGCCTGAAGGCGGACGCCATGAGTCTGCTCGCGCGGCGAGGCTTGTTGATTGCTAAGCTGACGGTTCGCTCGCAAAAATTTATCCTGCGACCTGGCAGCGGCAACGAGTCGCCGGTGACAAAAAAAACTGCCTCGATTGAACGCCGCGTCGCTGGCGGAAAAGACGATCGATCCGTCTTCCACCGCGAACGCCCCCGTCGCCGCGCGCCTGCTACGCCGCCCTGAACGTGCTGTTGTGCACGGCTTGCGGCCCGTGACCTCCGCTGCTTCGCGCCAGCTCTTCCGGCGTGGCCAGTTCGTAGGTGATCTTGCCCTCGGCGATCTCGCGCAGCGCGATGTCCTCCGGCAAAAGTTTTTCCAGCGATTCGATCAGCGCGCGGTTGCCGCGCTTGAGCTGTTTGACGCGGCGGGACACGACGTTCACCAGAATGGTGGGATCGTCGATGACCTTCAGGGCACTCTGCAGATAGTCGTCTCTCATGATGTGGGTGTTTGGCGGCCGTGTTCTCGGCGCGTCGGTCATTCTAGAAATCGCGGCGCGAAACTACGACGTTAATCGCCCGCGATCGCGAAGCCACGCGGCCGCTATCGATAACGCGCTCCCCGACCACACGGTTGGGTTGATCTTAAACGGATGGAGGCGGCGACGGCTTGACGCGTTTGTCGCGCGCGACGCGTTACCGCGGCTTCAATCGTTCTGCAGCCGGTTTGGAATCTGCCGCCAAGTGGCACGGGCGTCTCGCCCGTGAAATTTTCCGCGGCGCAACACGGGCGAGACGCCCGTGCCACTCCACGAACAAGCCGCCTGCGCGAACCGCACGTGCCGCGAATGACCAGCGACGACGCGCGAGTTCTTCGTTATTGCGCGTGCTGCGCCTCGAAGAGCGGGTGATCCGTGCGGAACGGCGCCGCGGGCAGGCCGGCTGCGTTGTAAAGATTCGCGCCTTCGGGATAGTTCGCCCACGCGTAGCGCGCGACGACGGGCGCGCCCACGTCGGCGGCGCGCACGAGCAGCGTGTCGCCCTCGATCGTCGCCTCGGCCGGCACGAATTTTCCGTCGGCGCCGGCGACTTCGAACGTCTTCAGCGCGCCGTCCTTCGCCACGAGTCCGCCGCCCGCGTGCGAAAATTTCACGCGGATCGCGCCGCGGTCGACCGACGCCGACTGGCAGAGCGGGCCGGAGTATTCGAGCTTGCGGCCGTAGTCGCGCGCGAGCGCGATCAGCGTCAGCCGGTCGCCCAGCGGCGCCTTGTTGTGCGGGTGCACGTCCTTTTTGTCGCCGATGTCGATCGTCACCGCCATCGCGGTGTCCGGAATTCTCAGCGCCTCGGCCTGCCACTCGCGCACCTGCGGGCTGTTGGAGTTGTTGTCGAGCGCGGCGAGCTGGACGAAATAAAACGGCAGCTCGCGGCCCCAGAGCTTGCGCCAGTCGGAGACGAGCAGCTCGTTCCAGCGCGGAAACAATTCGCGCGGCGCGGTGATCGACTCGCCCTGATACCAGAGCACGCCGCGGATCGCGTAGGGAATCACGGGCGCGACCATGCCGTTGAAGCAGACGGTCGGGTTGTGCTGGTCCTGCACCGGATTCGCTCGGCCGCGCGGCGCGCGCTGGCCGGCTGCCTTCGCTTTGGCGGCGGCGTCCTTGCGCTGCGCTTCCTCCTCGGGCGTCGGCGGCGTGAAACTTTTCACGGCTTCGTCGAAACGGTCGAGCACGGCCTTGAACGCCGGATCGTCGAGCATCGCCTCGCGGCGAATCCACGCCTGCGCGCAACTCGCGCCGTAGGCGACGGTGATGAAGCCGACCGGCACGCCGAGCCGCTGCTGCAGGTCGCGCGCGAAGAAATAGCCGACGGCCGAAAATCCCGGGACGGTCTCGGGCGAGCAGACGAGCCATTCGCCGGCGACGGTTTTTTGCGGCGCGAAAGTTTTCGTGCCCGCCGCGGTGAACATGCGCACGAGCGGATGATCCGCCGCGGCGATCTCCTGCTCCTCGTTCACGACGCCGGAAAAATACTTCACCTTCTTCGAGACGACGAACTCCATGTTCGACTGCCCGGAGCCGAGCCAGACTTCGCCGACGAGCACGTCGGACAATTTTTGATTTTCGATTTTCGATTCCCGATTGGTTCCGCTGACGACGAAGTCACGCGATTCGGCGCTGGCAGTGAGCGGGTCGAGGGTGACGCGCCACTGGCCGTCGGCGCCGGCCGTCGCGGTTTTCTTCTGGCCGGCGAATTCCACCGTCACCGTCTCGCCCGGGTCGGCCCAGCCCCAGACCGGCACGGGCAATTCGCGCTGCAACACCATGTGATCGGTGAACGGCGAGGCGAGTTTGACGTCGGCGCGCGCGACCACCGGGCAAAGCGCGAGCGCGCCGGCGAGGCCAAGCAATGAAAACGATTTCATAGGCAAAAAATTTTCCAAGTCGGTGCGCGGCGAAATCCGCTCAATGCTCGACGAGTCCCTCGATCGGATAATTCCATTTGTCAGTGCGGAACGGCGCGGCGGGCAGATCGCCGCTCACGAGATTGCAGCCGACGCCCTCGGGATAATCGCACCACGCGTAGCGCACCGCGACGGGCTGCGGCACTTGCGCGCTGCTCACGACGACGCTGTCGCCATCGACGCGCGCGTCGGCGTCGACGAATTTCTGATCTGCGCCGGCGACCTGAAAACCTTTCAGCGCGCCGCCGCCTTTCGCGGCGAGGCCGGCGGCCGCGTGCGAGAATTGCACGCGCGCGTTCGCGCCTTCGATTTTCAGCGCCGCGAACATCGGGCTGCGCGCCTCGATCTTCCGGCCGTAGACGTCGGCCAGCGCGAGCCGCGCGAGGCGATCGGCCGTGGGCTCCTTGTTGTGCGGATGGACGTTCTTCGCTTCGCCCGTGTCGATCGCGACCGCCATGCCAGTATGCGGCAGCGCGAGCACCGCGGCCTGCTCCTCGCGGATGCGCGGATTGTTGGAGATGTTTTCCTGGCCGGGAAGCTGCACGAGATAGAACGGAAAATCGCCCTCGCCCCAGCGTGCGCGCCAGTCGCGGATCATCGCCTGCTGCACGTGGCCGTAGAGATCGAGCCCGCGCGTGCCCCAGCAGATCGACTCGCCTTGATACCAGATCGCGCCGCGGATCGCGAACGGGATGACCGGATTCAGCATGCCGTTGAAGAGCACCGTCGCGAAATGCTGGTCCTGCGCCGGGTCGGTGAGCCGCGGATTTGGCGTGCGCGGCTTGTTGATCGGCGTCGGCCGGATCGGCGCGGCGCCGGTGCGCTCGGCCGCGGGCGTGCGGAAGAACTTCACGCACTCGTCGAGCGAATCGAGCATGAACTTCAACTGCGGATCCGCCGCGAGCGCCTCGCGCGAGATCCAGGCTTCCGCGCAGCTCGCGCCATACGCAACCGTCACGATGCCGACCGGCACGTGCAACGCCTGGTGCAGGTCGCGGCCGAAGAGATAACCCATCGCGGAAAAATTCGGCACCGTCTGCGGCGAGCACACGAGCCACTCGCCGCCGACCGTCGTTTTCAGTTCGTAGCTTTTCACCGACGCGGCCGTGAACATCCGCAGCAGCGGGAAATTCGCCGCCGCGATTTCCTGCTCCTCGTTGAGCAGGCCGGCGTAGCTGGCGCGCGCCTTCGAAACGGGAAACGCCATGTTCGACTGGCCGGATGCGAGCCACACTTCGCCAACGAGCACGTCGGACAATTTTTGATTTTCGATTTTCGATTCCCGATTGGTCCCGCTGACGACGAAGTCGCGCGATTCGGCGCTGGCGGTGAGCGGGTCGAGGGTGACGCGCCACTGGCCGTCGGCGCCGGCCGTCGCGGTTTTTTTCTGGCCGGCGAATTCGACCGCGACCTGTTCGCCCGCGTCGGCGGTGCCCCACACGGGCACCTTCATCTCGCGTTGCAGGACCATGTGATCGGTGAACGGTGAGGCGAGTTTCACCGCGGCGGAGAGCGGCGCGGCGAGGGCGAGAAACGCGAGGAGGATTTTGGGGTGCATGGTGCGAAGAAAAAACGTGAAGACTCAGATGAACGGCCGGCGATCGAGCACGAGCCGCAGCGGCCGCGCGGTGATCACTTCCTGCGCGCCGAGAAACTGCTGCGCTTCCGCGGCGATGCTGATCGCGGCCGTGACCGAGTGAACCGCGAGCCGGCCGACGAACGTCGCCTTGCGACCGGCGGGACTGTAGACATCCCGCACGAGGTTCGTCATCACGCCGCGCACGCACGCGACGACATCGTCGAACCGGTGCGGGCGATTCCGCAGCGCGCGCGTCATGAGGTAGATCGCGTCGAGCGTGAGCCAGAGATGATTGTCCGCTCGCCAGTAGCCGTCGGGCATCTGCGTGTGCAGCACGGCATCGATGCGCTGCTCGGGAAACGGCATCCGCCGGTTGAAGTGCTGGTAGAGAAAACTGTAGTGAAACGTGCCGCCGACCTGGTCGGAGTCGCCGCCCGCCGGCTTGTCGCGGCCCATCATGCCGTTGTTCGCATCGAAGAGCGCGTCGCACGCCGCGAAATATTCCGCGAACCACGCCGGCGTGCCGAGCTCGGGCACGAGCGCGTGGATCGCGCCGACGCCGGCGCCCTTGTGGCTGTCGATGTAAACGTTGTTCTTCCAGTCGAGCGTCGCGAGAAACTCGCGCGGGTGCGCGTAAGCGGCGTCCATCTTCACCGGATGCTGCGGCCGCAGATCGAGCAGCTCCATCGCCGCGAGCGCGAACGCGGTGTTGTGCAGCGGATCGTGCGTCGGGGATTTTTCGACGAGCCAGCCGGTGTCGGGTTTTTGAAACTGCTGAAACGCCGCCGCCCACTGCGCGCGTTCCGGCTCGGTCGGCCGCAGCCGGCCGAGCGCGTAGAAAATGCACGCCATGTCGGCGACGCCGTAGAGCTCGGCGGTCGTCTGGCCGGGCGAGCGCGCGTATTGCCCGGCGCCGCCAGGCAGGCGAACCGACGGCTCGAACTCCTCCACGATCCACCGCTCGAAATCGCGGAGGTCGAACGGCGCAGGAGCGGCGCCGGTCGAAACGGACGCTGCGGCCGCGCGAGATGAATTCGGCAGAGCGGACAACACCGCCAGCGCGCCGAGACCGTGCGCGCCGGTGCGCAGAAACTCGGCGCGCGTCACAGGGGATTTTTGGAGCGACATGCCGAAATTAAATCAGCGCGCACGACGGAAGTGCAATCCGTAGCTCACGTCCGTCGTTCACGGTGCGAGCAACCGCACCGGACCGAGCAGGCCGGAGTTGACGCCCGCCCGCGGCGTGCCGACGGCGAACGGTCCCGCGGCAGCGCCGCCGCGGCGTCCGCCCGCCACCGTCGCCGCATCGGTCGCCAATCCGCCGGGCACGCCCGTCGGCGCGAGCGGATGCGGCGTATCGCCCGCGGCATTTCCCGCGCCGCCGCGCCCGCCGCGGCCGCC
>DASZYB010000014.1:0-3555 GCA_035545575.1 Opitutaceae bacterium | reverse complement strand
CACATCCATCGCGCAGTGCATCGCGCCGTCGCGCAAAACGAACTCTCCGGCGCTCCCGGTGTATTCGCCGAGCCGGAGCGAGTCCTGCATCAACACCAGCGCACCGCCGTTCACCTCGACGCGCGCGCGGTCGCCGGCGTTGAAGCCGATCTCCAGATCGCCGGCCAAAAAAGTCCCGTCGGTCACCCGCACGTCGCTGTCCCCGCGCACGACGGCGCGACGCGATGGATCGGGCGCGCCGTCCGACCAGCGCCCGATTTCCGTCCACGCGCCCGCTCCGGCGGTCCAGGTCGTGGCGTCGGGATTCGCGCCGCTGGTTTCCGTCGCGCGCGCAAGAGCGGCCAGCAAGACACCGCCTGCGCCAACCCACCGGAGCACGCGTAACCAGCCCGCGCTATAGGCTCCGCGTATCATTGAGGCCGGTGCATGGTTGGCTGCACGCCACCATCTTTCACGTCCGCGCCCGCTTCGATCAAGGCGATTGAACCTTTTTCGCCGCCGCGCATTCCACTCTTCGACGCCTCAACGTGCCTCCCTCCGATCTCGATCTTATCTCCGCCGCCCGCCGCCATGCGCCCGCAGCCTGGAACTCACTCCTCGAACGGCATCAGTTGCCGCTCTACACCTACGTCGCCGAACTGCTGCGCGACGAACACGCGGCGCTCGACATCCTGCAGGAAACCTTCACGTCCGCCGTTCGCCACATCGCGACGCTGCGCGACGACACGCGGTTCGCCTCATGGCTTTTCGGCATCGCACACCAAAAGTGCGTGCAGCATTGGCGCCGCGCCGCCCGCGCGGGGACGATCTTCGCGCCCGCGCCCGACGAAGAGTTCATCCCGCACGTGCCGGACGACGAACTCGTTGATCCCCGTTCCCTGCTGCTGCAACGCGAACAAGCGGAGGCGTTTTTCTCCCTCGTCGAGCGCATCCCGGCGCCGCAGCGCTCGGCCCTGCTGCTCCACGTGCTGGAAGACTTCTCGCTCGATGAGATTGCCCAGATCGCCGGCGTGCCCGTCGGCACGATCAAATCGCGGCTGCACCATGCCAAGCGTGCGCTGCGCGAACTCGTGGAGGCCACGCGATGAACGATAAACAAACGCCCCGTAGCTGGCTGCTCGCGCGCCACGCGCACACCGCTCCCAAACTCGACATCGCCCGCCGCGCCGCCGTTGCCGACGCCGCGATGAACGGGGACTCCGTCGTGATCGAACTTTTCCGGCCGTATCGCAACGCGTGGCTTGGACTGGCCGCGATCTGGATCGCGCTGGGGCTTTTTCATCTCACGACCGCGCTGGTCGCACCCAAACCGGCGCCCTCTTCGATTCCTCCGGCCCTGGCGATCGCCTGGTTCGCCGAAAACCAATTCCATGAAAACTTCGCCCAAATTGATCGCCTTCGTTAGGAAGCTGCTGCTCGCGCTCGCGTGTCTCGCGACGCTCGCGGCGCTTTTCGTCGTCGTGGAAAATTGGCGCGGCGATCGCGCGTGGCGCGCCCTCCAGGAGGATTTCGCGCGCCGCGGCGCGCGCCTCGACCAGGCAGCTTTTCAAAGTCCGCCCGTTCCGACCGAGCGCGACATTTTCAAAGCCCCGCTTCTCGCGGACCTCATCGCCAAAGACTCCGCGTCGTCCATCCGCGCCAAAAAGATTCGCGACACCGCCCAACTGAATCGCCTCGAGCCGTTCTTCGACGTCGTCGCGGGGCCCACGATCGATCCAGGCGCGCTGCGGGAAAAGATGAAGAAAGCGGGACTGATCGCGACCGCGTCTTCCGAGAACCCGGCGGTCGACGTGCTCGGGGCGTTTGCGCCCGCCGCGGAATTGCTCGACTCGGTTTGCCGCGCCGCCCGCGAACGCGACAGCGCGTCGGCCACCATCGATTTCAGCACGGCGCCCAGCGGAATCTCGCTCGGCGCGCTTTTCGATGTGGGCCGTCTCCTCGTGTTTCGCGCGCGCATGGAACTCGCCGCGGGAAAAGCCGACGCCGCGTTGGCCGACACGTTCGCGGCGCTTCGCCTGGGCCGCAGTTGCACCGCATCATCGCCGAAGTCGGTGCTTTCGTTGCTCATCGGCCAGGCGCTTGCCTCCCACGCCACGCAGCCGATGCATGACGCCATTCCGATCCATGCCTGGAACGAACGGCAATTCGCGGCGCTGCAACAGCAGCTCGAAGGCTTTCAGTCGCTTCGCGATCTCGCGGAAACGATCCGCGTCGAGCGGGTGTGGGCTCTAGCCTTCATCGACGCCGCGCCCTCGCTCGGCAGCCGGATTAGCGGTGTCGACTGGCCGTGGTGGATGATTCACGGCTGGGTCCAGCAAAACAAAGTGGCATATGCCACCGCGATTGAAGAGCAGGTTCTATCTTTGTTCTCGCCCGCCGACGAACGCATCTTCCCCGAACGGATCGACGCGATGAGCCGGATACCGCTCGAGGTGCGTCCGTCGCGCTCGCCCTACCGCTGGCTTGGCAACATGACGCTCGCCCGCCTTCCGGACTTTGTGCGCGCGACCGGCGCCACCGCGAATGACATCGAGCAGGCCGCGCTCGTCTGCGCGCTCGAACGATACCGGCTGGATCACGGAGCTTATCCCGAAAAACTGGAATCGCTGGTGCCTGCTTACTGCGCTCGTTTGCCGCGCGATACCACCGATGGCGCGTCATTTCTCTATCGAACGCTCGCTGACGGTTCGCGCCAGCTCGAGGTCAGCGGACAGGAGCCGGGAGCGAAAAACTCCGGCCATTTCACGCCGACCGTTTGGGCGCTCCCGGCCGGCGCCTAGCGCTTTCCGAGGTGAAAAACCGATTCCGCGCCCGCCGCGCCGACGAATACCTTCATCGCGCAGTGCTTCCCGCCGTCGCGCAACGCGCACTCGCTCCCGATATGGTTTCAGTCTGCGTGAACAAAATGCTCGCGACACCGTAGACCGCGGCGGCGGCAGATTTCAAGTGGGCCATCGGCGAAGAAACACCCGCAGACGAATGTCGTGCCTGATTGTCGTCCGTATCGGAGACGGCGACTTGGCCTGCATCGAGCGAACGGGCGAAAGTCCGCCCGTTCAATCCCGCGCGGCACGGCGGAAATTATGCCGCCCGTCTCCGCGCGCGCCAGACTGCGACCCCGCCGCCGAGCGCAAACAAAAGCCCGGTGGTCGCCGGCTCCGGGACGGCTGTGACATACGAGGCGCCGGTGAGCGTGATCGTGTAAGCGCCGACAGATCGGGGCGATTCGTTGTTTTGCCAGTGATCGAGCACACCGGCAGTGAGAGGAAGATCCAGTCCCGGAAAAGTATCTTGGAAAATGGGATTTCCGAAGGCGTCACGTGGATCAAGATTATAGACAGTCACGCCAATCAGATAGTCGCCCGCAGTCAGCGCCGTCAGATGCGTGTCGCCCGCCGGCAGGTGCGACTGCAAATTCCCGCTCGTGTCGTCGTTCGCCAGGATGCCCGTGCCATCGAGTTTGAACAAAAACAACTGCGTGTCGCCTGTCGTGCCCCATGTGCCGCTGCCAGACGTCGTGGTCGTCGTCGCCGAGAATGTGCTCGGGCTGCTGAT
>DASZYB010000013.1:0-155673 GCA_035545575.1 Opitutaceae bacterium | reverse complement strand
GATGTCGGAACGCAACTCGACCATCTGCTGGTCCGCGAGCGCGCGCGCGTGATCGACGCCGCGCCGGTAGTTCGCCTCGTCGCGCGCGGCGAGCTCGGTTTCCGAGTAGTAGCGGCCGGCGTTGCCGGCGATCGCGGCGCCGACGAGCGGACGATCGAACGGAATGAGTTTCGAGTAAGCCATGGTTCAGGCCACGAGGCTCTGCGCCGAGTCGGACTCGAGCGTGATCTGGCCTTCCTCCTCGAGCCGGCGCACGACCTGGATGATCGCGTCCTGCGCGCCCTCGACATCCTTGAGCCGCACGGGCCCGAGCATCTCGAGCTCCTCCTTGAGGCTCTCGGCCGCGCGCTTCGAAATGGAACCGTAGATGCGGTCGCGCAGCGCCTCGCTGGCGGACTTCATCGCGATCGCGAGATTCGCCGAATCGACTTCCCGCAGCACGCGCTGCAAATCGGCCGGCTGCAGGCGGAGCAGATCCTCGAAGCTGAAGAGCTTCTTGCGGATCGCGGCGCTGAGCGTCGGGTTCCGCTCCTCGAGGCGCGCGAGCAGGTTCTTGCTCATTTCCTTGTCGAGCTGGTTCAACAAATCCGCGACCGAGCGCACGCCGCCGCTGCGATGGAAAGCCGGGCGGACCTTGCTGTCGTAATGCTTGCCGAGGCTGCGCGCGATTTTGCTGACGAGATCGAGCGAGGTGCTCTCGATCGTGCCGAGCCGCTCGACGACTTCCTCGCGGAGCTCGGGCCCGAGCAGGGCGAAGACCTCGGCGGCCTTGTTGCTGTCGAGATACGACAGGAGAAACGAAATCGTCTGCGGCTGCTCGTGTTTCACGAGATTGAAAATCTGCCGGCCCTCCATTTCGGAGATGTCCTTGATCACCTCGACCGACGTGCCGACGACCGGCCCGATGCGGCCGACGATCGTCGACGCCTTGTAGTCGCCCTTCGCGATCTCGAGCGTGCGTTGCGCGTA
This sequence comes from Opitutaceae bacterium, assembly GCA_035545575.1. GTDB lineage: Bacteria > Verrucomicrobiota > Verrucomicrobiia > Opitutales > Opitutaceae > ER46. The sequence goes on along the minus strand of DASZYB010000013.1, from coordinate 154,704 downwards.
GGCGAGCCCGCCGAGCGCGGAGCCGACGCTCTTCGCGATCATGCCGGCGAATTCGTCGAGCGAAAGCCGCTGCACCTCGACGGGAATGACGTTGAACGTCGACATCTCGCGGCAGATCAGCTCGATCTCCGCGTCCTCGAACTGGCGCAGCACCTCGGCCGCGGCTTCCGGCCCGATGATGATCAGAAAAATCGCGAGCTTCTGCTGGCGCGTGAGTTTGCCGTAATCGAGATCGCTCATGGCAGGCAAAGGGTCGAAGCGTCGGGGAACCGAGGAGTCGAAAAGTCAGAGGCCGCCATGCCCGGTGATCGGCTCAGCGCGGTGCCGGCGGCTCGACTTCTCGACTGCTCGATTCCTCGACGCATGGGAAAATCAGTTTTTTCCGGCGGGCTGCGCCGTGCCGGCGGAAACCCATTCGCGCAGGGCGACGCCGATGTTCGCGGGTTTCTGCTTGATGAGATCGTTGAGCAGCTCGGGCGTGACGTTGGCGGTGTTCGACATCGAGCGGGACACCTGCTCGGGCGCGGCGGAAAGAATTTCGATCGGCACCGCCTCGGGTTTCTGCCGCGAGAGCATGCGCCAGAAGACGATCAACACCACGATCGCGCCGACGACGGCGGCCCAGCGGCTCGCGGCCTCGACCCAGCTCGTCCAGCGGCCCTGCGCGTCGAGCGTCGCCATTTGCGCGGGGAGCCGCTCGGCGGATTGAAATTCCGTTTCCTGCAGCGACACGAGCGAGTCGAGCGCCTGGCCGGGCGCGGGCTTGAGGCCGAGCGCGTTGACCACGATCTGCCGGAGCGCGTCGAGCTCCTGCGCGGAGCGTTTCTGCGCCTGCGGCTGCGGCGCCGGCGCGCCCTTCGGCGCGTTGGGATCGGCGGGCGGCGTCACCAGCCGCGGCGCGATGAACACGGCGGCGGTCACGTTTTTCACCGTGCCGGGATTGCGCGTGACGCTCGTCATCGTGCGGTTGATCTCGTAGGTCGTGCTGCGGTTCTTGCGGTTCTGCTCCGAAGTGGAAACCGGCCGCGCGGCGTCGGGTGCGACGCCCTGTGATTTTTCAGGGACGTTGGCGCTCACGCCGGTCGCGCCGCCGGTCGCGCGCGACTCGCTGGAATTGGTCGTGTCCTCGGTCTGCGTCTGGGTGCGCACGACCTGGCCGTCGGGATCCCATTTTTCGGAATTGAGCGTGGTGGATTCGGTGTCGATCTCGGCGGAGACGCGGACGACGGCGTTGCCCGGGCCGATCACGGTCGCGAGCATCGATTCGACCTTCTTCGCGAGATAGTCCTCGACCTGCTGGCGATAACGAATCTGCGACGATGCGGTGCCGAGCGTGGGATCCTGTTTCAATTCTTCCGAAAGCGTGCGGCCGCGATTGTCGACGACGGCGACCTGATCGGGCGCGAGGCCCTGGACGGCGTTGGCGACGAGATGGCGGATGGCGTTGACCTGATCGATGTCGAGCCGGCCGCCGCCGACGTCGACGAAGACGGACGCGGTGGACTTCACGCCCTGCTCGGTGAGCAGCAGGCGGTTTTCCGGCTGCACGATCATGACGCGCGCGGCCTGCACGCCCTGCAATTGCGCGATCGTGCGGGCGAGCTCGCCCTGCACGGCGCGCAGGTAATTCGTGCGCTGCACAAAATCGGAAAGGCCGAACTGGCCCTTGTCGAAAATCTCGAAACCCACGCCCTCGCCGCTCGGCAGGCCTTTGCCGGCGAGATCCATGCGGAGCTTGTAGACCATGTTGGTCGGCACCTGCACGGCGGTGCCGCCGGCGGTGACGCGGTGCGGGATGTTCTGCGTCTCCAGATAACTGATCACCGCCGCGGCGTCCTTCTCGCCGAGCCGCGCGTAGAGCAACTGGTAATCCGGCCGCTGCGACCACAGCACGACGCCGATGAGTCCACCGATGACGGCGAGCGCGGCGACGACGAGCGACACGCGCTGGTTGAGGCCGAGCTGCTTCCAGAGTTCGAGGAGCGACTGGGTGAAATTTTTCATCGAGCGGGAATGGCGGCGCGAAAAGGACGAGAAAGATTAAGAGAAGGAGAAAAAAGAAAGAGCCGGCGGGCTCACACCTGCATGCGCATGAGCTCCTGGTAGGACTCGACGAGCTTGTTGCGCACCTCGACCATCATGTTGAAGGCGACCGACGCTTCCTGCATCGCGATCACGCTCTGGTGGAGCTGGTCGTTGTCGCCGAGCAGCACCTGGCGCGTGATGGCGTTCGCGTCGCCCTGCTTCGCTTCGACGGTCGCGACGAGCCCATCGAGCATCTGGCCGAAGCCATCCGCGGGCGCGGCGGTGTGCGGGCCGCCCGGCAGGCTGATCTTCGGCAGCGGCGCATCGACGCGGCCGAGCGGCGCGGAATTCAGCGGATTGACGGAGCCGATCGGTGACATGGGGCGCGGAGCGACGGGCTTACTTGCCGATCTCGAGGGCCTTCATCGCCATGAGGCGCGCGTTTTTCACGATGGTGAGGTTGGCCTCGTAGGCGCGCGAGGCGGTGATGAGGTCGACCATTTCGTAGGAGAGATTGACGTTGGGCATCATCACGAGCCCGTCGGGACCCGCGTCGGGATGCTGCGGGTTGTAAACCTGCTGGCCGGGCGTGCGGTCGGCGGAGATCGCGGCGACCTTCACGCTCTGCAGCGACGGCCCGCTGCCACTGTGCCGCACGAGCTCCGATTCGAACGACACGATCTGCCGCTGATACGGGCCGCCATTCGGCGTGCGCGTGGTCTGGGCGTTGGCGATGTTCTGCGCGACGATATCGAGGCGGGTTTTCTGCGCCGCGAGCGCGCCTGCGGAAACGTCGATGCCGGCGATGAGATTCATGTCGGAGGTGAAAAATGTCAGGCGGCGCTGTGGCCGGTGATCGCGAGCTTCAGTTGCTTGAGATTGTTCGAGACGATCTCGGTGAGGTATTCGTATTCGACGGCGTTGCGGTTCATCGCGAGGAGCTCGTGCTCCATCTCCACGGTGTTGCCGTCGGGGCGGATGCTGCGCGCGGTCTGATCCTCGGCGAGCTGCGGCCGGATCGTGTCGGCCGTCTGCGCGAAATCGCCCGCCGCGAGCCGGGCCTTGAGCTGCGTGGCAAAATCGGGCGCCAGATCGAGCCGGCGAAAACCCGGCGTCTCGGCGTTCGCGACGTTGGTCGCGATCGCCTCCTGCCGCAGCACCGCCGCATCGAGAAGTTTCCGCGCCAACTGGTAGTTGTCGGTTTGGAAAATCGGGTCGATCATGCGGTCGCGGTTTAGCAAAGCCGGTGCCATGGTTTTTTCGCGCGGCGTAAACGGCAGCTCGTGAGCGAAATACAACTCACCGATTGCACCATCGCACGGCGGCTCAGGCGGGCGCGGAAATGGCGCGGAAAATTTTGCCGCCCGCCGGGCGAAGCCGCGCCGCGCGTCCGAAAAAATTCGGCGCGAACGTGCGCGCCTCGTTTCATTTTCAAACGCGCGAGCCGATAGTTCAGGGGATATTCCTCATGAGGGACAGCGAGTTCGATTTCATTCGCAGCCTCGTCTACGAGCGCAGCCGCATCAGCCTCGGCCCGGACAAGCGCCAGCTCGTTTCGGCGCGGCTCGGCAAGCGCCTGCGTGCGACCAATCTCCCGAGCGTCGGCGACTACTGCCAGCTCCTGAAATCCGGCCAGGCCGGCGAGGAACTCGTGCACCTGATCGACGCGATCTCGACGAACCATACGTTCTTCTTCCGCGAAGTCGCGCATTTCGAATTCCTGCGCGAGAAGGCGCTGCCGGAACTTGCCGCGCGCGCGCGCGCCGAGCGCTGGCGAACGCTGCGCGTGTGGAGCGCGGCGTGTTCGTCCGGCGAAGAGCCCTACTCGATCGCGATCACGCTCGCGGAGCATTCGCCGACGTGGCCGTGGCAAATCGAGGCGACCGACATCTCGCACCGCATCCTGCACAAGGCGACGACGGCGATCTACGACGAGGAAAGCGTCGCCAAGCTCCCGGCGAACACGCTGCGCGCGCACTTCCAGCGCGGCTTCGGGCCGCAAGCCGGGAAATACCGCGTGAAACCGGCGCTGCGCGAGCGCGTGAATTTCCAGCAACTCAACCTGCTCGAGGGCGAGCCGCCGTTCAGCGAACCGTTCCAGGCGATTTTCTGCCGCAACGTCATGATCTATTTCGACCGCCCGACGCAGGAGGAACTGGTCGGGCGGCTCGCGCGGCTTCTCGTGCCCGGCGGGTTCCTCTTCGTCGGTCACTCCGAAAGCCTCACGCATCTGCGTCACCCGCTGCAGTCGCTGCGGCCGGCGATCTACCAGAAACCTTTTGGCTCCTGATCCCATGAGCGCGCGCCCGATTCGTGTCCTGATCGTCGACGATTCCGCCATGGTGCGGAAGCTCGTCACCGATGCGCTGAAGAGCGACCCGGAGATCGAGGTCGTGGGCACCGCGATCGATCCTTTCGTCGCGCGCGACAAGATCCAGCAGCTCAATCCCGACGTCATCACGCTCGACCTCGAGATGCCGCGCATGGACGGGCTCACGTTTCTCAAGATCGTCATGGAGCAGCGCCCGCTGCCCGTGATCATCATGAGTTCGCTCACGCAGCGCGGTTCGGATCACGTGCTCGAGGCGCTGCGGCTCGGCGCGTTCGACGTGCTCGCGAAGCCGGGCGGTCCCTACTCCTTCGGCGATCTCGGACCGCAGCTCATCGCGCGCATCAAGGCCAGCGCGGGCGCGCGCCTGCGCCACCGGCGGGAGGAAAACCGAGGACAGAGGATCGAGCGCGGCGAACACCCACCCGTGGCGCCGCGCCCGGCCCTCCCGGGCAGCCGTCCTCCGTCCTCCGTTTTCCGCCCGCCGACTCCGCCGTTCCGCCGCGCGCGCGATCTCATCCTGCTCGGCGCGTCCACCGGCGGCACCGAGGCGCTGCGCGAAATCCTCACGCAACTGCCCGCCGAGCTTCCGCCGATCGCGATCGTGCAGCACATCCCGCCGGTTTTTTCGAAGACGTTTGCCGACCGGCTCAACGAGACGTGCGCGCTCGAAGTGCGCGAAGCGGTCGACGGCGATCGGCTCGAGCCGGGGCTCGCGCTCGTCGCGCCGGGAAATTTCCACCTGCTCCTGCAATGGCAGGTGGATCACTACCGCGCGCGCGTGATCAGCGGCCCGCCCGTCTGGCACCAGCGGCCCGCCGTCGATCTGCTCTTCAAGTCCGTCGTCGACACCGGCGGCGCGCCGCACACCGTCGCCGGCGTGCTGACCGGCATGGGCCGCGACGGCGCCGATGGATTGCTGCGGCTGCGCGAGCACGGCGCGGTGACCTTCGCGCAGGACGAAGCGACGAGCGTGGTCTACGGCATGCCGCGCGTCGCGTGGGAAAACGGCGCCGCGCAACACCAGCTTCCGCTCGACCACGTCGCCGAGTTCCTCGTTCGTCCGCCGGAAAACGCTCCGACCTCCTCACCTTCGCCGCTCGCGGCGACTCCCGCATGATCGCCACCCCGCCCATTCCCTCCTCCGCCGATGCCGACGCGCCCTTCGCGCCCCCGCCACCGCGCGCGACCGCCGAGATCCTGATCGTCGACGACGAACCCGTCGTGCTCAACGCGCTGAAATTCACCCTCGAGCGCGAAGGTTTCCACATCACCGCCTGCACCAGCCCGCTGAAGGCGCTCGCGATTCTCGCCGAGCGCGACTTCTCCGTGATCATTTCCGACCAGCGCATGCCCGACATGATGGGCCTCGACTTCCTGATCGAGAGCCGGCGCCTGCGCCCGCACGCTTCGCGGATCCTCATCACCGCGGTCCTCGCGCTGCCGACGATCGTCGACGCGATCAACAAGGGCGAAATCTTCCGCTTCGTCGCCAAGCCGTGGCTGCGCGAGGAACTCGTCGCCACCGTGCGCAACGCCGTGCAGCGGCACGAACTCGTCACGCACAACGAGGAGCTCCAGGCCGAGACGCAGAACCTCAACGGCCAGCTCCGCGACGCCAACGGCGCGCTCGAGGCCAAGGTCCGCGACCTCGAGCAGCAGCGCCACCGGCTCGACAGCCTCAACCGCGAACTCGCGACCAGCTACGAGAATTCGCTCGAGCTCTGCCGCCGCATCCTCACGACCTACGACCCGATTCTCGGCGGCCAGGCCAAGGCGCTGGTCGAGTTCGCGACGCAGATGGCGGCGACGGACAAGTTCAACGAGACCGAGCGCCACGCGCTGCGCACCGCCGCCTGGCTCTGCGACCTCGGCCTGATCGGCATGCCGCGCGAGATGATGCGCGCCTTCCGCTCGAAGACCGACCAGCTCACCGAGCGCGAGCGCGCGATGCTGCACAGCCACCCGATCTACGGGCAGACGCTCGCCGCGCTCGTCGATCCGCGCGCCGATGTCGGCGAAGTCATCCGCGCGCACCACGAGCGCTACGACGGCCGCGGTTATCCCGACGGGCTCGCCGGCGATTCGATTCCCTGGCCCGCGCGCTGCCTCTCGGTGGCGGTCGGCTTCGTCGAATCCGGCCTGACGAAGTCCGCCGCGATCGATTCCATTCTCGCGAAGTCCGGCACCGACTACGATCCGGAGGCCGTGCGGCTGTTTCTGAAAGTCAGCAACCTCGTGCAACTGCCCAAGCAGGTGCGCGAAATCATGCTCCACGAACTCGAGCCCGGCATGGTGCTCGCCAACGGCATCTACAGCCCGCACGGCCTGCTGCTGATCGGCGAAGGCCAGTCGCTCAGTCCCGGCACCATCGCCAAGATCCGCAGCCACAACCAGGTCACGCCGATTAGCCAGCGTTTGCTGGTCTACCTCTGAGCTGACGTCGCCGCTCGTGCACGCTTCATGGGCTCTCCCACCATTGCCGATCTTTTTGCCCAACGCGTCGTCGTGGGCGTCGGCGACATGGGCGTGTCGAACAATCCTTCGTTCACGCTGAGCACCTACGCGCTCGGCTCGTGCGTCGGCATCGCCGCCTACGATCCCACCGCCAAAGTCGGCGGCCTGCTGCACATCATGCTGCCCGACTCCTCGATCTCCGCGGACAAGGCGCAACGCCAGCCCGCGATGTTCGCCGACACCGGCCTGCCGCTGCTGATGAATTCGCTCGTCGGCCTGCGCGCCGAGCCGTCGCGGCTGCGGCTGATGCTCGCCGGCGGCGCTTCGGTGCTCAACGTCGCCGACAATTTCAAGATCGGCGAACGCAACATCCGCGCGACGAGCGACTGGCTGAGGAAGCACGGCTTCGCCGTGCGCCACGCCGTGCTCGGCGGCACGATCAATCGCACCGTCTACCTCAATGTCGGCACCGGCGCCATCACGCTGAAGATGCCCAACGTGAACGAAACATTGTCGCTCGCCGCGTGAGGCGCGACAGCCGCGCCCCGATCGGTCGCGGCGCGCCGCTTCCGCTCACATCGCCACCGCGCCGCGCGTCAGCCGGTCCTGCAGCCGCAGCTTCGCGCGGTCGTGCACGATCGTCATCGTCTCCTGCAACAGCTCCGGCGTGAAGCCCCACTCGACGAGAAACGCCGTGTTGAGCTCGAAAAGAAAACCGTCCTCCGCCACGCCCGGCCCGAAGGATGTCGCGACGTATTTGCCGGCGTGCAGGTGCGCGAGCAGCGGCAGCGCCTCCTCCGGCGCCTCGGTCGGCCGCTCGCAAAAAACCGCCGCGGTGACGAGCAGCGACGGAAAACTCCAGGCGCTGAGCAACTGGCCGCCGACTTCCGCATGCGTGTAGCCGAGCACCTCGCGCTCGGCCTGCGACCACGTGCCGCCGCGCGTGCTGCAATGCGTGCGGATCGCCGGGAAGAACGGCGCGCACGCGTGCGCGACGGCGAGCTTGCCGAGGTCGCAAATCAGGCCGGCGGTGTAGGCGGTCTGCGGATCGACGCGCTCGCTCGTCTCCGCGAGCACCTCGGCGGCCAGCGCCGTGCACAACGCGTGGCGGCAGAAATCGCCGGGCTCGCCGCGCTCCGACACGGATTCCCAGCGGCTGACGAGCGCGAGCGCCGCCAGGCGGTAGAGCTCGCGCTGGCCGAGGCGGACGACGGCGTCGGAAACTGTTTCCACCGCGCCGCCGCTCGCGAAAAACGCCGAGTTGGCGAGCCGCAAGGTCGAGGCGGCCAGCGCCGAGTCGACCTTGATGATGTCGGCGATTTCGTCGGCGCTGCTGTCGGCGTTCATCAGCACCGAAATGAGCCGCGGCAGGAGTGCGGGCGAACACGGCAGCTGCAGGGCGCGCTGGCAGACTTCGTTCAGCGTCGGCGGAAGCAGCGAAGGCATGGAGTTCACGGGGAAAGCGAAAGGTTTTACGCCGCCTGCAGCAGCGAGCCGGGATCGAGGATCAACGCGATGTTGCCATCGCCGAGGATCGCGCCGCCGGCGACGCCCGGCAGGTTCTGCATGAACGCGCCGAGATTCTTGATCACGACCTCCTGCTTGCTGATCATCTCGTCGACGAGCAGCGCGGAGAGTTTGCCCGAAGTTTCCAAGATCACGACGATCCCGTCCCACGGGTTCGAGGCTTCGCCGGAAATGTTGAAGCGCCGGTGCAGCCGGTGAATCGGCACGAAGCGCCCGCGCAGATCGAGCACCTCGCCCTGTCCGTGCACGGTGCTGATGTGCTGGCGGTCGGGCCGGAGCGCCATCTGCACCGAGGTGCTCGGCAGGATAAAACGATCGCTGCCGACGCGCACGACGAGCCCGTCGATGATCGCCATCGTGAGCGGTAGCTTGATCTTGAACGTCGAGCCGCGGCCGACTTCGGAGGAAATCTCGATCTTGCCGCGCAATTTCTCGATGTTGCGCTTCACCACGTCCATGCCGACGCCGCGGCCCGAAACGGCCGTGACTTTTTCGGCGGTCGAAAATCCGGGCATGAAGATCAGCGCGAGGATCTCGTCGCGCGTGAGCTGCGCGTTTTCCGGCACGATGCCGCGGCGGATCGCCTGGCGGAGCAGTTTTTCCGGATCGAGGCCGCGGCCGTCGTCTTCGAGCTGGACGACGATGTTGCTGCCCTGGTGGTAAGCCTTGAGATGCACGACCCCGATCTCCGACTTGCCGGCCGCGAGGCGCGCCTCCGGCGGCTCCAGGCCGTGGTCGAGCGCGTTGCGCACCATGTGCACGAGCGGATCGCCGATCTCCTCGACGACGGTGCGGTCGAGTTCGGTGTCCTCGCCGCTGGTGACGAACGAAACCTTTTTCTTCAGGTCGCGGGCGAGATCGCGCGCCAGCCGCTCCATTTTCTGGAACGTCGGCTTGATCGGAATCATGCGCAGCGCCATCGCGGTCGACTGCAGCTCCTTCGTGATCCGGCTCAATTGCGCGACGTTGCGCTGCAAGGTCGCGTTGCCCGCGGCGGCCTGGCGCGCGGTTTCGAGGATCTGGCTCTGCACGATCACGAGTTCGCCGACGACATCCATCAGCGAGTCGAGTTTCTCGATGTTGACGCGCACGGTCGCCGCGGCGGTTTGCGGCGCGGGGCCGGGCGCCGGCGCATTTTTTTTCGGCTCCGGCGCGATCGCGGCGGGGACCGCTTCGGCGGCTTCGTCGGCGATCGGCACCACGGGTGCGAGCGGCGGCTCGGCCGCGGGGGACGATGCCGCCGGTGCGGGCGCAGTCGTCAGCGTTGAAACCGACGCGGGCGCGGGTTCCGGCGCGGGCGCGGCAAAGGGCGCGACGGTCGCGCCCGATCCGCTCGCCACTTTTTTCACGGCGCGAATCAGGTGGCTGACCGGCACGATCTCGGCGGGGAGTTTTCCTTTTTCCAGCGCGAGCGCGATCTGCTGCGTGAGCGCCTGCAGCGCGTCGCGGCTGCGCAGAATCTCGGTGATGATCGCGGCGTTGAGCGCGAGCTTCTGGTTGCGCGCGAGATCGAGCAGCGATTCGACTTCGTGGGCGAGCGTGTGCATCGGCACGAGCCCGAGGAAGCCGGCGTTGCCCTTGATCGTGTGGAACGAGCGGAAAATCGAGTTGAGCGCCTCCGGGTTGTCCGGCTCGTGATCGAGCGCGAGCAGCGCCGCCTCGATTTGCTGCAGGTGATCGACCGCCTCGGCGTGGAATTCGGTGAGCAGCTCGCGATTCTCGTCGAGCTGGAGATTCAGCAGCACGTCTTCGGCGACGTGCGTTGCCTCGGCGCCCGGCGCGGGTTCCAGCGGCGGAGGTGGCGGCGCCGACGCCGGCGCGCCGAATGGCGGCACGGGCTGGCCGGTCTTCACGCATTCGAGCGCGACGGGCAGCCATTCCACGAGCCAGCGCAGTTCTTCGAGCGTCGGCGCATCGAACGGTTGCGCCGCATCGAGCAGTTTTTCGAGCGCGCGCTGCGTCGCCGTCACCGGATCCTGCAGCGACGGTTCGCCAGCGCAGAGGTCGTGCAGGTTTCCGAGCAGGCTGTAACCGGGGACGAGGCCGTCGTCACGGCCGACTTGCGCGAGAATGGATTCGGTCGCGAGGCGATTGATGGCATCATCGATCGCGGCGATTTGGTTCGGAGCGGTGGGCATGGAGGCCAGCCGTGGGCTGAATACCCTAAAATCGGTCACGCGCCGAAAAAGTTTACGTTTTTCGGTGCCGATCCTCGACGGAAACCGTGCCGGCGCGCGCTCGCTTTTCGCAGCGATGGCGCGCGTGTTTCACGACGCTGCGCGCTAAAGTTTTCGCGCACGGAGCCGATGGATCGCGCAACGAGCGGGTGTGTCCCGCTCCGAATCCGCGCCATGTCCACCGCCGCTCCTGCCTCCTCCGCCACGTCAACGCTCGCGGGCAAATACCTCACGGTCGTGCTCGAAAACGAAGCCTACGGAATCGGGGTGTTGAAGGTGCGCGAGATTATCCGGATGCAGAAAATCACACCGGTGCCGCAGATGCCGGCGTTCGTGCGCGGCGTGATCAATCTGCGCGGCCGCGTGATCCCGGTCGTGGACATGCGCGTGAAGTTCGGACTGAAGGCGGAATTCGCCGAGCGCACGTGCATCGTCGTCGTGCAGGTGAAGCTGCCGAGCGAGCAGACCGTGCAGATGGGCCTGATCGTCGACAGCGTCGAGGAAGTCGTGACGCTCGCCGCGAACGAGATCGAGCCGACGCCGGAATTTGGCGCGCGCATCAACACCGAATATCTTTTAGGGATGGCGAAGGTGAAAGGCGCGGTGAAGACGCTGCTCGATATCGACCGCGTCGTGGCGCCGGAAACCGTGCAGGCGATCGCCGCCGCCACCTGAGCCATCGTCATTTTTCCCGGCGCAGGCCGCCCGGACGCGCGTGAGCGCTCCGGGCGGTTTTGTTTTTAGCGATCTCAAATTTTAAACACGGAGATCGCCGAGAACGCGGAGCCGGCTGCGTTCCGCGCTCTCTGTGTTCTCCGTGTCCTCTGTGTTTAAATGGATTGATCGAATGCCACGCACATTGGCGTTTTCCCCAGCGCAAACCGCGAGACGGGCGTAACTCCGATCGCTTCGTTTTCGCCCAATTCTTTTAACCCGGAGCTTGCAGAGAACACAGCGCTGCGCGCGCCCCGACCTTTGTGTTCTCCCTGTGCTTTGGGTTAAACGATTCGGGCAAAAAAACGCGGGCGGTGCGACCACATGCGCACCGCCCGCCGGTTCTAGCCTTCACACCCCTGACTAAATTTTTTCCTCGTTGTCGTTCGAGGCTCGCTCAGACCGCCGCGAGTTGCGGCGTGGAGCGGCCGAGGTTCGACTTCGCCTCCTCGAGCGAATCGTAGAACTGCCAGTTTTTCGTGTCCTCGAAACCCTTGCACTCGGAGATGATCTGCGCGTTCCCCACGAGCGCGAACTGCATGGCGAGCTCGCGGCAGGTCTGCATCGCCTGGAAGAGCAGCTTGATGATGCCCATGTGCAGCGACTTGATCTGGTGAATGTCGATGACGATCTTGTTGTAGCCCGCGTCGACGGCCTCGGCGAACTTCGGCTTCAGATACGCGGCGGCCTCGGCGATCACCGCCGGCGAGCAATGCTCGGGCAGGCGCATCACCATCAGCTCGGAATCGATCGAGTAATAGCGCTGCGAGGTGTCGAGGTTCATCGCCTTCGCGATCTTCGTCTCGAGCTCCGTCGTATCGATCGGCTTCGTGATGATCGCGGTGAAGCCGACGGTCTGCGCCTGCTGTTGCTGCGCCACCTCGGTCTTCACCACGAGCGCGAACACCGGCGTGTATTTCGTCTTCACGTTTGTCCGGATGTGGCGGAAGAGGCTGAACGCGGATTCCTCCGGCAGCGAAAGGCTGACGAGAATCAGGTCGGGCGGATTTTTCGTGTAGGCGTCGATCGCCTCCGCCTGCGTGCTCGCGCCGGCCAGGGTCCACGGCGTGTGTTTCAGGCCTTCCTGGATTTGCTGCACGATCGCAGGCTTGTCCTCGACGATGAGGATGTTCGCCGGATCCAAAATCGATTTCGCCTTCGCCGGCGCCTCGTTGACGGGCTTGAGGTCGACCACGCGGCTGCATTTCTCGATGAGCACTTCCTCCTTGAACGGTTTCACGAGGTAATCGCGCACGCCGATCTTCGCGATCTTGAGCACATTGTCGCGGCCGCCTTCGGCCGTCAGCATCACGACCGGAATGCCCTTCAACGCCGGATCCGCCTTGAGCTTCGTCAACATCTCGACGCCGTCCATCACGGGCATCGTGACGTCGAGCAGGATGAGGTCGGGCGTCTCCTTCGCGGCGACGGCCAGCCCCTCGACGCCGTTGGCCGCCTCGAAAATCTCACAGTCAAAGGGCTTGAAGGCTTTTTTGACGATGATGCGGACGGTCTTCGAATCGTCCACGGTTAGAACTTTGTAACGCATGGTGGGGTGAAATTTCGGCTTAATCGTCCGACTTCATCAGGATGTCCGCGACCACGCGGTGTTGCGCGCAGTCGAAGAAATACACGTGGCGCACCGCGGAGCTGATCGGCTCGATCGAAAAATTCGTGCCCCGCAGGATCGAGGGAATGGTCAGCTTGCACGGATAGCCCGCATCGCAGAGGCCGTTCTTGAAGCTGCCCACGGTCATGTTGGTGAGCTCGCCGATGGCGTCGTTGATCACTTCGTCGCCCGCGGCCTCGAGCTCGCCCTCGTTCATGCCGAGCAGGTGGCAGGTGCAGATTTTCGCGAACGCGAGGTCGAGGTGCAGATAGATGAGGCCGTTGCAGTCCCCGATGAATCCCACCGTGCCGACGACCTGCGGCCGCTGCGGCTCGGAGGTGATGAGCGGTCCGCTCGTCACCTTGTCGGCCTGCGCACAGAAGCTCGGTTCGCGACCGAGCATCGTTTTAAAAACATCTTTGATCGCGCGATTGATATGATCGCGGATCAACGCTTCGGTGATTTCCACGGTGGCGGGCATGAGAAGGCAGGATGGGTGGGAACTTCCTGCATATCGGCCCGTTTCTCCGGCGGTTTAACTCGAATGGAGGGAATCGGCGCAAATCGACGCGCCGGCGAAGCGCGCGGAAAAAAACGGCGCCGAGCGTTCGCTTCCTTTCCGGGCGAAACAGGCGCCGCGGTGCCGTCGGTGAACGCCGCCGAATCCGAAACCGCCTGACCGGAGGTCAACGGTCGCCGCGATAAAATTCCGCGCGGCCGGCGCGCGTCACGCCTCGGCCGATTCGACACCGGCATCGATCGGATCGCCGGCGTCGCGGTATTCCTGGAGCTTGTTGCGCAGCGTGCGAATGCTGATGCCGAGCGCGGCGGCCGCTTGCGTGCGATTGCCCGCGGTCTGGCGCAGCGCGGCGCGGATCGCCTGCTTTTCCAGTTCCTCGAGGCGCAACACATGGCCGGCGCCATTCGTCACGGAGGGCGCGCCGCCATCGAGCGCCGCGGGTTCTTCCACGCGCATCAGTTCAACTTCGTCGGGCACGCTGAAACCGCCCCACGGATGCGCCGTGTTCGCATCGGTCGGCTCGAGATCGCCGGGCAGGCCGAGCGCGGCCGCGGTGACCGGCCGGCCCGATTCGGAAAGGATGACCGCGCGCTCGACGGTGTTTTGGAGTTCGCGCACGTTGCCCGGCCAGCGATACGTGAGCATCGCGGCGCAGGCCGATTCGGAAAAGCCGGTGACTTTCACGCCGTGCTTGCGCGTGAAGCGCCGGAGAAAATGCTCCGCGAGCAGCGGGATGTCCTCGACGCGCTCGCGCAGCGCCGGCACGTGCACGGGGAAAACGTTGAGCCGGTAATAAAGATCCTGGCGAAACTCGCCCTTCGTCACGTGGCTCATCAGATCGCGGTTCGACGTCGCGATGATGCGCACGTTGACCTTGATCGTGCGCGTGCCGCCGACGCGCTCGAACTCGCGCTCCTGCAGCACGCGCAGCAGCTTCGCCTGCAGGCTCGGCGAGATCTCGCTCACCTCGTCGAGCAGCAGCGTGCCGTTGTTCGCGAGCTCGAAGCGGCCCTCGCGCCGCTCGGTCGCGCCGGTGAACGCGCCGCGCTCGTGCCCGAAAAATTCGCTCTCGATCAGCGTCTGCGACACCGCCGCGCAGTTGACCTTGATGAACGGCTGGCCGCGGCGCGGGCTGCGCCGGTAAAATTCGCGCGAGATCATCTCCTTGCCCGTGCCGCTCTCGCCGGTGACGAGCACCGTCGCATCGGTCGGTGCCACGCGGTCGATGAGCTGCCGCAGCCGGATCATCGCCGGACTGCGGCCGACGAGCATGCTGTCCTCGCTGTCGGCGTCGTCGCTGAGGAGGTTGTTCACCTTGACGAGCTGGCGATACGTCTGCGCCTTGCGGAGGATGACATCGATCTGCGAGGGCGAAAACGGCTTCAGCACGTAGTCGAACGCGCCGGCGCGCATGCAGGCGACCGCCGACTCGATCGAGCCGTAGCCCGTCACCATCACGACGAGCGGATGCTCGGGCAGCGCGGAAACCTGCTCGAGAAATTTCAGCCCATCGCCATCGGGCAGCCGCAGGTCGAGCATCATCAGGTCGAACGGCTCGCGCGCCAGGTGCGCCTGCGCCTGCGCGAGATTGTCCGCACAGCTCACCGGCAGCTTGTGGCGCGTGAATATACTCTGCAGCAGATTGCGAACGACCAGGTCGTCTTCGACGATAAGAATTTTCTCGAACGACATGTGCGCTGTGAAGTGGAGCCCTCGTGCCTACCTAGCGGTCACCGGCAGTTCAAACAAATGTTCACCCTAGCCGCTTACGCCCGACGCATTCAGGCGGATGCGCCGATCGTTTCCCTCACTTGTTTCAACACCGCGGCGGGGAAAAACGGCTTGGGCACAAACCCGACCCGGTGCTCCGCGCCAAAGGCCACGCGCAGCGGCGACACATCGCGGCCGGTCACGAAAATCACGGGGAGGCCCGGCGCGAGATGGCGCAGTTCGTGGAAGAGCACGCGCCCGTCGACATCCGGCAGCGTGCAGTCGAGCAGCACGAGGGCGATGCCGGCCTCGTTTTCCTCGAGGAGACGCGCGCATTCCGCGCCGTGCGTCGCGCGCCGGACGCGGTAGTGGGCGCGCTCGAGGATGCATGCGATCAACGCCGCCACGTGATCCTCGTCCTCGACGATCAGAATCGTGTCGCGGTCGGCCGACGCAGGAGCGGCCGGACACGCCGAATCGGTGTCCATGCGCCGGGGCAAGTCCGCTGGGGGCGCGAACATAGTTTCCCGCTCTTCGGTCGGGCCGCGTAAAACTTTAGGCAAATCCCGATTTTTTTTAAGTTCTCCGCGAACGGGCCGATAAACGGCGAAGCCATGCGTTTACTTTCTTTTCTCTCGGACATCGAGCGCGCGCTCGTCGCGGAATCGCCGGTGGTCGAAGGTGGCGCGTGGGAAACCACGCGCATGGTGAATTTTCATCACGGCCTCGCGCGCCTCACGATCACGCCGCGCGCCGGCTCCGACCTGCCGTTTCCGGGCGGCACGATTTTCCTGCAGGCGTTCGCGCTCGCGGACGGCTCGATTTGCCTCAAGGCCAACCTGAACTGGAAAGGCAGCGACGCGTTTCCGATCATGGCGGTCTACTCGACCCCGAGCCTCAACTGGAAACTCGAAGCCTCGAAGGTCGCGAGCGCCTGGCTCGAGGGCCCGCCGGCGCAGGCGACGATTGCCGAAGAGGAACATCTCACGCCGCTCGCCGCCGTGGCGAGTTGAGGAAACGGAAAACGCCTCGCGCGATTTCATTCGGCTCGGTGCTGCCGATCGCGGCGGTCTTTGACCGCCGTTTTTTGTTTCCGGCCGCTTCGATTCGGCCGGCGGCACTGCCGCTGCGTTGCCAGTAGAAATCGCGGGCAGGCCGCCCGTGCCACGGGGCAACGCGCACCGCGACGCCGAGAAGATTTCTCAGCCGACCGCGACCAGCTGCCGCGCGGCGGGCCGCACGGACTGCCCGTAGGCCGGCGCGACCTGGGCGACGCGACGCTGCGCGACCTGCGTCTCGCGCAATTGCTCGCGCACGCGCGCGATCTGCTCGGCGAGCCATTCGCCGGTGCGGTTGCGGCGCTCGATCAATGCCGCGATTCGCGCCCGCAACGCTTCGTCGGCGACATCGTCCGCGTGCGCGCAGAGCAATTCCACGAGGGGCGCGGCGCGATCCTGCACCGTGACGGCCCCGCGAAAATCGCGCGCATCGAGCGCCGCGGCCTCCTGGCCGGCGAGGTCTTCGAGTGCGGCGATCAGCCGCGCACACATCTGCGCGGGAGTTTCCATGGCTCAGGCGACGCCGCGGATATGCTCCACCGCACTTCCCTCCTGCTGCTGCGAAAGCATCTGCGCCCACGCATCGCGGAGTTCGCGCACGAGCCGCTCGACTTCGATCACGGGCTCGACCTGCTTGCGCAGGTTGGCCTCGAAGAGCCGGCGGTTATGGTAGTCGTAGAGGCGGTGCATCGTCTTCGCGAATTCGCCGCCGGCTTCCATGTTCAAGCCGCTCTGCAACTCGCCCAGGATCGCCTGCGCCTTGAGCAGCTGCGTGTTGATCGTCTCGATCCGCCTGATCTGCTCGGGCGGCAGCTCGAAGGCCTCGCGGGCGAGCGACAGCGCCTTCAGCGCGCCGTCGTAGAGCATCAGCACGAGCTGGCCGGGACTCGCCGTGAGCACTGAGTTGGCGCGATAAGTCCGCGCGTAGCCGGTGGCGACCATGGGGCCGGGCTTACGATTCGTCTTCGCTCAGGTCGGGCGCCGCCAGGATCTTTTCGGCGATGGCGCGCAGCGCCTCGCGCGGCGGATAATTCGGATCGGCCGCGAGCGCGCGGGCGCGCTCGACGACCTCGGGCCGAACCTCCGGCTGGCGTTGCAATTCGGAGCGGAGAAAGGCGGCGCTCTCGGTCGAAATCTGATCCGGCCGGGGCGTGTAGGGACGTTCCGAAGACTGGCCGGCCGGGGAAAGAATTTCCGGGCGGGCGGCGCGGTCGGTGGAGGACGTGGAGGAGATCATTGGCTAATTCTGGCTATTTCGCTGCACGAAACGGTCAGCCGCTGATGGTCGATTACAGGGAACGCCGTTGGTTATGGAGCAAGTTATCGGCCGTTGGGCGCGCAACTTTAGCGCGTTGCGCGGCGGGCGGCCGAACTTTCGGGTAAAACGGGCGCCGTCACCGGCGGAAGCGTGTCGAACATCGCCGCCGCCGCGTAGGCCGCGAAGCGGCCGGGCGACTGCAACACCGCCGGCGTGAGGTCGGCGGGCACGCCGCCGGTATCGCGCTGGAGGAAATAGTGCCGCGCGCTGTTGGCGACGGCGGGATTGTCGGCGGCGAAGACGTTGTCGAACGACCACAGCAGCCGCGTGCCGTCGATCGTGGCGAGCTTCGCGCGCCAGCCGATCGCGAGCGGGCGATACGCGTCGTAGACCGTGAGATCCACGAAGAGCACGCCGTCCGCCGCGAATTCGCGTTGCAGGGTCGGCAGCAGGTCGCGCGGCAGCGCGGCCGCCGAGGACAGTGCTTCCGTGTGAAAGCGGGCGCGGCACTCGTCGCGCGAAAGCGCGACGACCTCGAAACGGTTTTCATGCTGCAGCGCGGTGCGGATCACGCTGTCGAGGTCGGCCGCGGATTCGGGCGGCGCGACGGTTTCGCTGGCGACCGGCAGCACGACGACGCGCCGCAAGCCGGCGAGCGTCGGCGCCGCGGAGACATTGGCCGGCGCGAAAAACGGGCCGGTGCGCGAGGAATCGTAGAACGCCGGATGCGCGCAGCCGCCCACCAGCAACAGCAGCGGCGCGAGCGCGAAGAAAAAAAGAGGGCGAGGGGCGGGCACGGCGCGGGATCAGTTGCTGCTGTTGTTCTTGAAGAACGCGTTCGTGAGATAGGTCGCCTGGTTCTGCGATTGCGACTGGGCGTCGAGCATCGCGATGAAGGAATTCGTCAACTGCTCGCGCTCGTTGTCGAGGCGCGCCTGCAGGTCGGTGATCTGCTTGTCGATATCGGTGGACGCGGCGGTGATGCGGCTTTGCTGCTCGCTGTCCGAACTCTTGAGCGTGGTGATATAGGAGTAGAGCTTCGAGCCCATCCCGGTCGTGCCCTTGAAGAAAAAGTCCTTCACGTCGTCCGGATGCGTGGTGACGGCGTTGGTGAGTTTGTCGCTGTTCTTGATCGTGAGGTGGCCGGAGATGCTGTCGAAATCGATGCCGAGGTCGTTGAGGCGCTTGACCGTGCCGGTCGCACCATCGACCGCGTCGAAAACCATGCTCTGCAACTGGCGCGCCCAGCTCTGCACCTCGCGGTTGTCGGAGAGCACGGACGTGGTCACGCTCGTGCCGCTGACTTCGGTCTTTGTGTTGGTCGTGACGAAATCCTGCACGGCGTTGAACTTCGAGATGAAGTCGCCGATGTAGTTTCCCATCGTGGTGGTGTCGCTTTCGACCGTGAGCGTCTGGGAGCCGAGAGTGTTGACGGTGACATCGAGCCCCGTGATGCCGTGCGAACCCGAGCTGAGCGTGTTGCTCGCGCTGGTGAGCGTGCCGCCGCCGTTCACGGTGTAGAGCGCGTTCTTGCCGTGGGTGAACGTCGCGCCGGCCGTCGTCGTGAGCCCGAGCGCGTCGAGCAGGCCGGACGTATCGGTGACGCTCATGCCGCTGTCGCCGGTGGAGTTGTTCGTGAGGCTCAGCCGGTCGTTGGTCGAATCGTAGCTCGCGGTCACGCCGGCATCGGACTGGTTGATGCGCGAAATCAGCGTGTTCAACGAATCGCTGTCGGCGTCGTAGTCGATCGACGTGCCGTTGATCGTGAAGCTGCCGGTGCCGCTCACGCCGGTCGCGAGGCCGGCGCTGGCGAGCGTGGCGGTGGCCTTGAGCCGCCCGAGCGTGCCGGTGCTCGTGGTGGTGTCGGTGCCGTTGTTCGCGAGCTTGAGCGCGGAGAGGAAATTGCTCGTGTCATTGACCGAGCCGAGCAGCACCTCGCCGTGGCTCGCGCTCGTGAGCGTGATCTTGTCGGTCCCGGAATCGTAACTGGCCGTGATGTCGTCGCCGGTCGCGTCGTGGATCGCGTCGAAGACATCCTGCAGGGAATCGGTGGTCGCGACGTCGATCCGCGCGTTGTTGATCGTGAAGGTGCCCGCCGTGAGCGCGGTGGCGGTGTGCAGCGTGGCGAGGGTGAGCGCGGAGACATCGTCGGAATCGTTGAGCGGCGCGGCGACGCCGGCGGCGCCGGTCTGCTTCGCTTTCGTGGCGAGCTGCGTGACGTTGAACGCGTAGTCGCCGACGGCGGTGCCGGTGGCGGAGGTGGTTTTCCACGTCGTCGAGCTCGCCGCGCTGACCGTGCGCAGCGAGAAGATGTCGTTGCTGCGCATCGCCTGCACCGAATCCTGCAGATCCTGCAGCGAGGTGCTCAGGGTGGTGAGCGCGGTGACCTTGTCGGAGTTGGCGGTCTTGTCGTTGTTGAGCTTGGTCAGCGGAGCGCTGTCGGCCTGCACGAGCTGGTCGACGATGGATTTCCAGTCGAAGGACGAATTGGAAAGCAGGCCTGAGATTTGGATGCCGGACATGGCGGGAGGTGTGGGCGCAATGCGCCATACCTTTATCGGCACGCGCTGAAACCGGTTTAGCGGGTTCGCACGGGAAAATTCAGCCCCCCGCCCTCGCGGTGACGGCCCTTTTCGACGGCGGCGCCGGCCGGGACCGAGACGGGGCCGACGCTTCCGCGCGCGGGCGGCGTTTCGCAGGGCGCGATCCGGACCGCCCGGTCGGCCGCGCGCCATCCGCCGCGCGCGACGGCGTGCGCGACGGCGGCTCGTTTCGCGAAGACGGGAGAAAAAATTCCCGCGGGCGATCGCGCCCCGCGCGGGAACGGCGCGGTGATTTCTCCTCTGAAACGCAGCGTCGCGTGCGGCGACTTAAATAAAATCTGCGCGCGCGCCGAAAATAAATTCGCCGGCCGCGGATAAATTTTTTCGAGGCCGCGACGATAGCTTCCCCCGTCGAGGCAAGTGCCAAGACCGGCGCGATCCGGAGCCGCTCCCCCGGATACGAATGTGGCACGGACGCCACGCTCAACGATCAAGGAAGATCACCATGTCAGTTGTCATCAACACGAACTTCTCGGCGACCGTCGCCGCGAACAACCTCGCCGCCTCGAATGATAATTTGCAGAAGAGCCTGAACCGGCTCTCCAGCGGCTCGAAAATCGTTACCCCGTCGGACGACGCCGGCGGTCTGGCTGTCTCGATGAAGTTGTCCGCCGCTGCGCGCCGTTCCGGCGCCGCGGCCACGAACATCGGCAACGCGGTTTCGTTCCTGCAGACGCAGGACGGCGTGCTCAAGGTCGGAGGCAAGATCCTCGACCGCATGGGCGAACTCGCGACGCTCTACAAGGACAAGACCAAGAACTCGGACGACATCGCGAACTACCAGGCGGAATTCACCCAGCTCACCACCGAGCTCGGCAACCTCACCTCGGAGTCGTTCAACGGCAACCCGCTCTTCGGCAGCACGAGCGATCTCGTCGTCAGCACCAATGAAGACGGCAGCCAGGCCGTGACGCTCACCGCCGTCGACCTCTCGAGCGACACGAGCGGAGTCACGATCACCGATCTCACGTCGATCACCGACGCGATCAGCTCGGTGGCGACCGACCGCGCGAACAACGGCGCGTTCCAGAGCGTGCTCGGTTTCGCGAGCGAGGTGCTCACGATCAACAAGGCCAACCTCGAGGCCGCCTCGAGTCGCATCACGGATGTGGATGTCGCGCAGGAATCCACCCAGCTCGCCCGCTGGAACGTCCTCGTGCAGGCCGGCACGGCGATGCTCGCCCAGGCCAACCAGAGCGCGCAGAGCGCCCTGAAGCTGCTCCAGTAAGCTAGCGCCTAGTCCCACCGCGCGCCCGGAGTGATTGCCGGGCGCGCGGGCCCGAAGCTCAGCGGTTGTCTGTCGGGGCTGGGGCTGAGGCCGGAGGTTCTTTGCCAATTCGATTCACCCCCTGATGTCGCGCCGCGCGGTTGCGGCGCGCATCACTTTTGCGGCATTCGCCGCAGACGGCGCGGCCCGCGCCGACCCTCGGGCCCGTGGCGACGACGGATAGTCGCGTAAGATCAAGGATAGACCATGTCAGTCGTGATTAACACTAATTCAGCGGCAACGGTTGCCTCCAACAACCTCGCTGCTTCGAACACCATGCTGCAACGGAGCCTGAACCGGCTCTCGAGCGGCTCGAAGATCGTCAACCCCTCCGACGACGCGGGCGGCCTGGCCGTCTCGATGAAGTTGTCGGCCGCGGCCAAGCGCTCCGGCGCCGCTGCGACCAACATCGGCAACGCGGTCTCGTTCCTGCAGACGCAGGACGGCGTCATGAAAGTGGCGGGCAAGATCCTCGACCGTATGAGCGAGCTCGCGACGCTCTATACGGACAAGACCAAGAACTCGGACGATACCGCCAACTACAGCGCGGAGTTCACCCAGCTCACCACCGAGCTGAGCAACCTCGCGGACGAGAAGTTCAACGGCATCGCCCTGTTCGGCTCCACGACCGCGCTCGCGGTCAGCACGAACGAGGACGGCTCGCAGTCGGTCACGGCCGCGGCGGTCGACCTCGCCTCGGACACGAGCGGCGTCACCATCAGCGACCTGAGCTCGATCACCGATGCGATCAGCGCGGTCGCGACCGATCGCGCCAACAACGGTGCGTATCAGAGCGTGCTCGGCTTCGCGGCCGAAACGCTGACGGTGAACAAGGCCAACCTCGAGGCCGCCTCGAGTCGGATCACGGATGTCGACGTCGCCGAGGAATCGACCCAGCTCGCACGCTGGAACGTCCTCACGCAGGCCGGCACCGCGATGCTCTCGCAGGCGAACCAGAGCGCCCAAAGCGCCCTGCGCCTCCTGCAGTAAACCTCCTCCGTTCAGGGATTGTCCTGATTCGCCCAACCCTGGCCGCCGCGTAAGAAACGGCGGCCAGGCTAAACGAAAAAGGTCCCGGTTCCTGCGGAGGCCCCGGCGAGCGGGGGTCGGTTCACCCAGAGCCTGTCGAACGGGCTTTAGCGGGCCGGCCCGTGCGCCATGCAGTGTTGGTTTCGTATGTGCCACAAGGCCCCGGCTCGCGCCGGGGCCTTCGCGCGTTCGGGCCGCGCGCGCCGCCTCAAGCGCCGCGCATTTGTGACGATTTCCCAGGGCACACACCCTTATGTCCAACCGATCGTTCCCGCGATCCCAGCGCGGACCCGCGCCCAGCGCCGTCGATCCCATCAACACCGGCGTGCGACTGCACGAGACCGGCAAATACAACGAAGCCTTCCAGTGCTTCGAAGCGATTCTCAAAAAGCAGCCGCGGCACCCGCTCGCGCTCTGGCATCTCGGCCGCGCGCTCACACGCCTGAAACAGCCGCAGCAGGCGATCCCGTTTCTGGAGCAGGCCATCGCGCTGCGACCGCGCGCGCCCGAGCCGCTCTATGATCTCGCGTGGGCGTTTCTCGGCGCGGAGCAACTGGAAGACGCCATCGCGCAATTTGAGGCCGCCCTCGCCCTCAAACCCGCGTGGGTCGAAGCCTGGAGCGCGCTCGGCTACGCGCAGGGCAAGCTCCGGCGCTTCGCCGCCGCGGAAAAATCGCTGCAGCACGCGCTCGCGCTGAAGCCCGACCATGGCGAGACGTTCAACCGGCTCGGCATCATCATGGGCGCGCAGGGCCGCGGCGACGAAGCCACGGAATATTTTTTCCAGGCGATCAAGCTCGCGCCGCAGTCGTTCCAGGCCTGGAGCAATCTCGCCGGCAATTTCAAGGCGCAGAACAAAATGGCCGAGGCGCTCGTCGCCTACGAGCACGCGCTCGCCGTCGATCCGAAAAATTCCACGGTGAAATACAACCAGGCGATCGCGAGCCTCACGCTCGGCGACCTGCGCCGCGACGTCTGGCTGCGCTACGAATACCGCTGGGTCGTCCTGCACAAGAGCCCGCAGCGCGGCTTCACCCAGCCGCTGTGGCGCGGCGAATCGCTCGAAGGAAAAACAATCCTCCTCCACTCGGAGCAGGGCCTCGGCGACACGATCCAGTTTGTCCGCTACGCCGCCGTGCTCGCCGCGCAGGGCGCGACCGTGCACGTCGAAGTGCAGCCGCCGCTCAAATCGCTGCTCGCCGACCTGCCCGGCGCCGCCTCGGTCATCGCGTGGGGCGAACCGCTGCCCGATTTCGATTTTCAGTGCCCGCTGCTCAGCCTGCCGTTCGCGTGCGACACGCAGCTCGACACGATTCCGGCGGCCGTGCCCTACGTGCGCGCGCCGGCCGATCGCGTCGCGACGTGGCGCGAACGCCTCGGACCGCCGCGCGGCTTCCGCGTCGGCCTGGTCTGGCGCGGCAATCCGAAGCACTCGAACGACGCGAATCGCTCGATGCCGTTCGAAATTTTCCAGCGCCTCTGCGCGGTCGACGGCTGCGAATTCGTTTCCCTCCAGATCAAACTCAACGAGCAGGAAACGGCCTTCTTCGCCGAGAAACCAGCGCGGGTGAATCAAACCGAATTGATCGAAGATTTCAGCGACACCGCGGCCGTCATCTCGCAGCTCGACGTCGTGATCGCGGTCGACACTTCAGTCGCGCATCTCGCCGGCGCGATGGGTAAGCCGGTGTGGCTGTTGCTCCCCTATTCTCCCGACTGGCGCTGGCTCCTCGAACGCGCCGACAGCCCGTGGTATCCGGGCATGCGCCTCTTCCGCCAGCCGGCGGTGGGCGATTGGGATTCGGTCGTCGCAAACGTCGCCCAGCACCTCGTGCACGAAGCAGGCTCGGCGCACCTTGCGGCGTAGTTTCGGATCGAGGGAACCGCGCCGAATATCTCGCGCACCGAATCCGCCCTCGTCGGAAAAGCGCGGCTTCGAATCGGCAGTTCGAAGGCTGCTGCTGAAATCTTTCCGCGACGTCCGCGGCGCTGTCTCGAGCGCCCAGCGGCGACAGTGCTTATGCGCTCTGGCGCAAATCGGGCGTGCTTTGGTGCGGCAATACGAGCACGGAACCGGGATCCGTTTGCGAAGCCGGAGGGGTTTGCACCCGCGGCCGCGCGCCGTCGAAATTCGCCACGATGGCGGAGATCGCATCGAGGGCCGCTTTCATCTGCTCCATCTGCGGTTTATTGAAGGAGCTCAGAATCGTTTTCAGCGACGTGCTCGAGATGTTCGCGGTGCGCGGCAGGTAGACGACTTCGCAGTATTCCTTGAGAAAATCGAATTTGCCCGCCCAGTCGTCGCCCATCGCGAAGATGGACACATCATAGTGCTTCACGTCGTCGATCTTCTGTTCCCAGCGCGTCTCCGGAATCGCGAGGTCCACATAGCGGCAACTGCGCACGATCTCGATGCGGTCCTCGAAACGGATGATCGTCTCCTTGCCCTTGCCGCGGTTGAATTCGTCGGTCGAGACCGCGACGATCAGGTAGTCGCCGAGCGCTTTCAGGCGGCGCAGGAGATTCACGTGACCGACGTGAAAAAGATCGAACGTGCCATAGGTGAGCACGGCGCGGCGGCGGACAGGAGAAGGATAGGCTTTCATACGGCGGCGCGGAGTTCGGCGGGCTTGAGCGGGTTCGTGAGCGTGAAGCTCTTGTCGACGACGTTGCGGCTGCACTCCGCGATGAACTGCACGAGCTGCGCGCACGCGTCTTCCGGCGGCGTTTCATGCAACTGCGC
This sequence comes from Opitutaceae bacterium, assembly GCA_035545575.1. GTDB lineage: Bacteria > Verrucomicrobiota > Verrucomicrobiia > Opitutales > Opitutaceae > ER46. The sequence goes on along the minus strand of DASZYB010000013.1, from coordinate 129,678 downwards.
GCAGAGCTTCTGCTGCTCGATGCGGAGGGGATGATCGGCGAGATTTTTTTCCACCACGGCCTCGAAGTTCTCGGCGGTGAATTCGTAGCGGAACGATCCCTCCGGAATCAGCGAGTAGTCGGGCTCGAAGCCATACGCGACCTGCGTGCGCGTGTTGAACGTGAAGATCGGCCGGTTCGTCAGCATGAAATCGAACATGATCGACGAGTAATCGGTGATCATCGCGTCGAACTTCGACATCCACGGGTAAACATCCACGCCGGCATCGAGGAAAAGCAGCCGGCCGGGCACATCCTTCGGCAGCTCGGAGCGCCGCAAAAACGGATGCGGCTTCACAAACGCGATCGCATCGTTCGCCGTCGCCCAGCGCGTCAGCCGCTCGTAAAACGCCGGCGTCGAGATGTAGATCGGCGTGCCGCGCTGCCATGTCGGCGTGACGAGGAATTTGCGCTTCGGCGAGTTGATCAGGTCGAGCTGTTCGCGGGGAAGCTCGGCGCCGATCATCTCATCCTCGGTCGGGGCACGCACGATGACTTCGTTGCGCGGCTGGCCGGCCCGCACGAGGCTCGTGCAGCCGAACGCACGAATCCAGAACGCATCCAGCGTCGCCGAGGTGCTGAGAAAATGATCGACGCGCGTCGCGAACCGGAGCTGCCGGCGAAAATAATTATCGCGCACCTCCATGTGCGAAATGAGCATCAGGTCGAGCTGCTTGACGGAGATGCCGTGCCAGAGCTGGAGCTTTTGCGCGCCGGCGAGGCAGCCGCTCAGCCCGCTGTTGAGGTTGAGCGCGGCCGCCGGATTTTCGCAGAAGACGGCGACCGCCGCCTCGAGGAGCAGGTTGCACGACTGCCGCATGTCGGCGGTGAGATCGAAGCACGGCAGCCCGCGCTTTCGCAGCTCGGTCGCGAGCGGCTTGCTGAAGGTGCACCAGACGACATCGCAACCGATCGCGGCCTTCGCCGTGGCCAGGAAAAGATATTTCGTGTTGTCCGAAAATGTCGGGCGGCCGAAAAAAAGCACCAGCGGGCGCTTCGCGACTTTCACCGAGAGCTCGGCAAAGTCGTGATACATCAACTCGTCTTCAGGCGAACTCTTGACGGGGGTCGGCGCACCGGGACGAACCGTGGCGGGAGGAGGAACGTTTTGATGGCGGCTCATGATGGCGGAAAAAATCGGGCGTGGGTTGCAAGTTCTGGACCGACGCGAAGCGATGCGCGCTTAGCGCCGCGAGCGACAACGAGTTAAAAAATCGAAATCGCTGAAAAGCGGGCCGCGTCGCGCCGAGAGTTTTCGCGCCGGCAAAAAATTCCCGGGTTTCACGCGAGGCCTTTCGCGAGCGCGAGCAACTGCACGCACTCGTCGACCAATGTAGTCCAGAGCGCGCGATTGCCGGCGCTGGGTTGCAGCAGGTGTGGGATCGCCTTCAGGCCGTAGCTGCCCATGAGCTGGCCAAAGGTTTTCTCTCGAAATGCGTCCTTCAGCACGCGGATGGCGTCGGCTTCGTCGCCGTCCTGCAGAGCGGCGCGAGCTTGCGCGACGAGCGGCTCGACGGTGTCCGTCGCGCCCCGCACGGCGGCGACGATCCCGCGCCACGTTGCGTCGTCGATCGAGGCCCACGGCGCGAGCGACGCGAGCCGGGCGGATTTATCGAGCGCATCGGTGGAGAGCGCGAAGGCGGCGGGAGCGACGAGCGTCGTGTTGCTGAGCCGCGCACCGCGATCGGTGACGTTGAAGACGAGCCCCGGCGACAACTCCGCGCAGCGCGCGTCGAGCATCCGCCACTCGCGGAGGAATGGCGTCGCGACGTTCTCCTGATAGTTGCCCGGCACCTTCGGGTATTCGCCGCCACCTTGAAGGGTCTCTTCACCCGCGGGCCGCTCGGCTGTCTCGCGCTGGTGCAGGCGGCCGGAGCCGTTTGCGTCGAGCGCGTGGTCCATGCCGAACAGATAAATTGGGCCGCACCCGAGATGGATCGCGAGTTCGAGCGCGGTGATGCCGCAGTTTCCCGCGACGCCGATCGTCGTGCGCGCCAGCCCCAGGTTCGCGAGCCAGTTTTCGGTGATTTGGTTGCCCGAGATGAAACCCGCCGCGTCGTCCGCGAAGGCGTGGCGCCACGCCGGCGGACTGATGCTCGCGGCGAGCAAACGCGAAGGCATGCGGCCGGCGGGCAGACATTTCTCCGGGAGCTTCGTCGCATCGACCGTGACGGCAAAATCCGCCGCGATCCCGCGCCGGTCCAGCGCGACGAGCGCCGAATCCGCCGCAAAAACCACCGCGCGATCCGCAAACGCCGCCAGCTTTTCGCCCGAAGTCTCGAGCGAAGGACCCGAGCCGCAGACGAACGCCGGCACGCCGGCGAGAGCGCCGGCCCAGGCTGCCGGCACGCGCCGCCGCGCGTAAGCGGGAAGATTCGCGAGGAGATGACTCTGCCACGCAAATCCCACCTGCTGCCGCGTGAGCCGCGCGCGCCCATGGCGCTCGCATTGCGCGACGATCGTCTCGACGACCGGCAGAAATCGTCCGGAAGTATCGACCATCGCTTTTTCGGTCACGAAGATCGAGGGTAGCCGGAGCGCATCGCGTTGGATCAAGCGATCGAGCGCCGAACTCGCGCGCTCGATCGTGAATCGCTCGGGTTTTTCCACCGCGATCCGCCGATAGTCGACCGCCACCGAAGGCGGCATCCACGTCTGATTGCCGGAAAACCAGAGGATCGACTCGTAGTCGCTCAAGTCCAGCGCCGGCACCGCATCGAGCGGGCCGACGAGCACGCAGGTTTTTGCACCCGCCGAAATCTGCGCCGTCGCTATGCCGCGCATGCCGGAGAAAAACGGATCAGCTCGCGCCGCTCGCGCGGCAGGAGCTCGGCCCGGCCGGTGGCGACGAGCCACTCGAGATACGCGAAGTCGTCCTCCGTGTTTAGGTCGACCGCCTCGATCGCCGACACCGGAAAGAAGAACGGCGTCGCGCCGATGCGGCTGCGATATTTCAACAACGACGCACGCGTGATCCCGTAAAGCGCCGTCGTCTCCTCGACGATCGGCATGAGATCCTGGCTGCGCGGCAGCAGATTCGGCTGATAACTGACCGGCATGCCCGCGCGCCAGAAAAAGCCCTTGTGCTCGATCGTCGTGAGCACCGAATCGTGCGCCGCGGAATCAAGCAGCCGCGCGACCGCGCCCTGGATGCTTTCGATCTTCAGCAGCGGCGCCGTGGCGAAGAGCTGAAAGTAGCAATCGAAGTCCGGCTCGATCGCCGCGTGGTGATTGAGCAGGTCGTTGCCGTTGGCGCTCGGCAGCGCGAGCGCGGGTTGGCGTGCGATCGGCGTGGCGCCGTGCTGCCGCGCGAAGGCGGCGATCTCCGCGCTGTTCGTGTCGACGAAGACGCGCGCGAAGCAGCCGCTGTCGAGCGCCTTCACGATGATCGCCTGATAGAGCGGCACGCCGCCGACGCGGCGAAGATTTTTTCCCGGGACGCGTTCGCTGTCCTGTTTGATCGGAATGAAGCAGGCGGTTTTCATGCGCAGCGGAGGTTGACGTGATTGTTTGCGACCGGGAGCGAGGCGTCCGTTTTCGGTGCGGCGGCCTTCTCCTTCAGCTGCCGGAGGCAGCTCGCGATATCGTCGAAGGGCAGCGCCTGCAGCTCGTGGAGCGGAAGATTCCACCACTCGAGCTCGAGGAGCGCGGCGACCGTCTCCTCCTCGAAACGATACCGCAGCACGCGCGCCGGCGTGCCGACGACGATCGCATAAGGCGGCACATCGTGCGTGACGATCGAACCCGCGCCGACGATCGCGCCGTGTCCGATCGTCACTCCCGGCATGACGATCGCATTCGTTCCGATCCAGACGTCGTGCCCGACGCTCGTGCGACGCGCGCTCATATCGAACGGCACGCGCCGCACGTCCTGATACGGCGCGTCTTCTTTGAATTCGCCCGCATAAAACTGGAATGGATGCGTGCTCAGAAAATTCGTCGGGTGCGTGTGCGGGCCGATGTGCACGCCCCGCCCGATCGAACAAAACCGGCCGACCGTTGTGTTCGGGTAGATGATCGCGCCCGGCTTCAGGTAGGTGTAGCGACCGACGACGGTGTTTTTATAGATTTCCGCGCGCGCGCACACTTTGATCGGGTGCTCGATGCCGGTCGTTCGATCGCGCACCACGGCGCCGGGAGCGAGATAGCTGCGCAACGAGCCGGAGTCCGGTGTCGGCGCAAATTCGGAGGAAGGGAACGCGTTCCCGTTGGACATTTAAGGCGGTGAGAAGGCGACTGCGCATCCGGCATCGGCGCGAACGCATCGCGGCTTTAGGTTCATTTTTCATCCACGCCTTCGATCGCGCGGGCGACGCGTCGGAATCGCGCGCGCTTGACCCGGTTTCGCTCAAGCGCGGTGCGCAACGCGCCGATGATTCGCGCGAACTCCGCGCCCGGCTCGTGCCAGGCGCGTCCGCATTTCCAGTCCATGCTCATGGAATCCACTTTGCCGCCGCCGGTGCGCAGCGCGCCTTTCGCCGAGGACGAGATTCGCCGCCGCGTCGACGCCTGCCCGAAGCTCGCCTCGCTCCAAAGCATCAACCGCGCGCTCAGCGTGCTCGTCCGCTCCGAGCACAGTTTGAATTCCCAAATCGCCGAGGTGATCCGCCGCGACCCGTCGCTCTCGGCGCGGCTGCTGCGGATGGTGAACTCCGTTTACTTCGGGCTTTCCACGCGCGTGAACAACATCGAGGAGGCCGTGTTCTTCCTCGGGCTCCGGCAGATTCGCGAGCTCTCGATGGCCACGCCCGTCATCGAGGAACTCGAGCAGATGCAGCAAACGACGTCGCCCACGCTGCCGTGGAAGGAACTGTGGACGCACAGTCTCGGCACCGCCGTGCTCACGCGCGAGATTCTCGCGTCCACGCCGCTGCACGTCGACGACGACACCGACTACCTCATCGGCCTGCTGCACAATGTCGGCAAGGTCGTCATGGCGTATGCGTTTCCCGACGAGCTCCGCGCGCTGCTGAACACGCCCGTCGCCGATCCCACGGAATTCTGCCGCCGCGAGCGCGAGCTCATCGGCTGGGATCACGGCCAGATCGGCGCGCACTACATCGCGCGCCACCAGCTTTCCGAGGAGATCGTCTTCGCGCTGCAATATCACAACGAGCCGGACCTCGCGCCGCGCCACCAGTTGTTCGCCGCCGCGGTGCAGGTCGCCGATCATCTCGTGCGCCATGCCGGCATCTCCGGCGGCTTCGAGCAGGTCGCGCCGATCGCCGCCGATTCGTGGATCGAATTGCCCGGCTGGAAAATTCTCTACGGCGCGGACACGCCCGAATCGATGCTCGCGCGCGCTTCGATCGCGAACTCGCTCCAGCGGCTGCCGTCGATGCTGCAAGGCCTGCTTTGAGCAACACCGCTAAAGTCGCGCGCCGGCGAACCGATGCCATTTCTTTAACATGTCCGCCGTGACCAATGCGCCTTTCGCCGGCGCCGGCACTTCGTCGTCCACCGATCCGTGGCTCGGCGCGTGGGAAACCAGCGCCGACTCGGCGTATTGTCGCGACCTGCACGGCCGGATCGTCTCGGCGAACCTTTCCTTCGCGCGCAAATTCGGCCGCACGCCCGCCGCGCTGGTCGACATGCTCGTCGCCGATCTCGTCCATCCGGACGACGTCGCCGCCCTCGAATCGACCGCCGCGGAGCTCGCACGCCCGCCGCATCGCGCCGTCGGCGAGCATCGCTGGCTCACGCCGCAGGGCATCCGCTGGTTCGCGTGGGAGGAGACCGGCCTGCCCGACGAGACCGGCGCGATCGTCACGATCCGCGCCGTCGGCCGCGACATCACGCGCCAGCGGCTCGCGGAGGAGCAGTTCTACCGGCTGTCGCGGGCGGTCGAGCAGTCGCCCGTTTCCATCGTCATCACCGACCTCGACGGCCGCGCGCAATACGTGAACTCGAAGTTCATGGAGGTGAGCGGCCGCACGCTCGAGGACATCCTCGACCGCCGGATCGAAGTCCTGCGCGACGGCCACAACGAGGAATCGTATCAGGCGTTCTGGGCCACCGTGCGCGCCGGCCGCGAATGGCGCGGCGAGCTCTCGACCACGCGCAGCAACGGCACGATCGTCTGGGAATCGGTGAAGGTCTCCTGCCTGCGCAGCCCCGCGGGCGACATCACGAATTTCCTCTGCCTGCGCGAGGACGTGACCGAGCGGAAGAAACTCGAGGCCGAGCTCCGCCAGGCGCAGAAGATGGAAAGCCTCGGCACGCTCGCCGGCGGCATCGCGCACGATTTCAACAATCTCCTCGCGATCATCAACGGCTACTCCGAATTCTGCCAGCAGGACACGCATGACTCCGCGCTGCTGCAGAAAAGCCTGCGCGAAATCCACCGCGCCGCGCAGCGCGCGAGCGGCCTGGTGCGGCAGATCCTCACCTTCAGCCGCAAGACTGAGGTCAAGTTCTCCCCCGTCGATCTCAACCAGCTCGCGCGCGATCTCGTCTCGCTGATGTCGGAGACGTTTCCGCGCACCGTCACGATCAACCTCGATCTGCTCGACCGGCTCCCGCCGCTGCTCGCCGACCAGAACCAGCTCCAGCAGATCGTGCTCAACCTCTGCGTGAACGCCCGCGACGCGATGCCGAACGGCGGCGCGATCACGCTCACGACGAGCAAGCAGCCCGGCGCGCGCATCCAGGCGCTCGGCGCCGATGCGGCCCGCGATTACGCGTGCATGCAGGTCGTCGACACCGGCACGGGCATGAGCGCCGAGGTGCGCCAGCGGATTTTCGAGCCGTTTTTCACGACGAAGCAGGCCAATCGCGGCACCGGCCTCGGGCTCGCGGTCGTTTACGGCATCGTCGTCGCGCACCACGGTTTCATCGACGTGCAGAGCAAGCCCGGCGCCGGCAGCACGTTCAGCGTCTATCTGCCGCTCGCCGAAAACGCCGCCGCCGTGCAGGCCGTCGCAGCCGCCGGCGAATTTCCCGGCGGCACGGAGTCGCTGCTCATCGTCGACGACGAGGAATCGCTGCGCAACCTGCTCTCCGCCTCGCTCGCGCGCAAAGGCTACCACGCGATCACCGCCGCCTCGGGCCTCGAGGCGATCGAGTTGATCAGCGATCCCGCGAAGCAGTTCGACGCCGTCCTCCTCGATCTCAACATGCCGGGCGCCAGCGGCGTGGATGTGCTGAAAATCATCCGCGTCTGCCGGCCAACGCTGAAAGTGATGGTCGTCAGCGGCCACATCTCGCCGGAAGCGCGCAACGAATTCGAGCAGCTCGGCCAGCGCTTCTTCGCGCAAAAGCCTTACAAGCTCGACGAGCTCGGCCGCAACTTGCGCCTGCTGCTCGACGGCCGCATGCCGCCGCGGAGTTGACCGATCGCGCAGATTTTGCCGGACCCGTGCGGCGCCGCCTGCAAATCCGCCGCAAATAGTGAGGCATTTCGGAACGGCCCTTAGGTAATTCCCGCCGCCAATTTATTTCAGTAGCGACGGGGCGTGCCGATAAATTCGTCGGGCACAATCAGGACCATCCAGTCACATGGACCGTCTCACACGAAATGAATCACCGCGAACCACCGCATCTGCCGGCGGGTGCGCGCAGGGCTATGCATTGGCTTTCCCTGCTGCTCCTCCCGGCAATGGCGCCGAAAGGCGTCGATGCCCTTCCCCGCACTCCGCGATCCGATGCGGACGGAGGAAAGCCCGCTCCTTACCTGCCCGTGCTCGGCCCGATGCCACTGCGTTTTCAGGAGGCGGTTCCGCCGCCCGACCTGGTCACGCGGCCGCCCGCCGCGGCTCCGCCTCAGCCGGCACTTTCCACGACCGAGAACTCCGTCGCGGCCGACAACGCCGCCGCGGCGCACTCGATCCCTGCGCCATCGCACGAACCCGCGCCCGTCGCCGACAGCAAACCGGTCACCAGGGAAATCGCTTCACCCAACTCGGCCACCGCGCCCGCGAAAGCGGCGCCGCCCGCCATTCTTCCCGATGACGCCCACCCCGCCGTCCGCCCGGAAGATTTTCTCCCCTATTTCCAAATTCCCGGATCCGCCAAGCAGCCTGGCGACGCAACCCTTCTGATCCCGGCCGCGCGCAGCGCTCCCGCCGCTCCCGCCACCCTTCCTCCGAGTTCCGCCACCTACACGCAGACGCCTAAATGATTCGCCGTTTTTCTCCGCCGCCTTTCCCCGCGCGCCTTCTCGCCTGCCTCGTGCTGGCCGGCGCAGCGCGCGGCCTCGCGCGCGCGGAGTCCGCAGCTTCAGCCGATTCTCCTCTTCCTCTCCCGCAAAACACCTCGCCCGCTTCGCTCGGCGCCAACGAACCCCCGCCCGAGCCGATGGCCCCGATCAATGGCTCGCCGGCGGCGCCGAAACCCGCCGAGCACGCCAAACGCGCGGCGGACGAAATCCACGGCCTGCTCAATCTCGGCGTCAGCCTCACCGATCGCGGCGATTACGACGCCGCCGAGATCGCGCTCCGTCAGGTCCTCGACGCCCGCGACGCGGGGCCGAGCGAAACCAAGACCGCGCTCCTCTCCCTCGCGCGCATGCACCGCAAGCAGGGCGCGCTCACGAAGGCCGCCGCGATCTACGAACGCTTCCTCAAGGACTATCCCGGCGACGAGCGCACGCCCGATGCCTTGCTCGACCTCGGCCGCACGCTGCGCGACCTCGGCGTCTACAAGCTCGCGATCGCGCGTTTCTACAGCGTGATCAACTCCACGCTGAAGCTCCCGTCCGACGAAGGCTTCGATCACTATCAGGTGCTCGCGAAGACCGCGCAGTTCGAAATCGCCGAGACGCATTTCCAGGCCGGCGAATTCGCCGAGGCGAACAAGTTCTACACGCGCCTCCGGCTCCTCGACCTCGCGCCCGCCGACCGCGCCCGCGCGCATTTCAAGGCCGGCTTCGCGCTCCGCCTCCAGGGCGATCTCGAAGGCGCCGTCGCCACGCTCCGCGCCTACATCGAGCAATGGCCCGACGACGAAAACATTCCCGAGGCGCGTTATCTCCTCGCGATCAGCCTGCGCGAACTGAAGCGCCCGCAGGAAGCTTTCGCCGCCACGCTCGAGCTGCTGCGCACCGAGAAATCCCGCGTCGCCGCCGACCCGAAGCGCTGGGCGTATTGGCAGCGCCGCACCGGCAACCAGCTCGCCAACGATTTCTTCGAGAGCGGCGACACGCTCAACGCCCATGCGATCTACGCCGGCCTGCTCGAGCTCTCGCCCGACCCGGCGTGGCGGCTGCCGATCACGTATCAACTCGCGCTCTGCTACGAGCGGCTCGGCATCACCGATCGCGCGAAGCTCTCCTACCAAAGCATCGTCGACGGCGCCGGCGCAAATCCGGCGCCCGATCTCGCCGAGCTCGCGCGCATGGCCGCCTGGCGCATCGAACACCTCGACTGGCGCGAGCACGTCGGCGACCAGGTCGCCAAGATTTTCGAAACCACCACCGGCCGGCAGACTCTTGTTCCCGTCGCCGCCACGACCGCCTCTCCCGCCAAAACCGCCGCCACCCCATGACCCAGCTCGAAACGATCCGCGCGCATCACCAGCTCTGCGACGAAATCCATCTCTGCGTCCTCGACGAGAACCGTTTCCTCCGTCAGCACCAGCGCGCTCCCGAACCGGCGCTGCTCGAAAAGAAACGCGCGCTGCTCGAAAAACTCGACCTCACGCTCGCCGCGCTGCGCAGCGTGCCCGCCGCATCGGCTCGCGATCCCGAGACGCGCGCCCAGCTCGAAAAAACCCGCGGCCGCATCCTCCAGATTCTCCAGCTCGACAAGGAAAACGAGCAACTCCTCCTGCGCTGCAGCCTGACGGCAAATCGTCCCGCGAACGCGCCCGCCGCGCCCACCGCTTCCGTCGCGATGCTGCAAAAAATCTACGCGCGCTGCGCGTAACATGGCGGTCTCGTCGCTCTACGTTGCCCGCGAGATGCAGCGGTTCATCCCTTAAAAAGCGTCGCAAAAGAGTCCGGTGCCGTAGGGCGTCTTCGACGCCGTCTCAGCGCCCGACCCGGCGCGAACGAAGATCCTGAGCGCGCGATCTTTTATCACGTAATCGCGGAAGAGCGGAAACGCGGAACAGCGCCCTCTCTCTGGGATTTTTTCCGTGCTTCCGCCCTTCCGTGTTTCCGCGATAAAATAAAACGCGCCCCGCATCCGACAGCTCTGACCGGCGCGAACTTGATCACGGAATCAAGGAAACACGGGACCCGCGCCAGCCCTGAATTTTTCCGTGTTTCCGTCCTTCCGCGCTTCCGCGACAAAAAGAAAACGGCCGCACGCGCTCAGCTCCGCCACGTCTGCGCCGGAAACATCGAGCGCGTGTCGACGCGCGTCTCGCCGACATCGAGCAGCGAGCTGACCTCGCTCAACCGCCGCAGCACGATCGTCACCATGTTTTTCAACGCCGCCGGCGTCAGCCCGATCGGCTGCAACTGCACCGCTTCCGGCAGCGGCGGCCGCTCGCTCGCGATCGGCGCGCACACCGCGGAGCGCAGCCACTTCGCCGCGTGCAGGAGGCAGGCCATGCGCTGGTAGCCGCCGGAGGCGAGCGGCGTGTATTGCCAGCGCACGGGCTCGGACATCGCCGAAGGAAATTCCCACGCCGCGAGCAGCGCGCCGCCCGCCTCGGCCTGCGTGAAACCGAGCTGCGCGCGTTCGCTCGGCGTCGCCTCGCGCGGAAAACCCATCGTCGTCAGCGCCAGCGTGCGCGCGTTGCGCAGCGCCCATTCGTCGATCGCGACCATGCCGACGCAGTGCAGCAGCCCGATCGTGTAGGCGACGTTGCGGTCCTGCCCCGACCGTTCCGCGAGCGTCTCCGCCGCGAGCGCGCACGCCACGGACATTCTCCAAAGCTCGTCCGCATCGACGCCGTAAACTTCCAGCGGCCGCACGAGCACCTGCGACGCGACCGCATACGAGACGAGCTCGTAGACCTGATCGTAGCCGACGCGGTGCACGGCCTCGTCGACCGTCACGCAACGCACGCCTTTGCTGAAATACGCGCTGTTCGCCGTCTGCAGCACGCGGGCCGCGATCCCCGGATCGAGCCGCACCAGCGCGACGATCTCGTGCATCGCGGAATTGCCGTCGCCGAGCAGTTGCTTGAGCCGCGGCAGCACCTTCGGCGCCGAGGGCAAATTCTTCACCTCGCGCACGACATCCTCGGGCGTGAGAGTGAGAGACGGCGGCGTGGAGAGATCCGCGATCATGGGGGATTCTCCTAAATCGGCCGCCCGCCGGCCGACTTTCGTGAAAAATTAACCAGCGCGCCCGCGTGAACTCGGCACGGGCGCGCTGGTGTGTCTACCAACACGGCGGCATCCGCCGCGCTGAACCATGTCAGTGCAACAAAGTCATGCGTGCGTCCCGCCCCGGGACGCTGTCGAGCGCTACTTGCAAGCCGCTCGCGGCCGCGGCCGGTCCGTCGTCCGCCGCGAACGCTTGTTTGATCGCGCCCACGAGATTGTCCGCGGTCACCAGCGCCTCGTCGGGCTCCGCGTTGTTCAAGCCTTCCGCGATCCAGCCGCCCGCCGTCTTTTCGACGAGCATGTGTGCGACGCACGCGCCGCGCTCGTTGCGATACACGACCGGCATGCCGATCCGCAGCATGTGCATCGCCGTCGGATGCACGACGATCGCCGTGCCCGCAAAATACACCGGCTCCATCGAACGCCCCGCGCCCTGCAAAACAAAATCGCCCTCGTGCGCCGCCGCATAGCGCTCCGCCGCGGCGACGACCTCGCCGCGCGGCACGAGCATCGGCCGCGAGGCCTGTTGCGCGAAGAGCGCGACCTTGCCCGCGCTTGAAACTCCCGCGCAGCCACCCAGCGACCACGCCACCCCCACGATGCCGAGCGCACGCGCGGTGCTCCGGAATCGATCGGAAAAAACCGACCGGCGATTGGCTGTGGGTGAGATCATGGCGCCCAGATTAGCGGGAAGGGCGACATCGCCCCATCCGGGTGCGCCCGTATTTCCGCCTCGCAAAATGCGCAACGCAACCCTCCGCTGCCGGGGAAAACTCCTCAATTTCCGCCGGCGTTGCGCCGATACGGAAAGTTTACAGAATCGCCGACGCCCATGATCCGTGTGCTTTACGCTGAAGACGACGTGCAGATCGCCGACATGGTCCGCCTGCATTTTTCCCGTCACGCCGCAGCGTGCGAACTCACCGTGGTCGATTCCGGCCGGCGTTGTCTCGAAGCGATGGAGCGCGGCGGCTACGACCTGCTCCTGCTCGACCTGATGATGCCCGACCTCGACGGGCTGCAGGTGCTCGGCGAGTTGACCGCGCGCCGCGATCCGACGCCCGTCATCATGGTCAGCGGCCATGGCCAGTATGAACTCGCGGTGCGCGCGCTGCGCGCCGGCGCGGTCGACTGCATCGACAAGAACTCGCCCGACTTCCGCCGCATCGGCGAGATCGTCCAGCGCGTGCACGCGCGCCACCAGCGCAACCAGCCGGCCGCGCGCCTGCCGGTCACCAATCATCGCGTGCTTTTCCTCGATCCGGAGCCGACCGAGCGCAACGCCGTCGCGCTGTTCTTCACCGCGAGCGCGCCGCGACTCGAGCTTGCCGCCGAGCCGCCGGAAGCGCTCGAGCCGCTGCTCGCCGGCGAGATGAAATTCGACGCCGTCGTCCTCGGGCGAAACCTCGAGACGATCGCCATGCTCGATGCCCTGCGTCACCTGCGCGCGCGCGCCGAGGACTTGCCCGTGATCGTGATCTCCGCGCTCCATAACAGCGAGACCACGATCGCCGCCTTCAAGCTCGGCGCCCACGATTTCCTGCTGCACGGCCCCGGCTGCCTCACCGAGCTCGTCTTCTCGCTCAACCAGGCGCTCAAGCACGCCGACACGCAGCAGCTCAACGAATCGCTCACCCGCGAGCTCGCCGAGCTCAACCGCTCGCTCGCCGCGCAGGTCGCCGAGCGCACCCAGGACCTCGAGCACGAAATCGTCGTGCGCCGCGAGGCCGAGCGCCGCGCGGAGGACCACGCCGCACGCCTGCAGGCGCTCTCGACGCGCCTGCTGCGCGTGCAGGAAGACGAGCGCCGCGCGCTCGCCCAGGAGCTGCACGACCAGATCGGCCAGCTGCTCACCGGCCTGCGCTTCCAACTCGAAGCCGCGCGCGACGCCGCACCGAGCCAGCCGCTCGCCGACGCGCTCGCCGTTTCCACCGAATTGCTCCGCAGCGTGCGCGAGCTGACGCTGCAGCTTCGCCCGCGCATGCTCGACGACCTCGGCCTGCGCCCCGCGCTCGAGTGGCAGGCGAAGCTTTTCCAGGGCCAGACCAACATTGCGATCGACCTCGAAATCTCGCTGCCGATCGAGCGCCTCGCGCCCGACCTCGAGACCGCCGTCTTTCGCATCGTGCAGGAGGCGCTCACCAACGTCGCCCGTCACTCCGGCGCGAACCAGGCGTCCGTCACCGTCACCGCCGACGACCGCGCGCTGCACGTGGAGATTTCCGACCGCGGCCGCGGCTTCGACGCGCCCGCCGCCCTCGCCCGCCACGATTCGCTCGGGCTCGCCGGTCTCGCCGAACGCGTGCGGCTGGCCGGCGGCGAATTCGACCTGTTCTCGCAACCCGGCCAGGGCACGCGGCTGCACGCCGAATTCGCCCTCGCGGCCCGCCCGGCCGCCGCGTCATGACGACTGCGATCATCGCCGACGATCATGAGATCGTGCGCCGCGGGCTGCGCGGCATCCTCGAGAGCGAGGGCACGTGCCACGTCGTCGCCGAAGCCGCCGACGGCCTCTCCGCCGCGCAACTCGTCGAAAAACACAAGCCGCACCTCCTCATCCTCGACCTCAACATGCCGCGCCTCCACGGCATCGACGTGCTCCGCCAGACGCGCACGAGCAGTCCGCACACGCGCGTCATCGTGCTCTCGATGCACAACGACGAGCCCTACGTCATCGAAGCGCTGCGCGCCGGCGCGATGGCGTATATCCTGAAAGGCTCGGAGTCGCAGGAGATTTCCCACGCGCTCAAGGAAGTGCTCGCGGGCCGCCGGTTTCTCAGCGCCACGCTCTCCGAATGGGCGATCAACGCGCTCGTCGCCAAACCCGCCGACGATGCCGACCCGCTCCAATCGCTCACGCAGCGCGAGCGCATGGTGCTGCAACTCGCGGCCGAGGGCCACACGAACCCCGAGATCGCGGAAAAACTTTTCATCAGCCCGCGCACCGCCGAGACGCACCGCACGAATCTGCTGCGCAAGCTCGGCCTGCAAACGCAGACCGACCTCGTGCGCTTCGCGATCCGCAAAGGTTTGATCCAGGCCTGAGCGCCCGGAAAAATTTCCCGCCGGAAAAACGCTCGCGGATTTCCCGGGCGCCGCCGAAGCTGTTCGCGAATCGAACCCACCTCGATTTTCGCGATCTTATTCCCGCGTGAGCCTTTCCCTCGAACGCAGAACGTTTCTCGGCTTCGGCTTTGCCGTGCTCGCGCTGCTGCTGACCGGCGGCGCGGCATGGTGGAGCGCCGCGCGCTATCGGGAAACGTTTCTCCGCGTCGACCACACGCGCGAAGTGCTCAACCGGATCGAAAGCGCGCTGAACGACGTGCTCGGCATCCAGGCAAACGTGCGCGGCTACGCCCTCACCGGCGACCTGCGCATGCTGCAGGCGAAACAGGAGGCCGACCCGCGCCTCACGACCACGCTCCAGGAACTGCGCCGGCTCGTCGCCGACAATCCCGCGCAACAGAAGCGCCTCGACGCGCTCGATCCGCTGCTCGCGCAATTCCGCGGCCTGATCGACGGGCACATCGCGGCACGGCGATCCGCGACCGCCGACAATGCCGTCGTGGATCGCACGCCGTTCTTGCGCGGCACCGAGACCGTCCTGGCGATCCAGCAGATCGGCGCCGACATGGAAGAGGAAGAGCGCGAGCTCCTCCAGCGCCGCATCGACCGGATGAATCGCAGCGGCCGCTGGACGCTGGCCGCGATCACCGGCACCAGCGCCCTCGCCACGATCAGCGTGTTCGTCGCCGGCCTGCTCCTGCGCCGCGACCTGATCGCCCGCACGCGCGCCGAGGCTTCGCTGCGCGAGAGCGAGGAACGCGTGCGCCTGATGGTGGGCAACGTGAAGGACTACGCCATCGTCATCCTCGACCCCGGCGGGCGCATCACCGGCTGGAATGCCGGCGCCCGCCAGCTCAAAGGCTACAACGAGGCGGAAATTCTCGGGCAGCATTTCTCCCGTTTCTATCCCGCGGAAGCGCGGGAGCAGGGCTTCCCCGAAAAGGAACTCGCGACCGCCGCGGGCACGGGCCGCTTCGAGGAGGAAAATTGGCGCGTGCGCAAGGACGGCTCGCGTTTCTGGGCGCACGTCGTGCTGACCGCCGTCCGCGATCGCCGCGGCGCCCTGCTCGGCTTCATCAAGATCACGCGCGACCTCACGGAACAGCGCGAAGCGCAGAACCGCATCCAGGCGCTCAACGACGATCTCCGCCGCCGCGCCGCGCAGCTCGAAGCCGCCAACGCGGAGCTCGAGGCGTTTTCCTATTCCGTGTCGCACGATCTGCGCGCGCCGCTGCGGCACATCGACGGATTCTCCGGCCTGCTCGCCTCGCACGCGGGCGAGGCGCTCGACGCCGAAAGCAAACGCTACCTGCAGACGATTTCCCGCGCGGCCCGGCAGATGGGCGCGCTCATCGACGACCTGCTCGCGTTTTCGCGCATCGGCCGCACGCCGCTGCGCCTCGATCGCGTCGGCACCGCGGAGCTGGTCGCAAACACGATCACCGAGGCGCGCTACGAAGCCGACGGCCGCCGCATCGAATGGGAGATCGGCGCGCTGCCGGATGTCGTCGGCGACACGTCGATGCTCCGCCAAGTCTGGCGCAATCTCCTCGACAACGCCGCAAAATATTCCGGCAAGGCCGCGCAACCGCGCATCGCCGTCGGCGGCCGGCTCGAGGCGGCCGCGGGCGAATACGTGTTTTTCGTTCGCGACAACGGAGTCGGCTTCGATATGGCCTATGCGGACAAGCTCTTTGGAGTTTTTCAGCGTCTTCACAGCCCGGCCGAGTTCGAAGGCACCGGCATCGGCCTCGCCAACGTGCGCCGCATCGTCACCCGACATCACGGCCGCACGTGGGCCGAGGGCCGCGTCGGCGAAGGCGCGACCTTTTATTTTTCGCTTCCCGTCAACCCACCCGCCTCTCCGTCCGCCTGACCATGCCCAGCCTGCGCCCCATTCTGCTCGCCGAGGACAACCCCAACGACGTGGAGCTGACCCTGGCCGCGCTCCACCGGCTGAACCTGGCGAACGAACTCGTCGTCGTGCACGACGGCGCCCAGGCGCTCGATTTTCTGCACCGGCGAAATAATTTCGCCGGCCGCGCGGCGGTGTTGCCCGCGGTGATCCTGCTCGATCTCAAGATGCCGCGCGTCGACGGCCTCGAGGTGCTCCGCGCGATTCGCGGCCACGCCGAGCTTCGCACGTTGCCCGTCGTGATCCTCACGTCGTCCGGCCAGGAAAGCGACCTCGTGAAAGGCTATCAGCTCGGCGCCAACGCCTACGTGGTAAAACCGGTGGACTTCGAGGAATTCATCCGCGCCATCGGCCAGCTCGGCGTATTCTGGGCGGTGGTCAACGAGCCGCCGCCTCCGACACCCGTCTGAAACGGAATCCTTTTTTCATGGCCCGACTTCTGATTATCGACGACGACGACTTGTTGCGTGGCGTGCTCGCCAAATCGCTGACGCACGCCGGGCACACCGTGCTGCAAGCGCCCGACGGGCGCCAGGGCGTCGAGCTCACGCGGGTGACGCCGGTGGACATCGTCATCACCGACCTGATCATGCCCGTGCAGGAGGGCGTCGAGACGATCCTGACGCTGCGGCGCGAACAGCCCGCGCTGCCCGTGATCGCGATGTCCGGCGGTGCGAGCAATTCGAAGCTCTACCTCGAGATCGCGGAAAAAATCGGCGCCCGCCGCATCCTCGCGAAGCCCTTCACGCCGAAACAACTCCTCGAAGTCATCGACGAAATCCTCGCCGAGCAGGCCGCGGCCGAGGAATAAGCCGGCGCCTCAGCTCTTCGGCGCCGTCTTCGCCTGCACCGCGACCGTCGTCGAGTCGGCCATGCCGTGACGGACGAATTCCACGCCCGGGCCGTCGTCGCGGACCTTCACGGTTTTCTCATTGGTGGAATCCTTGCCGATATAGTCGATCGAGGCCGACGCGAGGATGGGAAGATATTTTCGCAGGTCCTTGCTTTCGTCCTCGGCGCTCACCCGCACGCTCCACAATTCCGACGGCGGCCGCCCTTCGCTGGCCGGCTTGTTTTCGCGCGCGGTGATCGCGAGATGTTTTTCGTAGACCAAAACCTGCCGCGGCACTTCGTCGTAGCCGACCAGCTCGGGCCGCGGAGATTCGTAGACCGCCACCGTGCGGTAAGTCTGGTTGCCCTTCGCATCGGTGATCGGGATCGTCTCGTAGCGCACGCCTCCGCCCGTCGGCGCGTAGACCGGCGTGCTCACCAGCTCCGTGCGCGAACGCGGCGTGTCGAGCCCGTAGTCGAGCTCGACGATCATGTCCGCCTTGTCGTCGGAGGGCGCTTCATACATGCCCTTGCCCGAGAGCGCGGTCTTCACCATCTCCGCCGCTTCGCGATAGCGGAGATTCTCGTCACCCAGGCGCGGATCCTTGCTCTTCAGGCGATACGACTGCGCCGTGGCGACGGCGGGTTTGCTGATGGAATCGACTTTAACCTGGTAGGAAGTCGTGCAACCCGCCGCGCACAACAACGCGAGGGTGCCGGCCGGCCAGACACGACGAAGGGGGTGCAGCGTCATAACCTGGAATTGGGTTGGGGGAAGACGTCAGCGGCGCCGTCGCGCGGCGCGCGGCTCAGGTGCCGGGCTTCACGGAGGGTGGCGGCGTGTTCGCGTCGGGCTTTTTCTGCGCGACATCCGCGCCAGCATTTGCCGGCGGGACCTGGACATCCTCGCCCTTCAACCGCGAGAGCTCTTCCTCGAGCGCCGCGATCTTGGCTTCGTTCGCGAGCGTCTTCTCGCGCATGTCGTCGAGCTCCTTCTTCTTGGCCAGCGCTGCGGCCCGTTCGTCCTGCAGCTTCTTCAGGCGCGCGTTCGAATCGTCCTGTTTCTTTTTCGCGTCGTTGAGCTCGATGTCGGAAATCCGGAAGCCCTGCGCGATCGCGAGCTCTTCATCCATCTCGGCCTTCAGCTTCGCCTCCTCGGCCTTGCGCTTGGCGATGTCCTGCTGGTAGGCACGCTCCTGCGCGAGGCGGTCCTGCTCCTTGCGATCGCGCGCGTCCTGCACCATGCCGATGATGCCGCCGGTGATCGCGCCGAGGGCCGCGCCGCCGACCGCGCCGGTCGCCGTGCCCATGCTGCTGTTGTTGCCGATCGCCGCGCCGCCGAGGCCGCCGATCATCGCGCCGGTGCCGGCCTTCGAGGCGGTGTTGGAAGGGGCGACGCCGGACGAGGAGCAACCGCTGAGCCCGGCGAGGGCAAGCGCCGTCGTCATGCACGCGACGCGCTGGAAGGAAGTTTGACGCAGGAACGAAATGGACTTCGACATGGACGGGGAAACAGTTGGGAAACAGCTCACGATTAGACTCGCGCTAACTAAGCACCGTTCGTTTTTTTCTCAAACAGCGGCGTGCGATCCCCGGAACTCACGTCTGAACCCGCTCCACACGGTTGAAATTTGCGCGATTCCGAGCATTAAGAACGCCAGCGCATCGCATACCCCATCCCTACCTCCTATGATCTCACGAAACAAGGGGATTTTTTCCCTCGAGGTTCTCGTTCCCGTCTTCTCGTTTATTTTCGCGCTCGTCAGCATCTCGACCCTCTACCGCTACTACGTCCGGCCGAACTCCGAGGAATTCCTGCTGAAGCGGCGATTGATCATGGCGCAGGATGCCAACTCCGCCTTCATCCGCGAGCGTCCGGTCTACGTCATCATCAAGGACCGCGAGCCTGAATTTGAAATCATCTTCTGCCTGTGGGGCCTGCTCGTCCTCGCCTACAAGCTGAACACCATCTACCGCGAGCGCCGCCTCTTCAAATACGACTTCGTGCATGTGCAGCCGGGCGAGCGCATCATCCCCGAGGACGCGCTCGATCGCTACAAGGAGCTCAAGACGGCCGTGGAGCGAAATCCCAACTGGCGCGAACGCCTCCTGCCCGAGTGCCTGCTCGCCGCCTTGCACCGCTTTCACGCCAGCAGCTCGATTCAGGACTCCGCCAACGCCGTGCGCGAGCGTGCCGAGCTGGCCGCCGACCGGCTCGACTCCTCGCTCTCGCTCGTGCGCTACATCGCCTGGGCCATTCCGGCGATCGGCTTCATCGGCACGGTGCGCGGCATCGGCGACGCGCTGAACTACGCGGAACAGGCGATCCACGGCGACATCTCGTCCGTCACCAGCGGCCTCGGCCTCGCGTTCAATTCCACCTTCGTCGGCCTGAGCATGTGCATTGTGCTGATGTTTTTCCTCCACATGGTGCAGCAACTGCAGGAAGCGTTCATCATCGAGACGCAGACGTTTTGTCGCGACAAGCTGATCGAGCTCATGAAAGTGCCGACCAAGGAAGGTTCAGCCACCCTCTTCGCCTAAGTCCGTTCCGCCATGGCCACACTTGGCATCGAAATGTGCGACGCCGGCTTCCGGGCCGCGTCCGCCCACCAGAAAGATTCGCAGTTGCTCTCCGTCGCGGACCCCGGCGGCGCGCTCGACTGGCCCGGCTTCGCCTATTACGACGGCCAGAAATTTTTCTTCGGCCGGGCGGCCGAGGACCAGTGGTTCGTCCACCCGCGGCGCGTGACGCACGGGTTCTGGCCGCGCCTCGCGCACGAACCGTCGACCATCGGGCCCGCCGGAAAACCCGCGTCGTTTTCGGAGCTCTCGTTCCATTTCCTCCGCGCGTTCACCCAGCGCGCCAGCGCGGCGTTTCCCGCCGCCCAAAAAATCGTGCTCGCCGTTCCGGGCGGCTACCTGAAGGACGCCGCGACCGAGGAGGAGAAGATCGGCCTCGTGCTGGGCATGGCGGGCGAATTGAAGCTTCCGCTCGCCGGCCTCGTCGACATGGCCTGCGCCGCGCTCTGCGATCCCCACAGCGGCGGCTTCAATCCCGCGCTGCCCATCGCCGTCGTCGACCTGCAGCTCGACGGCGCGGACGTCACGCTGCTCACGACCGGGCAACGGCTCGAGCGGAAGGATTTCATCCATCTTCCGCACTCCGGCTTCGCGCAATTGCTCAAGCACCTCACCGGCACGATGGGCAACCGCTTCCTCCGCCACACCGCCTTCGACATCCTCGAGGACGGCCGCATCGAGCAGATGTTTTTCCGACAGACGAAGGATTTCCTGCTCAGCGGCGCAGCGGAGCATCGCTTTCAAATCAACACCGCGACGCGCGCCTACGAAATGCTCGGCAAGCGCGAGCAACTCGCCGCCGACGCGCAGCCTTTCGTCCACACGCTCGTGCAGAGCGTGCACAACTTCATCGCGGCGTCGCCGCACGCCTCCGAACCCTGCACCATCGCGCTGACCGACCGGACCGCGCACCTGCCGGGCATCGAAGCGCGCTTCCGCCACGTCGGCCTCGGCCGGGTCGTCCGCCTCACCCCGGGCGCCGCCGCCGCCGGCGCCGCACGGCTCGGCGAAGATCACCTCTCGGTGCCGGCCGATCTCGCGGACGTCGCCGTCGAAACCACCGCGCCGCTCGCCTTCGTTCGCCGCGCGGTCTCCTCGGTCTGGGAAGCGCGGCTGCAGAAGCTCAAGGCGTCCGGACCGCGGCTGGCGCCGACGCACGTGATCCTCGACGGTGTCGGCCATCCGCTCGGGCACGACGGGCGTTTCACAATCGGTGCCGCCGCGATCGGCGCGGATCTCACCCTGCCCGAGTCGTTCAACAACACCGACGACTGCGCCGTGCCGCTCGTCCACGAGGACGGCCGGCTGTGGTTCGTCGAAAATTCCTCGGCCGCGCCCGCCGCACGCACCGCCGTCGACGCCGGCGACCGCATCACGATCCGCTGCGGCAGCGCCTCGGCCGACGTGCTCTTCGCCCACTGCACCGCCAACGGCGGCCGCGCCCGCGCCTGATTTTTTCGCGCCGTGTCGATCTCCGCCAAACGCCGCGAAGCCGAGGTCTTCAGCCTCGCCTTCCTCGACTGCATTTGCTGCGGCTTCGGCGCGGTCATCCTCGTCTTCATCCTGACGATCTCTCAGAAGTCGATGGCCGACAAGGCTGACGTCGACGCTGCGCGCAGCCGCGTCCGCGCGTTGCAGCGCGACGTCTCGACTTCGCAGGCCGATCTCGACCGGCTCGCCAAGGTCCTCGCCGCCGCGCAGCTCGAGCTGCAGGATACCAACGCGAAAAACACGCAGGACCAGCTCAAGCTCACCGACCGCCAGCGCGAACTCCTCCTGATGCTGCAGCAGACCGGCGCGATGAAGGACGCGTTGAACACGCTCCTCGGCGAAAAGAAAAATCTCCCGACCGACGACCAGCCGACCATTCCGATCCCGAACGTCGACCGCCGCCAGTATCTCACCGGCATCCGCCTCAACGGCGAGTTCGTCGTCTTCATCGTGCGCATCTCGGGCTCGATGCTCGACGAGACGATCGACGCCGCCGCCGCGCGGCTCTCCGACTCCGATTCCAAAAAACGCGAGGCGCCGAAATGGGAGCGCACCGTCCACGCGCTCGAATGGATGATCGCCTCGCTCGGGCCCGAGACGCATTTCCAGATTCTCTTTTTCAACGAGGAGACGACGCCGATCATCCCTTCCCGCGGCGACGAGTGGTTCACCACGAGCGACAAGAAAACGCTGAGCGAGATCGTGAAACAGCTCCACACCGTCGTCCCGCAGGGCGGCGCCAACCTCGAGCGCGCGTTCACCACCGTGCGGTTTCTCCCGCGGCTGCCCGACAGCATCGTGCTGCTCACCGACGGCCTGCCGACCAAGAGCGACTCGCTGCCCATGGAAGGCGACGTCGGCGAAGAGCAGCGCATCCGGTTCTTCGAAATTGCGGTGAAACAGCTGCCGCCGCGCATTCCCGTCAGCACGGTCCTCTTCCCGCTCCTCAGCGGCGATCCCGGCGCGCCCGGCCTCTACTGGGAACTCGCCAACGCCACCCGCGGCGCGCTCGTCAGCCCGTCCAAGTCCTGGCCCGACACATGATCCGCCGCCGCCAAACCAGTGTCTTCAGCCTCGCGTTCCTCGACTGCATTTGCTGCGGCTTCGGCGCGGTCATCCTGATTTTCGTGCTCAGCATCGACGGGCGCGAAAAGGAAAAAATGCAGGTCCTCGTCGAGCTGCGCAGCGCCCTCGCCAGCCAGCTCGCACAGCTCGCCAAGCTGCAATCCAGCAAGGAAGACCTCGACCGCAGCAACGCCCGCGTCGCCACGCTCGTCACCGACGCGCGGCTGCGCAACGACTCGCTCCACGCGCTGCTCGACGACCTCGACCAGAAAATCCAGAACGAGAAAAAAGGCCAGCAGGCGCTGGTCGCCGACATCGACGACCTGAAAAAGGAAATCGCCGCGCGCCAGAAGAAGGCCGAGGTCGTCCTCGCCGACGTGAAGCCCACGCCCGTCGGCCTGCCCGTCGGCAGCAACTACATCGCGTTCGTCATCGACACCTCCGGTTCGATGCGCGATCCGAACACCAACGGCCTCTGGCCGATCGCCATCCGCAAGATCGAGGAAGTGCTCGACGTTTATCCGCACCTCGAAGGCATCCAGGTGCTCGACGCCGACGGCCGCTTCGTCCTCGGCAGCCGCGGCGGCGGAGGCTGGCTCCCGGACAATCAGGAGACGCGCGACAGCATCAAGCGCACGCTCCGCCGCTACGATCAGGACACGGTCAGCAATCCCGTCCCCGGCATCTACCGCGTCCTTCGCACGCTCTACGACGCGAACAACCCCGACATGAAGCTCGGCATCTACGTCTTTGGCGACGAGTTCAACGCCAGCGATTCCGCCGACGCCGTCGTCAAGCGCCTCGATGAGCTCAACCCCGCCGACGAAAACGGCAACCGTAAGGTCGTGATCAACGCCGTCGGTTTTCCCACGACGATCCGTTATCAGTTTTCCATGGGCAACACCGGCCTCCGCTTCGCCAACCTGATGCGGACCGTGACCTACCTGCACGGCGGCGCCTTCATCGCGTTGCAGGATTTGTGAGCCGCGGTGCTCTGTATGTAGTCGGCCGCCTTGAGTGGCACGGGCGTCTCGCCCGTGGTCCGGCGAATCACGGGCGAGACGCCCGTGCCACGCTCAGTCGCGAACCATTGAAAAACTCCGGCGCCCGCACTGCCGTCGCGCACCGATCCGCCCGCGGCTCAGGATTTTTTCTTCGCCGGCTCCGCCGCGATCCGCGTTTTGAAGATCGGCACCGAACGCGGGCTCGACGGCTCGCCGTTCGTGTTCTCGAAACGCGTCCAGCCCGCGTTGCCGATGAAATAAAAATTTCCGTCGCCCGCGACGCAGCCGAGCGAAGGCGCCGCCATCGTGAGATGCGCGGACTCGAGCACCGTGACGCTCGCCACGTTTTCGTAGCCGGAATCGAAAGCGATCCGCAGCACGCGGTTCGGCCGCAGCCCGTTCTGGATCGCGAGGATGTCGCCATTCGGCGCGAGCGCCAGGCCGTCGATCCCGATCAATGTCGTATTCGCCGGCGGCGCGAGCTCGCGCACCGCGTGCGATTCCGGATCCACGCGCAGCAACCCGCTCGCATAATCCGACACCACCAAACCGCCGCCCGGCAGCACGACGATGCCTTGCAGCGACAAAAACTCCTCGCTCTCCACCGCGGCTTCGAGCGCGTTGGCGCCCGGCGCGAGACGCCAGACCGTCGGACCGCCGCTGTCGGTCACGAGCACCGTTCCGTCCGGCGCGAGCGCGAGATCGCCGAGCACGTGCGACTGCCGGTCGCCGGCCTTGCGCACGACCGGCACGACGCGGCGCAACGCGCCCGAATCCAGATCGATTTCCGCGAGCGCCGCCGTGCCATCCATCTCGGGCGTGAACCCGTGCATCGCCGGAACCGCCGAAGTCGCCGCCCACAACGCGCCGCGCTCCTCGTCGACTGCGAGCCCGAACACGCCGAGCAAATCGTCCGTCGCCGGCGTGAACCGCTTCAGCGTGCCGTCCTTGTTCTTCGTCCAGACCGCGCGCCCGTTCACGTCGCCGAAATAAAATCCGCCCGTCTTCTCGCGCCACGCGATTCCTTCGATCAATCCGGTTACCTCGCTCAGCGTAAACGCGATCTCGCCGTCGCCTCTGGCGTAGAGATTGGCCGCGAGTTTTTTCACGACCTCGTCGAAATCCTTCCGGCCGCGCAACGGCGCAAACGCCTCCTCCTTCTCGACGGGCGAATTCATTCCGAGCGCCGCGAGTCGCGTGAGCGTCGCGATCGCGTCGTCCGGCCGCTCGTTCGCCACCTGCGCCGCTGCGAGGTTGACGAGGATGCGCGGAAAATCCGGCCGCAGCGCCGCCGCCTCTTCCATTTTCGCGAGGTAGGTCGCGTTGTCCTTCGCGTCCGCTGCCGTCGCCGCTTCGCGCGCCAGCGTCATCGCCCGCCGCGCCGCACTCGCTTCCGCCGCCGGCAACCGCGCCACCGCGGCCACAGAAAATGCGAGCGCGACAAAAATTAATTTTTCGCGGCGCCGGCCGCGCCGAGCCGGCGCTCCGTCCGCCGCGTGAAAAAGCCGGGAGATGAAAGCCATTGCGCTCCCGGCTGGCCCGGCGTCAGAGGCCGAGGATCAGCTTGAAGAGCGCCGCGACGAGCGAGAGCGGATTGCCGCTGCCGCCACCGCTTCCGCCCGCGCCGCCTCCGCTGCCGCCCTGTCCGCCGGATTGTCCACCGCTCTGGCCGCCGCCACTTTGGCCGCCGCCCTGGCTACCGGACTGGCCGCTTTGCGAGCCGCTCTGTCCGCTTTGCCCACTCTGTCCACCTTGGCTGCCACCGGAACCGCTCTGGCCGCCGCGCTGGCCGCGTTGATTCGACGCAACCTGCCGGCCGCCGGAAGAACCCGACGAACCGCCGCCGCTCCCGTCGTCGGAGCCGTCGCTGCCGTCGCCGGCCACGCCGCTGCTGCCGCCGGATTTTCCGCCCTTCCCGCTCTTGCCTCCTTTGCCGCCGCTGCTGCCGGCTGCACCGCCGCCGGCCTGATCGCCGTCGCCCGTGCCATCGCTGGCAAGATCGCCGCTGCCATTTCCCTTTTTGCCTTTGCCGCTCTTGCTTTTGCCGCCGGCACCATCGCCTTCGTCGCCGTTGCCGCTGCCATCGCCGGAGCCATCCTTCGCGAGTCCGCCTTTGCCGTTTCCGTCGGGCCCGGGATCGGTGCCATACATGTAGTCGTCCTTGTCGTTGGGAATTCCGTCGCCGTCCATGTCCGGGTCCTTGTCGTTGGGAATCCCGTCGCCGTCCATGTCGTCGTCCTTCGCATTCGGAATTCCGTCGCCGTCGAGATCGCCGTCCGGGCCGCTCTTGCCGTCCTTCGAAATTCGCGCCGAGCCCGCACCGGTGTAGGGCGCATCGCCGCCGCCCTTGCCGTAGACACCCGAGTAAGTGAACCGCACGAAATCCACCTGGCTGCTCGCGAGCGAGGGCCGGTTGCGAATCGCGGCGTCACGCACTGCTTCCATGTCCCACTTTTTCTTCCGCGCTTCCTCGCGGTCGGCCAGCGGGCCGAAGAGATATGTGAGATTCTCGTGCTTGTAGCGGACATACCAGCCTTCGTCGCTCGGGCCGAGGCCGCTGATGTTGATGCCGGAATATTTTTGGCGGAAGTCGTCGGCCGGCAGGTTCCAGAGATCGTCGATCGCCTCGACGGGAAAAATCATCGTCGTCGCGCGCGCCACCGCCGCGATCGCCAATACGCCCAGCAAGACTGCGCTGCGAAGTAGTTTCATGGTCGCAAAAGAATGCTGCGTCACAACCCCGCCGGCATCGTGCGGCCGCGCTCGGTCGCATTCTTCCCGTCGCGCGAGCCGCCGCCGCCTTTGCCGCCGACGGCTTTTTCCATCTGCTGCGTCGAACCGCCGGCCACCTGGCCGCCGATCGCGTTCGGCGCGTTGGGCGAGCCCTTGATCTGCATCGCCTGGTCGCCGATCGCCACGGCGCCCGGTTTCTGCGTCCCGCCCACGCTTTGGTCTCCGCTCGCTTCGCCGCCGAGCTGCCCGACCTGCATGCCGCCCGCGGCGGCGTTCGCGCCACCCGGACCCGCGGCCGAAGCGCCACCGCCGGCCTGGCCTTGCTGGCCGCCGCCCGCGGCTTGAGCGCCGCCGCTCGCACCGCTTTGCGCTCCCTGTGCGCCGCCTTGCGCACCGCCGGCGGCCTGCGCTTGCGCGCCACTCGCGCCCTGCGCGCCGCCGCCCGCCTGCGGAGTGCCGCTCGCGCCACCGCCGCCTTGCTGCTGGTCGGACGACGCCTGCTGCTGGCCGCCTCCGCCACCCGCGGGATTCTGCTGCTGCCCGCCGACGCGCGTGCTGCTGCGCGAGCTGTCATCGCCGGGAAGTTCGAAATCGCCGAGCATGCCCTGCTCGTTTTTCTTGTCGGCCGGCTGCGAGCCGCCGTCGAGCAACACCGGATCCGGGAGCGGTCCGCGCGCGCTGCTCGAGCGTGTCGAGCGCGACGCTGCGCTCGTCGCAGCGGTCGATCGGGAAGTCGTGGACGTGGTGTCGCGCGAGTCCTGCGCGGACGCGTTTGCGCCCAGCGCCAACACCGCGATCGCCAGCAGCGCGCCGGCGGGAGGAAGCGGACCGGTTTTCATTGCGTCAGCCTTTGAAAGAGTCCGTGCACTCGACCACCACCGCGGGCGGCTGCGTGCCGTTGCGCACTTGCAGGCTCATGTTCACGTCGCGATAGCCGCGCCGCGAACCTTTCACCTGATAATCGCCCGGATAAATCTTGAAGCTCGCCGACTCGAACTGCGACGGCGCCTTGAACGTGCCGATCGAGACCCACGTCTTGCCGTCGGACTTGAACGTCACCTCGACGGGCTGCGTCTGCTGCACGAGCAGCGCGCGAAGTTGCAGCACGCGATCGCTCGCCTCGAGATAAGTCGGTTTCGAATTCATCGCGTCGTTGAACCGCCGGTAAGCCGCCTGAAACTCCGCCTTGTTCGCGAGCTCTTCGGCGGCGTCGATCAAACGGTCGTATTCGAGCAACGCGCGAATGACGTTGCCCGCGCGGATGTAGCCTTCGCGCGCGTCCTGCTGGTCGGGCTCGAGCTGCAGCGTCTCGTTGTAGGCGTCGCGCGCTTCCTTCCACTGGTGCTGGTTTTCGTAGGCGTAGCCTTTGGCGAGCGCCTTTTGCACGGCGTCCTTGTGCGCGTTTTCCTTCGCCGTTTTCAGCGCCGTCTGCACGTCGCCCTTGGTCGGATAAACTTTCAGCGCGTTCTCATACTCGGTGATCGCCTTGGCCCAATCGCGGCGCTTGAACGCCGCATCCGCCGCCGACTGCGCCGCCGCGAATTTCGTTTCCTTCTCCAGCCGCGCCGCGCGCGCCGCGCCTTCCTGCGCGACGGCCGACATCGCATCGAGCGCGAAGGCCTTCTGGTAGGAGTCCGCCGCCTCGGCATAGTGCGTCTGCTTTTCGAAATTCTGTCCCTGCTGCAGCAGCGCGTAGACGCGGTCGATGTTTTCCGCGCGCTTGAGCCCGCGGATCGCGTCCTCGTTGCCCGGCGATTTTTCAAGCGCCGCCTGAAACGCTTTCTTGGCCTCGGCCTTTTCGCCCTTCGTCAGCGCCTTCTGGCCGGTGAGCAGATTTTCGCGCACGTAGTCGGCGAGCGCCTGATCCGCCTTTTTCAACTCGGCCACCGCGCCGTCGAACACGCGTTTCGCACCGGTGAAATTTCCATCCTCGAGCAGCTTCCGGCCCGTGCCGGCGACGACGAGCGCGTTCTCCAGCACGCCGGGCGCGAGGGAGCGCGCGAGCTCGAGATCCTTCACGCGCACGAGAATCGTATCGTAGGCCTGCTTCGCTTCGCCCTTGGCTTTCGCGTTTTTGCCGTAGGCGTCGATGTCGCGCCCGACCGCGTCGAACGCCGTATACGCCGCAGCCCAGTCGCGATTCTCGAGCATGCCCTCCGCCTCGCGAAACGACTTCTCGATGAAAATCATCTGGTCGAGCTGCACCGGGTGGTCCTGCGGCATGCGCCGGATTTCCGCCAGCGACTTCGTCACCATCTCGTGCGCCTGCTCGGCCTTCGCCTGCGTGACGAAGGTCGCGCTCGCATCCGCGCTGCCACTCGGCACCGCGGTCCCGCGCGCGAGGATCATCTCGGAAATGCTTTTGCCGACGACGAGCTTCGGCAGGCGGTTGATCAGGCCGGCGACGAGGAGCAGCGCGAAAAATCCGCCGACCGACCAGCCGGCGATGCGTCGCCACGTCCACCGGCGGGCGGTCTGTTCGTTGCCGGCATCGGGATTCCAGTGGATGACCCGGTGTTTCTTGCCGGAGGAGGATTCGGTTTCTTCAGCCATGGGTGATCAGCCTCTCGTGGGCAGGGTAAGTTTTTTCGACGACTTAGACGAAGCGGGAAGCGAGTTCGTTCATTCGACAACTCGGGGGAAATTCAGCAGCCGGACAATGCGAGGGTCGTGCCAAATTGCAAAGGGCAATATGACAAATCCTGCCGTTCGCGCGGGCGGGCGCGGTCGCCACGCGCCGTCACTTGCCAATCGCGCGACGCCGCATATTCGTCTGGCGTTTCCTCTCGCTTCACCGCCCCGCCCATGAAATTCCGCCCCTTCGTCCCCGCGCTCGCGGCCTTGATGCTCGCGGGTTGTTACCAGGTGCCCGTCACCGGCCGCCACGCCATGAATCTCGTGAACGACCAGGAGGTCACGAAGATGAGCATCGCGATGTTCGACGAGATGAAGTCGCACTACACCGTCTCGCGCGACAAGGAGCGCAACGCCCAGCTCCGCCGCGTCGGCGAGCGCCTGCGGTCCGTGATTCCGGTCTGGGAAATGCCCGACGCCGATTGGGAATTCGTCGTCTTCGACGTGCCGAACGAGATCAACGCCTTCGCGATGGCCGGCGGCAAGGTCGGCGTGTTCACCGGCCTGTTCAAGATCGTGAAGAACGACGACCAGCTCGCCTCCGTGCTCGCGCATGAGATCGCGCACGTGACGGCGAAGCACGTGCACGAAAAACTTTCCGAACAACTGGCCGCGCAGACCGTCGGCACCGTCGGCATGCTCGGCGGCATGGCCGGCGGCGCGTCGCTCCTCACGGTCGACGCGCTCGGCCAGGCTTACGGCATCACGACGACGGTCGGCGGGCTCGCCTTCGATCGCAAAAAGGAAAAAGAGGCCGACTACATCGGGCTCATGTATATGGCGCGCGCCGGCTACGATCCGCAGGAAGCGGTCAAGGTCCTCGAGCAGCTCGAGGAGGAAACCGGCGGCGCCGGCGGTGGCTCCGCGTTTCTCTCGACGCATCCGCCGACGCCCGAGCGAATCAGCCAGCTGCTCGATGCGATGCCGGAGGCCCTCAAGGAACGCGAGCGCGGCAAGGCGATGATCGTCGGCGCGCCCAAAGTCGTGCGGTGAGCGGGCAGAACGTCGGCCGCTCCATGGTCTGATGTGGCACGGGCCTCTCGCCCGTGGACGGCTGCACGCGGGCGAGACGCCCGCCCCGCCTTTCGCAAAAACAAAAAATCCCGCGGCGCCAAAGCCGCGGGATCGCAAACTCAAACCACCCTCGCCGCGCTCAATCGCGGCGCGAGAGCAGATAGAGCAGGTTCAGCAGCGCACCGATGAACGCGGCCACGTAGGTGAGCGCGGCGGCGTCGAGTGTTTCGTTCACGCCCGGCATCTCGTCGCGATCGAGGATGCCGAGGTCGACGAGCTGCACCTTCGCGCGGCGGCTCGCATCGAATTCCACCGGCAGCGTGATCAGTTGGAAAAGCGTCAGCACCGCGTAACAGACGATCGCCACATCGAGCATGACGCCCGACAACCCGCGCACCAGAAACCAGCTCGCGAGAATCAAGAACGGCAGGACCTTCGACACGACCTGCGTCGCCGGCACGAGCGCCATCCGGAAATGCAGCATCGAATAGCCGACCTGGTGCTGGATCGCGTGACCCGCCTCGTGCGCCGCGACGCCGAGCGCCGCGAGACTCGTGCCGCGGTAGTTTTCCTCCGAGAGCACGAGGCGCTTGCGCATCGGATCGTAGTGATCCGTGAGGTGGCCGCTCGTTTCCTCGATCGTGACATCATGAATGCCCGCGCGCGCCATCACCGCCTCGGCGGCTTCGCGACCGGTGATGTGGCCGCGGGAGGGAATCTGCGCGTTCTTCGAGTAGGCGCTCGAGACGCGAAATTGCGCGTAGAGCGCAAAGAGGAAGACCGCAATGAACAGGAGCATAAACACCCCGTTCGAGATGAAGACGAAAGCCAGTGTGTTCATAGGAGGGAAAAGTTGAAGTTCAGCCCGGTCGCCCGCTGCCGGCCACCGCGTCACACGTTATCGAAACGGCGCGCTTTGCCAGCGCAAATCACGCGTTTGGAAATGGGCTCGAAGCTTTCCACCGCACGCTCTTCGGGCCGATCGCCGGCGGAAATCCGCCGCGATTTCGGCGCGCGGCTCAGCCGAGCTTCGGCACATCGACCCAGCGACGCTCCGCCCACGACTTGAGCCCGAGCTCGGCGAGCTGCACGCCTTTCGCGCCCTGCAGGAGATTCCACGGAAACGGATCGCCCTTCACCACGTGCCGCAGGAAGAGCTCCCACTGCACCTTGAACGCGTTGTCGTAGCCGCCTTGGTCGGGCACCGTCGGCCAGCCGTCGAAATATTTGATCGGGCTGTCCACATCGGGATTCCAGAGACAGCGCGGCGTCGCGGAGAGATGTTGCGCCACGCAATTCCGCAGGCCCGCGACCGCGGTGCCGTGCGTGCCGTCGACCTGGAGCGTGAGGAGATCGTCGCGCCGCACGCGCACGCACCACGACGAGTTGAAGTGGCAGACCACGCCGTTCGCCAGCTCGAAGGTCGCATACGCGGAATCGTCCGCGGTCACCTTATACGGCTGGCCGCTTTCGTCCCAGCGCTGCGGCACGTGCGTCGCGCCGAGGCAGGTGAGCGACTTGATTTCGCCGAAGAGATTCTGGATCACATACTGCCAGTGGCAGAGCATGTCGACGATGATGCCGCCGTCGTCCTCCTTGCGGTAATTCCACGAGGGTCGCTGCAATTTTTCGTGCTCGCCGGTGAACACCCAGTAGCCGAACTCGCCGCGCACCGACAAAATTTTCCCGAAGAATCCGGTGTCGATCAGATACTTCAATTTCAACAGGCCCGGCAGCCAGAGCTTGTCCTGCACGACGCCGTTCTTCAGGCCGGCCGCGGTCACTTCCTTCGCGAGCGCGAGCGCCTCGGCGGATGTCGTCGCCGTCGGTTTTTCGCAGTAGATGTGTTTCTTCGCGGCGATCGCCTTGCGCACGCCGATCGGCCGCTGGCCGGTGAGCGTCGCGTCGAAATAAATCTGATTCGCCGGATCGGCGAGCGCCGCGTCGAGGTTCGTGGTGTAGCGCTTCACGCCGGCGCGCGCGGCGAGCGCGGCGAGTTTCGCTTCGCTTCGGCCCACGAGAATCGGATCCGGCATGATCGTCTCGGTCTCGCCGAGCTTCACGCCACCCTGGTCGACGATGGCCTTGATCGAACGCAGCAGATGCTGGTTCGTGCCCATGCGTCCCGTGACGCCGTTCATGATGATGCCGACTTTGTGCGTGGTCATGCGTGGAAGCTGAACTGGATTTCGCGCCCGGCGCCGAATGACAAGGAAATTGGTCCGCGGCCCAGACGCACGTCACGAGATGCCAAACTTACTCCGGCTTCTTCGTGCACTGCGGCTGCGCCCCCGCTGGCAATGGCGGCGTCGCGCCCACTCCGGCCGGCGGCAGCGTGCCGTCGAGTTCCTGCCGCCAGTGCGCGACGTCGCCGCCCGGACAGTAGATATACATCATGTGCAGCGGCTCGTCGCCCGTGTTGGTGAGTTGATGAAAAACCGTCGGCGGCAAAAACACCGCCTGCCCCGCCGCGATTTCGCGCCGCTCGCCGCCGACGCAGATTTCGCCGCGACCTTCGAGCACCATGTAAACCTCCTCCTGTTCCTGGTTGTGCCACGGCACCTGCCCGCCGTTCGGCTCGAGCACGACGTAGCCCATCGCGAATCCCTTCGCCGCGATCGGCTGTCCGCCCTGCCCCACGAGTCCGCGCGTCCACCGCCGCGCCGGAAATGTCCGCCCGGGAATCTTCGCCATGTCGGCAATAATCATAGTCCCTCACGACTACGATCCCTGCTTCGCGCCGCGACAAAAAACGGCGGCGCTCTCGTGCGCGTCATTGCGTTTCACGCGGTCGATAAAACGGTCCGAAATTCCCGCCGTTGACAGCGCTCCGCCCGAAATTCTGCCTCGGCGCACTGCGTCGGTCTGCCTCGTCCGGCGAAACCCCTTAAACTCCAACTCGTCCGGCCCGCGCCCAAACACGCGCCGTGAAGAATGCTCCCACTCGTCGCCCGTTCCTCATGAAGACCTCTTTGTTTGCCCTGCTGTTTGCGCTTTCGCTGCCCGTCGCAGCGCGCGCCGTGGCGCCTGTGCGCGCCGGCGTCGTCGTGCTCGATGCGACCCAGTTCCTCGGCGAACTCCCCGACGGCGACACCGCGCAAAACGGCCGGCCGTTCGGCGGCGGGCGCGGACGCGCCGCGGCCGCCGCTCCCGCGCCCGCCTTCACGTTCGAAAATTTCGCGATCAATCTCCGCGCGCCCACGCCGTTTTCCGCGCACGCCACTCTCCCGCAGGCCGGCACGTGGCATCTCTACGTGCGCTCGCGCAGCACGGCCGACGGCAGCTCGTTCAAGGTTTCCGTCGGCGACAAGCCGAGCGCGGAGACCTTCGGCGCCGCGCGCGACGGCGCGTTTCAATCGGGCGGCGACTTCGCGCTGTCCGCCGGGCCGCTCAAGGTCACGCTCAC
The DNA here is from genome assembly GCA_035545575.1 of Opitutaceae bacterium. Classification (GTDB taxonomy): domain Bacteria; phylum Verrucomicrobiota; class Verrucomicrobiia; order Opitutales; family Opitutaceae; genus ER46. The sequence continues at coordinate 96,680 of DASZYB010000013.1, read as the reverse complement.
CGATATTCACCCCGGCAGCAGTTTCGATGTGGTGCTGCTCTCGCCGCGCGAGCTCACGGAGTCCGACCTCGCCGCGCTGCAATATCCGGACGACATCGTCCTGCTCAAGGAATACCCGCTGCCCGTCGCGATCGACGGCGTGAAGTTCGGCGATCTCGACGGCGACGGCAAAACCGATCTCGTCGTCCTCACGCCGAACTACTCGACCTACGCCTTCGACAACAGCGGCAAGGAACTCTGGCACTACGATGCGCCCTCCGGCGGCAGCGAGCTGCGCACGCAATTCGAGGCGCCCGGCAGCGTGTGGGATTTCGATCACGACGGCAAAGCCGAGGTCGTCGCGTGGCGCATGATCGACGGCAAGGAATACCTCACGATGGCCGACGGCGTCACCGGCGAGATCAAGCATCAGGTGCCGTGGCCCACGCAGCCGCTGCCGCACGTCTACAATAATTTCCGCACCGCCGTCGCGAAGCTGCATCCCGATTATCCCGACAGCCTGCTCGTCTACACCGATTCCGGCGGCACGGTGTCGCTCAACGCCTACGGCCCCAAGCTCGACCTGCTCTGGTCCTACAGCCATCCGCGCCTCAAGGATTACCACGGCCACTACATTTATCCGGTCGACATCGACGGCGACGGCATCGACGAGGTCTACATTTCGCACGTGATGCTCGACGCGCACGGCCACGAACTCTGGAACAACTACGCCGAGTTCCCCGACAACCACGACCACGTCGACTCCGCGCGCTTCGTCGATCTCGATGGCAACGGCAAACTCGAGCTCATCACCGGCCAGTCCGACGTCGGCACCGTCATGTATGACGCCTCGACCGGCAAACTCCTCTGGCAGCGCTTCGCGAATCACAACCAGAAGATCGAAGCCGGCAACTACCGCGCCGACATCCGCGGTCCGGTCGTCGTCGCCAGCTCGCGGTTCTACGTCGGCGGCCTTGGCGCGCTGCTGCGCTGGTATGATCCGCAGGGCAACCGCATCGACATCTGGCCGCACAATCCGATTCCCGGAAATCCGAATTTCGTGAAAGGCGACTTCAAGGGCGACGGCCGGAACGCGCTTTTCTGGCAGCGCTTCCGCATCGAGCCCGACGGCACCGGCACGCTCGCGTTTCCCGACGAGGTTTTCCACATGTTCGACTTCATGGGCACCGGCAACGACCAGGTGATCACCGTCGGCCGCAACGGCACCGTGCGCGTCTACGGTTTCAAAAACGCGAAACCGAATCCCAGCCCCGCGAAAACCGATCCCGTGTATCGCGCGCACGCGATCTCGAATCACACGCACTACTGAGGAGACCACGTCATGAAAAAATATTTTTCCATCTTCGCCAAAATCTTCTCGGCCTCGCTGCTCCTCTCCGCCGCGGCGCGCGCCGGCGTGTTTTATCCGGACGGCGCGACCACGCTGCACTTCGCGTTCGAAGGCAGTCCCAATGGCGATCGCCCGATCGTCCGCGCGCCGGCCTTCTATCACGCCGACGACGGCTTCGGCTTTGTCGATTCGCCCGGCCTCATCGGCACCGCCCTCGGCGTGACCGCGCCGAAATATTTCCGCTTCGATGTCAACCTTCCCGCCGGCACCTACGACGTCACCGTCACGCTCGGCGGCGCGGCCGAAGAATCGATCACGAACATCAAAGCCGAAAATCACCGGCCGATGGCGCAGGACGTGCGCATCGCTCGCGGCCAGCGCGCCGTGAAAACATTCACCGTCGTCGTCAAACCGCCTGCGGCTAAATCCGCGTCGCTCGAAACCGACGGCCGGCTCAATCTCGAATTCGAAGGCACGAACCCCTCGCTCATGAAGCTCGACATCAAGCCGAGCGCGCCGTCGAAACCCGCTGCGCCATAATTCCGCGCCGACCCGCCACGCTCGCTCGCCGCCACCTTCGCTCTCCACCCCGACCCCACATGCATTCACTCCCCGACCACCCGACAACTCCCGATCTCGGCCGCCGCCGGTTTCTGCAGTCCGCCGGCGCACTCGCGCTCGGCGCGTATTTTTTGAAAGCGACCGATCGCGCCGAAGCCGCGGACGTCGACGGCGCGCATCTCGCGACGCCGAGCGGAAAACCGTTGCGCGGGCTGTTTCCGATTTTGGAAACGCCCTTCACGCCGGAGGACAAGCTCGACACCGACGCGCTCGCCGCCGAGGTGAAGTTCTGCAATCGCGGCCGGCTTGGCGGCATGATCTGGCCGGTGTTTGCCAGCAGCTGGTCGACGCTCTCAGACGCCGAGCGCATCGAAGGCGCCGAGACGATTCTCGCGGCGGGTAAAGGCGGCAAATCCGCGATAGCGATCGCGGTGCAAAACATGGCGTGGGACGTTTCCACTTCCGTGCGCTACGCGAAACACGCCGCGGCCCACGGCGCCGATGCCATCGTCGCGATCCCGCCGAACAACGGCTGGAACGTCACCGACCAGGCCGTGATCGACTACTACAAAGCGATCGGCAGCGCGACCGACCTGCCGCTCGTCGTGCAGACGCGCGGCACGATCAGCGTCGATCTGCTGGTGCGGATTTTCCAGGAAGTGCCGACCGTCAAGGCGACGAAGGACGAAGTCGGAAATCCACTCGAGCGCATCGGCGAATTGATCAAGCGCACCGACAACAAGCTCGCGATCTGGGCCGCGGGCGGCGGCACGGGCGATCAGTTGTTGCAGGAATTGCCGCTCGGCTTCGCCGGCCTTTGCCCGACGCCGCAGTATTCCGACCTGCTCCAGCAGGTGATGGAACTCTACTGGGCTGGGAAGCAGCGCGAAGCCTTCGACATGTTCGGCCGCGTGCAGGCGTTCGCGAGCATTCCCGGCGCGTCAGCCTACATGATGGTCGCGCGCGGCGTCTTCAAGGAGACGACGAAATCGCGCCCGCAGCCGATGGAGCCGGAAGCGCCGCGCCCCGCCGGCGGCGGTCGTGGTGGAGCCGGCGGCGGTGGCGGCGGCCGCGGCGGTCCGCCGACCGACGCACAAAAGAAACTCATCCGCGAAGGGCTGGAAAAATATCTTCGCCCTTACTTGCGCGCCTAGCGCCGACTCAAAACGGGAACCCGATCGACAGCAGCCACGTGCCGGTCGGGTCGCCGAGGCGGCGCTTGAGGTTGCGGCCGTATTCGAGCCGGAGCGGACCGATCAGCGTCTGAAAACGCACGCCCGCACCAGCGGCGAAAAGCGTTTCGTCGAACGGATAGTGCCGCAGTTGCGTCGCCGTGCCGACCGCGTCGCCGAAAATCACGAACGACCATTTCGGCGCGAGCGCCTGCTCGAGCTCCACGCTGCCGCTCATGTAGCTTTTCGCGCCGACGAATTTTCCATCCGCGCCGCGCGGCGACGCCTCGCCCGTGCGGTAGCCGCGAATGCTGCCGTCGCCGCCGGGAAAAAAGCGTTTGTTCACGGGCAGCAGCTCGTCCGTCGTGCCCCACGTCGTGATCACGCCGTGCGCCGCGCTCAGGTGCAGCCAGCGGCCCTCGCCCCAGCCGGTATGATACGAACCGCCGGCCTCGATGCGCTGATACTCCGCCTCGCCGCCGAGCCCGCGGCTCGCCGCCTCGATCTGCCCGAACCAGCGATATCCTTTGCGTGGCACGAGCGGATTGTCGCGCCGGTCGCGCGTGAGCCCGACCTCGAGGCTCGCCACCGTCACCTGCTTGTTGTCGATCGACTGGGTCTCGAGTTGATTGTTGCGATTGCGCAGCGCCTGAAACGTGTAATCCGCCGTCGCCTTCGCGCCGAGAAATGCGATCGGCGCCGCGAGCGCGACCGTTGCGCCATATTCCTGCCGCTCGAAGGCCACCTCCTGTCGCTGCAACCCGAAGAGCTTCGCCGAGCCGTCGATCGATTCACCGAGCAGCTCCGGCACCGTGTAGGAATATTCGCCGCGCGTGCTCTTCATCGATTCGACGAGCAGGCCGCGCGTCTGGTGCGCGAGGCCGAAAAGATTGTATTGCCGCACCTCCACGCCGCCGCGGAGTTCCTCGTAGGTGCCGTAGCCGCCGAGCAGGTTCACCTCCATCCGCTTTCCCGGCTGCAACGTGAACACCGGGCTCCGCACCGGTCCTTCCTCGGGATCGAATTTCACGTCGACGCGATCGAAAACGCCCAACCGCGAAATCCGGTAACGCGCCTGCTCGATCTCGAGCACGTCGAGCGGCTCGCCGACTTTTTCGTGGATGCGTCGCTGCAAAACCGATTCGCGCACGTCGGCCGCGCCGGCGAATTTCACCGCGCCCATCGTCACGCGTTCGCCTGGCCGCACGCGCACGGTCAGCGCCACCGGCTTGTGGCCGGCGACGAGCGCGCCCGTTTCCTGCACGAGCCGCACGCGCACGTCCGGATAACCGCGCGCGAAAAACGCCTTCCGCACGTCGGCCGCCGCATCCTGCTGCAGCGAGTCCGACCACGGCTCTCCGACGAAGCGCTTCAGCAGCGCCTCGATTTCGTCGTCGGGCTGCGCCTCGCCCACGGCCGCCGCGCGCTCCGCGTCGTTGTCGCCGCCGCCCGCGACGATTTCGGCGTGCGTCGCGGCCACGATCCACGGCGCGCCTTCCGCGACTTCGATCGTGAGGCCGACCGCGCCCGTGCGGTCGTCGACGTGCACACCGTCCGCGCGCACGGCCGCTTCCGCGTAGCCGCGCTGCTGCAGCTCCGTCCGCAGGCTCTCCACCCCGCGCGCCAGCCGCGACGGCGTATATGCGCGCACGGCCTTGCCGGTGAAGAGCGCCGACTCGCCGACAAAAAAACCCCGCGCCACTTTTTCCGGCACGGCGTGGAGTCCGTTCACTTGAAGCTTGTCGACGTAGTAACGCGTCCCGCGCGTCACGCGAAAATGCGCGCGCCGCGCCGCGAGATCGCGCGGCACGGTCACGTTGAGATCGGCGTCGAGCGTCAATTTGATCGGCGGACCGCTGTCGATCGTCAGCTCGACGTCGATGCGCGGCTTCAGAAAACCGTCCTCCTGCACGGACGACAGCAGCAGGAAGAGCGCGTCCTCGACCGCGTTCGCCGGCAGCGTCGGCCCGCGCTCGGCGCCGAGCAATCGCTCGAGCGAGACGCGCATCTGCCAGTCGCCCCACCAGCCAAGTCCGGAGATTTCGAGCTTCGCCGGCCTCTCGCCCTTCGCCGCACGCGCCACGCTCATCGCGCCCACGCACAACGCGAGCAGCCCAAAAAACCGCGCCCGGTGCACGATCGCGCGAGCGCAACGACGAAGCACGGCGAATTTACTTTTCGGCTTCATCGTTCGCTTTCGTTTTACCCGTCCGCGTGTCGTCGCGTCCGCCGCGCGCATAGGCGCGCCATTTCGCGCCGACGTTGTAGTCGTCGAACTCATCGTATTCGCCCGTGATCGACCAGCGCTTGTCGAGGCGATACTCGACGTTGTAGGTCTCGCGGCCCTGCCGGGAAATTTTTTCGCCGCTCGTGATCGTCAGCCGGTCGGCGTTTTCCGAGTCGCCGAAACTCGACAGCAGGCTCTGGCCGAGAAACGTGCCGAGTTTTTGCGCCCGCTGCTGATCGGTGAACGTCACTTCGTTCTTCGGCGCCTCGCCCGCCATGACCATCAGCAGAATCTGCCCGTGCTCGAGCGGCGGCGTCGACGAAAACGCCAGCACCGGCTTCGACGCCGGCCCGGAAATTTCCATCCGCAGGTCGTAGTCGTAGAGCCGCGTCGTCGCGACGAGCCAGATCTGCGGCTCATACGGCTGCTCGCGCGTGAGCGTCACGCGGCCTTCCTGCACCTCGAACCCGGCGAACGGCAGCCGCACGCGGCCTTCGTCGACGATCGCGTCGCCGAGCGCCACCGGCTCGCCGAGCGTGCCGCCGAGGTGAAACCGCGCCGACGCGACGCCGTTGAACACAGTCGTGCGCAACTGCATGAAGCGCTCGCCTTCCACGTCGAGGTCGAGCCGCCAGGCGTCGAGCGGCGGCGTCTCGACCGCGAAATACGGCGGCCGCCGGCTCTTGCTCTGCGCGCCGCCGGGCAGCAGCGCGCGCACGTCCTGCAGAAAAAGGCTGTCGCGCAGCTTCACCGTGCCGCTCACGCGCGGCGCGCCGCGCTCGGGCGATTCGAGTTTCAAATCGAGATCGCCACGCACGAGCAAACCCGTGCGCCGCACGAACGGCAGGTTGCGGCCTTTCAACGCGACGTTGAATTTCGGCACGAAACCCGCGAGCGCGCCTCCGCCGCTCGCCACCGGCGCCGCGCTCTCGGGAAATTCGAGCCGCCCGGTCAGCCGCACGTCCTCGCCGCCCGATTGCGCACTCACGGAGCGCAGCTCGATCGTGCGGCCCGCGAGCCGCAGGTCCGCTTCGATATTTTGCAGCACGCCGAGCGGCCCGAGCGGCCGCGTCGCCGCATCGCGCAATCCGATGCTGCCGCCGAGTGCGCCGCCCCGGTAATTCACGTCGACGTGCAGCCGTCCTTTCGGCGCGAGCGCCGTCGGAAGGAAGCGCGCAAACGCGGCGAGATCCGCATCGGGAATTTCCAGCCGCACGTCCGCGTCGCGTCGCGCCGCCGCGAGCGGCGCCTTCAACGCGTCCGCCCAGCCGCCGTTTCCGACGGGCACGCGGCCGCTCGCCGTCACCGTCTGGCCTTCGATGCGAAATGAAAACCGCTCGAGCTGCACGCCGCCGCCGTCGCCGCTCAGCGCGACATCGAGCGCCTCGACCGTCGGCAGCGGCCGCTTGAAACGCTTCGGGTCGGCCGCGACGCGTTCCGCTTTCAACATCAGTTCGCCCGTCGGCCGATCCCACGTGCCTTTCACGTGCGCCGCCGCGGCCGGCGTTTTCAGCTCGAGTCCGGTGAGCGCGGAAAGTTCCTGCCAGAACGCCGCGTTCGGCGCCGTCTCCGCGTCGAGCGCGAGCGGCGCGTGCTCGTCGATCCGCAGGAGCGGCGTCGTCCCCGGCGCCAGCGTGAGCGGGATCGTGCCCGTCGCATTCACGATCGACTGCTCGCCTTCCGCCGCGCGCAACGCCTCGAGCCGCAGCCCGTTTTTGTCGCCGTGGCCCGCCAGATTGATCGTCGCCTTGCGGCTGTCGCCGAGCTCGATCGCCGCGCCGAGCACCGCGGAAAACTTCATCGGCCCGCGATCCCACGTGCCGTTGAGCGCCATCGACGTCACCGTCCACCCCGGCCCCGGCAGCGCGATGAGATCGGCGAACCACGTCGAGGCGATGTTGCGCACCGCGACACCCGCGTGCCCGGTCGCGCCCCACGCGACGCTGGCATCGAGCGCGCCTTCCGGTCCGGCGAGATTCAGCCCGTCGAGTTGCAACGCCGGCTGCCAGCGCAACTCGGCCGGTCGCGTCAGCCGCAGCCGCAGGGCGCCGTTCTGCGCGAGAGTCATTTCGCTCAACTTCAACGCCTGCGCATCGATCGCTCCGGCCAGCGACAACTTCGTCGCGCCCGCCGCCGCGACCGCGGAAAAATTTTCCACCGCGCGCCCGCGGCCGTGCCAGTTCGCTTCGATCTCGAGCGGCTTCACGCCGCGAAACGTCACGGCGGTTGCCTTCGCTTCACCGGCGTGAACCAGTTCCGTGAGCGGGCCGCTCGCCGTCGCGTGAAGCGAAACCGCCTCGAACTGCGGCTGCGCCGGCAGCCAGCGCGCGAGCGTCGCCCGACGAATCTCGCCCGACACCTCCGCGTCCAGAATTTCCTTCGCGCGAAAATCCCAGCCGCCGCGTCCCTGCAACCGGCCGCCATCGGCGCCGACGATCGTCGCGGTCGCGATCTGCACGCGTGGCCACTCGAAGCGACCGTTCAATTCCGCCGACGCGATCGCCACGCCTTGCGCCGCGACATCGCGCGCTGAAAATTGAAACTCCACCACCGGCGCCTGGGCTACGCCCGACACCAGCCGCGCCTCGCCCTGCGCCGATCCGGTCGCAGTGAACCACGGTTGCTTCGCGAGGTCCGCGCTCACCGCAAAGCGCGCAGCGCTCGTCTCGCGCACTTTGCCCTGGCGATCGATCGTCACCGGCGCGCTCAAGTCCGCGACCATTCCCGGCAGCGCCGCGTGCAACGCTTCGATCGTGAACGCCTGCAGGTCACCGTGGCCGCGCAGCGTCACATCGAGCGGCGGGGCCTTTTTTCCCGCGGCCGGTTCTCCGCTCGCGGCGATGTCCGCCACGAAATTTCCCGCGCGCCAGTCGACGTGCGCATGCCCGCGCACCTGCGCGTAAGCGTCGCCGAGTTTCAGGCGCGCGCCCGGCAGGTTCCAATCGTCCGCGCGCAGCGTCGCCTCCTCGGGCAGCCAGCCGCCCGCGCCGAAGCGCCCGTGCAGCGTCGCGTGTTGCTCCCACCACGAGAGGGTCGCGTCGATCTCCGCGCCGCGACCGCGCAGCGCGATTTCGCCCGCGCCATCCGCCAGTCGCGCGGCCAGGCGCAGATCGTCGCCGCTCGCGGGAAATTCGACGCTCGCATCCGCTTTCCGCCCGCGAAACTCGAGTTGCTTCACGGTCAGCGTGCGATTCGTCCACGTCGCGCCCGCGACGGCGAGTTCGCCGTTGTGCCAGCGCACGACGCCGCGGCCGAGGGTCGCCCGCGGGAGCCAGTGGTCGAGCTTCGCCGCGATTACTTCCAGTTTCTGCTGCAACGGCGACCAGCCGCTCGCCGACGGATTCGCCGCGCGGGCAGGATTCGCGCTCGGCGGCGGCATCACTTCCACGCGCCAGTCGGCGACCGCGATCTCGCGCGCGTCGCCCTCGAGCTGCTGCACGAGCCAAAGCATCGGCGTGTCGCTCTCGATCCGCGCCGCGGTCACGCGCACGCCGCCGCGTTGAAACTCCACGTCGTGCGCCGCGAACCGCCGGTAGCCGAGCCGCTCGTAGCTTCCCACGCGCACGCCCCACCGCGGCCCGAGGCCGCGCGCCGCCGCGCCCAGCCACCACGGCAGCGTCAGCGCAAGCAGGAGCGCGGCCGCAAAAACGGCGGCGAGGAAAAACAAGAAGCGGCGGCGCATGGTGTGCGATCAAGACACCGCGCGCCGTGCCTCACGCAGCCAACCCGCTGCGCTGCAACAGCGCGTTGAGGTCCGGCTCTCGACCCATGAAAGCGCGATACAGTTCCGCGGGATCAGCGGAATTCCCGCGACTCAGCACGTGCCGCACGAATTCGTCGCCGACGCGCGCGTTGAAAACGCCTTCGCGCTTGAAGCGCGTGAACGCATCCGCATCGAGCACCTCCGCCCACTTGTAGGAATAATACCCCGCCGCGTAGCCGACCGGATCGGAGAAAACGTGCGTGAATCGTTTCACGATCGTCGGCGCCGGCGGCTCGGTGGGGATCAGGCAATCGGCCACCTCCGCGCGCGCCTTCGGCTCGACGTCCGCCTCGCCCGCGAACTCGCCCGTGCGCAGGTGCAACGCGAGGTCCATCCGCGCAAACGCGATCTGCCGCATCGTCGCGCACGCCGACCGGAAGTTTTTCGCCGCGATCATTTTTCCGAAAATCTCCTCCGGGATTGGCGCACCGCTCTCGAAGTGCCGCGCAAACAGGTCGAGGCTTTCGCGCTCCCACGTCCAGTTTTCCATGATCTGCGACGGCAACTCCACGAAGTCCCACGCGACGTTCACGCCGTTGAGCGATTTGATTTCCACTTCGCCCAGCAGGTGGTGCAGCAAATGGCCGAACTCGTGGAAAATCGTCTCCACTTCGCGATGCGTGAGCAGCGCCGGGCGGCCGTCGACCGGCGGTGTCATGTTGCCGCAGATCAACCCGAGATGCGGCGCGCGCCCGCCATCGGGCTGCGGCCCGCCGGTGATCAGGTAATTCATCCACGCGCCGCCGCGCTTCGATTCGCGCGGATGCCAGTCGGCGTAGAACGAGCCGACATGCCGGCCGTGCGCATCGTGCACGTCGTAGAATTTAACCTCGGAGTGCCACGTCTCGACGGCGCCCTCCGATTTCCCGTGCGCCGCCGTTTCCCGCTCCGCGATGCGCAGCCCGAAGACGCGCCGCGCGGTTTCGAAAAGCCCGGCGATGACGCGATCCATCGGGAAAAATGGCCGCAGTGCTTCCTCGTCGAAATCGTAGCGCGCCTTGCGCAGCTTCTCCGCCCAGAACGCCAGCTCCCAGGGCGCGAGCGGCGCACGCGCCCGGCCCGTTTGCTGCGCCTTGAATTCCTCCAGTTCGCGGCACTCGCGCGCGAACGCCGTCGCCGCCCGCGCGCGCATATCCTCGATGAACGCGAGAGCGCGCGCGCCCGACTTCGCCATCCGGCGCTCGAGGACCACGTCGGCGAAGTTCGGTTTGCCGAGCAGCGCGGCCTTTTCGGCGCGCAGCGCGAGAATCTTTCCGATCAGTGGCGTGTTGTCGTGCGGTGGCTGCGCGCCCACCGCGGCCGACGCCGCCCACATCTCGCGGCGGAGCGCGTCGTCCTCGACGAAGGTCATGAACGGTTCGAGGGACGGCTGGTGCAGCGTGAAGCGCCAGGCGGCGAGTCCCTTCGCCTCCGCGCTGCGGCGCGCCGCTGCCTTCGCGCGCTCGGGCAAACCGGCGAGCCGCCGCTCGTCGTCGACCACGAGTTGCCACGCGTTCGTCGCATCGAGCACGTTCTCCGAATATTTCTGCGTGAGCTGCGCGAGCTCGGTTTGGAGCGCTTCGAGCCGCGCGCGTTTCTCCGGCGGCAAGTCCGCGCCCGCCTGCCGGAAATCCTTCACCGTCTCCTCGAGGAAACGCCGGCGAATGCCCGCGACCGCCTTTGCCGCGGGGGAATCGGAGAAAAGTTTCAGCCGCCGCCACAGCTCGGCGTTGAGCGGGATGCTCGCGAAGAACGCCGAGACTTTCGGCAGCATCGCATTGTGCGCCTCGCGCAGCGCGGGCGAATCGGCGACGGACTGCAGATGCGTGACCTTGCCCCACGCGACGTTCAGCTCCTCGGTCGCATGCTCGAGCGCGAGAAACGTGTTTTCAAACGTCAGCGCCTGCGGGTCGCGTCGCGCGATCGTGTCGATCGCCGCCTGCCCGCGGGCCAGCGCCGCCTCGAGGTCGGGCGCGATGTGTTCCGGCGTGAGTTCGGACCAGTGAACGTGAAATGCAGGATCGAGAAACGGTTGCACAGCCATGCGCCGCCGAATGATCGCGCCGCCGCGCGATTGTCAAACGTCGCGCGGTTTACGGCCGAGCTGGAACTCGGCGCTCCCGGGAACGTCGAGCTTCAGCTCGGCAACTACCTCACCACGCGTAGGTGACGCCGCCGGAAATTTCGCGGCCGGCGGCTGGCACGGCCGGAACTTCCTGGAAATGGCTGTTCCAGAGATTGTCGGCCTGCAGCGTGAGTTCGAGGCCGCGCAAACTTTCGGAGCGATACGCCAGCGCGAGCGAGCTGATGACGGCGTTGTCGCCGCCGGTCACGCGGAGGAGATTGTCGGCCTGCACGCGCGCGACGTTGTCCATGCGCAGCTCGAAGCCGTGGCCGAGTCGCGCGGTGATCGCCGCGGTGAGCCGCTGGCGCGCATAGTTAAGCGCGTAGAAACTCGCATCGACCGCCGCGCCGCGGTAATCGGCGTCTTTCGTGAGCAGCGTGTAGCCGAGCACGAGATCGCACGCGCCCCACGTGCGACGCGCGACGGCTTCAAAGCCGGCGGTGTCGATGTCGACCGCGCTCGCCGAACGCGCGGTGACGCCGCGCTTGAACGTCCAGTCGACGAGCGAGTCGTCACGGCGCCAGAAAATCGTCGCCTGCCCGGTCCAGCCGGCGAGCGTGCCGCTGGCACCAAGCTCGACGTTGTGGCTGATTTCGCGGCCGAGGTTCGGATTCCCGCGGAAAAGTCCCGAAGTCGCGCTCGAATTCAGCGCCGTGTAGCTCGGCATCTCGGAGCTCTTCGCGTAGCTGAGGTGAATCCGCCGCAGCGCCGCCGAGGGAAACGCGCGCGCGAGTTCGAAGATCGGCGAGAACGTGCCGCCGTCGCGGTTGCTGTCGTCGTAGCTGCCGCCGAGCTTGAGCGTCGTCTGCGTGCCGTCGGCGGCCTTCCACGTTTTCTCGGGCACGAGGGCGACTTTCGAAAGCACGCGCGTGTGGTAGCGGCCCGCCGTCAGCGAGGTGGATTTCAGGTCGTCGGTCGAAACTTCGCCGTGAAAATTCAACGCGAACAGCCCGACGTCGCGCCGTCCGCCGAGCGCGCCGCCGCTGATCCACGTCGTATGCTGAAACGGATGCACCGCGCCGACGGGCGCGAAGCGGTTGAAGGCGTAATCGTCCTTGTTGCGCCGCTGGTAGCCGCCGAGCTCGACGAAGTCGCCGCCGCCGAGGTCGGTGCGATGATTCACGGCGAAGAGCGATGTTTCCAGATTCTCCGTCTCGTCGGAGTTGAACGGCGTGTAGAGATTCGGCCAGCCGAAGAATTTCGCCTGATAGCCGGCGAAGAAATCCGTCTGCGACGAGGGGCCCGCGAGTTGCACGCGGCCGTCGATCCGGTCGAAGCGGTGCTCGCCATAAGCGATGGGGCCATCCGAGCGCGAACGCGCCACGGCGAAATCGGCGCCGACTTTCTGGCCGGCGAAATCGGCGGGAGCGACGAAGCCCTGATAAAGCTCGCCGCGCGCGAGCTCGTGTTCGCCGAAGCCGACCGAGGCCGCGCCGGCGGTGCGAATCGGGCGCCACGCGTAGTCGACCGCGCCGGCGGTGGCGTTGGCGGTGTCGAGCGCGAGATCGGCGCCCGTGAGAATCCGTGGCACGCCAAACATCGCGGGCGCGACGGGGATTTCCGCGAGGTAGTGGCCCGTCTGCGGATCGAGCAGCGTGAAGGCGCCGATGCGAAAGCCCGTCGACTCGAACGTGCCGCCGCGGATCGTCACATCGGCCTGCCCTTCGGCGAGATTGCGCGCCTCGAGATCCACCTGCGGCTCGAAGCGCAGCGCGGAAACCGGCATCGCGAAGGTGCCCGCGGGCGACTGGTTCGCCACGCGCGGCGAATACACCGTGACCTCGGGGAGGTTGACGGCAGTTTGCGCGCGGAGCGCGAGCGGAAGGCAGAACAGGAGGAAGATTTTCTTCATCGTGGGGCGGTAGCGGTAACAGCCGGCGCCTCGAAAACAAGCTCTCTGTTTGAAATTCGCGTCAGCGCTCTTAACAAGCTTCTCGCGACGGCAAAAAAAAGAACCCCGGCCGCGGCCGGGGTTGAAGTGGATCGAAAATTTGCGGGGCGAAGCGGCGTCGCGGGCGCTTATTCTTCGCCGTCGTTGCCGATCGCCTCGACCGGGCAGCCTTCCAAGGCCTCCATGCATTGGGCGATTTCCTCGTCGGTGGTCGGCTGCTTGTGGACGTAGGAATAACCGCCCTCATCGTGCCGCTGGAAAAAGCTCGGCGCCGTCTCACGGCAAAGATCGCAGTCGATGCATTGCTGATCGACGAAGAATTTTCCGGAGACGTTCTGAGGCCATTTGTCAGCTTTGTTCGCCATAAAGCGGAAGCGAACAAAGAGAACAAACGCAGGCACTGTCAAGCGGTCAGGGCGGCGGCGGCGAACAGGGATTTTTCACGCGTGTTTTGCGGCGTTCCGCCGGTGGCGGCTTGTGTTTGACGACGGGCCCGCTACGCTTGCGCCGATGCTTTCAGACCGGCCTTACATGCGGGATGATTACCGGCGGGAGAGGACCTCGTTTCTGACGTGGTTGTTGTCCGCGATCATCGCGGGATTCGTGATCCAGATGGTGTTCTCCGTCTGGATCGAGACGCCGGGATTCGAATCGATCATGGCGCTTTCGGCGGGCGCCATCCGCCACGGCCACGTGTGGACGCTGCTCACCTATCCGCTGCTGCACACGAACGTCCTGCACGTGCTTGTCGTGGTGCTTTCGATTTTTTTCATCGGCCGAGAACTCGTGACGCACGTGGGCGAGCAGCGGATGGCGTGGCTGGCGTTGCTCGCGACGGTGGTCGGCGGGCTCGCGTGGGTCGCCGTGCACTTCAATCGCGGCGGCGAAGTCGTCGGCGCGACGCCGATCCTGTGGTGCTACTTCACCGTCTTCGCGTGCCTGTTCGCGAACCGCGAAATTTCCTTCCTCGTTTTCTTCGTGCTGCCGATCACGACGCGGCCGAAATACATCCTGTGGGTGATGCTCGGGCTCGACGCCGTCGGCTTTCTTTTCAGCGAGTTGCCGGGAAAAAACTTCGTCGGTTCGGACACGCCCCACTCCGCCCACCTCGCGGCCCTGCTCGTCGGCTGGCTCTACTATCGCTTCGTGCACGAGTCGGCGTGGCGCACGCTCCGCCCGCGCGCCGATGTCGAGCTGCCGCGCTGGATGAAGCGCCCGAAGAAAATCTCCGCCGCGACGCCGAGCTACCAGGTCAACGTCGGCGGCGGCAGCTCCCGCGAAGACCTGCGCGCCCAGGTCGACCGCATCCTCGACAAGATCAACAGCCACGGTTTCGGCGCGCTCACGCCCGAGGAGAAACGCGTGCTCGACGAAGCGCGCGATCTGCTCAGCCGGCGTTGAACCGCGGCGCTTCGCACGTTCTTTCCCGACCGCGCCGGCGCACCGCCGGCTTTCCTTTTGAAACATTTCGCGTCCGTTCCCATCTATAAAAGCCCATGATCCGCCTTTTCGGTCTGCGCCGCGCGTTGCCGGTTTTTCTCAGCTTGCTTGCCCTCGCGTCGGCCCTCGCGGCCCCGACCGACCGCAAGTTCACCACCTCGACCGCGCTGCAGGCGGAAGCGAGCACGCTCGTCGGCATCCTCGAGCGCGCGCACTACAACCGCGACAACGTCCACAGCGCCGACTACGCGCAGGTCATCCCCGACTACATGGGCGAGCTCGACGGCCAGCACCTGTTTTTCCTGGCGACGGACAAGACCAAGTTCCTCGATGACTACGGCAAGAGCGTCTACTACAACACCGCCTTCCTCGGCAACATCGACGCCTCGTATCGCATCTTCGAGCTCTACCAGACGCGCGTCGAAGCGCGCGTGAACTGGATCTTCGCCGAGCTGAACAAGGACTTCGACCTGGGCACGAACGAAACGTATCGCGTCGACCGCTCGAAATCCGAGTGGCCCGCCACTCCCGCCGCCGCCGACGATCTCTGGCGCCGCCGGTTGAAATACGAATTGATCGCCGAAATCCTGAGCAAGAAGACGCCGGAAAACAAAAAATCCGCCACGGCGAAAAACGAGGAGAGCGACGCCGCGAAAACGTCGACCGACGCCAAAGCGTCCGCGCCCGCCGCCACCGGCGCGCCCGCCGCAAACGCTCCCGCCGCCACCAAGGACGTGACGCCGGCCACGCCGAAAGCCGATCCGATCGCCGAGGCCAAGACGACGCTGCACAAGCGCTACGAGCGCATGTTGAAAAATCTCGATGAGATCGAGGGCACCGACCTCGCCGAACTCTATCTCTCGACCATCGCGCATCTCTACGATCCGCACTCGACGTATTTCTCCGCGGCGACCTACGAGGATTTTTCGATCCAGATGAAACTCCAGCTCGTCGGGATCGGCGCGCTGCTCGGCCTCGAGGACGACACGTGCGTCGTGAAGGAAATCGTTCCCGGCGGTCCGGCCGATGTCGGCCACGACCTGAAACCCAACGACAAGATCATCTCCGTCGGCCAGACCGGCTCGGAGCCCGTCGAGATCCTGGGCATGAAGCTGCGCAAGATCGTCGACATGATTCGCGGCCAGAAAGGCACGCAGGTTCACCTCCTCGTGCAGCCCGCGGATGCGCCCGATTCCTCCACCCGCAAGGAAATCGTCATCACCCGCGACGTGGTGAAACTCAACGCCCAGCGCGCGCGCGCCGCGGTTTTCCAGATTCCGAATGGCGACGGCAAAAACCAGCCGATCGGCGTCATCACGCTGCCGGCCTTCTACAACGAAGGCGACGAAGGCGATACCGATGGCGAAAAAACCAGCGCCTCGAAGGATGTCGCGCGCCTGATCGACGATTTGAAGGCGGAAAAAGTCCAGGGCCTGGTCCTCGATCTGCGGCACAACGGCGGCGGCTATCTCAATGAAGCCATCGATCTCGCCGGCCTGTTCATCAGCAAGGGCCCGATCGTGCAGGTGAAGAGCTACAACGGCGACATCACCGTCGACGAGGATACGAATTCCAAGATCGCCTACGACGGCCCGCTCGCCGTGCTCGTCGACCGTTTCAGCGCGTCGGCTTCGGAGATCGTGACCGGCGCGCTGCAGAATTACGGCCGCGCGATCGTGATCGGCGACAGCTCCACGCACGGCAAGGGCTCGGTGCAGCAGGTCGTGGAAATGAAACAGCTCAACCGCCAGCTCGCCGTCTCGCCCGAGAAGACCGGCGCGGCGAAATTCACCATCCAGAAATATTATCTGCCCAGCGGCGCCTCGACACAGCTCAAGGGCGTCGTGCCCGACATCGTGCTGCCGTCGATCGACGACTACATCCCGAACATCGGCGAAAGCGATCTGCCGCACGCGCTCGTGTGGGACCAGATTCCGACGAGCTTCTTCCAGGGCTCGCCGCTCGAGCAGAAGGTGCTCACGCCGCTGCGGCAGGCCAGCCTCGATCGGCAGTCGAAGCTCGAGGAATTCACTTACCTCAAGAAGAACGTCGACTGGTTCAAGTCGCGCCAGGAACAGAAGCTCGTTTCCGTCAATCTGGCCGAGCGCCAGAAACAGAAAGCGGACGACGATGCGTTTCGGAAGGAAATGAAGGTGGAAAAGGAGCAGATCGCGAAGAGCGATTTCACCTTCAAGCCGTTTTATCTCGGCGGCCCGCCGCCCGCGAAAATCAAGGCGCCGAAGAAGGACGACGATCCGGATGACGACGCCGACCTCGACGAGGAAAACGACACCTACGTCAAGGCCGACGTCCATCTCCGCGAAGCGCTGCGCGTCGTGAACGACGCCGTCGCGCTCGGCCGGAATCGCGATCTCTGGGCGAGCAATCGTCCGCCGCTCACCGCGATCATCTCGAACGGCGGTTGATTCCGCGCGCGGAGCCGGAAGGTCACGCGCACGCTACTTCGCCAGAAAAAGAAACCGGTCGCGCCCGGCGAGATCCGCCCGCGAGTCCACTCGCCCGAAACCCGCTTCGCGCGCCGCCGCCGTCAAGGTCACGTGCTGCGTCGGTCCGGTCTCGAGCGCGATCCGGCCGCCGTCGGCCAGAAACGCCGGCGCCGCCGCGATGATCCGCCGCAAATCGGCGAGGCCATCGTCCGAAGACGCGAGCGCGCCGCGCGGTTCGAACTCGCGCACCTCCGCGGCGGTCGCCGCGGTTTCCGCGTCGGACAGATAAGGCGGGTTGCCGACGATCAGGTCGAACTTCGCGTCCGCGGGAAGATTTTCGAACCAGTTCGAGCGGACGAATCGCACGCGCTCGGCGAGACCGAGCGCGGTGGCGTTTTCCCGCGCGAGTGCGAGCGCCTCCTCGCTCACGTCGACCGCGAGCACCGCCGCCTCGGGAAACGCCAGCGCCAGCGCAAGCGCGAGCGCGCCCGAGCCCGTGCCGAGATCGAGGATGCGCGCCGGCGGATTGGTGCAGGCCGTGATCGCCAGCTCGACGAGCCGCTCGGTTTCCGGTCGCGGAATCAACGCGCGGCGGTCGACCTTCAGGCGCAGCCCGTGAAATTCCGTTTCACCGACGATGTATTGCACCGGTTCGTGCTGGCCGCGGCGGCGGACGAGCGGACGGATTTTTTCCAGTTCCGCCTCCATCAGCGGCCGCTCGAACTGCAGGTAGAGCTGCATGCGTTTCAGCCCGAGCGCGTGGCCGATCAACAGCTCGGCATTGAGCCGCGGCGACTCGATGCCCTTGCCCGCGAAAAAATCCGTCGTCCGCTTGATGATCTCGAGGACGGTGAGCATCTCAGTCGTCGCTGGCGGTGCCACGCGCCGGCGTGAATTCGTGGCCGGTCAGCGCCGCGAGCTTTTCCTCGTAATCCGCCTTCTGCAGCGCCGCGACGATCGGCTCGATGTCGCCCTCCATGACTTGCGGGAGATTGTAGAGCGTGAGCCCGATGCGATGGTCGGTGACGCGGTTCTGCGGAAAATTGTAGGTGCGGATCCGCTCGCTGCGATCGCCGGAGCCGATCTGGCTGCGGCGCGTCGCCGCGTATTTCGCACGCTCCTCCTCCTCGCGGCGCTTGAGCAGGCGCGAGCGGAGCACCGTCATCGCCCGCGCTTTGTTTTTCAACTGCGAGCGCTCATCGGCACACGAGACGATCAGGCCCGTCGGCTTGTGGAGAATCTGCACCGCCGAGTCCGTCGTGTTCACGCCCTGCCCGCCCGGCCCGCTCGCGCGGCTCACCGTGATCTCGAGATCCTGCGGATCGATGTGCACGTCGACCTCCTCCGCTTCGGGCAACACGGCGACCGTCACGGTCGACGTGTGGATGCGCCCGTTCGCCTCGGTCACGGGCACGCGTTGCACGCGCTGCACGCCGCTTTCGAATTTCAACTGCTTGTAGACGTCGGTGCCCGAGATGAGAAAAATCACTTCCTTCAACCCGCCGCGCTCGGAGGCGCTGCTGCTCATCGGCTGGATTTTCCAGCCACGCCCGTCGGCGTATTTCGAGTAGAGCCGGAAAAGCTCGGCCGCGAAGAGGCTCGCCTCGTCGCCACCGGTGCCCGCGCGGATTTCCATCACGGTGTTGCGCGAGTCGGTCGGCTCCGGCGGGATCATCGCGAGGAGCACGGCTTCGCGCAGCGCGGCGCGGCGCCGCTCCAGCGCGGGCAGTTCCGCCGCGGCGAGCTCGCGCAGGTCGGCGCCGGCGGCGGCATCCTTGCCCAACGCCACGGCGTCCGCGTGCTCCCGCTCGAGCCGCGTCAGTGCCTCGTGATCGGCGACGAGCTGGGAAAGTTTCTGGTGCTCGCGCGTCACGTCCGCGGCGCGGCGCGCATTTGCGTAGAACGACGGCTCCGCCATCTGCGCTGCGAGCTCGTCGAGGCGGCGGCGAAACGGGGCCAGGTCGGGAACTTCGTCCATGCAAAAGGGAAAGGTCGGGCGGCGATTTGCGAATTGCGCGGCGCCGCCGGTTGCGGCTTGCTCACGGCCAGCGTCGCGCGAGGTGAATCCACCTAGCGATGGCGATCAGCAATGGCCACAACCCTCTTCACGCAAAACACCATCGCGCTCATCTGGGATTTCGACAAGACCTTAATCCCGGAATACATGCAGTCGCCGCTCTTCCGACGGTTCGGCCTCGACGAGGCGGCGTTCTGGGAGGAAGTGAACAAGCTGGCCGAGCATTACAAGCGGCGCGGTTATCATCTTTCGCCCGAGATCGCGTATCTGAACCACCTGCTCACCTACGTGCTCGCCGGGCCGTTGCGCGGGCTGAGCAACAAGGTGCTCTTCGAATGCGGCGCCGACATCAAATTCTATCCCGGGCTGCCCGACTTTTTCGCGCACGCGAAAAAATGGGTGAAGGAGAAGCCGGAATTCGTGAAGCACGACATCGCGCTCGAGCACTACGTCGTGAGCACCGGCATCGCGCCGATGGTGCGCGGCAGCGCGATCGCGCCGCACCTCGACGGCGTGTGGGCGTGCGAGTTCGTCCAGGATCCTTTGCA
The DNA here is from genome assembly GCA_035545575.1 of Opitutaceae bacterium. Lineage (GTDB taxonomy): Bacteria > Verrucomicrobiota > Verrucomicrobiia > Opitutales > Opitutaceae > ER46. The sequence continues at coordinate 77,180 of DASZYB010000013.1, read as the reverse complement.
GCCCGGCTTTCTGAAGCAGAAGGAACTCTCGATCGAAGGCGCCGATTCGGAGATCGCGCAGATCGGCATGGTGATCGACAACACGACGAAGACGCGCGCGATCTTCGAGATCAACAAGGGCACCAACAAGAATCCGGCGATCGACGTGAATTCGAAAATGGCCGCCGAGGATCGGCGCATTCCGCTGCAGAACATGATCTACATCGCGGACGGCCCGAGCGACGTGCCGAGCTTCTCCGTCGTGAAAGGCGGCGGCGGCTGCGCCTATGCCGTCTACAATCCGGCGAAGCCCGAGGAATTCGCGCAGAACGACCGGCTGCGTCGCGCCGGCCGCATCGATCATTATGGACCGGCGGATTACACGGAGACTTCCGCGACTTCGCAGTGGCTGCGGATGCACGTCCACGAAATCTGCGACCGCATCGTCTCGGATCGCGAGGCCGCTGTCGCCTTGAAGGCGTCGAAACCGCCGCGGCATCTCAACGCCACGCCTGAGGAAGAAGCCGCGCGCCGCGCGGTCAAGGCGCCGAAGCAGGCGTCGTTTCTCGAATAGCGGCGTAGGCGCCGTTCGACGGGTGGGCCGATCGGTGTGGCACGGGCGTCTCGCCCGTGTTCTGCCCGAAACCACGGGCGAGACGCCCGTGCCACATGGCGAACATGCGCAGCGAGCAAAGGCCGCGAAGCGCGGCACCGGCAAAAAAAAGCGCCGACCTTCGGGTCGGCGCTGAAATGAAGGGGATCGCTTGCGCGACTCAACCCGCCGGGCTCACGTTGAGACCCGGATCGATCGGCGTCACCGGCGTCGTCGGCGTGGTCGGCTGCACCACAGGCGTCGGAGGGGTGACGGTCGGAGTGTTGACGGTCGCGCCCGAGGAGGCGGCGCCGGTCTGCGCGCCCTGGCTGACAGTGCCCGAGTTGACCGTCGTCGCGCCGGAATTCGTCGCGCCTTGCACCGCACCGGTGCTGGCATTGTCCGCGATGGTTTGCGCCGCGGTGCCGGTGGCCTTCGAGCCGCTGATCGCGCCGGCCGTCGCGCCGCTGGAAGCGGCGGCGGCGAGATCGGTCGCGGCGGTGCCGTTATTCACGTTGCCGCCCGAAGCGGTGATGCCTTGGGTCGCACCCGCCGCACCCGCTTGAGAGACTTGGGTCGCGATCGTCCCGGCGTTCGTCGGGTCCTTAGCGGCGGCCGAATCAGAGGCGTTCTTCGTGATGTCCGTGACTTGTTGCGTGACCGTGTTGTTCACGACGCCACCGTTGGCCTGCACGACACCCTGCGTCGCGCCTTGGGTGGCCTGCGTTGCCACATTGGCCGCCTGGCCCGCCGGCGCATTATCAACCGCGGCTTTCACGACCTTGGCCGCCTGATCGGGCGCGGCCGCCGCAGCGGTCGCGGCGACAGCACCGATAGAGCTCGGAACCGCCTGGACAACCGTGCCGACGACCTGGGCGAGTTCGTTGCTCGCGGTTTGGCCCTGGCCACCGATGTTCTGCGAAGCGGTTTGTGCGATCGCGGTCACCGCAATCTGGGCGGCTGAAGTGATCGCCGCAGCGGCAGTCGGATTGGATCCGTCGGTAACCGTAAATCCTGTAGTCGTCGTGTTGTCCACGACGGCCTTGCCAGGAGTCAGCACCACGGCATTGGTGCCGACTACATTCAAGTTTGCTCCTGAGGTGTCATACGCACTTTGAAGCGTGGAAGCAGCATCGCTGAAGTTGCCAGCCAGCACCGCAACGCCGCCGTTGAAGGTGACCACCGTGTAGGTCTGGTTCGACACCTCGATGGTGTAAACGGTGCCCTTCGCAGCGGCGACGCCCTTGGGAGTGCGCACCGCGAACTTGTGACCCTTGTTGGGATCGATCTGCGCGGTGAGCCTTCCCCCGCCACCCGCCGTAAGATCGAGCAAAGCGGTGTCCCCCTGGATCGCTTCCACCTTCACGTGGCCGTTGGCCATAAGCTTGGAAAGCGCACCAGCGTAAGCCTGATAAAATACGTCGACGCCTGCGCCGGCATTGATCACGTCGCCGACCGCGATCGCCATGCCTTCAGTCGCCGGCAGGGTCTGACCACCGCGCGTCACGGTGGCGCTGCCGTTGCCGACGAGTTTGACGATCTTCGAGTCGGCCTGCGCGTTCGCGTTCGCCGCGATCAGCATCGCCCCGAGCATGACGATGCCGAGGCCCGAAATCAGTTTGGTGAGGTATCGCATAATGAGTCCGTTAGAATGAAAGATAAACGCCGGCCAATCCCATGGCGGCACCGGGGTGATGCACGCCCATTAGGAAGTGCTTTGCAACTTCAAATTCGGCCTCGCCATCAAACCGTTACGGCAGTCGCCCGCCTATTTTTCCTTCATCACGTAGCTGCCATCCCAGCCCTCGGGTGGCGGCTCGTGTTGGCAATGCGCCGCGATTTCCAGGTAAACGAGTGACGGATTACTCGACACACCCGGGGTTTGCCCCGGGACGTTGAACTCGAGCTCGCGGCTCCGGGCAAACGCCGCGAGCGCGCCGTCCCAATCCCGCGCGTAATACTTCTCCAAGCCGGTCGAGAAAATCCCGATGCATTCTGCCGTTTTCGGCCCGACGTGTTCTTTGAGCCCGACGATCTCATAAATCGGCGCGGCCTGGCTGCGGCCTTTGACGACGATTTTTCCGAGCGGCCGAAACACGACGCGGTCGCCGCCGTGCTTTTCGCAGGCGAGCTTCGTCGCTTCCGTGCACATCGTGTAGACACCCCACTGCTTCGCGCCGGATTCCATGCGCGCGGCGAGATTCACGTCGTCGCCCATCATGGTGTAATTGAAACGCGTGCGGCTGCCCATGTTGCCGATCATGCAGACGCCGGTGTTGAGGCCGATGCGGGTCTGCATCCGCCAGACGATCTCCGGCCACTTGTCGCCCTCGCCTTTCCATTTCTCGCGCAGCTCGGCGAGCTTCAGGTGCACGCGCTGCGTCGCCACGCATGCGCGAAACGCGTGGTCCTCCATCGCGATCGGCGCGCCGAACATCGCCACGACGGCGTCGCCGATGTATTTGTCGAGCGTGCCGCCCTCGCCCTGCACGATGTCGGTGCAGGCGGTGAGATACTCGTTCATCAACTCGACCAGCGGCCCGGATTTGAGCTTCTCCGAAAACGTGGAGAAGCCCTGGATGTCGGAAAAATACGCCGTGATCTCCGCATCGTGGCCGCCGAGCTGCGGCGACTCGCCCGACTCGACCATGCGGCTCACGAGCTGCGGCGACACGTAGGTGCCGAACATCCCCTTGATCTGCTCCTTCGCCCGCTGCTCGCTCAGCACGCGCCGCCCGACCATGAAAACCTGCGCGCTCACGAACCCGAGCAACGGCCACACCACCGGCGTCCACACGCTGAGTTTCACCCACGCGAGCGTGGCGGCGCCGGCAAACAACACCGGCGCGCCGAGCGAAAACGCGGCGAGAAGGTAGAACTTGCGCTTGGCGAAAAATGCGAGCGTCCCCGCCGTGAGCACGAACCCGCCCAGCCAGATCGGCCACACGGCCGCGCGCCGCGCGAAATCGCCGTTGAGCACGTTTTCGAGGACGTTCGCGTGCACGAGCACGAGCGGCGTGTGCGCGGACAGCGGCGTGGGGCCGAAGTCCGTCAATCCGTCCGCCGTCTGCCCCACCAGCAGGATGCGACCCGCGAAGTCGGGCACGGGCACATCCTTTTTATCGACGAATTTGGCCCGGATGTAATCGCACGCCTCGCTGTAACCCACGCTCGAAAATCCATCGAGCGTGTGCCGGTAGTTGATCAAATAATTTCCCGCTTCGTCGATCGGGATCCGGTGATTCACGAAATCGTTTTTGATGACGATCGCATCGCCCAGCTTCACGTGCACGTCGTCCGACGTCACATGCCAGTGCAACATCAGGCTGCGCAACGAGAGCGAGGGATAAACGCGATCGCCGTAGCGCACCACCATCGGCGCTTCGCGCAAGACACCGTCCGCCGCCGGCGGAGCTTTCACGGAGGCGATTTCCGCCACTTCGCCCAGCGGCGCAAGCGGCGCGGAAATAAACTCACCGTCCGGGATCGCCGATTGATCGCCGTCGACGTGAGGGAGGGACCCAAGCCGGATGTTTTTCAGCGCTTCATCGCCTGGCTTCTTGCCGCTCGCGGCGTCGGCATCCTGTTCCCCCAGCACCACCGGGACCTTGCTGCGCACGATTCCCGCTGCGAAACGCGCGTCGTCCTCGTTTGGATCGTCGAACAAAAGATCGTAGGCGATGACGCTCGGCTTGAGCACGCCCGCGAGCTGCACGAAGTCGCCGTGCAAGGCGCGCCGCCAGGGCCAGCGGCCGAAATTCGGATTGCTCAGACTTTCCTGATCGATCCCCACGAGCACGACATCGTCGCGCGGCTGCGTCGGAAAATACCGCGCGCGGAATTTCGCCCGCGCGTCCAGCGTCACATTTTCGAAGCGCTCCAGCACCGGCGACAGCGCAAGCGCGAGCACGAAGCACACCAACGCCGGCAACACATGCTGCTGAAAAAACGCGAAGCTGGACTTCATGCGACCGCGCGAGCTTGCGCAGTCGCGCGCGCGCTACCAAGCCATTTTCATCCGGCGGTCGAACGTCCGCGGCCGGGGTCGGCCGTTTGCTGGATGTCGAAAATCTCGCGTCGGGATTTGCCTGAGGACGCGGCGCCCGCGCCGCGTTTCCCGCTGAACGCGACGAGGGCGCCGCGTCCCCAAGTAAAAAGGATTCGAGTTTTGAAATGATCTCGCTCAGCGCGCGTCGGCGAGCGGCTCGTTCGGGGCGAAGACGCCGACCAGGTTCACGACGCGGCTCGCGTAGTCGTGCGCGCAACCCGGCGCCTTGCCCGCGATCACCGCGTCAAGCCCTCCGTTCCAGGCGAGCGCGATATTGTAGGGCGACGCCGCCAGATGCGCCTGCTCGAGTCCGCGCTTCAGCCATTCGTAGTGCGAGACCGCGACGATGTCCGACATGCGCCGGTCGAGCGCGGAAGCAAACGGCGCTTTCGTATGCATGCGCCAGGTCGCGAACCGGAACTGATACGCGCCGAGTTCGCCGCACGGCCCAGGGCGTGTGACATTGTGCGGATTTTCCAGTTGATGGATTGCTTCGAGCGTGGCCCAGCGCAGCGAAGCCCGGCTCGCCGTCACGGCCACGAACAACGCGAGACACGTCACGACCGCCAGGCGCGCGCCGCGGCCGGCCGTTGGAAATAGGTGGGAAGTCACGGCCACCGGAGACACAAGCCGCTTCCGCCGGGTGTCGGCGGCCGCCGGCTTTTTTCCGAACTTTTCCCGGAACAATCCGGCCGCCGCGCGACCGACGCCGGGCGCTACAACAACCGGCGCACCGCCTCGAGGCTCGCGCCGCTCACGACCGCGAACTGGTGCGTCGCATCCTCCCACGATGCGCAGCACAGCCCGCCCTTGCTCATGAAAGCCGAGCCGACCTGCTCCGCGGCGTGGGCGTCGCCCGCGCGTTGCGCGACGTAGAGATGAAACTCGGTGCCGTCGCGCGCGAAGCAGACTTCCAGCACGTCGCGCCCCGCCACGCGCAGCGTGCGGCAGCCGGTCGACTTGAGCGCCGCGAAATCCACCGGCAGCCCGCTCATCAACCGCGTGGCCGGCTGGCTCAGCTTTGCCTGCAACGCACTCGTCGCCGCGCCGTGCCCGCCGTGCCGGCCGTGCGCCGTGTCTTCGATCGCGAATTCCGCCAGCGCCTGCGCGTCGACCTGCGTCGGCACCGCGCGCCGCCAGACCAGGGCAGCCACGGAAAGCAACACGACCAGACCCGCCGCCGCCGCGAGCCACGCCGGCTGCGTCCAGCGGCGCAACGGCGCGCCTCCGCTCGCCCGCGCGCCCGCGAGGATCGCATCGCGCAACGCCGCCGGCGGCGCGATCTCGCGCAGCTTCGCCGCGACCGCCGCGCCGTGCGCCTGCTCGCGCGCAAACCACGCCGCGAGCACCGGATCGCTCTTCGCCTGCTGCAGGGCCGACGCAAACGCCGGCTCGCTCGCATCCCGGCCTCCGGGCCGGTAGGCATTGAGCAGAAACTTCGCCTCGTCGTTCGTCATGAGTGGCCTCCTTTCGCCGCGGGAAACGGCACGATCCGCGCGCGGCCCGCGGCTTCTTCGCGCGCCAGCGCGCCGCGGAGCTGCGCCTTGCCGCGCGAGAGTCGCGACATCACCGTGCCGATCGGCACGTCGAGCGTCTCCGCGATTTCCTGATACGAAAGATCCTCGAGATAAAAGAGCGTCAGCGGCGCGCGAAAGACTTCGTCGACCGCCTGTAGCGCCGTCATCACCGTCGCCGCGTCGAGTCGCGCGACGCGATCCACATCCTCCGCCGCGATGTCCTGCTGCCCCGGCGGCAAATCCTCGAGCGAGCTCGCGCGTTGATCGCGGCGCCGACCGCGCAGGAACTCGCGATACAGCGTGGTGAACAGCCACGATTTCGCCTTCGCCAGCTCGCGCAACCCGTGGCCCTTCGTCGCCCAGATAAAAAACGTCTGCTGCACGAGGTCGCCCGCGTCGTCGGCATTCCGCGCGAGGCTCAGCGCAAAGCGGTAGAGCGCCGCGTAGTGGGCGTCGACCAGTTGCGTGAAGACCTCGTTGCTCATCCGGCGTGAGATGCGCCGAGGAGCGAGGCTATTCCCGAAAAACGCGCAACGTTTTTCCCGCCCCGCGCGATCGCCGCCGCGGCGCGCTCAGAAGCGCACCGTCAGCCCCGCGCGCAGGCCACTCTGATTCGAGAGATCGATCTTCGTGGTGTAGTGCGCGTTGGTCGCGTCGATGTTCTGCGTGTAGCTGCCCGCGGACTGATAGACGGCGCCGGCGTAGAGCCCGGCATGGTCGGTCAGGTCGAACTGGAGCGACGCGTCCGCATAATAACCCAGCAGCAGGCGGTAGGTCTGGCTGTCGAGATTATCCGTGATGTCTGCGCCGATGTCCGGCGTGAACGATTCCGCCACGGAGTAATCCGTCCCCGAGTAGACCAGCGCCGGGCCGAAACTGACGCTCGCCCGCAGCCGCGTCATGATCGGAATCCAGATCGTCGGGCCCGCGCGGAACGTGAAATAGGCGCCTTTGACCTTCCAGCGGTTCGTGACGCTGGTGGTATCCTGCACCGTCGAGGTCGAGCGGCCCGCCGGCTCGTTGCCGAGGAGCACAGTGGTATCGACGCTGACGATTTGGTTCGAACCATCGGAAGCCAGCACCGGGTTGCCCGCCGGATCGAGGACGCTCTGCGTGCCCGAGCTGGGAGCGCTGTAAGGCGCGGCCGGCGGCGTCTGGCCGAAGAGCGAATAGTAATCCGTCGTGCGGTTCAGGTTCGCGCGGACGGTGTCGACGCGCGTCGCCGAAATGTCGTTGACCGACATGCCGGCGGTGAGATTCCAAGCGAGGCGCGAACCGAAGAGCTTGCCCATGTCGCGCGTGACCGCGATCTCGAGGCCGTTGGTCGAAAGCGCCTTTTGCGAGCGCGCGGTCGTATCCACGACGTCGGCCGAGTAGCTGTGAAATGCGACGTAGCCCGGCAGCTCCGCCGTCTGGCGATCGTCCGTATAACTCCACGTGTTGGTCCGGCCGTCGGGCGCCACGGGATCGAAGACCTGGCCGTTCGTCTCGGGATCGATGATCGGGTTGCCGCTCGCATCCGTGCGCGCGGCGAGGCGGGAATCCGGACTCACCGAGCCATCGTGATAAGTCCGCGCGAGATTGGCGCCAGTGGCCGGGCCCGGATTTTCCGGCGCGGCGATCGTGCCCTGGCCGCTGAAACTCGTCTTGGCGCCGCTCAGATGCCGAAAGCCGATCGTGGCGGTGCTCTTCGGCTCGTAGATGTATTCGTCCAGATTGCTGAAGTCGGGAATCTCCGTCGGCGGAGCGCGGCGATTGTCATCTTCATCCTGGGCGCGCGCGAATTGCAGCGCAGACGCGGAAATGACGAGGGCAAGGCGGAGATATTTCATGCGGGAAAGCGTCTGGTTGGACGACGCGGCAAAAGGAATGTTGCATCAAAGTTCGCGGCCGCTCCGCCCGCCGTCAACGCGAGACTTCGCCAATCGCACCGCCGCCGCCGCGCTACGCCAGACTCGCGGCGACTTCCGCGAAAAATCGCTTCCGCGTCGCGGCATCTCGCTTCCGGTCCGTGCGCAGCTCCAGCACGCGAATGCCCGCCGCCGGCAACGTCGAAATGAGCGTCGTGAAATGCGCCCAATCGCGCACCGGCACATGCTCGACGCCGTGCGCCGCGCACAGCCGCGCGAAATCGACCTCCTGCGGCGTCGCGAAAAATTCCTCGAAGGGCGGGTCGAACTGCGCCACCGGCAGGTGCTCGAAGATTCCGCCGCCGCGATTGTTGACGAGCACGATCGTGAGCGAGCCGCGCATCTTTGGCCGCGCGAGAAAGCCGTTGGCATCGTGCAGCAGCGCGAGATCGCCCGTGAGGAGCACCGCGGGCCGCTCTGCACCGTGCGCGACGCCCAACGCGCTCGACAACGTGCCGTCGATGCCGTTGGCGCCGCGATTGACGAACGGCTGCGCGCGCCGGTCGTTCGGCGGCCAGAAATATTCCACATCGCGCACCGGCATGCTGTTCGCGACGAACAGCGGCGTGTCGGCCGGCAGGTGTTGCCCGAGCAGCCACGCCGCGCGGCCTTCGAACAGCTCCGTCATCGCGCCCAGTCGCGTATCGAGCGCCGCGCGCGCTTTCCTTTCGAAGGAGGCCCACAGCCGCTGGTAACCATTCGGCTCCGTCGCGATCGGTGCGAGCTGCGCGAGCGCAGCCAAGCCGGCGAAATGCTGCGTCCGCCCGTGCAGCGCGTCGCGGTTCGCCGGATGCGCGGAGCACAGGAAAATCCGCGCGTCGCTCGCCTCGATCCAGCCGCGCAGCACCTTGCTCGTCGGCCAGCCGCCGAGGCACAGCACGACCTCCGGCGCCAGCCGCTCGGCCGCGCCGGCCTCGCGCAGAATCGTGTCGGCCGTCGTCACGAGATGCGGCACGCGCGCGCCGAAGTTGCGCAGCGGCGACAGCCCGTCGGTCGCGACCGGCCAGCCGAGCTTCGTCGCGATCTCCGCCACGAGCGCGGCGAAATTTTCCGCCGGCAGCGAATTCTGCGGCCCGGCCACGATGAGCCCGTGGACCTCCGGCGTGAGCCGCGGGAGGCGCGACACCGTTTCCCACGCTTCGGGCGAGACCGGCTGCAGCTGCGCGAAAAACTTTTCCCAATCGATGCCGCGCACCGCGTTTTGCGCCACGCCGCCGTCGTCGATCGGCGGCAGCGGATCGCGAAACGGCGCATTCAGGTGCACCGCGCCGGCGCGCGGCCAGAGCGTCGCCTGCACCGCGTGCGCGATGGTCTGCCGCAGGTAGCGCAGCGCGCTCTCGCTCGCCTCCGGCAGCGCGAGCTCGTGATAAAAACTCACGGCGCCGCCGTAGATCTTCTGCTGGTCGATCGTCTGGCCCGACGCGCACGCGCGGAGCTCCGGCGGCCGGTCGGCCGTGATGACGACGAGCGGCACACCGGTTTCATGCGCCTCGACGATCGCGGGCAGATAATTCGCGGCCGCCGTGCCGCTCGTGCACACGAGCGCGACGGGCGCGCGCGTGCGCTTCGCGTGGCCAAGCGCGAAGAACGCCGCCGAGCGCTCGTCGAGCACGGGAATCGCCTCGATCCGCGGCTGCCGCGCGAGCGCCAGCGTGAGCGGCGTCGAGCGCGAGCCCGGCGACACCGCCGCGCAACGCACGCCGCACCGCACGAGCGTCTCCACGAGCACGCCCGCCCACAGCGAGTTGACGTTGCGAAAATCGAGCGGCGGCGCGGCGGACATCGGCGGATTGCGGTGGCGGACGCGGCGCGCGACTCAGTTTTTCCGCGGCTCGGTCGGCAGCGATTGCATCGCGAACTCCACCAGCGAATCGATCTGCGCGTCGCTCAACGGCCCGCCGTTTTTCTGCGCAAACGCCGGCATCAGCGTGCCCGCCTTCCCTTCGCTGATCCATTTCCGCCAGAACGCCTCGTCGCGATGCTCGCGCGCGACGAGCAGGTCGGGCACCATGCTCGCACGCTGATCGGACGCGTGACACACGAGGCAGACCGACTGGAACAGATCGTAGCTCATCATGCCCTTGGCCGGCGCGGCGTGGCACGTCGCGCAGTCGCCGTGAAACACCGCCTGCCGGTCGGCGAGCGCCAGTTTCTGATTCTGCTCGCGCATCTTTTCGTCCATGCGCGGGATCTTGATGTGCATCGTCAGCATCTGCGCGCCGGCGGAGGAGTTGACGAAAAGCGTCTTCACCAGGTCGCCCTCCTTGCCGGTGAAATCCACCGTCGCCCGCAACGTCCCGCTCGCGCCGGGCGCGAGCACCCACGGGGTCGTCGGCAGATCGACGATCGTGCAGCCGCACGACGGCCGCACCTGGAAGATCGTGACCGCCTCCTTCGAGGTGTTCGTCGCCTGAAACGAAAACGCCGCCGCGCGCTCGCCCAGTCTGGCCTCGGCGACCTTGTTCACTTCGTCCCACGCGATGGGATTGACGTTTTCCTCCGCCGCGACGACGAGCGCGGCGAGGGCGGCAACGAGAAGAAGGCGGAAAGATTTCATGGTGCGGCGGCGTTCACGCGAGCAGCGCGTCGAGCATCGCCTTAAACTTCAGCTCGGTTTCCGCAAACTCCTTTTCCGGCGTCGAGCCCGCGACGATGCCCGCGCCCGCGAATACGCGCGCCTGCGCGCCGGCGACGAGCGCCGAGCGGATGCCAACGAAAAACTCGCCGCCACCGCGCGCGTTGAGCCAGCCGAGCGCGCCGGCGTAGAGTCCGCGCGGAAAACCTTCGAGCTCGCGAATCCGCGCCATCGCCGCCGCGCGCGGGCTGCCGCCGACCGCGGGCGTCGGGTGCAACGCCGCCAGCGCGTCGAGCAGCCGCACGCCCGCCGGCAGCGGCGCGCGCACCGGCGTCTGCAGATGCTGCACGTTCGCCAGCCGGCGAAGCTGCGGCTGCGCCGCGTAGTCGAGCGCGAGCCCGAGCGGCGTCAGCCGCGCGACGATGTCGTCGAAGACCTCGCGGTGCTCGCGCCGGTCCTTTTCGCTGCGGAGCAGCGCGTCGGCGAGCATCGCATCCTCGCGCGCGCCCGCGCCGCGGCGGATCGAGCCCGCGAGCGCCTCGGTCTCGAGGATGTTCTGGCTCACGCGCACGAGCCGCTCCGGACTCGCGCCGATGAAGCTCGGCCCGCGGCCGAGCGTGAACGAAAACGCGTAGCAGTCGGGAAAACGCTGGCGGAGGCCATTCAGCATTTCCAGCGGATGCAGCGGCCGGTCGGCCGTCAGGTCCTGCGCGCGCGCGAGCACGATCTTCTTGAACTCGCCCGCCGCGATCCGCTCGAGCGCGCGCGCGACCGCGGCGCGATAATCGCCGGCTTCGTGCCGTTCGAATTTCGGCCGCGCCGCGATTTCATGGCGCATCTCGTCGCGAAATTCGAAGCGCCGGAATTTCGCGTGCGCGCGCCAGACGCGCTCGGCCAACGCGTCGAGGTTGGCGTCGGGCGCGATCGTGAGATTCGCCACCGCGGTTGTCGTCGCGCCCGCGAGCGCCACCTGCCAGCGCGGCACGAAAACATACGCGGCCGGAAACGGTTCGTCGCGCTCCGTCATGTCGGCAAAGGTGAAGCCCGCGAAAAAATGCGGGCCGCCGAACGGCGCCTCGACGTCGCCGACCGCGATCGTGTGCGCCAGCGTGTCGTCGATCCAGCGCTGCACGTCCGCGAAGCGACTCGCGCCTTGCGCCAAAAATTCCGCCGCCACTTCCGCGCCCGCGATCGCGGAGCCGATCGCCGCGCGCTCCGCGTAGAAGTGCGGCTCCGCCGGCTCGAAGATCGACTCGAGCACCGCGAGCGGGTCGAGCGCATCGACCGCCAGCGAGATGCTGACGAGTTTCGCGTGGCCGTCGCGCCGCGCCGCCTCGCGGCACTCCGCGAGAAACGCACGCAACGCCGCCGGCGAGGCGTTGTCGGCGGGGTGCAGAGGCAGGATTGTCATCCCTTAAAAATCTTTCTCTTTCTCGTTCTCTTAATCTTTCTCGCTCCGAATTTCTTGGTCTTTCTTCTCCGCTTTCACCGTCCCGCTTTTCAAACCGGATCAAACCTGAGAAAGATTAAGATTAAGATTAAGAGAACGAGAACGATTACGCCGGCTTCGCCGGCGTAGGCCGCGGAAAGAGCACGAGCGCCGGCGCGACTTTCGCGCCATCGAGTTTCGCGCTCCAGTTCAGTTCGTCGCGCCAGTTCGCGCCGGGCGTGTAGCCGAGCGCGGCGTTGATTTTTTCCGTCGTGCCGGGAACGACGTGCTGCATCGCCGCCGCGGCGAGTCGCAGCGCCTCGGCCATCGTCGCGAGCGAGGTGCGCAGCAACGCCTGATCCTTCGCGTCGGCGGATTTGCCGAGCTTCCACGGCGCGCGTTTTTCGATGTAGGCGTTGGTTTCGGTGAGAAACACCATCGCGCGCTCGAGCGCGGTGTGAAACTGAAAGCCTTCGCACAGCGGCAGCGTTTCGTCGCGCGTCTTCGTCCACAGCGCCTGCAGCGAGCGCTCGAGTTCGTCGCCCGCGCCGGCCTCCGCCGCCGGCAGCACGCCGCCGGCGAAACGCGTCGTCATGTTCAGCGTGCGGTTGACGAGATTGCCGAGATTGTTCGCGAGTTCGCTGTTGTAGCGGACGAGAAACTGCTCGCGCGTGAAGTCGCTGTCCTGGCCGACGTTCATCTCGCGCATCAGGAAATAACGAAACGCGTCCGCGCCGAACTCCGCGACGAGGTCGAGCGGGTTGAGCGCGTTGCCCGTGCTCTTCGACATCTTCTCGCCGCGCGTCAGCCACCAGCCGTGCACGAGCAGGCCTTTCGGCGGCGGTAGCCCGGCGGCGTGGAGCATGATCGGCCAGTAGACGGCATGCGGCGGCACGAGGATGTCCTTGCCGATGACGTTGTAGTCGGCGGGCCAGAGGCCTTTGTCGGCGACCGCCGAGTAGTAATTCAGCAGCGCGTCGAACCACACATACGTCACGTAATTCTCGTCGAACGGCAGCGGAATCCCCCACTCCAGCCGCTCCTTCGGCCGCGAGATGCAGAGGTCGTTGAGCGGCTCCTTCAGAAACTCCAGCACCTGTTTCTGGCGGAAGCGCGGGAAGATGAAGTTCTCGTTCTTCGTCAGGAAATCGACCAGCCAGTCCTGATACTGCCGCAGCTTGAAAAAATAATTCGGCTCCACGATCTCCGTGACCTCGCCGAAAATCTCCGGCCACGAGCCGTCGGCCAGCCGGTCCTTCTCCTGCAAAAACTGCTCCTGGCGCGTCGAGTAGAAGCCGCGGTATTCGGTTTTGTAGATCTGGCCGGCGTCGTAGAGCTGCTGGAGGATTTCGCGGACGACGCGCTTGTGGCGGTCCTCGGTCGTGCGGATGAAATCGTCGTTGGAGATTTCGAGCTTCGGCAGCAGCGCGCGAAACTCCGCGCTCACTTCGTCGGCAAACTGCTTCGGCTCGATGCCGCGCTTGCGCGCGCTCGCCTGGACCTTTTGCCCGTGCTCGTCGGTGCCGGTGAGAAAGTGCACGCGGTCGCCCATCTGCCGCCGGAAACGGGCCACGACGTCCGTCAGCACCTTCTCGTAGGCATGGCCGAGGTGCGGCGAACCGTTCACGTAGTCGATCGCGGTCGTGATGTAGAAGGACTTCATGCGGAGCCGGCCAACAAAACGGTCCGCCGCGGAAATGTCGAAAGTTTTGGTAATTTGCGCGCCCGCGACCGGCACAGCGCACCAAAGCTTTGACGCCCCGGTGCGCGCGCGGCAGCGTCGACGCCTACCCGCATGAACCCGCTGCCGCGATTTCTCGCCCTGGCGTTGTTCGTCGTGCTCGCGGCGCTGGTCGCGCTGCTCGCGGCGCCGGTGTGGCGCGCGCTCCGGCCGGACAATCCCGCCACGCACAATGTCGCGGCCGCCGCCTCTTCGCCTTCCGCCACGCCGACGAAAATGGTCGTGTTGTCGCAGCGGCTCGCGCTCACGCTGGCGCTCGTCGGCACCGCGCTGGCGCTCGCGCTGATCGTCAGCCCGGCCGCGCGGCCGACCCGCGCCGCCGGTTCGCAGTCGCCCTTCGCCGCCGCGCGCCAGGAAATGGGCGCGCTCGCCCGGCTCGCCGAATCGTCCGTCGCGCAGGGCGCGGAGCTCAGTCGCGAGCGCGACGTGCGCCGCCGCGCCGAGGAGGACGCGCAGTTGAAACAGCAACTGCTCACGCAATCGCTCGAGGAAAAAATCCGGCTCGGCCACGATCTGCACGACGGCATCATCCAGTCGCTCTACGCCGTCGGCCTCACGCTCGAGTCCGTCCGCGAAACCGTGAAGACCGATCCGCCCGCCGCCGAGCGGAAGCTCGAGCAGATGCGCGCCGGCCTGAACGACACGATCCGCGACGTGCGCGGCTACATCGGCGGCCTCACGCCCGCGAGCCTGCGCCGCGCGGGTTTCGCACGCGCGGTGAGCGCCTCGCTCGTGGAGTTGAGCGCGGGCCGCGAGGCGCAGTTCGACATCCAGATCGACGACGATGCGACGGGCCTGCTCACGCCCGAGCAGAGCCTCGAGACCCTGCAGATCGCGCGCGAAGCCGTGAGCAACGCGTTGCGCCACGGCGGCGCTTCGCGCATCACGATCCGCATGCACAAGAGCGATCGCGAAGTCTGCCTCCTCGTGCAGGACAACGGCTCCGGTTTCGACGCCGCGACCCGCCGCGACGGCGGCCACGGCCTCGGCAACATGCAGGCGCGCGCCGGCCGGCTCGGCGGTTCGGTGCGCATCACCAGCCAGCCCGGCGAAGGCGCGCGCGTGCTCGCGACGATGCCGATTCTCACCACGCCCGCCGCATGAGCGCCACGAAAGACATTCCCATCTCGCTCGTGCTCGTCGACGACAGCGAAGTCGTCCGCGCCGGCCTGCGCGCATTGCTCGGCACCAATCCCGGGCTGACGATTCTCGGCGAAGCGTCCAGCGTCGCGAGCGGCGTCGAAGCGGCCGTGCGCCTGCGGCCGCAGGTCGTGTTGCTCGACATCCGGCTGCCCGACGGCAGCGGCTTCGAGGCGTGCCGGCAGATTTTGAAACGCGCGCCCGACACGCGCGTCCTCGTCGTCACGTCGATCGTCGACGATGCGATGGTCGACGAAGCGATCCGCTCCGGCGCGCACGGTTATCTGCTCAAGGAGATCGACGGCCGCGGCCTGGTAAACGCGATCCGCGATGTCGCCGCCGGCAAATCCATCCTCGATCCCGCGATCACCGCGCGCGTGATGCAGCTCGTGAAAAACGGCGGCACGCATCGCGACGCGCTCGCTTCGCTCTCGCCGCAGGAGAAACGCGTGCTCGCGCTGATCGCCGAAGGCTGCACGAACAAGGAAGTCGGCGTGAAACTCGGACTCAGCGAGAAGACGGTGAAGAATTACCTGAGCACCGTCTTCGAAAAGCTCCACGTCTCGCGCCGCGCCGAGGCCGCCGTGATTTTCGCGCAAGGGCAGCAGCCGAAAAGTTGAGCGGTCGTGGCCAGGCGCCCTGCCCGGATTCGGGCCGGTCACGGGCGCGACGCCCGTGCCACCGAGGCGCCGACGCTCCGCTTTTTCGCTCAACTTTCGCTTCTCAACTTCGCGCCGAGCCACGCCGCCAGCTTCGCCCACGCGTGCGCGCGATGGCTCGTGCGGTTCTTCGCGTCGTCGCCGAGCTCGGCAAACGTCAGCTCGTGCCCGGTCGGCACGAAAATCGGATCGTAACCGAAACCCGCACCGCCGCGCGGCGCGCGCCGCAGTCGCCCGCTGCACAGCCCTTCGAAAATATTCTCGGTTCCGTCCGGCCCGAGCGCGAACAGCACGCAGACGAAATGCGCGGTGCGCCGCTCGTCCGGGATGTCGCGCAACACGGCGAGCAGCTTCGCGAGATTCGCCGCGCCATCGCCCTGCGGACCGGCGTAATACGCCGACTCCACGCCTGGCGCGCCGTCGAGCGCGTCGACGCAGAGCCCGCTGTCGTCGGCGAGCACCCACGCGTCCGCCCCGAGCCGTGCACGCAGCGCGAGCGCTTTCTTGCGCGCGTTGCCGACGAAGGTGCCCGTGTCCTCCGCGACCGCCGGCATCCCGCCCACCGCGCGCGCGGAAACGATTTCCACCGGCAACCGCGCCGCGTCGGCGAGCGCCTGGAGTTCGGCGGCCTTGTGCGCGTTGCCTGAAGCGAGGTGGAGGCGGAGAATGTGGCGCATGCGCAAGCACGCGCAGGATTGGCGGCGGCGCGGAGGTTGTCACTCGTTTCGTGCCGCTCGTCGCTCGCGCGCGGGACGAGCCGGTGCTTGCGCGCCCGAGCGCAATCGTCATTAGCTGCACGGGACTTTTCGATGCCCACCACCATCTTCACGATCGCCAACCAAAAAGGTGGCGTCGGCAAAACCACCACCGCCGTGAACCTCGGCGCGGCGCTGGCCGAGAAAAAAATCCACACGCTGCTCGTCGATCTCGACCCGCAGGCCAACGCCACCAGCGCCGTCGGCGTCGAAAAGCAGCCCGGCAAAAGCCTCTACGGTCCGCTCCACGGCGAAGGCACCGCGCTCGAGATGATCACCGCCACGCCCTACGAGCACCTCGCGCTCATCCCGAGCGAGGAGGACCTCGCCGCCGCGGAGATCGAGCTCGCGCAGATGGAAAATTACCTCGCGAAACTGCGCGCCGTGCTCGAGCCCGTGCGCGCCTCGAACGGCTACCGCGCCATCATCATCGACTGCCCGCCCGCGCTGGGCATGCTCTCGATGAACAGCCTCGCCGCCGCCGACTACCTGCTCATCGCGCTGCAGTGCGAGTATCTCGCGCTCGAAGGCCTCGGCCAGATCCTGCGCAACGTCGAGCGGCTGAAAAACGCGCACATCAACGACGCGCTCGAGCTCGGCGGCGTCGTGATGACGATGTTCGATCTCCGCACCAATCTCTCGCGCCAGGTCGTCGAAGAAGTGAAGCAGCACCTGCCCGACAAGATTTTCCAGACCGTCATCCCGCGCACCGTGCGGCTCAGCGAGGCGCCGAGCTTCGGCAAAACCATTTTCGCCTACGACCAGACGAATCCCGGCGCCGCCGCCTACCGCGGGCTCGCGAAGGAAGTCATCGAGCGGTTCGGACTCAAGAGTTGAACCCGCCCGCCGGTCCATCGCGCGCATTGACGCGAACGCCATCGCGATTCTCTTCCGTGCGTTCGGGTCGGGCCGCGAAACGCGCCGGCCACCTCCCATGTTTGCCGCGCTGAACAAATACCACCAGGCCTTCCTCGTCGGCCTGCAGAGCAATCTCGTCTACCGCTGGAATTTCGCGGTGCGCGGGTTCTTTTCGCTCTTCCACCTTTCGGTCGTGTTCATCCTCTGGGGCGCAGCCTACGCCGGCACGAGCAGCATCGGCGGCTTCGACCTGCGGCAGACGCTCACCTACTTCATCACGATCCTCGTGCTGCAGTTTTTCGTCAGCGCGTTCAACGAGGACTACCAGATCAGCGAGGAAATCCGCAACGGGCTCATCAACCAGTTCCTGCTGAAACCGATCAACTACTTCCTCTACCGCTTCAGCATTTTCTCCTCGGCGCGGCTCGTGTCCGGCGGGCTGATCTTTCTCCCGCTGCTCGTCGCGCTGCCGTTCATCCGGCACTCGCTCACCTTTCCGCCCGAAGCGTGGCGGCTCGGCGTCGGCCTGCCCGCGCTCGCGCTCTCCGCGGCGATCCAGTTCACGATCGCCTACTGCTTCGGCATGCTGTCGTTCTGGTTTCTCGAAATCCAGGGCTTCGTGATCCTCTCGATGGCGGTCGAGGCCGTGCTCGGCGGGCAGGTTTTCCCGCTCGATCTCACCGCGCCGGATTTTTTCGCCGCGTCCATGCTGCTGCCCTATCCCTACCAGATGTATTTTCCCGCCGCGATCTTCACCGGCCGCTTCGGCTTCACGGAATCGCTCTGGTGCCTGGGCATCGAAGCGTGCTGGGCGGCGCTGCTCGTCGCGATCGCGCAGGGCCTCTGGCGCCGCGGGCTCCGGCGCCACACCGCCGTCGGCGGCTGAACGCGTTTTTTCAACCGCAATCCTCGTGCTCCACTACCTGAGAATCTGGCTCGCCACCGCCCGCTACTCGATCGTGCGCACGCTGATGTTTCGCGGCGACTTCATCGTCTGGTCGCTCGTCGAGCTGTTCTGGATGAGCGTGAATCTCCTGCTCATCTCCGTCATCTACCGCCACACCAGCTCGGTCGCCGGCTGGAACAAATACGAGATGATCCTCCTCGTCGGCACCTCGATGCTGATCCAGCGCTTCCTCATGGGTTTCTTCTGGAGCAGCATTTTCGAGATGGGCCGCAACGTCCGCACCGGCAACTTCGACTTCTTCCTCGCGCAGCCGGGCAACGTCATGTTCATGGCCACGACACGCAAGCTCGACCCCGACGGCCTCGCGAACTCCGTCGTCGCCCTCGGCATCGTGCTCTACGCCGCGCACGAGCTGCACCTCCACCCGTCGGCCGTCGACATCGCGATCTACGTGCTCATGCTCGTCTGCGGGCTCGCGATCCACTACAGCGTCCTCGTGATGTCGATCTCGCTCGTGTTCTGGCTGACGAGCGCGCAAGGCGTCGAAGGCACGTATTTCACGCTCACGGAATTTTCCCGGCTGCCACGCGAGGCGTTCAAGGGCCTCGTCTCGCAGGCGCTGTTTGTCTGGCTCCTGCCCGTCGTCGTCGTCAGCAACGCTCCCGCGCGCACCATCCTCGACCGCTACGCGTGGAGCTGGAAATGGACGCTCGGCCCGGTCGTCTTCGCCGTCGTGTGGTTCACGCTCGCGGTGATCGTGTTTCATCGCGGCATCCGCCGCTACGCGAGCGCCAGCTCATGAGCGCGCCGCTCGACCAGCTGCAGGCGCGGATCGGCCACGCGTTTCGCGATCGCTCGCTGCTCGCGCGCGCGATCACGCACCCGTCGTTCCTCCCGGAGCATCCCGAGGCGGCCGAGAGCAATCAGCGGCTGGAATTCCTCGGCGACGCGGTGCTTCAGCTCGTGCTGACCGAGGCGCTGTTTCAACTTTTCCCCGCCGACCGCGAAGGCGTGCTGAGCAAGCGCCGCGCCGCGCTCGCCAACGGCACCTTCCTCGCCCAGCTCGCGCGCGAGATCGGCCTCGATGCGTGCCTTCGCCTCGGCACGAGCGAGGAGTCCACCGGCGGACGCGACCGCGCGTCGTCGCTCGAAGATTCGTTCGAAGCGCTCGTGGGCGCGATCTATCTCGACGCCGGCCTCGATGCCGCGCGTCGCGTCGTCCTCGCGCTCTACGGCCCGCTCGCCGAGCGGCTCGCATCCGGCGTCGAAGTTGAAAATCCCAAAGGCCAGCTCCAGGAGCTCGTGCAACCCATCCACGGCAACAGCGCCCTCCGTTACGACGTGCTGCGCACCGAGGGCGAGGACCACGCGCGCGAATACGAAGTCGCCGTCTATCTCTTCGACCGCGCGCTCGGCACCGGCCGCGGCTCGTCGAAGAAACTCGCCGAGGAAGCCGCCGCCCGCGTCGCCCTCGCAAACTGGCAACCGTAGCTCGCACGCTGCGCCCTGAAGCGCTGCCCGCATCTTTCTCTTCCTCTTGATCGTTCTCGTTCTCCACGAGCGCGCTTGAAGGAACGGGCAGCCGAACGATACGTCCGCCGTCGATCGCGGTTTTGCGTGGATCGCCCGATCACGCCGCCGCCCGTTTCCGAAAAAACAGAAACGTGTGCTCGCGCTCGGCAAAAGGCGTCGGCACCACGATGCGCGCGGCGTTCAATTCCGGAAACGGCGCCGGTTCGAAAAACCGCCACGATGCGAGCCGGGTGAGATCCGGCGTCGTGGGCCGCCGCTCGTTGACGCCCACGATGAGCCAGCCGCCGTCGACGAGGTTCTCCGCGCAGGCCGCGATCGCCGCCTCGGCCGCGTCGAGCGTGTCGATTCCCCAGCCGATCACGCCGTTCACGACGACGGCCGCGAAGCGTCGCCGGCCCGCGTGCACCGCGACATTTTCCAGCCGGTCCACGATGTGTTCGCGCGCGCCGTGGCGGCTCACGCGCGGATCGCGGTCGAGCGTGACCAGGTTTCCCTGCGGAAAAATCCGCGGGTAGTCGCGCGTGTAGAATTTCACCCCGACAAACAGCACGTGCCCCTGCGGATGGGCCTGCGCCAGCCGCGGCAGGATCGTGCGCTCGAGCACGCGCCGGTCCGGCGGTAGATACGCGCCGATCCACCACGCCAGCTGCAACAATCGCGCCCTCGCGATCGAGAAGATCATGGCGAATTTTTTTTCGGCTCGAAGACCACCAGCACGCCGAACACGAAACTCAGCCGGTAGTGGTCGCGCAAGGCTTCAAGAAAACCCGGCGGAAAATTCATCTCCCCATAAAAGTGCGCCGCGCCGAACGACGCATGGCGCTCGATCTCGCGCCAGCGGTCGTCCGACGGCACGCCCGACCAGTCGACCAGCACGACGGCGGAATACCGGCCATTCAGGATCCGCCTCAGGAATTCGTCGGCGGTCCGCGGATCGCGCGCCGCGATCAATCGCAGGCTGAACGCATCCAGCACCTCCGGCCGGCGGCCAAGCGCGACCGGCACCATCGGATTTTCGGCGAGCAACCGGTCCGCCGCGCCGGGCGGCAGGCGGCGCTGGATTTCGTCGATGCCGGCCTGCGTCGGCCGGCCGCGCGCCTCGAGAAAGTGCCGCACCGACGGCACGCCGGGCAGCCACATCGCCGCGACCGCGACCGCGAGCAGCCCCGCGCCGCCGCGCACGGTCGTTCGCCCGACCTGACCCGCGGAAATCCCGACCGCGAGCAGCACGACGCTCGCGACGAGCAGATCCACCAGATGATTCGAGTCCGTGCCCGGCGACGCGAAGAGCAGGATCGTCCCGACCGTCGTGACCACGAAATAAATCTGCAGCAGGTCGAAGCCCGTGCGCCGCCCGCGCAAAAATGCCGCCACCGCCGCCGCCAGAAAAATCGCCACGAGAAACGGATCCTGCGCCAGCACGCACACGAACCACCACGGGAACTTCGCCGCGTAGCCGATGCTCAGCCCGCCGGTCGCGCAGATCGCGAAATTTTCCGCGATCCGCCCCGCGCTCAACCACCACGTGAGCGCCAGCCCCGCGCCGACGACCGCCAGCGTGCCGACGATCAGCTTCCGCAACCGGCTCCACTCCCCGCGGCGCGCGAGCCAGATCGCCAGCGCGACGAGCGCGAAGATGGCGGTGAACTTCGTGAGCATCGCCGCCGCCAGCAACGCCCCGGCCACGCGCCAGCCGCGCGACGATCCGCCGGCGCCCACGGCCAGCGCGAGCCCGCCGACGTTCAACGCCGCCGCGAGCAGATCGCCTTTCACCGCGATCGCGAGCAGTTGCAGCGTGATGCTCGCCAGCAGCACGCCCGTTGCGGGCAGCGCCACGGTCACGCTCGCGCCCAGCCGGCGCATCAGCGCAAACGTTCCGGCCATGAGCAGCATCAGCGAGCCGATCGTCAGCGCCAGTCCCGCCGCCACCGCATCCATGCCCGCGTGGATCAAGCCGCCGTGCAGCAGGAAAAACAGCGGCATGTAACGCGTGCCGCCGTAGCCGGCCGGCCCGTGCACCGCGCGATAAAATTCCCCGTGCGCGACATCGCTCGCCAGCGCCGTCCACACGCCGCTCGTCGCATCGTAGGGCAATCCGCCCGGCCAGAACCAAAGCATCAACGCGACGCCGCTCGCCAGGCTCACCGCACCCGCGAGCCAGAGCGCCACCGGGGGCGAAAAATCTTTTTTCCTGCGCCCCATCATCGCGCCGGCGCGAACGCTCGGTCGTCGCGCAAAAGATAAATGTAGGGCCGCCGCACGAGCACGATCCGGTAGCGCGTTTCCAGCGCCGCATAAAAATCCGCCGTCACCCGCCCGCGTCTCCGCAACGCCGGCCAGCGCTCCGCGATCAGCGGATCGTCCGGCGAAGCGACGTCGCGCGGAAAAATATCCGGCCAGTTCGAAAGCACGACCGCGCCGAATTCCCCGCGCCGCAGCCGCTCGAGCATGTCACGCCGCAACTTCGCGTCCCGCCGCATCCGCAGTTCGAGATTGAACAGATCCGCCACGAACGGCCGCTCGCCCGCGAGGATCGGCACGAGCGGATTTTCGGCCAACATCCGCTGCGCCCCGGCGCCCGCACGCGCCGCGAACTCGTCCACGCCCGCGATCTCCGGTCGGTGATAGCGCTCGAAAAACGCGCGCACCGACGGCACGCCGGGCAGCCACGTGACGCACATTCCGATGCCCAGCGCGCCAAACGCCAGCAGCGACCACGCGCGCCGCGCCGGGCTTTCGTTCTCCGCGAGCGCAAGCGCCAGCACGACCACCGCGAGCGCCTGCAAGTCGAGCAGGTGGTTTTTTCCCGTCCCCGGCGACGCGAAGATCACCATCGTGACGAGCAACGTCGCCGCGCCGAGCCACGCGATCAGTTTTTTTTCCTCGCTCCGGCGCAACGCGCTTCCGGCCACCACCGCAGCGCCCAACAGCACGCACAGCAACGGATCGCCCGCGCACTCGTCCCAAAATCGCCGCGGCCCGCTCAGCACGAAGGGGAAATTCGTGTCGCCACTCGCCACCGCGCTGAAACTTTCCCACATCCGCCCATCGCTCGCCCACAGCGCCGCCGCCACGCCGGCGATCATCAGCAACGCGCTCGCCCCCGCCAGCGCACCGGCCCGCCGCCACTCGCGCCGACTCGCAAGCCACAACGCCACCGCGGCGAGCCCGAACACCGTCGTCACCTTCGTCAAAAATGCCGCCGCGAAAAAAATCGCCGCCAGCCACATCCGGCCGCACGTCCCCGAGCGTTTCCAGTCCAGCGCCGCCGCGACGCCCGCGAGATTCAGCGCCGCCGCCAGGAAATCGCCGCGCACCGTGAGCAGCAGCATCTGAAACGTCACCGTGCCGAGCATCGCCACGGCTGCGCCGCACGCCACACCGCACGTCGCTCCCAGCCGCCGCAACAGCGCGCGCACTGCGATGATCGCCGCGAGCGCCGACGCCAGCGTGAGCACGACGCCCGCCGCCAGCGGCGCGCACCCGAGCTTGATCAGCGCGCCGTGCAGCACGAAGAACAGCGGCATGTAACGCGTGCCGCCGGTGCCGAGCTCGCTCACGAGCGGACGATAAAAATCTCCGTGCGCGACATCGTCCGCCAGCGCGATCCACACGCCGCTGGTATTCGTGTCGGGCAGCGCGCCGGGCCAATACCACGCGAGCAACAACGCCGCCTGCAACGCCGCGAGCGCCGCGACCAGCGCGAGCATCCGCGCCGGCCAACGCGATTCCGCGCCGATCATGCGCCCGCGCGCCGCGCGCGATCCGCCCCGCGGCCGGTCCGCGCGCGAGTGCGGAGCGGGATTGATTCACGAGCGAATGTCTTCATTGAAGCGGAAGGCGCGGCGAATCTGCCTTCGCCCGCCAGCTCCCTCAACGATTATTTCATGCCGTCGCTTTCCGCTTCCCGCCCGTGGTGGCGCCACCCGGGCCCGTTGCTCGCGCTCCTGCTGCATGTCGTCGTATTTGGCTGGCTGTTTCAGCTCCGCTTTCCCGAGGGCGCGTGGCGGCAGATGGAGCGCACCCTGCCGGCGCAGCCGACCACCGCGCAGTGGTTTCATGCCATCGTCGCGGCGCACGGCTACGGCGGACTCGTCACGTGGTTTTTCGATACGCACGGCGAAATCCGGCTCTACCGCCGCTACGCCGAGATCGCGCTGCACGGCATCGATCCCACGCTGCCGCCCGACGCGCCGCGCCAGGGCCAGCTCGCGCTCTACCGCGACGTGCCGATGGAATATCAACCCGGCGCGCTCCTCGCCTTCGTGCCGCCCGCGCTGCTCGGCCACGATCTCCACGACTACGAAACCGCGTTCACGCTCTGGTGCGGCGTGCTCTACCTCGGCGCGTTGCTGCTCGGACTGCGCGTGCTCGATCGCGAAAAGCCGTTGCACCCGCGGCAAGCCAGCCGCGCGCTCTGGTGGTCGCTCGCGTTTCTGCTCTGCTTTGGCGGCGTCGCCGCCGCGCGCTTCGACCACGCCGTGCCGCTCGCCTGTCTCCTGAGCCTGTGGGCGTTTCAGCGTGCCGAGCGGCGCGCGTCGCTTGCGTGGTGCGCCGTCGCCGGCGCGCTGGTCGCCGTCGGCGTGATGATCAAAATCGTCCCCGGCCTCGCGCTCGCCGCGATGTTGCTCTGGCTCTGCGCCGCGCCGCCGCGACCTCGCTGGCGGCCGGCGCTGGCGCTCGCAGCCGGCTGCGGTTGCGCGCTGCTCGCACTGCACGTCGCGTTTCTCGCGCGCTGGGGCGACGGCTATCTGCACAGCTACACCTATCATCTCGAGCGCGGCCTCCAGATCGAAAGCACGTATGCCGGCGCGATCATGGCGGGACACGGTTTCGGCGCGCCGCTTGGCGTCGCGAATGTCTTCCGCGCCTACGATCTCGCCACGCCATTCACCGCGACGCTCAGGATGCTCGCACCGTTTTTCTTCCTCGTGTTCCTCGGCATCACGGCGCTGCGCTTCGCCGCCGTGCGCCGCGCGGCCACCGCGCCGCCGCGCGATTTCAGCGTTCTCGTGCTCACGTTCATGCTGCTGCTGGCCTTCATCCTCACGAACAAAGTTTTCTCGCCGCAATACCTGCTGTGGCTCGGTCCGTTGCTGGCCGTCGCGCTCGCCGCCGAAAAAAAACTGCTCGGCCCGGCGCTCGCCGTGTTGTTCGCCGCCGCGCTGAGCCAGGCGATCTTTCCGCACTTCTACGACGCGCTCGAGCACTTCCATCCCGCCGTCGTCGCGCTGCTCAACCTCCGCAACCTCACCCTGCTGCTGCTGCTCGCGTGGCTCGGGTGGCGGCTGCCCGATCTGCTCGCGCGACCCACAGCATGATCGCCGCGACATAACCCCAGCCCCAGAGCACATCGAGCACGTAGTGGTGATTCAGGTAAACCGCCGCAAACGCCATCGCACCCGCGCACGCGCCGGTCAACCCGCGGAGCACCCGCGCGCGCCACGCGAAGCAAAACGCGAGCAGCGGAATCGCCGCGTGCAGCGACGGGATCGCGCCAAACACATTCGGATTTCGCCCGTAAAATTCCGCGAACACCCGCACGCCGAGAAGCGCGTCGATCCGCGCCGCGCCCGCCGCGCTCGGCGCTGCGTTGCGCACTGCCGGCCCAAGTCCGTAGCGGTCGACATACCACGGCGGCGCCGCCGGATAGAGATAGTAGGTCACGACCGAAATCAGCCCGAGCCAGAAAAACGCCCACGTCATCCGCTCCGCCTCGCGGATCAGGCGCGCGCCTTCCGCGCCCGGTGTGCGCGCACCGCGCCAGCGCATCCACAGCGCCGCGCCAATGAACACCGGCACGAAGCTCAGGTAAACCGCGCCGCAGATCACATCGAGCGCGGGATGCGTGTGCCGCTGCAGCCATTCGGCCGGCGTGAGCACGCCCGCGCTCGTGCGCACGCCGAACACCGCGCGATCGAATGCCGCCGGCTCGCTCACATGCACCGGCAATTTTTCCGCCAGCGCGCGCCGCACATAACCCTGCCCGTCGTAAACCGCGCCCATCAGCGCCAGCGGCAGCAGCAGCCGGAACCACGGCTCCGCGCGCGGCCCGGCATACGCCAGCGCCAGCACCGCGAGGCCGAGCGCCCCATGATCGCCGCGAAATCCGCCGAGCGCCGCGTGCGCGCTCCAGAACGCCAGCACGCCCAGCGCCGGCGCAAATCGCCGCGCGGGCGACGCGCCGCACCACCACGCGCGCCAGCGTTCGCGCTCGCGCGCCCAGGAAAATTTTTCGCCGGCACTCGCCGGCGACGACGAGGGACGCGGTGAAACCGGGATGAGGGAACGATCCGACACAGGCAGTTCTTGCCATGAAGCCGCCGCGCCGGCTGACAATCAAGCGATGAATCCATCGTCGCGCCCGTGGTGGCCGCGCCTGCTCGCGTTCCTGCCGCCACTCGGGCATCCGCTGGTCACCGCGACGATCGTCGTGCTCGCCGTGCGCGGCCTCGGTCTCGGCGCGCATTATTTCGGTCGCGACCTCGACGGCCAGCCGCTCGTCGCGATGCCGATGACGCTCTTTCCCGCCGCGTTCGCGTATCACTATCTGGTGTTGCTCGCCACCGCGCTCGCATTGCTGCTCGCCTGGAAAACGCTGCCGCGCCTCCGGCCCGCGGCTCTCGTGCTCGCCTTTTTCCTTTTCGCCGCCGCCGCGCTGCTCGGCCAGGTCGACTTCGAAATGCTCCGGCTCGTCGGCCGCCGCTTCACGCCGAGCGTGCTCACCACTTACGGCCCGCAGCACGCGTTCACGTCGGAAATTCTGCTCCCGCTCGCCGCCGATCGCGCGCACACGATCTTCTCGCTCGCGCTGATTTTCGGCGGCTGGAGCGGACTCGCGTTCGCCGCGTGGCGCGGCCTGCGCACGCCTCGCGAGCCGCGCTGGAGCTGGCCTTGGTTTGCCGTGCTCGCCGCACTCGTCGGTTATCTCGCCTTGGTGCCCGCGCGCTACACGCCGTCGAATCGCACGCTCCTGCAACCGCCCGAAATCACGTTTGCGCACACGTGGCTCGGACACGACCGGACACCTCCCCCCGCCGGGAACGCGCGCGACATCGCCGCTTTGCTCCGCACGCGGCTCGTGCCGGCGTCGCCCGCGCTCCAGTGGCTCAACGACGCGCACCCGCTCGTGCATCTGCCCGCCGGCGACGCGGTCGCCCGCGCCGATCCGCCCGACATCATCGTGCTCATGATCGAGTCGCTGAGCGCGCGACGGCTCGGCTTCGTCAACCCGGGCGCGCGCGACCTCACGCCCGGATTCGACGCGCTCGCGCGCGAAAGCGTCGTGTTTCCGCACTTCATCGCCAACGGTTACCCGAGCGCGCCCGGCTTTTTCGCCGTCAACGCCAGCGCGCTGCCGCATCGCACGAAAACAATCTCCGCCGATTTTCCCGACCGCCACTTCGACGCCCTGCCGGTGCGTTTGAAGGATCTCGGCTATCGCCGCCTCGCGATTTGGGGCGGCAACGCCGCCCTCGCCAACGAGCTCGCGTGGGCCCGCCGCTGGTATGACGAGGTCGATTATCAGATCGCCGGCAACGCCCTCGAATACCACCACAGCCGCGGCGATGCGGAGACGTTTCGCGTGCTCATCGACCATGTCGCGCGCGCCGATCGCGAGCAGCCCGGCCGGCCGCAATTCGTCTTCGTCGCCACCGCCGGCACGCACGGCCCGTTTTCCTCGGCCAACTCCTATTTCTCGCAACCCGAGGATCGCGCCGCCGCCGCGCCGTATCGGGCGCAGCCCGACGACGATCGCGTCGACAACTACGACCACATGCTCGTGCTTCTCGACGCGCAGATCGCGCGGCTCCGCGCGTTTCTCGCCACCCGCGCGCGCCGCGATCACACGGTGCTGGTGATCTGCGGCGATCACAGCGTCGCCGTCGCCGATCGCGCGAGCTACGATATTCGTGGATTTCCCGTCGACGGCGTCGTCTGGACGAGCGCGCTCCTCAACGGTCCCGCCGCGCTCGTCGGCCCGCCGCGCCGCGAGATGTTTCCCAGCAGCCAGGCCGACTTGATGCCAACGTTGCTCGCGCTCGCCGGCGACAACCGGCCGACCGTCTCGATGGGCGCCGACCTGCTCGCACCGATTCCCGTCGCGCAACGCTTTGCCGTCGCCGTGCGCGACGACGGCTATCGGCTCGACCGCGGCGACTGGACGCTCTTCGTCAGCGCCACCGATCCCGCGGATTATTTCGTGCATCGCTCGTTTCAACCCGTCGAACGCTCGCGCGCGTCCGATTCGGGCGGCCCATTCACCGCGCGCGATGCGCGCGATCTTCACGCCGCCGTGCAGGCGTGGTCGTGGTTGATCGAGCAGGATCGCGTCTGGCCCGACGCCGCCCGCCCATGAAAATCGCGCTCGTCTGCGACTGGTATCTGCCGCGCGTCGGCGGCATCGAGCGCCAGCTCACGCAGCTCGCGCGGCATCTCGCCACGGCCGGTCACGATGTCACGGTCATCACCCCGACGCGCGGCACCGCCGGCGACGCCGACGAAACCGGCGTGCGCCTGCAACGCCTCGACGTGCCGCTGCTGCCCGGCATCGGCCTGATCTGGACGCCGCGCGGATTCCGCGCGCTCGCCGCTGCTCTGCGCGCGGGAAATTTCGACGTCGTCCACGCGCACAGCAGCATCGTCTCGCCCGCCGCCTACGCCGCCGTGTCGCTCGGCGCGAAGCTCGGGCTGCCCACCGCGGTCACGGTGCATTCGATCTGGGGTCGTTACCGGCATGCGTTTCACGCGCTCGATCGGTTCGAGCGCTGGTCGCGCTGGCCGGTCGCGTTTTCCGCCGTGAGCGAGCGCGCGGCGCGCGAGATCCGGCCCTTCGTCAGCCCGCGGCCGATCGACATCGTGCCAAACGCCATCGTGCCCGCCGAGTGGCAGGTCGCGCGGCAACCGCCCGCCGCCTTCGTCGCCATCGCGTGCGTCATGCGCCTCGCTCCGCGCAAGCGCGGCGCCGTGCTGCTCCGCGCGCTGCGCGCGGCGCTCGACCATCTTCCCACCGACGTGCGCGTGCGGCTCGAGATCGCCGGCGACGGCGCCGAGCGCCGCCGCCTCGCGCGGCTCGCCCGCCAGCTCGGGCTCGGCGAGAGCGTGCAGTTTCTCGGCATCCTCGATGTGCGCGGCGTCAAGGCCCTGCTCGCGCGCAGCCATTTCTTCGTGCTGCCGACGGCCGCGGAATCGTTCGGCATCGCCGCCCTCGAGGCGCGCACCGCCGGCCTGCCGGTCGTCGCCATGCGCGCGAGCGGCGTGACGGAATTCATCGCTCACGGCCGCGAAGGCGTGCTCGCCAACGACGACCGCGAACTCGCGCAGCACCTCGCGCGATTGTGCACCGACGCGGCCGAACGCGAGGCGATCGCGCACCACAACGAGAGCACGCCCGTCACCCTCACGTGGGACCGATCGCTCGCCGCGCACCTCGCGCTCTACGCGCGCGCCCGGGAGCTCGCGCGGCATTAAAACATTGGCATCGCCCGGCGGCTGTTATCCACCTTTCAGCTCCAGTGGCCCTTCACGTTTCGCGCCCGCCAGCCGCGCCCACCAGCACCGCGGAAATCCCCGCTCTTCTGCTCGCGTATGCCGCGATGGCGTTCGGCGTCGGGTTGACCCACGGCCATTTTTCGCCCGGCGCGATCGTGCTGATCGGCGTGGCGGCGGTCGGCTTGTTGTCCGCGGCGCGCTTGCGTCTGCCGGAAAAAAATCGCGCGAGCACGCCTGCGTTCGCGCTCCCGCTCGAAACCCTGCTCGCCGCCACGCTCGTGGTGTTTCTCGTTCTCGGCACGCTCGACGCTCCCGGTTACTACCTCGAAAGCGCGCGCTATCGTCCCGCGTGCGCGACGATCCAGCTCGGGCTCGCGCTCGCGGTCGGTGTGACTTTGCTTCGCCGCGGCAGCGCGACGCGATTCCCCGCGGGAATTTTTTTCGCGGGCGCCGTCGCGGGCTTCGCGTTGCGCGTGGCAATGATCCCCGCCTCGCCGGCACCGCGCATCGATGTCTTCACGCAATTCCAGGAATCCGCCGCGCACCTGCTCCACGGTTTGAATCCCTACGCGACGCGGGTGTCCGATCCTTACGCCGGAAAAATCGACTACGGTTATCACGTCACCGGTTACGCCTATCCGCCCGCCAATCTCTATCCGCACACGCTCGCCTATTTTCTGCTCGGCGACATTCGCTACGCGTGCGTCGCGTTCGAAATCGTCGCGATGGCGTGTCTCTACGCGCTCGTCCCGTCGTCGCGCCAGCCGGCCGCGCGGCTCCTCGTGTTGCTGTTTCTGTTTCACCCGCGCGGGCTGTTCGTGATCGAGCAGGCGTGGACGGAACCGCTGCTCGTCGGCGCCGCGGGCGTTTTCGTCTGGCTCGCCGCGCGCCGGCCGCACTCGCGCTGGCTCGCGGTCGCGTTCGGATTTTTTCTCAGCCTGAAACAATACCTCGTGTTCTTCGCCATCCTGTTTCTCGCGCGCCCGAAACGCTGGCGCCTCGTCTTTCCGGTCGCCGCGGTCGTGCTGCTCACGTGGCTGCCGTTTCTCCTCTGGGACGCGCGGAGCGCGATCGAGAACGGCCTGCTTTTCCAGTTCCGCACGCCGTTCCGGCCCGACGGGCTCACGCTGTCCTCGGTCGCCTTCCGCTGGTTCGGCTACGAGCCGACGAAATGGGTCGCGATCGGCGTCGGCTCGCTCGTCACCGGGATCGCGGGGAGAAAATTTCGCGACGCGGGCCTCGGCGGCTATCTCTACGCGAGCCTGATCGCGACGCTGAGTGCGTTCCTCGTCGGCAGCCAGGCCTTCTGCAACTACTACTATTTTCTCGGCGCGCTCGTGCTGTTTTTGATCGCGCTGCGGTTGCGCGAGGAGGAGCCGGATGCGGCCTGAACACACCGCTTCGCCGCTCGTCCGCCTCGCCGGCAGCGCCGCGCTCCGCGCGCTCGCGATCGCGTTCGTCGTCGTGTGCTTCGCGCTGCGCTGGGACGGGTCCACGGGTTTCACGTCGCTCATGCGCTTCGGCGAGAAAAACGTGGAACGCCGTCTGCCCGCGCTGCAAACGCTGCCCGTCGCCAACGCCCGCGCTTACGGCTACGATGGCCAGTTCTACGCGCAGCTCGCCGTCGAGCCACACGTGACCAATCCCGATCTCGTCCGCGCGCTCGACAAGCCGTCGTATCGCGCGCGCCGCATTTTGCTGCCGCTCGTCGCGCACGCGCTCGGCGGCGGCCGGCCGTGGCTCGTGCTGCAAGTCTACGCGCTGCTCAATCTCGCCGCGTGGCTCTGGCTCGCCGCGGTGCTCTGGCGGCTGCTGCCGCCGGGCGACTGGCGCGCGAACGCCGCGTGGCTCGCGATCCTGCTCGGCGTCGGCGCGCTCGACAGCGTGCGCCTCGGGCTCACCGATCTGCCCGCGGCGCTGTTTCTCGTGCTCGCCGTCCGCGCCATGGAACTCGGCCGCAGCGCGCGCGCCGCGCTCTGGAGTCTCGGCGCCGGCTTCACGCGTGAAGTCTCGCTGCTCGGGCTCGCCGTGCTGCGGCGACACGAGAAACGGCGCACGCTCGCGCTGCGCCTGGCGGTCGCGCTGCCGGTGCTCGCATGGTGCGCGTGGCTCGCGTGGCGGCTGCCCGGTCCGCTCGGCAACGAGGGCAACATCGATTTCCCGGCGGTCGCGTTCGCGCGCGCGCTGGCGCGAAATTTTTCGCTGATCGCCTCCGGCACGATCGATCCGCAGCGCGTGTTCGGCATCCTCGGCGGACTCGGCCTCGCCGCGCAGACGATCTTTGTCGCCGGGCGCGCGCGCGCCTTCGCCGGCGACGTGTGGCTGCGGCTCGCGCTGCCGTTCGCCGCGTTGTTCTGGCTGATCGGCGCCGACCCTTGGCTCGACTATCGCGCCGTCGCGCGCGACTGCCTGCCGCTGACAATCGCGTTCAACGTGCTCTGGGCGCGCCGCGCCGGTGCGCATCCGTTGTGGCTGTTCGCCAACATCGCCGCCGTCGACGGCGTGATGCGTTTCGCGGATCTATGAAGCCGCGCCCGATGCTGTTTCTCGGCCTGGCACTCGTCGCGCTCGTGCAGCTTTGTCTGATCCGACGCGAAGGCTGGAACGGCGCCTGGCAGCGCTGGCACGTGCCGGCGCGCGCGCCGCATTTTTCCGATTTGCGCGCGATCACCGGCGCGCTCGATTCCGTCGAACGCGGTTTCGATCCGCGCGAGAAAAATCCCGGCGCGCCGTTCGGGCAACGCTTCAACCAGACCCACGTGTGGCTCTGGCTCGGAAACCTCGGGCTCCGCGAAGCGAACAGCACCGCGATCGGGCTCGTCATACTTGCCGGCTACGTCGTCGGTTTGTGGTGGCTCTGCTCCGGGATCGATCGCGCGACCGCGATTCTTCTCGTCCCGGTGCTGCTTTCGCCGGCCGCGCTGCTCGCGATCGAACGCGGCACGACCGACCTCAGCGTCTTCCTCCTGCTCGCGTTCGCCGTTCACGTCGCGCGGCGCTCGATGCCCGTGGCAATGGTCGGCGTGGGAGCGGCCTTCGTCCTGAAACTTTTTCCGCTCGCCGGCGTGCTGCTCGCGTTGCGCGAGCCGCGACGGCGCGCGCTGTGGCTGGGCTTGACGGTGCTCGGGCTCGCGGCGGTGTTTTGCGCGCTGAACTTCCGCGAGCTCGTCGACATCGCCTTCAAGACCGAGAAAGGCCAGACGATCTCCTACGGCTGGGCGATCCTCTCGCTCTATCTCGGCCGTCATCTGCACTTCGATCCAGACCTGGCTCTCGACGTGCGCTGGGCCTGCGGTGCCTTCGCCGCGATCGGGCTCGTGGTCGCGGCGTGGCGCGGCCTCGCGACGCGTGACGAAACTCCGCCGACGCGCGCGCTCGATTTCTTTCGCGTCGGCGCGGCGGTCTACGCCGGCACGTTCGCGCTCGGCGCGAGCTGGGATTATCGGCTGATCTTTTGCGCGTTCGCGGTCCCGCAGCTCGCCGCGTGGGCGCGCGACGGCGATGCGAGCTTTCGCCGACCCGCGCGCCTCACGCTCGCGGCCCTGTTGATCGCGGCGTGGACGCTCGCCGCTGTCGACTGGTTCGGCGCCAATGCCGCCGGCGCCGTCGTCGCGCGCACGCTCGAAGAATTCTCGAAATGGAGCCTGTTCTTCGGCTGCGTCTATTTTCTCGCGCGCACGCTGCCCGCGTGGCTCAAGCCGGCTTCGCCGGCGCGAGCGCGCGCCACGCCATGAGCGCGTAGCCCGGCACGAGCATCGGCGCGAGGAAGCACGCATGGTGCACCAGCGCGAGTGCGAGCGCCTGATCCGTGGGCACGCCGAACCAGCGATACGCCGCAAACGCCGCCGCCTCGTAAACGCCTAGATTGCCCGGTGCGATCGACACGAGCGTCGCAAACGCCACCGCGGCGAGCACGACTGCGACGGACGCCAGCGGCAACTCCATCCCGAGCGCGCGCTGCACGGCGTAAATCGCGACGAGCTCCACGACCTTCATCGCCAGCGCGAGCGCAAACGCCCCGAGAAAAATCCTCGGCCGGCGCAGCACGTCGAGATGCCGGCTCCAGCGCGCCCGCCAGCCGCCGGGCCGATTTTCCGGAGCCGCCCGCGCCAGCCACATCAACGCCGCCGCCGCCGCCACCAGTCCCGCCCCGAGCCACCACGCGGTGCGCCGCCAGTTTTCCGACAGCGGCGCCACGGCGAGCGCCAGCAGCAGGAGCCCGAGTTTCGCGCCGCCTTCGCACAACTGCTCGAGCGCCATCAACGAAAGCGATCCGTCGAGGCCGAGGCTCGCCCGCGTGGCGAGCAGCCCGACCGCGAGCGCCTGCCCGCCCGCGAGCGGCAGCGTGTTCATGCCCGCGAACGCCAGCGCCGCGCACTCCCCGAGCACGCGCCAGCGCACGGAGCGCGCCGCCGGCAGCAGTTGCGACCACAGCGTCGCGAGCAGCGGCACGACACATAAATTCGCGATCGCCGCCAGCAGCACCCACCCGGGTTGCGCCGTCGCGAGCCCGCGCCCCACCGCGCGAAAATCGAACGGCCGCAGATACACCACGAGCGCGGTAAGCGCAATCCACGCGGCGAGCCATACCCAGCGCGCGCGGCGTCCGGGACGCGGCACGAGCGCGCCACCCACCGCCTTCGGCGGCGCCGTCGAGCCGCCGTCCGCATTCCGCTGCAATTCCATTCTGGCGCGATTCCACCGCGGCATTTGTGATTGGCCATCCTTTTCATGTCCGATCCGGTTCCACCTTTGCGTGGACGCCCGTGCCTTCACCCACTGCTGCTCGCCGGCCTGTTGCTGATCGGCGCCCGCGCCATCGGGCAGCCGGCGAGTCCACGCCGACGCCGCGACTCGACGCGCTCGCGCGCGAAAGCGGCGTGGTTTTCTCGCACTACATCTCGAACGGCAATCCGAGCCCGCCACCTTCGCCGCGCACATAGCGCGGCCCCCATTCGGTGTGCGCAAGGAGCACCAACGCCATCACCGCGCTGGCACGAGCGCGAACGCCATCCGAACGCCCGGGCGCGGCGCGCGTTCCCCGAAGGCGCGGGCGCTTTCCTGTGTCGCCGCCATCATGGCGCCGCCGCTATTGCCGCCGCCTTTCGATGCGGCGTGGCGGGTTGCGCGTTGCGCGATTCGCGCGCCTCCGGCCAGGAGCGCGGAATCAGGATCACGCCGGGAAACAGCACCGCCAGCACGCCGGTCACGCAGGCCGCCTCGAGATAACTGCGGTTGAGCGTATCGACGCCGCCGAGCCCGGTGTTGATCATCAGCAGGCTCATGAATTTCGCCGCGACCACGAGCAGCAGCGCCCGCGCGGGAAATTTTTCCCCGGGGCCGAACTCGTCGCGCAGGCACGTCGCGATCGTCACCCACGGCAGCAGGCACTTGAGCGCGATCCACGGAATGAAAAACGCCACCTTGTGCTCGATCGTCGGCGCCGCAAACCAATCGAAGGCCGTGTGCCACTCGAGCTCGCTGGTCGACCAGCGCATGCCCGCCCAGCCGGTGACGAGCAGCCCGAGCACGGCCAGCGCGAGATAGTCGGCGCGGATATTTTCGCGTTGCGGAAAACGCGCCGCGATCCGCGCCGCCAGCACGAGCGCGCCGATCAGGCAGCCGATCTCGAGGAAATTGCGCGGCGTGAGCGCGACGGAATAATAATAGAGCAGAAACCAGAACACGATCCGCGCCATCCGTCCTTCCGGCCGGCCGAGCCGCACGCCCAGCCCGAGCCACGCGACGAGAAACGCGCTCATCAACCCGATCATCAGGTAGGCATTCGGCACCCACACGCGGCCCTCGATCAGCTCGAGCAACACGATCAACGCCGCCCCGAGCAGCACGCGCGCGATTCCCGGCCACCGCGGGAAAAAGATCACCGCCTTCGCGAGAAACGCGAGCAGGACGAGATGCGGGATGTTGTCGACGTCGAGCGCCGGCAGCAGCGAGCGCCAGCGAAGAAACACGCCGCTCGTCGCGCCGACCGCGGCGAACGGTTGCGCGAGCAGAAACAATCCCACGCCCGCGCTCGCGAGGACGATCCCTTCCCCGCGCCGCAGCGCGCTCTCGCGCCAGAGCGAAACGGCGTAGAACGCCAGCCAGCACAGCAGCAGCGGCGCGATCGTCGCGGGAAATCCGTAGCGCTCGTTCGTCGGATGCGGCAGCAGGAGCGCGAACGCAAAGACCGCCCACGTGACTTTCGCGCGCCGGCCGCGCGTCGCCGCCGCCGCGCCGATCGCCGCGACCGCGAGCCAGAAAAACGCGAGCGCGCCATACGACAGGTTTTCGAGCGCCGGCCGCGCCAGCACGAGCACGCGACCCCACGCCTGAAACCCGAGGCCGAGCAGCGCGGGCAATCCGATCCAGCGCGCGAGCCGCGCCGGCGGCGCGCGCCGCCCGAGCCACCACCCCAGCAACGCCAGGGCCGCGAGCCCGATCAGCGGCTGCCACGCGCTCGTGATCAACAGCGGCGCGAGGGCGAGCCACAACGCCAGCGCGCCACCGCCGGAAAAATCCAGCGGGCTCGCCTCACGCCACGCGAGATTCAGCCACAACGCGCCGAGGAGGCTGAGATTGATCCACACGAGCCACGTGCGCTCCGCCGCCGCCTGGCGCGCGCCCTGCGCCTGCGCTTTGAGCCATTCCAGTTGATCGTGGCGCAGGTCGAGCGCCTGCGGCAGGAAGCGGCCGGTGTAGCCATCGGTGTTGAGCGGAATCCCCGCCGCATGGCTCATCAGGTAGCGATGACTCGGCAGGTTGATCGTGCCGAGGTCGCAGCCGCGCCGAAAGGGCGGCCCGACGTAAACCGTGAACGTCGGCACATCCATGCCGAAGCCGTGCTTGCCTGTCTCATCGTGACCGTGATCGCCCATCACGATGAAAGTCGCGTCCGCCGGCAGCCGCGCGCGCAGCCGCGGAATGAACGCGTCCGCGCGCCGAAACGCCTCGCGATATTCGGGACGAAAAATTCCCCAGTCGTGCGCCGCGTAATCGGTGTAGTTGAGATGGCCGACCGCGAAATCGTAGTCGCCGCGCGCGAGCTCGTCCGCGGCGTCGAGCACGTTGGCCTCGTCGACTTCGCGCGACGACCGATACGCGATGTCGGCTTCGTGTGTCACGCCCGCGCCGAACTGTTTGAAGAAACCCATCGAGTGCGCCGTGCTGGTCCGGCCCGCGAGCGCCAGCTGGTGAAAGATCGATTCGACGCCCGCATCGGTTTTCAGAAACGTCGACACGACCGCGAGCACCGCGGCGTTCTCGCGCCCGGTAAACGCGTCGCGCAGCGCCGCCGCGCTGCTGGAATTGAAGCCCGGCCGCACTTTCGCGTAGGCGCCGTCCTTGGTCAGCGCCACGAGATGGGGCATGATCTCGGGATTCGTCGCCGTCTCATAGCGCAGCGAATCGAGGATGAGCACGTAGACACCCGCGCGGCGCGGATTTGCGGCGCGCTGTGCCGCGACCTCCTCCGGCACGATGCGCGGCGCCACGGGCTGCCGGTTTGTCGTGTGGTCCGTGAACCAGAATGTCGCGCAACAGATCGCGATTCCCAGCAGCGTAAAATTCAGGCGTTGGAGAAAAGAACGCAGGGCGGGAAACATCCGCGAGGTTCCTGCCGGCGCCGCCGAAACGAGTCAATCGCGCCGCAGCGCCGCCGCCCGACTGCTCCCGCATGCGCGAACGTTGACGCGCGCGGCGCGCGTCAGTCCACTGCGGGACGCGAGTTCCTGCTCCCCGCCCGCTCGCGGTTCCGCTCCGCTGTCGCATGAATTTTCCCGCCCGGACGCTCGCCCTCGTCGCCGCCGCCGCTGTTGCGCTCGGTTGCGCATTGCGCGTCGCGTGGCCGCAGGAGATCGAATACAAGGCGGATGAAAAATTCATGCTGGCACGCGCGCTGCGCGCCGGCACGAGCGAACCGTGGCCGGCCGTCGGAATGCCGTCCGGCGCGGGTGGCGTGCCGAATCCGGGGCTCAGCGTGTGGGTCTTCGCCGGCCTCGCGAAAATCACGGGCGCACGCACGCCGGTCGGACTTGCGCGATGCGTGCAGGTGTTGAACTGCGGCGCGTTGCTCGCGCTCGCGGTGTTCGCATTCCGCCAGCCGGAGCCCGACCGGCGTGTCTGGCTGTGGGCGCTCGCGCTCGCGGCGCTTTCGCCGACGGCGATTCTCGTGCAGCGAAAAATCTGGGCGCAAAGCGTCCTGCCGCTGCTCTGCGTGTTCCTGCTGCTGGCGTGGTGGCGTCGGCGGAGTTTTTTCGGCGCGCTGCTGTGGTCCGCGCTCGCGCTGCTCGCGGCGCAGATCCACATGAGCGGGTTTTTCTTTTTCGCGGCGCTGACGCTTTGGACGCTGCTCTTCTGGCGCGATTCGATGCACTGGCGCGGCTGGGCGGCCGGCATCGCACTCGGCGGACTCTCCGCCCTGCCGTGGCTGCGTGCGGTGCTCTTCGCGCCGCTGCCCGCCGGCGTGCATGCGCCGCGCTGGCTGCATCTTTTCGGGCCCGAGTTCTGGCGGCTGTGGGTCACGGATGGATTTGGCCTGGGGCTCGAACACAATCTCGGCGGCGACCTGCCGGCGTTTTTGCGCGGGCCGTCGATTGGTGGACGCGAGACGTGGCTGGTCGGTGTCGCGCTCGCCGCGCTCGCGCTGCTCCTGATCTGGTTCGTCACGCGATTCGTTTTTTCACTCTGGCGTGGACGTCGGGAATGGCGCGCGCGCTTCAGCGAATGCTGGGGCATCTCGCGCGAATCGTCGCATCTGCTCAACGCCGGCTTCGTTGCCTACGGCGTGTTGCTCTCGCTGCCAGCGCTCGGACTCTACCGGCATTATCTCCTGATCGCATTTCCGCTCACGTATCTCTGGCTCGCGGCCATCGCGCTCGCGCCGGCCAGTTTAAACTCCTCGCGCAACGAGAAACTCCTCGTGGTCGCGCTGGCGCTGAATCTCTTCGTGAGCGTGGAGTTGTTTTCGTTTCTCCGCGCCAACGGCGGCGCGCCACACGGCGATTTCGGCGTGTCGTGGCGCGCGCAGGGCGCGGCGCCGCGCGCGGAAAAATAACGGCGCGTTTTCCCCGCCGATCCTATCTTCCGAAGTTCGCCTTGCGGAGCTGCTCCTCGAACGTCCCGAGGTTTTTCCGGACCTCGAGGAAAATTTCCTTCGACAGCGTCAGCAGCTCGGCCGGCTCGGCGGCGGTGACGGTCGCGGCGCGCGGTTCGTCGCGGAGCAGCGCGAGTTCGCCGAAAAAGGAGCCTTGCTTGAGCGTGATCAACGTGTCGGTGCGGCCGTCGGTGATCTTGCTGACTTCGACGCTGCCGTTGCGCACGAGGTAGAATTTGTCGCCGAGGTCGCCCTGCCGGATGATGACGCTGCCGGGTGCGTGCTTCTCGCGCTTCATCTTGCCGGCGATGTCGGTGAGCAGGTTCGGCGGCGCGCCTTCGAAGACGGAGCAGCGCTGGAGGAATTTGCAGACGGCGATGTTTTCCGCGACCTCGATGTTCGAGACGATGTAGCCGTCGACCATGTTCACGATGCGGTCGGCGACATCGAGGATGCGGTTGTCGTGCGTCACGATCATGATCGCCGAGCCTCTCGTCTTCGCCATCGTCTGGAGGAGATTCACGACCTGGCGGCCGGTGTCCTTGTCGAGCGCGGCGGTGGGCTCGTCGGCGAGGACGAGCTTGGGCTGGTTCACCAGCGCGCGGCCGATGGCGACGCGCTGGCGCTGGCCGCCGGAGAGATTCGCGGGCTTGTAGCCGAGCCGCTCCTTGAGGCCGAGTTCGGTGAGCATCTTCACCGGCAGCTCATGGCGCTGCTGCGGCGTGTAGTCGTGGAGCTCGGTCGTGAGCCGGACGTTTTGATACGCGGTCAGCGACTCGAAAAGATTGTGCGCCTGGAAAATGAAGCCGATGTTGCGCCGCACGCGGACCTGTTCGCCGGTGCTGAGGCCGAGCAATTCCTGGCCCATGATTTTCAAGCTGCCCTGCTGGAGCGAGCGCAGCGCGCCGATCAGCGTGAGCAGCGTCGTTTTGCCCGAGCCCGACGGGCCGGTCATGATCACGATCTCGCCGGGGTAGATCGTGAGGTCGTTGTCGAAGAGCACCTGCTTTTTGTTTTCACCCTCGCCGTAGAAATGGCTGACGCCGCGAATCTCGACCGTCGGCGTGACATTTGAGCGGTCGATGAAAAACGGCGCGGCGGTCGGCCGGGGCGGAGTGGACGGCGAAATCGGAGCGGTCATGGTGACGGAGGGTCAGAATACTTCGGCGGGATCGGCGCGCAGGACTTTCCGCACGGCGAGCAGGCCGGATACGGCGCACATGAAGAGCGTGAGCACGAAAATAAAACCGGCGCGCTGCCAGGTGAGAAACATCAGGATCTGCGTCGCGCGCTGGATCACGAAATAAAGCACCGCGCCGCCAGCGAGCCCGGGCAAAAATCCGAACACCGCGAGCAACACCGCCTGCTGCATCACGAGCACGACGAGGTAGCTCTTGGAAAATCCCACCGCCTTCACCGTCGCGTATTGCGGCATGTTGTCGCTGATTTCGTTGAAGAGAATCTGGTAGCAGATGATCATGCCGATGAGGAAGCCGATCGAGAGCCCGACGGCGAACACGCCGCCCGCCGGCGTCGCGTGCGCGGTGAAATAAACTTCGCGCTCGCGCAATTCCTCGGGCGTCAGCACCGTGATTTCCTCGCCGAGCTGCGCGAGCAGTTTCGTTTTCAGCGCGTCGAGATCGGTGCCGGGCTTCACCTTCAGCAGCGCCATCGACACGAGGTCGGCGCCGGCCTTCGAGTCGTCCCACGTCTCGTTGCCCATGAGCACGTAGCCGTCGGAGCGGATGCTCGGGCCGATGCCGACGAAGCCGACGACCGTCGTCGGCTGATCGCCGATCGTGAGCTGCGTGCCTTCGCGAATCGTGCCGTAGACCGGACGCGAGAGCCGGTCGAAGAGCACGTTGCCCTTCACGCCGAGTCGCTCCGTCAATCCGTCGAGCTCGGGGAGCTTCAGCGGCGTCGTGCGCGGCGGAAACGCGAGCACGGAGATCACGCGCACGAGATTGGTGTCGGGATTCACGACAAGCTGCAGGCCTTCGTAGAGCGGCACGGCGGACACGACCTCGTCGCACGCCAGCGCCTGCTGCATGCGGATGCGGTTGAGCCGGTCGCCCTCGAGGAGGTTCGTGCGCGCCTTGTGCAGCAGCACGAGATCGGCGTTCAGAAACACGGGCAGCCGCGCCTGGCTGTCGTTGATGCCGTTGGAAAATCCGATTTCCATGAACATGATCACGACCGAGAACGCGATGCCGAGCATCGAGAGCAGGAAGCGGCCCTTCCGGTGCAGCAGCATGCACCAGGCGACCGGCACGCGTTGATTCCACGGCGTCATGTCAGAAGAGATCCGCCGGATCGGCGCGTTTCACTTTTTGCAGCGCGAGCACGCTCGAGACGGACGTCATCGCGACCGAGAGCCCGAGCACGATCAGCGCGAGGCTCCACGTCATGAACATCGGGATGTGGCTCGCCCAATACACGAGGCGAAACGTGATCAGGCTGAACACGAACGCCGGCCCGTAGCTCATCCCCGCGAACAGCAGCGCCTGCTGCACGCCGACGCCGTAGACATACATGACCGTGAAGCCGACGGCCTTCAGCGTCGCGAGCTCGCGCAGCCGGTTCGAGATTTCGCTCGCGAGCACCTGATAGAGAATCACGCCGCCGACGCAGAACGCCACGAACGCACCCGCGCGAAACATGATGCCGATCGGCTTCACGTTGACGTAGTAGTCGCTCTCGCGCGTCACGAGTTCCGGCTTGGTGAACACGACGACATCGCGCGGCAGCGCCGCGACGAGCCGCGCCTTCACTTCCGCCGGCGACACGCCGGGCGCGACCTTCACGAGCCCGAAGCAGATGTCGCGATCCTCCTGCCGGCGGATCGATTGAAACGTGTCGAGGTTCACGACCACCGAGCCCTCGGCCTGAAAGCCGACGCCCATGTCGTAGAGCGAGGCGATCGTCACCGGACGGTTTTCGATCGTCACTTCCTTGCCGATGCGCTGCGCGCCGTAGTCGGGATGCGACGAACGGTCGAGCATCACCGTGTCCTTCTGGCCGATCGCCGCGAGCGCGGCGCGATGCGCGGGATCGCGCACGAAGGCCGGATTCAAATCGTAGCCGAGCATCATGCACGACGAGCCGCGATTTTTATTCTCCGGATCGCGCCAGCGCGTGCGCGCGTAGTTGAGCGTCGCGACGGTCTGCACGCCCGGGATGACGCCCGCCTGCAACAGCCGCGCCTTGTCGAACCAGCCCGCGGTCTCGAGCGCCTCGAAGCGCGTCGACGTGATGATCAGGTCGAAGTCGAAATAATTATAGACGATCGTCGAATTCGTCCGCGCCGTCTGCAGGAAACCGAGCTGCATGAACACGAGCAGCACGGAAAACGTGATGCCGGCGATCGCCGCCAGCGAGCGCTTCTTGTTTTGCAGCGTGTTGTGCCACGCCAGGAAAATCCTCATGGGCTTCGCGCGCCGCGCTCCACGCGATCAGTCTTCGATGGAGACGTTGACTTCGAGGTTGATGAGCTGCGACGCGGCCTTCGGATCGTCGAGCCGGATCAGCACCTCGGCGACTTTCGCGCGGCCGGTGATGACGTGGCCGACGGTCAGCAAGTGGCCTTTCACCGCGCCCGGCAGCGCCGTGCCCGTGATTGTCGCCTCCTGTCCCGCCTTCAGCTTCGCGAGATCGCCGGCGAACACTTCCGTGACCACGTGCATCTCGTCGAGATTGCCGAGGCTGACGACCGCGCCGCCGGGAATCGCGCCGACCGTGGCGTTGACCTTCAGCACCGTGAGCCGGCGCGGCGCGCGCAGCGTCGTGCGCTCGAGTTTGCTCCGCGCGATCGCGAGCTGCGCGACCGCGCGCTTGAGCTTGATGTCGCGATCCATTTTGGCGCGCTCGAGGTCCTTCTCCGCCGCGTGATACGCGAGCTCGGCCGCCTTGGTCTGATACGTGCGCTGCTCCATCTGCTGCGGCGAAAGCGTCTCGCCACCGAGCGAGCCAAAGCGGTCGAGCCGCATCTTCGCGAATTCGTAGTCGCGCTTCACCATCTCGAGCTTCATCTCCGCCGCCTCGAGCGAAAGCCCGCCGGCGTCCTGCGCGTCGTGCAGGTCGAGCTCCGCGAGCGTCACCTGCTCCTGCGCGTCCTGCTGGCCGCGAAACGTGATCAGCGGCGCGCCCGCCTCGACGACGTCG
This sequence comes from Opitutaceae bacterium, assembly GCA_035545575.1. Lineage (GTDB taxonomy): Bacteria > Verrucomicrobiota > Verrucomicrobiia > Opitutales > Opitutaceae > ER46. The sequence goes on along the minus strand of DASZYB010000013.1, from coordinate 34,790 downwards.
CCTTCCTTCACGTGCACGATCGCCACCGCGTCGCCCGTGCCCGCGAGGTTCAGGATGTCGCCTTCGGGAATGATCCGGCCGAGCGCGCCGATCTTGGCGTCGAGTCGCGCCGCGAGCGGCAGCAGGCAGGCCAGCGCGAGGAACCCGCGGGAGAAAAACAGGGAAGCGTTCATGACGGAAAAAAATTATTGCGCGAACGGCAGCTCGCCGAGCGCGCCGACTTCGAAGGTGGCCTTCTTGTCCGCGACGCTCGAGAGCGTGCCGGTCAGCAGGCGGAGTTGCGCGAGCGTCACGGCGTAGCGGCGGATCGTGTCGATCTGCACGCGGCGCGCGCTGGCGTAGCGATCCTGCACGTCGATCAACTCGGTGAGCGAGGCCTCGCCCACCTTCAACTTCTCGCCGGTCTGCTCGACCGCGCGCTTGTAGGTGTCGACGGCCTGCGTGCTGAGCTGGTATTGCGCGATGGTCTTGCGCAGCGTCTCGAGCGCGACGAGGACGCTCGAGGCGACGCCGTTGGCCGCCTGCGCGCTGTTGAGCTTCGCCTGCTCGAGCGTGGCGCGCTGGCTGACGTAGGCGCCGCGCGCGACGTTGTTGGCGATCGGCCACTGAAAGGTGAACGAGCCGAGCGCGTTCACGCCGGTCAGGTCGTTGCTCAGCGCGTAGGCCGGCCGGAACCGGTCCGCCCGCGCGTCACGGCCCGCGTAGCCGAGCTTCAAATCGAGATCGAGCTGCGGCTTGAGATTCCCGCGCGCCTGATCGAGGAGCAGCTGCTGCGCGTCGACGTTCAGGCCCGCCGCCAGATAATCGCCGCGGCGCGCGAGCGACTCGCTCACGTATTTTTCGCCGATCGCGGCCGGGATGCGCGTCACGTCGATCACCGCCGGAAACTCGCTCGACACATCCGGGACGCGCGCGAGTTGTTTCGCGCCCAGCCCGAGGGCAAGCCCGAGCGCCTGCCGCGCCTGAAAATAAGTCAGCTCGCCATCCTCGCGCTCCGCCTGCCGCGTCGACACGAGCGCGCGCGACTGATCGAGCGTCGCGCTGTCGAGCTCGCCGCCCTTCGCGAAAACCTCGACCGTCGAAAACACCTTCTGCGCGCTCGCCGCGGTATCGATGAGGATCTCGAGATTCCGCCGCGCCGCGAGGCAGTTCCAGTAAGCCGACGCGGTCTGGTAGACGATCTGCTCGAGCTGGAAACGCGCCTGCGCCTCCTGCGCACGGACCGCCGTGCGCGCGGCCGCCTCGGTCGCGCCGGTCGTCTTCGCGCCGAGGCCGCGCAGGAGCGGCACGGTGATCGTGAGCGAAAGGTCCGACTGGCTGAAGGGCGCGGGACTCGAGACGTTGTCGCGCGCGTCGACGACCGAGACCTGCGGCGTCACGCTGATGCCGTTGCGAAATTGTTTCGCGAAGCCGAAGCCGTAGATCGATGTCTCCACGCGGTGCACCGCGAGGAAGGGCGGCGGCGTGCCCGTCGGCGTGCGATTCGTCTCGCGCGAATAAAAACTGCCCAGCGCCCAGTCGAATTGCCCGCTCGCGCTCTGCGCGTTGCCTGCGCGCTGCAGCACCTGCTGGCGCGTGATTTCCACGCCGGGCTGGTTCGCCAGCGTCGCCTGGATCGCATCCGCGAGCGAGATGGATTCGCTCGACAATACCGCCGGCTCCGCCGCGAAGACGGAAGCCGGCAAAGCCAACGCTAGACACACGGCTCGAACCCGAGCCGGAAAGTGGGAGCTGTTCATGCTGCTGGAAGCGAAGCGAAACGACACCTCTTCGTCGCGCCGGTCAATGGCCGAAACGCGCGCGCGAAAGAAACTTCACACTCCGGCGGCGACGAGCGCGTCGAGCCGTGCGAAACGCGCGCCCTGCTCCTGCGTTCGCCGCAGCACCGCGCGCCACGCCGCGATCGCCGGCGCGCCGGTGCGAAACCGGCAATCCCACCGCAGCCGCGTCGCGCGCCAATCCACCGCTTCCCACGGGTGCACGAACAGCATCAGCGGCCGCGCGAGCGACGCGAGCCACGGCTCGCGCACCAGCGCCGGCAGTCGCAGCACCGACGAGGTCGCCGACGCGGCCACGCGGGTGAGGCCCGCGGCGCCGTTTTCCGCGCGATGGTTCGCGCCGAACTTGTAGCGCGCGAGCGACGAATCGATCCGCAGCCCGTGCGCGACGAGCAGCGGCAGATGCTCCGCGGGAAACCGCAGGTAGGGCGCGCGAAAGCTCACGACCGGCGCAAACGCGCGCAGCGTCGCCAGCGCCGCGCGCAACTCCGCGTCGGCCGCCGCGCGGTCGAGCGTCGCGAAATCGCGATGCAGGTCGCCGTGGCAGCCGAGTTCGTGGCCTTCGGCGACGAGCCGGGCGATGATTTCCGGAAACCGCCGCGCCATCTCGCCCGTGACGAAGAATGTGCCGCGCACGTTCACCTCCGGCTCGGCGAGCAGGTCGAGCAGCCGCGGCAGGCCTTCGGTCATTCCGCGATGCGTGGCGAGATAAGGCGGGCAGTCCTGCTCGACGTCCGCGGTGAAGCACGCGGGAAAATTTTCAGCTCTCATCGCCGCTCACCTCTGCCGCGGCAAACTCGCGCCGGAACACGCGATGGCATTTGTCCCATTTCGCGCCGAGCCGGCTCATGTCGCCATACGTGTTCAGGTTTGAGCGCACGATCTGCACGATCTCCGCGCGCTCGAACTTCGACGCGAACAGCGTGCGCACCAGCTCCGCGAAGAGCGCGAGGTTCGCGCCGCCTTTCTGGTGCCGCGGCAGCACGCCGAGCGCGATGATGTTGCACTGGCGCGAGGTTTGCAGGTTGCGCAGCAGATGCCACCAGCCGAACGGCAGCAGGTTGCCCCGCGCGCGCCGCAGCCCCGGCGTCACATCGCGAAACGACAGCAGAAACCCGATCACGTCGTCGCCGCGCAGCACGAGCTTGATCGCCGCCGGATCGGCGACCTGCAGCATGTTGGTCGCGAGCGTCTCGAACTCCGGCGGCGACATCGGATAAAAATCCGCCACTTCGCTGAACGCCTCGAGGTAGGTTTTGAAGAACCGCTCCGTCCACGCCCACAGCTCTTTCTTCGTCTGGAAACTTTTCACGGTGTAGCCCCACTTCTCCCGCGCGGCGTCGGCGCGCGCGATCATCTCGGCCGGATACGGATAACTGCGATCGAAGTAGCCCGAGATGTAGTCGGTGTGCGGCGCGAATCCCGCCGCCGTCACGAGCCGCTCGTAATACGGAAAATGCCACGGCACGTTCATCGTGCCTTCGTGCTCGAAGCCGGTCACGAGGATTCCGGGCGGATCCGGCTGGATGAAACCGATCGGCCCGAGCATCCGCCGGCAGCCGCGCTCGCCCGCCCACGCCTCCGCCGCCGCAAACAGCGCATGCGCCACCGCGGCGTCGTCGATGCACTCGAACCAGTGGAAGAACGCCGTGTCGTTCTGGTGCTTTTCGTTGTAGAAACGATGCCGCAGCGCCGCGATTCGGCCGACCACGCGGCCGCTGCGCTCCGCGGTGAAGAAGCCCGCCTGCGAGTGGCGGAAAAAAGCATTTCGTCGCGGATCCATCAACTGCCGCATCTCGAGCCGCAGCGGCGGCGTCCACTGCGGCGCGGCGCGGTAAAGCTCGAACGGAAACTCGATGAACCGGCGCACGTCCGCCGCCTGCGCGAGATCGACCTCGCGCACGCGCACGTCGCCGCCGACCGCCGTGGACATCACGATTTCCATGGTCCGAGCGCGAGCACGACGTTGCTGCCACCGAATCCGCTGCTGTTGCTCAGCACGATCCCGGGCGCCCGCGAGAGCGTCGCACGCGGCAGCTCGAGCCCGGCGCACGCTTCGTCGGGCGCGTCGAGATTCGCGTTGCCCGGCACGAACTCGTCGCGGATCGCCAGCGCGCAAAACGCCGCCTCCATCGCGCCCGCCATCGACAGCGGATGTCCCGTCAGGCCCTTCGTGCTGCTCACGAGCGGACGCGCGCCATTCTTCGTGAACACTTCCTGCAGCGCGACCGCTTCCGCGCGATCGCCTTGCGGCGTCGAGGTCGCGTGCGCGTTGACGTAGCCGATGTCGCGCGGCGCGAGGCCGCACGCCGCGAGCGCGCGCCGCAGAGCGCGCGCGAGCCCTTCGCCTTCCGGCTGCGGCATCGCGATGTTGAAGCCGTCCGACGACTGCGCCCAGCCGAGCAGCTCCGCGTAAGGTTTCGCGCCGCGCGCCGCCGCGGCGTCCTGCGACTCGAGAATCACGACCGCCGCGCCGCCGCTGCCGACGAAGCCGTCGCGACTCCGGTCGAACGGCCGCGAGGCCTTCGCCGGATCGGCGCAGTTCGAGAGCGCCTTCATGCTCATGAACGGCATCAGGCTGTCCGCGTTCAGGTCTTCCGCGCCGACGACGAGCACGCGCTCGCAGCGCCCGAGCGAAATCTCGTCGTGCGCGTAGCCGAGCGCGTGGCTCGACGACGCGCACGCCGACACGAAGCCGCAGTTGCCGCCGCGAATCTTGAAATGCGTGCCGAGGTTGAAATTCAACGTGCCCGAGATCGACGTCACCACGCCCATCGGACTCCCGCGCATGTCGGGCGTGTCGTGCATCGTATTGAGCCAGTGCCGCATCATCATCGGCGAGCCGGCCGAGCTGCTGAACAACATCGTCGCCTCGTCGCTCACCTGCGCCGGCGTGAGTCGCGCATCCGCGATCGCCTGCTCCATCGCGCAGAGCGCATAGAGCCCGTGCGGCGCGAGCGAGCGCAGCGTGTTCGGCGTGAAGCGATACGCCGCGGGATATTTCCATTTGCTCCAGAACGGCGAATCGACCTCGAACTCCCTGATCGTGCCCGCGACCGACACCGCGAGCGGACGATCCGGCCCGGCGAAATCCTTGCGCGCGATGCCGCTGCGCAGCCCGCGCAGGCTCGCGGTCACGCTCGCGCGATCGTTGCCAATGCTGGTGATGAACCCGAGGCCGGTGACGGCCACTCGTCGGCGCGACGGCATACGCGCTCAGCTCGCCGCCGCCGCGGGGAACGACTTCTCCCGCAAAAACGCCTGCAGGTCGCCGAGCGTTTTGATTTTCGGAAAATCCTCGAGCTGGATCACGATGCCGACGAATTCCTCCGCCTGAAACGAAATCTCCACGAGCGCGAGCGAATCGAAACCGAGATCCTCCACCAGCAGCACGCCGTCCTGCTTCTCCGCGTATTTCGTGCGGAACACATCGCCGCCGTGGTATTCCAGCATGCCGCGCACGATTTTCTCCAGCGTCGCCGCGGTGCGCGTGCGCCGGTAGTCCCAGATCAGCTCCTGAAACTCCGGCGGAAACGGCTCCAGTTTTTCGCGCAGTTTTTCTTCCGGAGTTTTTTCGGGGGCGGCGGTCATGCGTTCGGTAGCGGGCCTTGGCCAGACCCGCACGATTGTCTCGCCTAGGACGCAAACAGCGTCAATTCCCTTCGTCCCCGCGCGCCTCGCCGGCGCCGCGACCCGCCGATGTCCCGCCATTTTTCTCCCTGGCCCGCGCCACAAAGCCTGATGCGACGGCTCGACGCCCACGCGCGCGAACGGCCCGCCGCGCTCGCGTTTCGTTTTCTGCGCGGCGCCGACTTCGCGACCGACGATCTCACTTACGCGCAGCTCCGCGCCCGCGCGCTCCGCGTCGCGCACGCACTGCGGCAGCGTCACGCCGAAGGCAGCCGCGTGCTCCTCGTGCTGCCCGCCGGCCTCGACTACATCGCGTGTTTCCTCGGCTGCCTCCACGCCGGCGCGATCGCGGTGCCGATTTATCCGCCGCGGCGGAATCGCCTGCTCGATCGCTTCGCCACCGTCGTCGCCGATTCCGGTGCGCGCTTCGCCTTCGCGTCCGAGGACGTGCGCCGCCAGATCGAGAACAGCCTCGCGCCCGCGTTGCGCCACAGCCTGCAGTGGCTGCCGCCCGCCGGCGAGGACAGCGCGCCCGCCGAGTGGACGCTGCCCTACTTCGACAACCACACGCCCGCCTTTCTCCAATACACGTCCGGCTCCACCGCCGACCCGCGCGGCGTCGTCGTCACGCACGGCAGCCTCGAGCACAACATCGGCCTGCTCCAGGCGGCGTTCGCGCTCCGGCCCGACGAAGTCGTCGGCCTGAGCTGGCTGCCGCCGTTCCACGATCTCGGCCTGATCGGAAATCTCCTCGCCGCCGTGCACTACGGCGTCACGGAAATCCTGATGCCGCCGCAGACCTTTCTCGCCGATCCGCTCTTCTGGCTGCGCGCGATCACGCATTTTCGCGCGACCTCGTCCGCCGCGCCGAACTTCGCCTACGATCTCTGCGCCGCGCGCGCCACGCCCGAGCAGGTCGCCAAGCTCGATCTGCGCTCGTGGAAAACCGCGTTCAACGGCGCCGAGCCCATCGTGCCGGCGACGCTCGAGCGTTTCGCGCGCGCGTTCGCGCCGTGCGGTTTCTCGCCGGAAGCGTGGTGCCCCGGCTACGGCCTCGCCGAAGCCACGCTCGTCGTCAGCGCGCAGCGTCGCGGACTCGGCGCCGCGATCCGGACCTTCGAGCGCGAGGCGCTGCGTCAGAACCGGATTCTCCCGGCAAAGGACGTCGCGTCCGAAGATTCCGTGCGCCTCGCCGGCTCCGGCGAAATCCTCGGCGACCTGCGTGTCGTCGTCGTCGATCCCGAAACACGCCGCGCGGCGCACGCCGACACCATCGGCGAAATCTGGGTCGCCGGCGCGAGCGTGGCGCGCGGTTACTGGGCGAAGCCGGAAATCACGAAGGAAATTTTCCACGCGCATCTTGCCGATTCGGGCGAGGGCCCGTTCCTCCGCACCGGCGATCTCGGTTTCCTGCACGACGGCCAGCTCTTCATCACCGGCCGGCGCAAGGACCTGATCATCCTCGGCGGCGCGAATCACTACCCGCAGGACATCGAGCTCACCGCGCGCGCGGCGCACCCGGCGCTGCGCGACGCCGCCGGCGCGGCGTTTTCCGTGATCGACGAAAACGGCGAGACGCTCGCGCTCGTGCACGAGATCAATCTCAACCACCGCCAATTCGACGCCGCCGAGATCGTCGCCGCGCTCCGCGCCGCCGTCAGCTCGGAGCACCAGCTCGCCGTCACGCACTGCGCGCTCGTGAAATTCGCGAGCCTGCCGAAAACCTCCAGCGGCAAAATCCAGCGCCATCGCTGCCGCGAACTTTTCCTGCGCGGTGCGCTCGACGCTTTCCACACGACCGGCGGCGCCGCGCGCGCACCGGTCGCCGTCGCGACTCCGGACGACGCGCTGCCGCTGCCCGCCGGGGACTTCGCGCGGTTGCGCGCCGGCATCGCGAAAATTCTCACCGTGCCGGCCGACGCGCTCGATCCCGACCGGCCGCTGATCCAGCAGGGCCTGAGCTCGCTCGCCGCGGTGGAGTTGCAGCTTTTCCTCGAGACCGAATTCGCCGCGAAGCTCGACTACGAGGATTTCTTCGAGCCCTGGACCCTGCGCCGCCTCGCCGCGCTCATCGCGGAGAAACGGGCGACAACGGCGCCGGCGCCTTCGCGCGCAAATTGATTTTCGCCGCGAGCGTGTCGAGCTGGCTCGCGCTCATCTCCGCGTAAGCGGGCACATACAGCACGCTCGCCATCGCCGCCTCCGCCGCGCGCGCGGGTTCCTGGCCGGGCTCGGCAGGCAACGCATACAAGCTCGAGCTCGCGCTCGTCGCGTCGAAGCCCGCCGCCCAGAGCTCGCGCATGAGCGTCTCGCGTTCCGCGACGCGGAGCGGAAACAGCCAATGCGTCCGCCGCGCCGCATCCGCGCCCAGCGGCCGCACGCCGCGCAACGCCGCGCGCAACCGCTCGCCCGCCGACGCACGCGCCGCGATCCGCGCGGGATCGTAGCTCGCCAGCCGGCGCTCGAGCAGCGCGACCAGCGCGACGCATGGGCGATGACGCAGCCGTTGAAAAAAATTTCCACCAACGAATCCGCGGCCGGCGCGCGTCACGATCTCGTCGTGATTCCGCCCGAGCCCGCGCAGCAATGCCACCAGCCCGCCGTAAATCCACGAGCCGACGAGCGGTTTGAAAAAGCCCAGCTTCAACACGCGCCGCAGAAACGCCGTCGTGCGCTGCTGCGGCCAGCTCGCCTGCCGCGCGCGCAGGCGCCCGAGCAGCGCCGGATCACGCACGAGCAGGATTCCACCGCCGAGCGCCGTCGCCGTCTTGATCGGCCCGAAGCTGAACATCCGCACGTCGCTCCGCTCGTCGCCGACGAACTCGTCCGCCGTGAAGGCTTGCGCGCAATCCTCGACGACCATCAGCCCGCGTTCGCGCGCCAGCGCCACGATTCCTTCCATCGGCGAAAGCGCGCCAAACAAGTGCGCGATCACGATCGCGCGCGTGCGCGGCGAGCACACGCGCGCGAGCATCGCCTCGTCGACCGCGAGCGTTTCGGGATCGACGTCGACCGGCACCGGCACCAGCCCGTGCTCGCGGAGGATGCGCGGGATGTCCGGAATCGTTATCGCCGAGACGATCACCTCGCTGCCCGCCGGCCACGCGACTTCGCCAAGCAAAAGGTCGAATCCGCTGCGCACGGAGAGACACACGAGGCCGTCCGCACGACGCGAGAGCAGCGGCCGATTCGTCCGCGGCGCTCGTGTGATTCCCGCGCACGCCGCCACCGCGAAGGCGAGATCGCTCCAGCCGAGGTCGAGCCGCTTGCGCGCGATCATGGCGCGTTGTCGTTCGGCGCCGCCGATTTCCAGCCGGGCCAGTAATGTTCCAGCGCCGATTCGGCCGACGGCAGAAGTTTTCCCGGGTTGCAGAGATTGTCCGGATCGAGCGCCGCCTTCACGCCGCGCCACGCCGCGAGCGCCGGTGCGCCCGCGTAGTCGCGCATCCACGGCAGATGTTCGTAACCGATCGAGTGATGGTGCGAGAGCGAAGCGCCCGACGACACGAGCAGGTCGACGGCGAGTTTTTTCAACCGCAGGTATTGCGCGAGTTCGTTGCCCGGCTCGCGCGCCGCCGCGAACGTGAAATAGAGGCAAACACCGTGCGCGTAGACGTGCGACAGATGGCAGCCGATGTAGCCCGGCACGCCATCGCGCGCGACCGCCTGCCGCAGGCCCGCGTTCACCTTTTCGTAGACGGGCAGCGCGTCCTTCCACAGCACGGACGCCTCCGTGACATCGGCCATGCCGCCGATGTCCATGATGAGATCGCGCAGCAGCGGATATTCGTATTTCCGCGCGAACCACGAATCGCCCGCGCTCACGCCGGCATCGAACGCGTTGCACTCGCGCGCGAGCGCCAGCGCGCGATCGCGACGCCGCGCGACGTCCTCCGCCGCGCCTTCCCAGCCGACGATCATCAGGCAAACGCGCTCGAAATCGAAGCCGCGCCCGACGCGCAGATATGTTTTCGCCGCCGCGGAAAACCACCGCGACCACGCGCTGCCCGGCGATTTCAGCGTGAAGCTGAGCTGCGTTTCCTCCGGATTCGACAGCCGCATCGTCGACGGCGGCACGCCTTCGCGCCAGCACCGCTGCATGAATTCCACACCCGTCGCGAAATCCGGCATCAGCAACCCGCGATACTCGCGCGTCGCCAGCCGGTGCACGCGCATCGTCGCCGAGGTGATGATGCCGAAAATTCCCTCCGAGCCGACGAGCAGTTGATTCAGGTCCGGCCCCGTCGCGCCGCGCGGCACCGCGCGCGTCTCGATCGTGCCGGCCGGCGTCACGCACGTGAGCGCGACGACCATGTCCTCGATTTTCCCGCGCGCATCCGACTGCATGCCCGCCGAGCGCGTCGCGAGCCACCCGCCGAGCGTCGAGTATTCGAACGAGTCCGGAAAATGCCCGAGCGTCCAGCCGCGCGCGTTCAACGCCGCTTCGAGCTCCGGCCCGAGCGCGCCGGCCTCGAGCGTCGCGACCTGCGAAATCTCGTCGAGCGCGAGCAGCCGGTTCATCCGCCGCAGGCTTACCGTCAACACGCCGCCGTCCCACGCGGGGCTCGGCTCGACGCCGCCGACGATGTTCGTGCCGCCGCCGAACGGAATCACCTTGAGCCGACGACTTCGCGCGACGGCGAAAATCTCCGCGACCTGCGCCGCCGATTCGGGAAACGCCACCGCATCCGGCACGCGGCCGATTTCTCCGCGGCGCGCGCGCAGCAGATCGCGGTAGCTTTTTCCGAAGCTGTGCAGCAGCCGCGTCTCGCCGTCGGTCGTGAAATTTTCCGCGCCGAGCAACGCGCGCAACGCTTCCGCGCTCGCCGCGTCGAGTCGCGACGCGGGCACGGCGATTGTTTTCGCGTCGATCGGCGGCGTCGGCCGCGCGCGCGTGAGCCCGAGCCTGCGCTCGATGAAATTCCAGAGCGCCGGCTTGTCCGACGCGTCGAACGCCGAGCCCGGGTAACCCCAGCCCGTGAAGGCCATCATCCGCGGCTTCACGCGCCCCGCCCTTCCGCGCGCCACGGCTGGAATCCGCCGCGCCCGCGCACGAATGCGCGGTCGGCTTCCGCGAGCATCGCGAAATCGCCCGGCCCGTCGCCATAGACGTGAAGCTCGCAGCCGTGCCGATCGCCGATCATGCGGAGCAAGCGTTCGCGTTTTTCCGCGCCGTCGCAACTCGGTTCCGGCATGCGGCCGGTGAGCCGGCCATCGCGGCCGACTTCGAGCCGCGTCGCGCTCACGTCGGCGATGCCTTCGCTCCGCGCCCACGACCGCAGATAAATTTCGTAGCCGCGGCTCACGAGGATGCAGCGGTGACCTTGCGCGCGATGCGCGCGGAGCTGCGCCATCGTTTCCGGCACGAGATGGCGCGGCAGCGTGTCGCGCACGAAAATCTCCGACGCCGCCTCGATCTCGCTCGCGCGTCGACCGGCGAAGATCGCGCGGTTGATCCGATCGAGGCTCGCTTCATGCCGCCAACGCAGACCGTAGCAAAGCAGCGACGGAAAGTGCCGCACCCAGAACCAGCCGTGGTAGCGCGCCGGCCCGAGCAACTGCCGGAAAAACCGCAGCCCGCTCACGCCTTCGCTCAGCGTGCCGTCGAAATCGAACGCTGCGATGACCGGCTTGCTCACCGGCTTTCCTCCCGCAGCGCCAGCATCGCCGCGCGCACGCGTTCGACAAACGCGTCCTCCTTTTCCGTCGGCGCCGCGAGCGGCGCACCGAAGGCGACGCGCAATCGCACCGGTCGCGGCCAATACGCGCCGCGCGGCAGCGCGCGCTGCGTGCCTTCGATCCAGCACGGCACGATCGGCACGTGCAACCGCGCCGCGAAAAACGCGAGCCCGTCCTTGAACGGCTGCAATTCGTCGCCGGCCGCGCGCGTGCCCTCGGGAAACAGGACGATGACGCGCCCGCGCGCCGCGCACGCCTCGATCTCGCGCAGGTTGCGCTTGAGCGCGCCGACGCGGCCTTCGCGCTCCAGCGGCACGAGCGGCAGGCAGCGCGCCGCCACGCGCGCGAGCCGCCGGCCGGAGAAGAAATAATCCCGCGCCGCGGGAAACACGAGGTCGCGCCGCCGCGGCCCCGTCGCCGCGAGCAACGCCACGCTGTCGAGATGACTGCGGTGATTCGCGCAGAGCAGAAATGCGCCCGTCGCCGGCAGGCGGTCGGCGTGCATCGCGCGCAGGCGAAACCCGAGCCGCATCAGCGGCGGCACGACACCGCGGACGGGCGCGTGCCAGGGCGACGCGATCGGGTCCGTGGCGCGCGTCAGCGGCTCGGCGGCATCGTCGTGCGCCGCGCGTTCCTTCGCGGTCGCGGCCGCGGCTCGCGGCTCGCGTTGTTTCCGTGCCAGGATCGCGTCGAGCTGCTCCAGCGACGTCACGCCCGCGAGCTCGTCGTCGGCGAACTCGACCGCAAACGCCTCCTCGACGGCGAGCACGAGTTCGAGCCGCGCGAGCGAGTCGAACGCCGCGAGCGTCTCACCGTCCGCGCGCGCCAGCCGCGGATTTCGCGCCCGGATGGCCGTCGCGATTTCGCACAGCCGCTCGCTAGCCATTGGCCTGCCGCGCGGGCGGCGGCACGAAGGCGCCCGCGGCGCGGGCACCGGGCGTCGGCGGAGCCCAGCCGGCCCGCACCATATAATCGCAATAGCCGCCGAACATCCGGTCGCCGAGGTCGGGAATCGCGATGCCCCGTTGCGCGAGAAACGCGCGGGTCGCCGCGCCGTTGAAATGCGGCCGCGGCGGCTCGAGATAAAAATCCGTCACGGAGCGTCCGAGCCGGCGGTTCACCTTGAGAAAAAGCGGCACGAGCGGGCGCAGGGCGTTGGCGGGCGCACGGGCGAATTGCCGCAGTTCCTGTTTCCACCGCGGATAAGGAATCAGCTCCATCGCGTAGCCGTTGGCGCGCATCGCGAGCCCGATGTCCGCCCAACGCAGCCGGCGCGTGCCGTCGTAGTGCCACGTGCGGCCTTCGATCCCGGGCGTGCACAGCAGACGCACCACCGCGCGGCTCACATAGTCCACCGGCACGAAGTCGACCGGCTCCGGCTCGTCGAGCCACACACCGCTCTGGATGCAGCCGGCCATCATCTTCACGATGAGATTGTCGCCGTCCACCACGCCCGTCTCGGAATGTCCGGTGATAAACGGCGGCCGGTGAATCGTCGCCGGCAGTCCGCGCTCGCGCGCCGCGAGCACGAGCCGCTCCGCGACCCATTTCGTCTGCGTGTAGCCGGTGACGCTGCCGGCACAGTGCTCCGGTTCGTCGCTCTCGCGCACGAGCTGGCCCGAGTAGGCCGGCGAATCGAACACGCCGGCCGAGGAAACATAATGCAGCACCTTCGCGCGGCCGTGCGTCGCGAAGCGCAGGATCTCGCGCGTGCCCCCGACGTTCGCGGGCCGCAGCGTTTCGTAGGCTTGATAAAAATTCATCGCCGCCGCGCCGTGGATCACCGTATCGAGCGTCCGCGCCAGCCGCACGTAGTCCGGTTCCGCGAGCCCGAAGCACGGGTGCAGCAGATCGCCGCAGACCGCGTGCACGCGACCGGGCGGAAGTTCGCCGGGCTGCTCGTAGTGCCGGCGCGCCCGCTCGATGCGCGCGAGGCCTTTGGCCGGCGAGGCCGCGCGCACGAGGCAGAAAATCTCCGCCGCCGTCTCGCGCAGCAGCTCCGCGAGCAGAAACGTGCCGAGGAAACCCGTCGCGCCCGTGAGCAAGATCGCCTTCGGTTCGCCGCCCGTCAGCTCCCCGTCCGCCGGCACGGCAAACGGCTCCTGGAGCCGCGCATCGGCGCGCATCGCGATTTCAGTCTCGTTGAGGGAAGCGGAAGAAACCTCCATGAAGGAAAGATGCGCACGCGGGCCGGCGATTCGTTGGCGCGGTCGTCCGGAGAGCGAACGGCGATCATCGCGTGTTGATTGCGATTGGCAAGCCTCCCGACAGGCAGTTAGCTTTCTCGTTTTTAGCTCACCCATCATGCGTTCTTCTTCCCCGGCCCGCCTCGGTGTTCTCACCGTCGGCATGGGAGCCGTGTCGACCACGTTATTTGCCGGCGTCGAAGCCATGCGACGCGGCCAGGCCGCGCCAATCGGCTCGCTCACGCAGCTCGGCCAGCTGCCGCTCACGGCGCCGCCGGGCACGAAGACGCGCAAAGTCTCCGCGATCATCGATCTCGCCCCGCTCGACGGCATCGTCTTCGGCGGCTGGGACGTGATCGAGACCGACGCGCGCGCCGCTGCCGTGCGCGCCGGCGTGCTCACGCGCGAGGATCTCGCGCGCCACGGAAAATTTCTGCGCACGATCGTCGCATTCCCCGGCGTGGCGAATCCGCGCTTCACCGTGCGCGTCGCGGCGTCGCGCGTGAAACCCGTGCGCTCGCTGCGCGCCCAGGTCGAGGCCATCCGCGCCGACATCCGTGCGTTTCGGCGCCGCGAACGCTGCACGCGTCTCGTCGTGCTCTGTGCGATGTCCGTCGAAGCCTACGTGCCGCCGTCCACCGTGCATCGTTCGCTGGCGGCGTTCGAGGCCGGGCTGCGCTCCGACGACCCCGCGATCGCGCCGTCGCAACTCTACGCCTACGCCGCGCTCCGCGAAGGCGCGCCCTTCGTCAACGGCACGCCGAACGTCACCGCCGAGACGCCCGCGCTGCAGGAACTCGCGCGCCGTGCCGGCGTGCCGCTCGCCGGTTCGGATTTCAAATCGGGCCAGACTTACCTGAAGACCGTGATCGCCGCCGGCCTGCGCAACCGCCTGCTCGGCCTCGACGGCTGGTTCAGCACGAACATCCTCGGCAATCGCGACGGCGACGTGCTCGAGGATCCGCAGGCGTTCGCCGCGAAGCGCGCCACGAAGACCGGCGTGCTCGCCGACATCTGCCGCGCCGATCTCTATCCCGAGCTCTACCGGCACATCGAGCACCTCGTGAAGATCAATTACTATCCGCCGCGCGGCGACAACAAGGAGGCGTGGGACAGTGTCGATCTCCGCGGCTGGCTGGGTTATCCGATGCAGATCAAGATCAACTTCCAGTGCCGCGATTCGATTCTCGCCGCGCCGCTGGCGCTCGATCTCGTGCTGCTGGCCGACGCGGCCGCGCGTGCCGGCGCGTCAGGCCTGATCGACTGGCTCGGGTTCTTCTTCAAATCGCCCGTCGTGCGCGGTGCGCGCAAGCCCAGCAACGACCCGAATCTCCAACTCGCCGCGCTCGAACGCGAGATCGGCCGGCTCGCGGCGCGGCGGCGGCGCACGCGCCGCTGACGCATGCACGCGCTGCTGCCGGCTTCTGCGGACATTCGCGCCGCGTGCGTGCTCGTCGCGGTGATGGCGGGATCGTTTGCCGTCTACGGCGTGCGCCGGCTCGCGCGCGGGCCGGTCGACTACGAACGCGTGCAGCTCCAGGGCGGCACGTTTTTTCTCGCCGGGGAAATCATGAACGCCGGCTACTGGCTGCTGCAGCCGGTCGTGCGCGGCTGCGTGCGCGCGGGAATCACGCCGGCGATGCTCACGTGGTTTTCGCTCGGGCCCGCGCTCGGCGCTTCGCTGGCGGCCGCTTACGGCCGCTGGGCGCTCGCCGCGTGGGGCCTGCTCGCGAGCAGCCTGCTCGATGTGCTCGACGGCGCGGTCGCGCGCGCACAGGGCCGCGCGTCGCGCGCGGGCGCGGTGCTCGACTCCACGCTCGACCGCTACGTCGAATTCGCGTTCTTCGGCGGGCTGTTGATCCACTATCGCGCGCAGCTTCCCGTGCAGTTGCTCTGCTTCGCGGCCGTCACGGCCTCGATGCTCGTCACGTATTCGACCGCGAAGGCCGAGGCGCTCGGCGTGAAGCCGCCGCGCGGCTGGATGCGCCGCTCCGACCGGATGGCGTGCCTCGTGATCGGCGCGCTCCTCTCGCCGCTCTCGCTGCACTGGCTCGAAGCGGACGCCGCCGGCAATCCGTGGCACCCGTGGCCGATGATCGCGGCGCTCGGCGCGATCGCGCTCTTCGGCCACATGTCGGCCGCGCTGCGTTTTCGCGCGCTCGTGCAACAGGTGAAAACGTGAACTCCGCCGCCACCGATCCCGCCGTCGCGCGACCGTTGCTCGTCGTGCCGACCTACAACGAAATCGCGTCGCTGCCCGCGCTGCTCGCGGCCGCGCTGGCGCTGCCGGTGCCGTTGCACGTGCTCGTCGTCGATGACAATTCCGCCGACGGCACCGCGCGCGCGGTGCAGGAGCACGCGGAATTCGGGCGGCGACTGTTTCTGCTCGCGCGGCCCGGCAAGCTCGGCCTCGCCTCCGCCTACATGGACGGATTTCAGTGGGCGCTTCAGCACGGCTACACCGCCGTGATCGAGATGGACGCCGATCTGTCGCATGATCCGCAGGACGTGCCGCGGCTGCTCGCGACGCTCGCCGAGGGCGCCGATCTCGCGATCGGCTCGCGCTACGTCGCCGGCATCAGCGTGATCAACTGGCCGCTCAGCCGGCTCGTGCTCAGCATGGGTGCGGGCGTCTACACGCGCGCGCTCACCGGGCTGCCGCTCACCGATCCGACGAGCGGCTTCAAGGCGATTCGCCGCGAAGTGCTCGAGCGGCTCGACTGGAATCGCATCAAGACCGAAGGCTACGGCTTTCAGATCGCGCTGCACTTCCACGCGCGGCGCGCGGGTTTCCGGCTGCGCGAGGTGCCGATCGTCTTCACCGAGCGGCGCAACGGCCAGTCGAAGCTCTCGCACGGCATCGCGGTCGAGGCCGCCGGGCTCGTGCTGAAGCTGGCGCTGGTTCGCCTCGCCGACGCGCTCACCGGCCGGCGCCGCATACTCGGGCGCGCGCCGGCGCTGGCGCTGGCGCGCGAGTTGCCGGCGACGCCGCGGCGGTGAATAAATTGTGGAGAACGCGCGCTTGCGTCGAAGGCGCGCGCGTCTCTCCGGCCCGCCGGGAATTTCCGATTGGATCTTACCGTTTTTCCCGGCGCGGTTGCGTTCGCCACCGCGCGGCGGCGGGCGCAGGTTCGCGGGCGATGAATCCGACTTCGCTCCACGAATTCAAACTTCCGGGCTTCACGCTCGTGCCGAAGGAACAGTTGCAGGAAAGTTTCTCCCCCGACCAGAGCGCGTATTACGTTTTGCTGCGGCGACACCGCGCGCCCGACGAGCCGCAGGAGTGCGTCGTCTACGTGCACTACCTCGATCAC
The DNA here is from genome assembly GCA_035545575.1 of Opitutaceae bacterium. Classification (GTDB taxonomy): domain Bacteria; phylum Verrucomicrobiota; class Verrucomicrobiia; order Opitutales; family Opitutaceae; genus ER46. The sequence goes on along the minus strand of DASZYB010000013.1, from coordinate 18,203 downwards.
TTCGTCGAAAACTGCCAGCGGCAGATCGAGGAGCTCTGGCAAAAGCACCGCGTGTGGATCACGCACGTGGCGGTGAAGCTCGGCGCGCCGCTGCGCCGGACGCACGATTTCGCGCAGGCCTACACGCGCGCACTCACGGTGCAGCGCCTGCGGCACGAATTGCACCCGCGCTTTCGCCGGCTGTGATCCGCGCGGCCGGCACAGCGGGTCCGCGCGGAAAGCGGATCACGTTTTCGGAAACGTGAACGCGACCGAATAGGTCGTGTTTTCCCACGTCGCGTTCAGCGTGCCGCCGCCGGCGGGATTGCGGACGAGGGTGATCGTGAATTGATCGGCGGGCTTTTCGGCGTCGCTGCGCTTCATGTCGATCCGTGCGACTTCCTTGCTGCCGTCGTAGGGAATGCCCCACTGGCCGAGGCGCTTGCCGACGATCAGCTTTGCCGAGCCGTCCGCCTCGGGCTGCATGTCGAGCGTATAGGCGCCAGCCGGCAAAACGGTGCCACCGAGATCGAGATTCTGCTGCGTGACGAGCATCGTCGCCTCGTCCGAGCCCATGCGCCACACCTTGCCGTAGGGCACGAGCGCGCCCCAGATTTTGCGGATTTCGCCGGTGCGCGGCGCCTTCGAATACGGCCGGCCGTAAACGATGATGACGCGATTGTCGCGCCGGCCGTCGAACGTCTGGCTGGTCGTTTCGTGCGGGCTGGTGCCGCCGGATGAGGCGACACGCGGCGCGGCTGCGGCGGGCGCGCTGGGCGCTTGAGCCGAAAGGGAAAGCGTCGCGACGAGAAACGCGGCGGCGGAGAGAAGGACGTTTGTGCGCATGGAGTTCGGGGTTGAGTTGAAACGGGATGCTGCCTCCGGCGGCGCAGGACGCTTCGAATCCGCGGGAGTTGCGGCGAAGCGCCGGCCGCCTTACGGCAGCTTCGGCTCGTTCGGCGGGACGTTGAGCCGGAGCCAGTAGCTGCGCAAGCCTGCGGCGAGCTCGGTGAGGGCGTTGAGGCTCGACGGCTTCACCAGATAGGAATTCGCGCCCGCGCGGTAGGCCGCGGCGATGTCGTTCGGCTCGGCCGAGGAGGTGAACACAATCACGATCATCGAATGCAGCAGCGGATGCGCGCGAATCCACTTGAGCACTTCGAGCCCGGAGACGAGCGGGAGCTTGAGATCGAGAAGCACCAGCGCGGGCAGCGGGACTTTGCGGTCCTTGGCGACGGCATTGGTGAGATACTCCACCGCGAGCGCGCCATGGGACACGCGATGCACGGGGTGCGCGAAGTGCGCCTTCCGAAAGGCCGATTCCAGCAGCAGCACCGAATCCTCCTCGTCCTCGACGACGAGGATGGTGGGCGCGTTCGTCATGCCCTCCAGTGAGGAGTTTTCATTTTCCGCCGGCAAGGTTTTGCGCGCCACACGCTCGCCCGGTTCCACTGCTGTCATCTGCGCTGGGGTCATGGGATTTCTCCTGCACGTTGGGGAGTTGAAGTTGCGGTCACTGAAAAAATGCCGCGCCGCGGCGCGCAATGGAAAAATAGTCGGATCGCGCATGCGCGACCATAGGGGTCGCACCGCCCGGAAAAAGCCCGCGCCGGGCGCCGGAAATTTTCCGGTGCCGTGCGGCCACACCGCGGAAAATCTGCCGCGGCGGCGCGAGCCGGCCGACCGGCGAAACGAAAACGCGGCGCGCTTCCCGCGGCTTTCCTTGCCGATGCGCCGCGGCTACGCGACCGGCACCATTTTCTTGCGCAGGAATTTGTCCAGGGCCGCGAGGTCGTCCGCTTCCGTCTCGCCGAGCTCGTAGTCCGGCGCGGCGACCCGCTGGAGAAATTTCTCGAGCCATTCGAGGAGGATTTCGCGTCGGGGCAGCCACACCTCCGGCGCGGCGGAAATGTCGGCTTGCAGGGCGTGGGCGTGGGCGAGGTGTTCGCGGTTTGAGCTCATATTTTTTTTGGCAGAGGCATCGGCGGCGGGCCGGAAGCGTTGCGCGTGGGCAACTCCAGCGTGCTGCTCGTGACCAGGCCGACGACGATCGGCAGCGCGAACACGCCCACGGCCGGCGCGATCCACATCATCCCCGCGCCGAGCACGAGGCCGAGCAGGCTCACGGCCGCGAGGCCGAAGGCGAAGAACGCATGAAACTGCCGAAACGCACAGAGCCCGAGCGCGCCGGTGACAATCCCGATCAGCGCCACGGGCCACGGCGTCAGCGCCGCGACCGCTCCCGCGACAAATCCGATCGGCGCCAGCAGGACGCCCGTGTCGCCTCGTCGCGTGAACGTCTGGCACACGACTCCCGCGGCGACGACGACGACGAGCAGCGCATATTCCAGCTTGGGCGCGAGCGCCCAGCGCACGGTCGCGGGCGCGAGCGCCTGCATGAGGAGAAGCGTGCCGAGAAAACCGCGGAGCGGATCGAGCCAGAGCGAGAGCACCCACCACCACGGACGATAGCGCGGGCTGTTCTCGAGGTTTTGGAAGCAGTCGAAACTGCGCAGCTCGACCAGCGACGACAACAACCGGTCCGCCGGATAAAGCAGCAGCAACACGCCCGGCACGAAAAGACTCCAGTGGATTGTCATCGAACCCGCCCAGCATTTCCGATTCGCCCGCGAAGTCGATGGCCATCGTCCAAATGCCACCCTGCGCCGCGAACCGGACGGCGCGGGCGCGCGGAAGAAAAAGAAAACCGCGAAAAAATCCGCGCGCTTCCCGCCGGATCGAAATAGATCGCGGTCCCCGCCGCGCGGCCGCATAATTGAAAAACGTCCAGATCGAAGACGAAGAAACCATGCGGAGGCGCATCGTCCTGCTTCTCCGATCGCGACGCCTTCGAGCCGGGCATCCCGCTCCGCTCGATCAGATCAACCCGAGGAAAAAAATATCATGGCCAAAACCCAAAACTCGAAAAAGCAGTCCCGCAAAGCGCCGCTCAAAACCGCCAAGCAGAAACGGCAATCGAAGCAGGAAAAGAAAACGCGCCGCAGCTCGTGAGCTCGCCCGCCAGCGCAGTCCATCCGCCAGGGAAAATGGGATGGTCCTTGCGTTCGGCGCGGAATGCGCGACGGTGGCGGCTCGTAATAGCGTTAGATGACAGTGGTTGGTGGGTCTTCAAGTGAGCTTCCAGTTCAGTGACGATTCGAAACCCGATTCCCGGGAACGCGCTGACAGCAGACGAAGCATACGAAAATCATCACTATGAATTCCAAACTCTATGTTGGAAACATGTCCTTCAAGACCACCGAGGCCGACCTCCGCAACGCCTTTGGCCAGTTCGGCAGCGTGACCGACGTTTACATCGCGAACGATCGTGAGACGGGCCGCCCGCGCGGTTTCGCGTTCGTGACGTTCAGCACCGACACCGAGAGCAAGCTCGCGGCGGAAAAAATGAACGGCACCGAGCTCGACGGCCGCCAGCTCACCGTCAACGAAGCGAAGCCGAAGGAAGAAACGGGCGGCAACCGCAACTACGGCGGCCCGGACCGCCAGGCGGGCGCGTTCCAGGCGCGCGGCAATCGCTACTGATTTTTTCCGCTCCGGCTGAATTCGGGCGAAGCGCTCCGGCGCTTCGCCTTTTTTGCGCCTGGACGAAACGGTGCCGCGCCACGCGAGCGCGAACGCCAAAGGCGCGGAGTGCGCGCGCGACCGTCGCCTCGGCGTCGTGCCGCACGAACTACATTCGCGCCCGAAGCGCGTGGCCGGCGCGTCACTTAGCGGCGAGCGCGGCCGGCCGCGGGGAATACATCGCGTTCCGCGAAAGGGCTCACTATGATTTCCGCCGTCAGCACGCGGGTGCCGCCATGAACTCTTTCGCCTCGCCTTGCTGCTCTCGCCTCCGGGCGGGACCAAAATCCCGGCGCATGAAAACGACGCGGCCCGCCTGGGCGGACGAATTCACTCCATGCAAAAAACCAAAAAATCCGTTTCGAAACGCTTCAAGGTGACCGCGACGGGAAAAATGATCCGGCGCACTCCCGGTTTTCGCCATCTGCTCGGCGCGAAAAGCACCAAGGCGAAACGCCGCGCCACGCGCGACAAGCTCGTGGCGCCGGGTCACGCCGCGGCGCTGATCCAGTGCCTTCCCTTTGTCCGCTGAACGCGCGTTCTCCGGCCACGCCGCTATCCGCTCGCCGGACTCGACCGCGCGCTCGTTTGCGATCGGCGCGCGCCCTGCTCTATTCTTCGCGATGGAGGCGCAGCCCAAAGACGAGACGGCCGGACGACGACGCGACAACCCGATTGCCGCCGACGGCGAGTCACGGCGCTTCGACCTGACCGTGCGGGTCGGCTGCAGCCTGGCCTACGAAGCCACCGGCCCCGCTTCGCTGCTGTTGAACGTCCAACCCCGGCCCGATCGCCACCACGCCGTCGTTTTCGAAGCGCTCACGCTGGGAAACAACCTTCCGGCCGAAGCCTTCAAGGACTCGCACGGCAACCGCGTCTGGCGGGTGAAGCTGGCGCCGGGCACGAACTGTTTCCGGCACGACGCGATCGTCGCCACCACCTCGCGACCGGACAACGAGGACCTGCCCGCTTCCGCTCCGGCCGCGCCCGCCGAACTGCCCGCGCACCTGATGCGCTACACGCTGCCCAGCCGATACTGCGATTCCGACAAGCTCGCGCAATTCGCGTGGGAGAAATTCGGGCAGGTGGAACACGGTTTGCCACGCGTGCGCGCGATCAGCCAGTGGCTGCACGACAACATCGAGTATCGCGCCGGCTCGGGCCGGCCCGATTTGTCCGCGTGGGATGTGTTGCAGCGCCGCTACGGCGTGTGCCGCGATTTCGCCCATCTCGTCGTCGCGCTGAATCGCGCGTTCAATCTTCCGGCGCGCTACGTGACAGGGCATCTGCCCGACATCGGATTTCCCGATCCGAACAACCACATGGATTTTCACGCCTACGCTGAAATCTACGTCGGCGGACACTGGTTCACTTCCGACGCGCGCTTCCACGTGCCGCGCATCGCCCGGATCAAGATTTCGTGCGGGCTCGACGCGGTCGACGGCGCGTTTTCCACGATCTACGGCGGCGCCACGCTCAGCTACTTTGAAGTGTGGGCCTATCAGGTGCCGCGCGGCACGGTCGGCGTCGGCGATCCGCTCGATTTTTCCAAACGGCTCGACAATCGGCCCGCCGTCCAAACGGAAACGCCCTATTCGGTCGGTTGACGAATGACGGATCGTTGGTCCGCCGGCGGACGCAAGGGCGTGCATCTCTCAGGCCGCGCAAATTCGGTCGCGGCGCGTTTCGGCCGTGGACGTCGCCGGTGCGAAGCCGAGCGAGTTTTCCGTGTCCCTTGGACGCAGCCGCCGATTTTTCCGCGGCGATTCGCGACGCAACCCACCGCCCTGGGCACGGTTCACCTTCACGGGTCGTATTGCTTCGCCGCGCGACTCTCGCGCCTCCACTGTGCTTCATGGCCAAACCTTTTCGTCGCCGCGCTATTTCCACCGTCGAGCGTGCTTATAGCCGCGATCCGTTCGAACGCGTCGCCTCGATCGGCGGCGTGAATGCGGACCACACGCGCTGGAACCTTTCCCAACCCGCGGCGATCGCGTTGATCGAGAGCGGCTCGGACGAATTTTTCTTTCGCGCCGACGACCAAAGCGTGCGCGTCGTCGTGCTGACGCGCAGCGGCGAAAAGTATCTGCAGAGCGAACGCGAGAAGACGCATCCCGACGATCTGCTGAACGTCGCGCTGGCGGCCTTGGTCAGCGTCCCGCCGGCTCGCGCCGCGAGCGGCACAAGCTCGCGGCGCGCTCGGTGAGTGCGGCGAGACCCGGCCGCCTGGCGAGATAGGAATCCGCGCCCGCACGGCCCGCGGGCGAGCGATGGCGTTCGACCCCGGCCGACGCGCAAACCCGACCGGCGCCGGCCGCAGCGGATGAGCGTGCAAAGCCGCGGCGCCACCGCGGCGGCGAAAAAATTCGCCGCACCGGCGCACGCGCCCGGCGTTGAGTAGTTCTGCTTCCGCGACCCGCGCCCGGATTTCGCATAAAGTGAGCGACGAAACATCGCTCATGAAAAACTGGACCGTTCGCAAACAGATCACCCTCGGCTTCGGCGCCGTGATCACCCTTTCCATCGCGCTGGGTAGCGCCACCGTTTTCCTGCTCGGGCAGATCGAGACGCGCACCGAAACCGTCGCGGCGGAATTGCTCCCGTCGTTGAACGATGCCGCCGAAATCCTGGTCAACGCAAACGCCATCCAGCTGGATATCGTGCGCCACCGCCTCGCGCGCTCCGTCGAGGAAAAAAACGCGAAGGAGGCCGAGATCGCCCGCGGCCGGGCCGCCAACGTGCGGTTGATCGAGGATTTTTCGCGCTTTGCCGCGACGCCGGAGGCACGCGCCCGCGTCGAGACGATGGCCGCCCAGCGGGCCGCCTACATCAAGGCCGCGGACGAGATCCTCGAGCTGAGCCGCGCGAACAAGGTGGACGAGGCGTATGAATTCAATCGCACGACGCTGCTGCCCGCATTCTCCGCCTTCGAAAAATCGGTGCGGGAAATCTACCTCTCCACCGAGACGCACGCGCAGCAACTCGCACGCGCCAACATCGCCGCCGGCCGCAAGATCACCGCCATCGTCGCCGCGACGACCGCGGCCATTTTCGTGCTCGGTAGCGCCGTGGGCATCTTCATCCTCCTCCGGCTCACCCGCTCGCTCCGCGAGATCGCCGGCGCGATCGACGGAGGCGCGAGGCATATCTCCGGCGCCGCCGGGCAGGTCGCCGCCGCGAGTCAGGCACTCGCGGAAGGCTCTACCGAGCAGGCCGCCTCGCTCGAGGAATCGAGCGCCTCCCTCGAAGAGATGGCGGGCATGACGAAGCAAAATGCCGGAAGCGCCACGCGCGCCAGCGAGCTCACGCGGCAAGCGCGCGAAGCCGCCGACCTGGGCACGCGCGACATGCAGGCGATGGGCGCCGCGATGGGCGCGATCCGGGCTTCCAGCGACGACATCGCCAAAATCATCAAGACGATCGACGAGATCGCGTTTCAGACGAACATTCTGGCGTTGAACGCCGCCGTCGAGGCCGCGCGCGCGGGCTCCGCCGGCCTCGGCTTCGCCGTCGTCGCCGACGAAGTCCGCAGCCTCGCCCAGCGCTCCGCCCTCGCCGCACGCGAGACCGCCGAAAAAATCGAGGGTGCGATCGACAAGACCGCCCAGGGCGTGCATCTCACCGGCCAGGTTTCCCGCAGCCTCGGCGAGATCGTCGCAAAGGTCCGCGAAGTCGACACGCTCGTCTCGGACGTCGCGCATGCCAGCCGAGATCAGACTTCCGGCGTGACGCAGATCAACACCGCCGTCGGCCAGATGGACAAGGTTGTCCAGAGCAACGCCTCCGCCGCCGAGGAGACCGCCGCCTCCGCCACCGAACTGGACTCGCAGGCTCGCGCGCTGCTCGCCGCGGTCGGCAACCTGAATGCGCTCGTCGGCGCCCGCGCCGCCAGCACGGCAACCGCGCCCGCGCCGGAAAAATCCTTCGCACCCGTCAATGTCCATCGGGCCATCGCGCGTCCGCGCGGCATTTCGCGCCCGCGCGGCATCGGCTCGAAGACGCCCGCAACCGCAACCGCAGCCGCGGCCGCCGGCGATGCGTTTTTCTCCGAATCCTGAGCCATGCATTCCTCCGCTGATACGCCGGGCACGGCCGGCAAATATCTCACCGTCCTCCTCGCCGACGAATCCTACGGGATCGCCGTGCTGAAAGTCCGCGAAATCGTGCGCCTCCAGAAAATCACGGCGGTGCCGCAAATGCCCGCCTGCGTGAAAGGCGTCATCAATCTCCGCGGGCGTGTCGTGCCGGTGATCGACCTGCGGGTGAAATTCGGGCTCGTCGCCGCGATGAGCGAACGCACTTGCATCGTCGTCGTCCATGTCGGCCGCGAGTCGCAGCGCTCGATTCCGCTCGGCCTGATCGTCGACACTGTGGAAGAGGTGGTGAGTCTGTCCGATGCCGACATCGCGCCCACGCCGTCGTTCGGCGGCGCGGTTCATCCGGAATATCTTCTCGGCATGGCCAAGGGAAAAGATCGGGTGAAAACGCTGATCGATATCGATCGCGTGCTCCTCGGTGAGACGATCGATCGGCTCGCCGCCGCGTGAACCTGCCGCTCCTCTTATGAAAGCGCCTTCTTCATCGACCGCTTTGCCCTCGCGCGGAAAATTTCTGCTCTTCACGCTCGGCCGCCATTCGCTCGGCATTCCGTTCCTGCAGATGGCCGAGGTGTGCACGCTCGATCCGGTGACGCCGGTTTTCCAGCCGCCGCACTACGATTCCGGTTTTCTCATGCTGCATGGCCAGGCCGTGCCGCTGCTCGATCTGCGGGCGAGCTTCGGACTGCCCGCGCCCTTCGATCGGCACACGCGGGTGATCGTCGTGTGTCACCCGCGCCGCTTGCGGCCGGACGAACTCGTCGGCCTGGTGGTCGACCGCGTCGACGATGTGCTCGACACCAACCCGGATTTAATCCGACCGGTGCCGGGCTTCGCCGCCGTCCCGCGCGCGCACGCGCTGCTCGGCACGCTGCGACGAGGCCGCCGCATCCACCTGCTGCTCGACGTCGCGCGGCTCTTCGAAAGCGATCCCGTCGTCGTCTGATCGCTCCGCTCCGGGCGCGCGCGGGTCGGCCGCGCTCGCGGCCCCGCGTGGCAAAAAATGCGCAGCTTTTCTCTGCTCCCGCGCACAGGTCCGCTTAAAAAATGGCCGATCATTATCCCAATCCTGTCTGCGCGGCCGGGCGCGGGCTGCTTCCATCCATTGACGAGAAACACCTATTAAATTCGGGCGCGCCTTTGCCGTATCCTCCATCCATGTCCTCCGCCGAGCCAAAGCTTGCCGAAAAAATCGCCGTGCTGGTCGTCGAAGACCAAACCGCGATCCGGGAAATGCTGGTCGCATTCGTCGCCGCCATGCCCGGTTTCGCCGTGGTCGGCGAGGCGGGCAATGTCGACGAAGCGCTGCTCGTCGCCGCGGCGTCGCGTCCGCGCGTGGTCGTGCTCGACTGGATGCTGCTCGGCGGGCTCGGCCTGGAATTTCTCCGCCACGTGCGGATCGACCCGCCGCCGTATGTGCTCGTCTTTTCCGCGAACACCACCGACCTCGCGGTGCGCGAATCGCTCGCCGCCGGCGCGCGTGGCTACCTCGAGAAAACGGCCAGCTTCAGCGAATTCAAATCCGCGCTCCAGGCCGTCGCCGAGGGCCGGACTTATCTCGGGCCGGCCATCGCGAAGAACATGCGCCGCCTCGTCAACGATCCCGAATGGGGCGCGAGTTCTCCCGAGTTGTCGCCGCGCGAGCGCGATGTCCTGCGCTTCGTCGCCGAGGGCCTGTCGTCCAAGGAAATCGCCGACCGGCTGACGCTCAGTGTGCGCACCGTCGAGAACCACCGCGCGAGCATCAGCCGCCGGACCGGCCTGCGCTCGGTCGCGCAGCTCACGCTGCACGCGGTGCGGCTCGGCCTCATCGAGGCGCCGGCGGTCGAAAACTGCTCGACGAAGGCGGAGGCGTGAAACCGGTCGGCGACGTCCTCGTGATCGACGACGACCTCGCGGTGCGTTTGCGCGTCGGCGATCTGCTCGCGCGCTCCGGCGAGTTTTCGCTGCGTGAGGCAGTCGACGGACCGGAAGGCCTCGCGGCCGCGTTCGCCGCACCGCCGGACCTCATCCTCCTCGACATCATGATGCCCGGCATGACGGGCTACGAAGTCTGCGCCGCGTTGCGGGCGGACCCGCGCACGCGCGAGCTGCCCGTGATCGTGTTGTCCGCCGCGGAGGAATCCGAGGCGATGCTTCGCGCGCTGGAAGCCGGAGCGGACGATTTTCTGCGCAAGCCGTTTTTCGCTCCCGAGCTGCGCGCGAAAATCCGCTCGATCACCCGCCTCAATCGCTTTCGCACCCTCGCGGCCGAGCGGGATCGTTTCCGCTGGCTGCTCGATCATTCGCACGAGCCGCTCGTCGTCGCGGACGAGAAAGGCGCACTCGTCTATGCCAACGCGCCCGCCCGCGATATTTTCGACCTCGGCTCGGCGAACGGCCAGGATGTCGCGACGGCGATCGGCCGGCATTTTCGCGCCGAGCCGGCCGATGCCTGGGCGGCGTGGCGCGAGTTGCGCCAGCCCGACGGCGGAAAGTTCGCGATTTTCCAACCCGCAAGCCCGCAGGTCGCGGCCCGCTGGTTCGAGGTGGAACTGCACGCGTTCGAAGGCGGGATCAGCCAGACGCTGCTGAAATTCACCAATCGCTCGGCCACCGTGCAGCGCGGGCTCGAGACGTTCACCTTCCAGCAGTTGATCTCGCACAAGATCCGCACGCCGCTCAACGGCCTCGGGCCCGTGCTCGATTTTCTCGCCGCCGGCGAAAACACCCCGGCCGACGACGCCACGGCCGGCCTGCTCGGCCTCGCTCGCGAAAGCGCCGCGCGGCTCGAGCACACGCTCACGGGCATCCTCGACTATCACGCGGCGATGTTTGGCGCGCACGGCGCGCCGCCGGCCAGTCACCGAAAATCTCTCGCCGAGATCTTCGCCCGCGCGGCGGAGTCTGCGGGCCTCGACGGCCGCCTCGAATTTCACGGGCCCGCCGGCCATGCGCAGCACCCGGAACTGCTCGAGCTCGTGCTCGTCGAGCTGCTCGAAAATTATCGCAAATTCAGCGCGGCGGCGCACGCGGGCGTGCGCATCGCCTGCGAGCCGGCGTCAGGCGGCTGGTCGCTGACGTTGTTCGCGCCGGGGCCTCCGCTGCCACCCGACATCGTCGCACAGCTCGGCCGGCCGTATGCGCAGCTCGAGCGCAGTTTCAGCGGCGAGGTGCCCGGCATCGGCCTCGGTCTGGCCACGAGCCGGATTCTCATGCGCTCGATCGGCGGCGATCTCGTTTTGTCGAATTGCGCGGACACGCCGGGCCTGGTCGCGCGGCTCCTGCTTCCGCGCGAGGTCCTCTGCCCTTCGACCGATGACACCCGCCGTCCCACCGCCTGAAACCGCCGGCGCCGGACGCGATGCGGCGCGCGAATACGAGGAACTCGTCCACAGCCTCGAGGACGTCGTGTTTCGTTTCGACCATCGCGGCCGCTGGACCTACCTGAGCCCCGCGTGGGAAAAGCGGCTCGGCTGGACCATTCCGGAAGCGCTCGGCCGCGCCGCGGCGAAATTCGTGCACCGCGACGACCGCGGCCAGGTGCTCCGAAGCTGGAACGCCGTGCTCTCCGGCGACGCCCAGGTCTACCGGCACGAAGTGCGTTTTCGCGAAGCCTCCGGCCGCGATCGCTGGATGCTCGTCAGTGCGCGCGGGCTGCGCGACGACGACGGCGTGCTCCGCGGCGTGACCGGCACGCTGACCGACGTGTCGGCGGCGAAGGCCGTCGAAGCGGAGCTGCAGGCCGCGCGCGCGGTCGCCGAGGCGGCAAACAAGGCCAAGAGTGAATTCCTCTCCACGATGAGCCACGAGTTGCGCACGCCGCTCAACGCCGTCATCGGCCTCACCGAATCTTTGCTGGAGGCCGGCGCGCCCTTCGACCCGGAGCGCACGCGCCGCTATCTCACGGTCATCCACGACAGCGGGCGCCAGCTGCTCGCCCAGATCAACGACATCCTCGACCTCGCGCGCATCGAGGCCGGCCGGATCCAGATCAACCCCGAGCCGTTCGACGCGCGTATCCTCTGCTCTGGCACGATCGAGACGCTGCGCCACGCGATCCTTGCCAAGCAGATCCGCGTGGAAAGCGCGTGCCCCGCCGAACCCGTCATCGTGCACGCCGACGAGCGCCTGCTTCGGCAGGTGTTGCAGAATCTCGTGGCCAACGCCGTGAAATTCACGGCCCGCGGCGGCCGCGTCACGCTGAACCTCGAGCGCCATGCCGCCGGCGGCCTCGCGCTCGCCGTGAGCGACACCGGCATCGGCATCGCGCCGGGGAAACTGCCGCTGCTCTTCAAGCCCTTCTCGCAAATCGACTCCTCGCTCTCGCGGCAGTTCGGCGGCACCGGCCTCGGCCTCGCGCTCGTGGAACGCATCATGAAGCTGCACGGCGGATCGGTCGGCGTCCGCAGCGCGCCGGGCCTCGGCAGCACGTTCACCGTCCAGCTTCCGGCCAGCGCGCTTCCCGCGCCCGCTGCTCCGCCCGCACCCGCGCGGTCGCGGCGCGTGGTCGTCGTCGACGACGATCCCAACCAGCACCTGCTCGTCGGCGACTTTCTGCGGCGGCGCGGTTTCGACGTCGTTCATTGCGACACCGCTCGCTCCGCCCTCGCAACGATCCCGTCCGTGCAGCCCGTTCTCGCGATCGTCGACGTCAACCTTCCCGGCATGAACGGCCTCGAGCTGATCGCCGAACTGCGGCGGCTTCCCGACGGCCGCGACTTGCGCATCCTCGCCGCCACCGCGCTCGCCGAGGCCGACGAAGCGGAACGCTGCCGCGCCGCCGGCGCCGATGCGCATCTGCCCAAACCCATTTCGCTCGCCGCCCTGGCCGAGCGCATCGCCCGCCTCACCGGCCTCGCCCTATGACGCCCAAGATTCTCATCGTCGACGACGAACCGCTCAACCTCACCACGCTCGAGGCTTTCCTCGCCGGCGAAGGATACGAGCTGCATTTCGCCGCCAACGGCTACGACGCCTGCGCGAAGGCGCAAATCGAGCAGCCCGACCTGATCCTGCTCGACGTGATGATGCCCGAGCTCGATGGCTTCGCGGTCACGCGTCGCATCCGTGCCGACCCCGTCATCGGTCGCATTCCCATCATCCTGATCACCGCGCTCGACGACGACCGTTCGCGGCTCGAAGGCCTGCACGCGGGGGCGGACGATTTTCTCTCCAAGCCGTGTCGCCGGGAGGAAATTCGCGCGCGCGTGCGCACGGTCGCCTCGCTGAATCGCTTTCGGATCATCGCCGAGCAACGCGCCCGCTTCGAGCGGCTGTTCGCGCTCGCGCCGGGCGGCATCGTGCTCGTGGACCCACAGGGAACTGTCGTCGCCGCCAACGCCCGCGCCGAGGTGCATCGCACGGGCCGGCCGGTCGTCGCGCCGTTCGACAAAGCCGCGGCGGAAATCGTGCGCGCGACGCTGAGCGAAGCGTGGCGCGCCGGCGAGTCGACGGCCCACGAGGTCCGGCACCTGCACGGCGGAGCGGAACGAATTTTTCACGTGCGCGCCGTGATCGTGCCCGACGGCGGCACGCACCTCGCGATGCTCGCCTTCGACGACATCACCGCCGAGGTCCACGCGCGCGAGGCGCTGCAGAAGGTGAACGCCGAACTCGACGAACTCGTGCGCGCACGCACGCGGCAGCTCGAGGAGTCCAACGGCATGCTCCTCTCCTACGCCAACTTCGTCTCGCACGACCTGCGTTCGCCGCTGACGGTCGTGAAGGGTTATCTTTCGCTGGTCGAGGAAGGCGTCGTCCCGCTGGCCGAGGCGGCGCCCGTCGTCTCCCAGGCTTATCAGGGCACCATCATGATGCAGGAGCTGATTCAAAACATGCTCCAGCTCGCGCAGGACGAACACGACCGCACCCGGCAGCCCGCGCCCGTCGCCGTCGATCCCGCGCCCGTGATCCGCCGCCTTGCGCTGCGCATGCGCGATCTGTTTTCCCGCCATGAGCCGCATTTCGAATTCGCGCCGCTGCCGCCGGTCGGCGTCAGCGCCGTGCTGATCGAACGCGTCTTCTACAACCTGCTCGCCAACGCGCTCAAATACTCCGCCCAGCAGCGCCCGCCGCGCATCGAGATCGGCGCGGCCGGATCGGCCGACGCGCCCGTGATCTTCGTGCGCGACAACGGCGTCGGCTTCGACGCGCGCGACACCGACAAGCTCTTCCGCGAGTTCACGCGCCTGCCCACCGCGAGCGGGACGGACGGCTTCGGCCTCGGTCTTTCGCTCGTCGCCCGGTTGCTGCGCGCGCATGGCGGCCGCATCTGGGCCGAGAGTGTCGCCGGTGCGGGGGCGACATTCTTCGTGCAGTTTCCGCCGCCCGCCGCCAGCCCGGTCGAACCCCGGCTCGCCGGCGCCGCCGAACCAAGCTGATTCCCATGTTGCGCCCGCTTCGACATCCCTGGCGCGTCGCACTGCTCGTCGTCCTCGCGACCGTGCTCAATCTGCTGCCGGTCGCGTTGGCGCGCGGCGGACGATTTTTGTTCGGGCCGTTTGTCTACGCGCCGCTCGTGCTCGTGCTGCCGGGGCCGTGGGCCTTGCTGGCGGCGGCGATTCCGATGGCGGCGACCATTCACACGCTCGGGCATCCCTTCAGCTTCGTGCTCGCGCTCGCGGAAGCCGCGTGGCTTGTCCTCATCCGCCGGCGCTGGGCGCGCGCCACGCTGCTGCTCGATGTGCTCTTCTGGGCCGTCGCGGGAGCATCGATCACACCGTGGCTCTATCGGTCGGTCGGCGGCACGCCGTATCAGCTCGCCGTGTTCATCGCCGACAAACATCTCGTCAACCACGCCGCGGCGGTCGGGGTCGCGATCTTTCTCGTGCGCCAGACGCCGCTGACCGGCTGGCTGGAGGATCGCGCGGTGCGGCGGCAGCGGATGCGCGAGCTCGTGTTTCATTCCGTCTTCGTGCTCGCACTCGTGCCCCTTGCGCTGGTCGGACTGGGCATCTCGGTGTTGCTGCACAGCTACTCGCAGCGGGAAAACCGCGAGGTCCTGCGCGAAACCAGTCAGCGGTCGGCGCAACAACTTGACCTGTTTTTCGACCTGCACACGGCGACGATCGCGAGCGCCGCCGCCGCTCTGGAACACGGCGGCGCCAATCCGTCCCCGCTGCTGGAGGCGATCCGTCGGACGCATCCCGCGATCCGCACGATGCTCGTGACCGACGCCGACGGCCGCGTCGTTTTCGCCACCCCGGCCAGCGCGCAGGATCGGATCGGCCCATTGCACGTCGCGGACCGCGACTATTTTCGGCGCGCGCGCGACGCGAACCATCCATTCGTCTCCGGCGTGTTTCGCGGCCAAGGCGTCGGGCGCGACATCCTCGTCGCGATAAGCGCGCCGTTGCACGATGCGACCGGCGCGTTCGCCGGGATTGTCGCGGCCTCGCTGGAGGTGCACGATTTCGCCCGGCTCATCGTCGGGCACGCACCGGATCCCGGCGTGGAATTCATCTTCGCCGACGCCTCCGGCCGGGTGCTGTTCGCCGACGCCGCGACCGGCATCCCGCCGCTCGCCGCGCTCGCGTTCTTTCCCGAAGGCGAGTTGCTGCGCGGCGAGCCTCGGGTGCTGCATTTCGACCGGCGCACGGTTGACGGCTCCGCCGAACGCCTGACCGGCCTTGCCACGCGCTCGGAGCACAGCGGCATCATCGTGATCGCCGAGCGTCCATTCCTTGCGGGACTCGAAGGCAGCAGCTGGGTCTATGCGCTGTTCGGCGGAGTGGCGTTGGCGATCGTCGGCGCGGCCGCGTGGATTGCGCGCTCGACGCGCCGCAAAACGACCGCGCCGCTCGAGTTTTTCGCCGTGAGCGCCAACCAGCAGACCGCGCTGCGCACGGTGGTGCCGATCGCCAACCGCTTTGACGACGCGCCCTACGAGATCGGCATGGTTTTCCGCGCCTTCAACCACCTGGCTGAGCAGGTGCGCGCGCACCACGCCGCGCTGCGCCGGCACAACAAGGAACTCGACTTGCGCGTCGCCGAGCGCACCCGCGAAGCCGAGGCCGCGCGTCAGCTCGCCGAGGCGGCGAATCGCTCGAAGACCGAATTCCTCGCGATGACCGGCCATGAAATCCGCACGCCGCTCAACGCCATCATCGGCCTCGCCGACGCGCTCACCGGCACGGTGCGCGAACCCGCGGTGCTCGAAAAACTCCACGTGATCCGCCGCGCCGGCACCAACCTGCTCGGCGTCGTGAACGACCTCCTCGATCTCTCGCGCATCGAGGCCGGCAAACTCACGCTCGCCCCCGCGCCCGTCGAGCTCGGCGAGCTCTGCCGCGAAGTCCATGCGCTTTTCGCGCTGCGCGCCGCACAGGAGGGACTGCGCTTCGACGTCGAGATCGAGCCGCCCGAATCCGCCTGGGTCGAACTCGACCGCGCGCGTCTCCAGCAAGTCCTGATCAATCTGGTCGGCAACGCCCTCAAATTCACGCGACGCGGCGGAATCCGCTTGTGCGTCGATGTCGCCCGCCGGGATGACCGGTGCGTCGAGCTGCGTTTCGCCGTGATCGACACCGGGCCGGGCATCGCGCCCGAGCAGCAGTTGAAATTGTTTCAACCTTTCGTGCAACTGCCCGGCCGCGCGCAGACGACCCAGCCCGGCTCGGGCCTCGGTCTTTCGATCAGCCGCCGGCTGGTCGCACTGTTCGGCGGCTCGCTCGCCGTCCGCAGCCGCGTCGGCGCCGGCTCGATGTTTTATTTTTCCGTCGCCGCTCCCACCTGCGCCGCGCCGACGCCGCCCGCTCCGGTCCCGGTCGCGCGCGACGCCGCGGAGATCGCGAAGCAACGCGTGCTGGTCGTCGACGACAACCTGGCCAACCAGGAAGTGCTGCGCAGCATGCTCGAGCTCCAGGGTGCGCAGGTGACCACGGTGGCCGACGGCGAAACCGCGCTGGCCGAATTCGCGCGGGCGGAATTCGCGCTGGCATTCGTCGATCTCGAGCTGCCCGGGATGGATGGATTCGCGCTCGTGGATGCGTTGCGTCGCGCCCAACAGGAATCCAGCGCGCCGGGCTGCCGGCTCATCGCCTGCTCCGCCCATTCGCGCGACCAGGTCTGGGCCCGGTGCGCGGCGCACGACTTCGACGACTTTCTCGGCAAGCCGATCGATCGCTCCGCGCTCCGGCGCATGCTCCAGCGCCCGCCCGCATCTCGCGCCACCGTTGCTTGATCGCGCCGAACCTCCCTCGTGAATCCTGGAGGCGCGGGCCGGAATTGGACGACTCTGGCAATCCAGCTACGAGGGAAAATGGTGAATCACGTGGGAAACTCAAATGGAATTCGGCCTAACTCGGCATAATTTTTTCCGACTAGGCTGAACTTTCACTGACAGTTTTACTGACAGTCTTTGACGAAAGCTCTCAAGCGCCGTTAGGCTGCCATAAAAGGCGCTCTCCGCCTCCGCGGTCAACCGCCAGGGCTTGTTCGGATCGTAGACCAGGTCGCGCACGCCGGCGCCCGGTTTTTTCAACTTGCCTGCTGACGGCGCGGTTAACACCAACGGCCTCGACATAGCTTGGACGGTCGCGCTTCTACTTCAGTTCGGATCGGCTTCATTGCGGATTAAAGCGGCCGCAGGGAGTCTTTCGGTTGACCGGGGACAAGCGCCACGGGGCGGGCAAGGTGTTGGAGCGTTCAGTCAGATGTAGGCGAGGTTTACTCGCGTTTCGCGAGGGTTCGTAGCCGAGAAGCTGCCCAACGCGTTTTCTTAACTTTGGCACGCTGGTCTTCACCGTGCTTTGGTTGGCTCGTGCGGTTCACTTTATAAGATTGTCCAGCGCGGGGCATCACGGGTCACAAATTATGCATAGTGGATTAGCGGCGACCAGCACGGGGAACCCTATACGCCGGCCGAGGCGGAGCGGATGTCGTGGCCCAGCGCACTTCGGCACGTATAATCACGCATGCGGCAAATACCCGATCCCTGCTAGGGGATGGGCGGGCTTGTCGGGCGGGAGACGGACGTGAATACTCGGTCGCATGACCCCGATGCTCCCTATCTCGACGCGGAGCGCTTCGGGGTTGGAAGAGTGGCCGATGCGGGATGCGCTGCTGCGAGACCGAAATTTTAGAAGGACCTCTGTCCGTCAAAATATCGGGTCGGCAGGAGCTCGACGACGTATCGGCCGAATTCCCACGGCGGCGCGAGGCCGACTCACGAATCGAGCATTCGTTCGCGGTCGTAACTGGCCGGCGCCGCTTCTCTTTTTATTCCGATGATCTCGCGCACCGAGGGCGGTGACCGGGGCTCGCCGGTTTTCGTCGGCATCGACATCGGGAAATCGGCGCTCGATGTCTCGGCCGGGGGCCGCCATTTCCGGGTCGGCAACGATCGCGCGGGGTTCCAGGGCCTTATCGCCGAGGTGCGTGCCTGCCATGCCCGGGTTCAATTCGTGTGCGAGGCGAGCAGCGGTATGTGTCCGGCGGGCGACCCTATTGACCAGATCCACATGGTGACGTGCAGGGTCATGGATCGTAACCCACAAGGACCCGCTGGTGACGTTGAGGGTCCGATGAGGATCGCTACGCTGGTTGCCAGTGAGCGGGAGTCAG